>JBGAKI010000019.1:0-46816 GCA_044224525.1 Polyangiales bacterium | reverse complement strand
GTGGGCGCACCTTGGGTTATGTCGACGTCGTTGACCTTGATCGCAACATCGTCGCCAGCAGCGGCCGTCAACGAAAAGCTCGAGGTCCAAAAAGGAACCTCAAGCTCGTAGAACTTTTGCGACGCGATGAACTGCGGGCTGAGCGCGCCCCGGTCGCTTGCAAGCACGGTGAGACGTGCCGCAGAAGGTGTGGGCGCGACGCCCTCTAACCCGGCCGGATCGTGGTTCGAGCACGCACATAACCAGTAGAAAGCGCCTACCCACCCAAAAAACCGTAAAGTGTTTTGCAACATACCGAATGAGGTTATTGTTGCATGAGTCGTACTGACGTGACGAGATTAAAGCTCGGTGTCGACCACACACGATGCGCGCTTGAGCGAGTCACTGGGCGGGCACAAGTTACCTAACGATGCACGTAGTTGTTTCCCCGCGTCGTTAGCTAGCGGAATAAGTTCGGTCAAGAGACTTGCATATTCCGATTCGAGGTGTAGCTGGTCTCGAGTGACAACCTTCGCACAATACCCAGGTGCGACGTGCTTGGTCGCAATGGCCCCAATCCAGCCCGCGCGATTCAGATCATCACCCCGCCCTTGGTAGGGAAACCCGACCAAAAGTCTCATCCGTGGCGGCTCGACTGAAAAGGTTGTTGGCGTGCGCGTGTACGCCCAGCTGGCGCCATAGGCTTCGGCGGAAACATCCTGAGTCGTTATGCTAGCGGCGCCCGACTCGTGACGGGCAAGATCAAATCCAAAATCAAAAACGTCTGGCTGCGAGCGAAGCTTGGAATCGCTCGCCGTCAGCTGTCGCGCCAAGGTTACAGCGGCTGCCACAGCCTTCTGCCGCTCATGGATCGAAGTTCTGCAATCGCCGATGACTTTATAAACCATCGCTTTGCAGCGACCTTTATTATCGGCCTTAAATATGATGTCGAGGAATGATGCGGCGGCGCCGTCTTCTGCTGCGCTTGTCGTCGACGCGCTCGGACCTTGATTCGAGCAGGCGATAAGCAAGCCAAGCATCAGGCCAACGGTGATGCGATAAAAGCCTTGGTGATTCATAAGCGGGGCGCAATCTAGCAAGATGACGCTCGCACGCCACAAGAATTCACGCAAAGATTCTTAAAAGAAATTATTGGTTGCTGTTGTGGGCGTTAACACCCGCCGCCGCCGCTTACCACAAACTCATCCGCCGGACACAGTTTGTCGAGCTTGGTGCGGAAGTTTCGTCCATGCGCAGACGCGAGCTCGGCGAGATTGTTGAAGATTGCTTTTTCTTCTTCGAACAGTTGTGTGACATCGACTTCTTTATAGAGACCTTTACAAAGTTGTTTTGCGACGCTTTTTGTTGCGGTCGATCTAATTTCGTTGCCAGCACGGGGAGACGAGAAGCCGGTGGCCAACTGCATGTGCGGGCGAGTTCCATCGGGCAGCTCACTGGTTGCATCAACCCAAAGCAACGCGGGCACCTGTTCAACCAACGCGCGCGTGGTGCCGGGACTTCGCAACGCGGGATTTCCGGCACCGAGCAGGTCGAACGTTAGTTTTCCCGGTTTGTATTGCCAGACATAGGCGACTGTGTTGGGAAAAGTTTCCCCTAATTTTAACCAGCCCACCGCTCGAAGGTTTGCGGTCTCTCGATCGATATCAGACGCGCAGGTACCAACATATTGACTTACAACGGCAAAGCAGTTGCCATCGTCGTCCTGCGCTAACGCTGTCGTCAGTCCCAAAGCGGTTTGTGAGGCACCGGTCGCGCTTGCGAGTTCTTGTGATTCTCGATTTTCGCAGGCACCGAGTAGAACAACCATTAGGAAAAACACACCGACGCGTAGACCGAGAAAAGGAATTAGGCACTGCATAAGATTTCTATGCATCAAATTAGCTCATCATCGGCCGATCGACAAGCGAGCACAGGAAAAAGCAGGTAATCTGGTTGTTTTATTGGCAATTAAGTAACGCGCCGACAATCATCGAGCGCTGTCAGGAAGCGTTGCCGTCGTTGGGCGTGGCGGCATCTTTAGGGGGGGTCCAGGCGGTTTGGGCGACTTCGCCGTCTTCAAAACCGAAATAGACCTTCATTTGTTTGACCATGAACTGCGCGCCCTCTTTGCTGGCGAGGTCAACGCGGTAGGTGTTGATGATGCGCACGCTTTCTTTGATCCACATGTCCCATGCTTCTTTGGACACATTGTCGAAGATCTGTTTACCGAAGTCGCTGGGGAACGGGGGCTTTTCAAGGCCTGGCAGATCTTTTTTGAGTTTGCTGCAATGAACGATGCGCGCGTTGTCTGTCATGATGGGCCTAAAGGTAGTCATGCGCGTTGCTTTTGCAAGCGCTTCATGGCGGTTCACTGAATCGTGCAGCTCAAATGTTATTTCTTGGCGGGTTTTGCGGGCTTTGCCGGCACCGGGGCGGGCTTTGTTGCCGCCGGTTTTGATGGGGCGGTTTTGACGGCCTCGGGCTTGGCGGGTTTGGTTGCCGGTGCGACCGGCGCTGCGACAGCGGGCGCAGGCTGTTCAACCGCTGCGGGCGCGGCGGGCGTTTCGGCCACAGGTGCAGCAGGCGCCGCGGGTGTTGCAGGTGCATACGCCAAAAGCGGATGCAAACGCGGATCGTTTTCTTGCAGCGCGAGATAGTGCTCGCGGATTTCGCCACTGCTCATGCCAAGATAGGGATAGGCGACGAACATCATCGCAGGAAAGGCTCGACGTAAATCGCCCGACGCGCCCGTGCTTGCAACACGCGTTTCCCATACCAGGCGACGATCAGCGGCTTTGGCAGTGCCCTTGGCATCGCGGGTTTCGCGACCTTCGCGGGCGCCGCCATATGTTTTGGCGTCCTCGGCTTGGATGAACACCCAGCGCGTGTACATCGTCGCAGGCGTCAGCTGAGGACTGTAGGTGGTTGCAGCGTAAGATTGCGGCGCAGGCGTGTCGCTTGGTTCGGCTTTATTTGTACCCTGCACAGCCCCGTTACGACCATAGACCGGGAAGAGAAACTCTTGCGTGATCAAGCGCGAATCGCCGACGCCATAACGCAATGACACAACTTGGTCTGCTTTGTCGAGAGAATCGGCCTCAACAAAACCGCGCATGCGCAGCGCGTTACCGACAATGCGGGCGAACTCGCGAAAGCGCAGATCGTTTTCGCTGATGTCGTCGCGGCCCGATTTGACGACGAAACTTTTGCCCGTGTTGTCGCTTTCGCTAAGCGCGTCGATATCGACGAGGTATTGCTCGACAATGGCAGGCTGCATGGGCACCACCACATGATGAGGCGCGTGTGAACTTGATCCGCATGCTGCCAAAGTTAAGGCGACTGAGAATAGTACCGAACACTTCATTATCTGCTCCATTGTTTGCAAAGCTTACACCATAGCTAAACAGCGAGCGACCCTAAATCGGCGTAGGCTTTCATGGGCGTTGGGCCTCGCACGGTGGGTGCATATTCAGACGCGACCGTTTTGAATCGACACTAGGCGAAACGAGACACTCATGATACGCGATGCGGTTGATGTGCGAGGGCGGGCAATAATTGGCTTAAGGCGCCGGCTGCTTAAACGCGAGCCCAGGTGCTCCGCGCCGGCAATAGGTGTTGAGCGTGTTGATGATGGCTGCCAACGCGCCGCTGACAGGCGAAGTGAAATCAAATGTTTGATAATAACGCTCGCCCGTTAACGTGTGTGTGGTGGTGCCGACCAGTTCACGCTGCAATACGTGAATGTTTCTTAGCTCTTCACCATTGTTTTTGCAGAGCCACTGCGAGCCTTGGGCACTCGACGTTATCTTGAGCATGGGGCGCGCTGCATCAAGCGACGGAATGTAGTCAATGTGTGTCGTTATGTTTGGCACAGCGCTTAACGCAGGCGTCGAAGGGTAGCTGTGCATGGAAAGACGAAAAGGTTTGGCCGCTGCTTGACTGAGCGAAACACGAGCATCTGTGCTGCTAGATCGCGATACCGGATAGGTTGTATTGCCGATCAAAAAACTCCCGATGAAGCCCAAGAGTTCGGTTCCTTGCTGATGTATACTTTGGATGCCCAGATCGCACGGATCTTGATCGAATGTGTAGGTTGAGCTCACTTCGCACTCAGTGGTTGAGCTCGACGTAACAAGTGGCTCGCTTTCATGGCCCCAACAACCGATCGAGGTCTCGCTTGTGGCCGGGGGAACAGCGTTTGCTAACCTTGAATGTAAGGTGAACGCGACAATAAAACTAACGAAGTAAAGCAATGGCTTAAGCATGAAAAACGTCCTTCGAAATGAATATTAGCATGTAAATTGCCGCATCGCTAACGACACAACGATTCACCCCGTTAGGATGCAATGGCAAGGGTCAGCGAACGAGTGCTTTTGCGATGTCGACGGCAGCGTAGGTGAGGATGCCGTCGGCGCCGGCGCGTTTGAATGCGAGCAACGCTTCGATCATGGCGGCGTCGCCGTCGAGCATGCCTTGCGCAGCGGCGGCCTTGAGCATCGCGTATTCGCCACTGACTTGGTACACAAAGGTTGGCACGCCAAAGTTCTCTTTCACGGCGCGGACGATGTCCAGATAAGGCATGCCGGGTTTGACCATCACCCAATCAGCGCCCTCTTCTAAATCAAGCGCCACCTCGCGTAGCGCTTCACTGAGGTTGGCAGCGTCCATTTGATATGTGCGTTTGTCGCGTTTGCCTAAACTCGAAGACGAGCCGATGGCGTCGCGAAAGGGGCCATAAAATGCTGATGCGTATTTGGCAGCGTAGGCAAGAATCAGTGTGTTCTTGAAACCCTTCTCTTCAAGCGCGTGGCGAATCGCCCCAACGCGACCGTCCATCATGTCGCTGGGTGCGATCACATCACAGCCGGCTTGGGCTTGCACCAGGCTTTGTTGGACGAGCACGTTGACGGTTTCATCGTTTATAATTTCGTCACCACGGATTAACCCGTCGTGCCCGTGTGATGTGTATGGGTCGAGTGCGACATCGCAAATTACACCAAGTTCGGGCGCGACTTTTTTGATATGGCGAATTGTGCGGCAAACCAGATTGTCAGCGTTGTACGCTTCGCGCGCGTCGTCCGATTTTTTGCTCGCATCAACCACTGGAAACAGGGCGACCGCTGGGATGCCAAGCTTGGCCGCTTCTTCAAGCGCGGGCTTAAGCGACTCATGCGTGTGGCGAAAGACACCAGGCATGGTAGCGATGGGCTCGGCTGCGCCCTGCCCTTCTTTGACGAATATCGGCCAAATCAAATCGTTGACGCTGAGCACGTGCTCGGCGACTAGGCGGCGCGACCAAGCGTTCATGCGTGTGCGGCGCATGCGCGTCGCAGGGAAATGGGAATGATTAAAATGTTTATGCATGGCAAGGTGGTTGAATGCGTTAGAGTATTCGTACTGTCTCTCATTTTACTTTCAAAGTTGGCTAAAAGGCTACCTTTTATAAGGAGAAAACCATGATTAGGGCGTTTAAACCAGGGTTTGAAAAGATGGCCACGGTGGCTGGGCGCATGTTTGGCAACGTCTGGGCCTTTGGCTGGGCATTTTTGATTGTTGTCGTGTGGATGATCGCGCGACCGTTGTTTACGCAGGGTGATATTTGGCAGATGACGGGTGACTCGGTCACCGGCACGCTTAATTTCTTAATGTTGTTTTTGATTCAGATCTCGCAAGACAAAGATACACGTGCGATTCATGTGAAGCTGGATGAAATCATTTGTACGCTGCATGGGCATCCATCGGACGTTAGCAATCACCTGGACCTTGAGGATTTAAGCGAAGATGAGCTGAAGGCGCTGCAGAAACGTTATCGCAACCAGATTCTAAAAGCGGTGCACGAGAGCAAGTTGAAGGATTGATGGTAGAGTGGGTGCTTGAGGAGCAAAGGTATGTATCGAGCCATCCGACATCTATTTGAAAAGTTTGCCAGTGCGGCCACACAAGCCTCTGGCAGTGTGTGGGCATTTACCGCTGCGTTCTTGCTGATCGTCGGCTGGGGCGTCACCGGCCCGCTCTTTCATTATTCTGAGGTCTGGCAGTTGGTGATCAACACTGCAACCACGATCATCACGTTCTTGATGGTGTTTTTGATTCAACACGCACAAAACAAAGACACCCGCGCCGTGCATCTTAAACTTAATGAGCTCATCGCAGCGAGCGAAGGTGGCTCAAACCGTTTGATCGACGTTGAAGACTTGACCGAAGAAGAGCTCGAGCATCTTTATCACCGTTACCAAGCGCTGGCTAAACACGCCAAGAACCTCGCACAAGGTAAGAAGATGTCGATCGACGAAGAGGCCGATTTCAAGGAAGAGTTGCGTAAAAAACACTTCAAGAAGGTTTGATTTCAAAAGCGAAAGGCAAGCCTTCGATGTCGGTCGCGTTGGCTGAGGGCGGCAGCGTGTCCTTGGAGGGTTCAAAGTGTTTGGCGAGCGTTTCGCCGGCGATGATTTCTTTGTGTTTGGCAAGCGCTTCAGCGAGTTCGCCCTCGGCCTGATAGGTGATCTCAATGCGGCTTTCGTACGCAAGCTTCAATTCTTTACGCTGGCGCTGAATGCGATTGATTGCTTCGCGCGCATAACACTCAAACTTCAGTTCGGGTGTGACCGTGGTGTCGAGCACCACCACGCGCGCACCCTGCGCGGCCGCGGCAAAGCCGGACTTCGCTTGCAAACGCACTTCGACATCATCGTTTTCGAGTTTGATCGGTTCGCCATCGACGATGACCTCAACACTGCCCTTTTCGCCGAGCGACTTGTAAAGCTCAAGGCCGTTGGCTTTGGCAAGCGCTGACTTGAGCGCAGGCATCTTCGGGCCAAGCTTGGTGCCCAGGCGTCTAAAGTTTGGCAGCAGCGTAAAATCGACGTAACGCTCGGGTTCGTTGGTGGTGATTACATTGTGAATGTTGAGCTCTTCACGGATGGCACCGCCGAAATGTTCGACCGCTTTAATATCCTCGTCGCTGGTCACAACGACGATGGCTTCGCTCAGTGGCTGGCGCACTTTGAGCTTGCTTTGTGCGCGCACCTGCTGACCCAGTGTAACAATGTCGCGAATCGCGTTAACGCCCACGCGTAACGATTCGTCTTTTTTGGTGACCTTGGCTGCTGGAAAATCGACAAGGTGCACGGACGCCGGTGCTTGTTTGTCGTGCTGCACCACCAGATTCTGGTAAATGGCTTCGCTTACGAAAGGCGTAAAGGGCGCACAGAGTTTTGCAAACTCGACGAGCACGTGATGCAGCGTGGCAAAACCGGCTTGTTTATCGGCGACATCACCTTCAGCCCAAAAGCGCGAACGTGAGCGGCGCACATACCAGTTGCTCAGCGCATCGACAAACTCGGCGATACGGCGCGCGGCCGGGTGGCTGCGATAGCCATCCATGGATTTGGTGACATCGCGTACCACGTCGTCGAACTCGGCCAAGAGCCAGCGGTCGAGCTCTGATAGTTGGTGCTCGCTTAACGCTTTATGCGGGTGCCAGTGGTCGATGCGCGCATAGGTGACAAAAAAGCTGTAGACGTTCCAAAGCTTCAGCAAAAACTCGCGCACAGCTTCTTGCGCCGCCCCGGGGAAAAAGCGCGTCGCCTGACCGGGCACGCTCGAGATATAAAGCGACCAGCGCATGGCATCCGCCCCGAAAGTTTGAATCATGTCCATCGGGTCGGTGTAGTTTTTCTTTGATTTAGAAAGCTTTTGGCCTTTTTCGTCGCCGATGATGCCAAGCACCACGCAATGTTTGAAGGGGTGCGGAAGCTTCTGTTTTTCAAAAAGCATCGTGCTGACCGCAAGCAACGAATAAAACCAACCGCGCGTTTGATCGACGGCTTCGGTGATAAAGTCGGCCGGGAAGAACTGCTCAAACGCTTTTTTGTTTTGATGCGGGTACCCCCATTGCGCAAAAGGCATGCAGCCCGAATCAAACCAACCGTCGATCACCTCGGGCACGCGCCGATACACACCCGGCTCGCCTTCTTTGCGCCAGGTGACTTGATCGATCCATGGCTTGTGCACCCGTAAATCGTCGACCAGCGTGGCGTCGCTTTTTTGGGCAGCTTCAAACGCGTCGAAGGCTTGCGGGTTGCGCGCGAGGATCTCACTCACCGAGCTGACCACATCGGCCTTGCCAGTTTCGTCGTTGACCCAAATCGGCAGCGGCGTGCCCCAATAACGTTCGCGCGACAGCGCCCAGTCAACATTGCTGCGCAAAAACTCGCCAAAGCGCCCTTCTTTAATGTGCTCGGGCTCCCAATGAATCTTATCATTGTTGGCGAGCATTTCTTTATTTAACTTGGTCGTACGGATGAACCACGAACGACGGGCGTATTGGATCAGTGGGTCTTGGTCGGCGCGCCAACAAAATGGGTATTCGTGACGGTAGACTTCTTCATGAAAGAGCAATCCACGCGCACGCAGGTCGCGAATCAAATCGCGGTCGGCTTCTTTACAGTAGCGACCCGCAAAAGGTTTGAACTCATCCACAAACGTGCCATCGGGTTTGACGAGTTGCAAAAACCCGAGCCCCGCTTCTTTGGCGACTCGGAAGTCGTCTTCACCAAAGGCAGGCGCTAAGTGCACAATGCCTGTGCCGCTGTCGAGCGTGACAAAGTCGGCGGTGATCACTTGATAGGCTTTGCCGCCCTCAGGTGTTGGCACGTCAAAAACCGGCGTATAGTGTAAACCGATGAGTTTCTTGCCGGTTTGTTCGGCAATAACTTTATGTGGATGCTTATTAAGTACTTCTTTAAGTCGAGAGCGCGCGAGGATCAACTTTTCGCCGTCTTCAAGCTCAACCGTGCAATAGGTTTCTTTTTCTTTAACCGCCAGCGCAACGTTGCTGGGCAGCGTCCATGGGGTGGTCGTCCAGGCTAATAACGAGGTGTTTGCCTGGCCTTGCACCTTGAAGCGCACGAACACCGAGGGGTCGTCGACCGTGCGGTAGCCTTGACCCACTTCTCCTGCGGAAAGCGCGGTGCCGCCCTGGGGCCACCACCACACCACTTTATAATCTTGGTAGAGAAGGTTTTTCTTGTAGAGCTCGCTAAGCGCCCACCACACGCTCTGGACATAACTTTGATGGTAAGTGACGTAAGCTGCATCAAGGTCGACCCAAAAGCCGATACGCTCACTCATGCGCCGCCATTCTTCGATGTATTTGAAGACCGACTCGACGCAACGACGCGTGAAGGCTTCGACACCGTATTTTTCGATGTCTAAGCGACCATGAATGCCGAGCGTCTTTTCAACTTCGACCTCGACGGGCAAGCCGTGGGTATCCCAGCCGGCGCGGCGCGGCGCGTGAAACCCTTGCATGGTTTTGTAGCGGCAAAAGAGGTCTTTGACGATACGGGTGAGCACATGCCCCGGATGGGGCATGCCATTGGCGGTGGGGGGGCCTTCGTAGAAGGCAAAGGCTGGGCCAGTCTTACGCAGCTCAATCGAGCGTGAAAAGATATTTTGGGTGCGCCACAGCTCAAGGCAGCGCTTTTCGAGCTCAGGAAAGCTAATTTCAGGGGTGACGGGCTCAAAACCAGACGCTGATTCGACGTGGGGTTTGGCGAGGGACTCAGGCATAGAGCGCGAATCTAGCGCATTTTCACCAATCACACCATGCGTTTAGCAATGATATCCACAGGGGCGATCGCTTCGATCGCTTTTTATTATGATCGAGAACGACACCTCGCTTTTGTGCATTGAGTTGACCTTTCTTAGAAAATTATTGAGTGCCGTCGAATCATTGGAGAAACTCATGTACGCCCACCCAATACACGTTTTCGCAAAAAAGCTTTTAGATGCGATTAGTATTGTGATAGTTTGTGCGACTTTTTTTGTCGCTACCGTGTTGATCATGCCGCAAAATGCGCGCGCCGAAAGCGGCTGCACCACCGTGATGTGTGCCCAAACATTCTGTACGACGAACTACCCCACTTACAATCAGGTGATCGGTACGGCAGCGGGCAATACCCTTAACGGAACCAACGGTGTGAATAACTGCATCATTGGCTTGGGTGGCAACGACACCATCACAGGTGGCGATATTGACGACTACATTGAAGGGAATGTCGGAACCGACATCATCAATGGCGGCGCGGGCAGTGACTTCATCGTCGGTGGTCGGCAAAATGACACGATCCGTGGTAACGACGGCGACGACGTGATCTACGGGGACGTGGACACGGGAACCATTCTTAGTTATGGCAGCGACACGTTGTATGGCGACGATGGGTACGATCAAATTTGGGGCGATGACGGGGATGCCGGGTCTGATGAGCTGAACCAGGGCCTTGCCGATACTATTTATGGCGATGACGGCACAGGCACCATGAACGATGGCGGTAACGATCTTTATGGTGGTGGTGGCGCCGACAACATCAACGGCAGCGCGGACACCGATGTCATCGAAGGTGGCTCGGGCAGCGACACCATTAATGGCAATGGCGGCGACGATTTCATCTGGGGCGATGCCATCACGGGTACGGCAACAACCTATGGCGCCGATTCCATCGATGGCGGCAGTGGCAATGACAGCATTTATGGTGACGACGGTGACGCGGGCGATGAGAACGTCGGCGTTGCAGATACGGCGCTCAATGGCGGTGCAGGCGACGATTGGGTATGGGCGGGCGGCGGCGATGACACCGTGGATGGCGGCGCGAACGACGATACGATCAATGGCAACGACGGCGCTGACACGCTGCGCGGTGGCGACGGCATCGACACCATTACAGGCAATGCGGGTGATGATTTTATCTACGGCGATAATGGCAACGACGCCTCGCTTGCCGGCAATGGCGGCAATGACACCATTTATGGGGGCGCCGGCGTAGACGCTATTTATGGCGACGAAACCAACGGCACTGGTTCGGGCACCGACGTGCTTTACGGTGAGGCAGGTAGCGACGCAATGAATGGTTGTGGCGGTAACGATTCGCTCGATGGCGGCGCCGGTGACACCGATACGATCGATGGCGCGGCGGGCGATGATTTTTGTGTTGGTGCAGCGGGCGATCCAGCGAGCGATCCGGCTGGCACGTTTGCCAACTGCGAGCGCTGTAACCTTGGCATGGCCACCTGTTCGACCGGTAATATTGCACTCATCAAACATGTCGCGGCATACCGCAGTGGTGGCGCTGTTGCGGTGCAGTGGAGCACCGCGTCTGAGGTTGGTACGGTATCTTTCAATCTTTACCGCGTCGAAGGCGGCAGCAAAACACTTGTGACCTCGACGGCGCTGATGGCATTGCCATTTGCGGCGCAAGGTTCACATTATCTCGCCTGGGATCGCGTGGCACAGAGTGCTCGAGGCGCCATTTACGAGATTGTTGAAACCGACTTTCATGGCAAGACGAATAGCTACGGGCCCTTCTCGCTTGTCTTCGAAGAAAGCAATGCAGCGCTTGCGTTGATGCAAGGACAAAATACGGTGACTGCTCGCACGAGCACACCACTTATTGCGAAGGGTTTTGCTGCAGATGCAACACTCTCACCTAGCCGCGTGCACCCCCCGATGTCGGGTGCCTCGGTGGTTAAGGTCGGCATTACCCGCACGGGCTGGCAACGGGTGCCGCTAAGCTCGATTGCAGCCAAGATGGGCGTGTCGACGGGCGAGGTAAAGCAGTGGGTCGCAGCAGGAGAATTGTCGGTGCGACGCGGCACGCAAACGTTAACTTGGCGGGCGAGCAAGAACGCTGAAGGCATCGATTTTTATGGCACGGCCAATGACAGCGCTTATAGCCACGAAGCGGTCTGTTGGATCAGCCATGCCAAGGGGTCACAAGCTTTAAGCTATGACAATGAACCGGGCGTAGGCAGTGCCACGGCGTTTGCTGATTATGCCCATATCGAAAGCGATGACTTTGCTGCAACGGCCTTCCGACCCAATCCCGATAGCGACTATTGGTTTATGATTGGTAAGGACGAGGTGGGAGGTAACCGCTTTGGTTTGAGTGCGGCCACCCCATCGATGGCATTTACTTTCACCGCTGATGGTGTGGTGGACGCAAGCAGTGCAACGCTTAGGGTTAATGTGCAAGGCGCCACCAGCGGTCCCGATGCCGATGCGCATCGCATCAATGTGTTGCTGAATGGGCAAGCGCTTGGGCTCATCGCGTTTGAAAACCGACGCATGTATGGCGGCACTTTTGCGGTACCCGCAGGCGTGCTGAAGGCAGGCCTTAATACCTTGGTGCTCAGCTACAATTCAAGCAGCGCTATTAACGCGGTTGAATATGTTGACTCGATCGACCTGTGGTACACGCGTAAACTTGTCGCTGTCAACAACAGCCTCACGTTCACAGCCACCTCCAGTGCGCAAGCAACGGTCACGGGTTTTAGTGGAAACGATGTCAGCGTTGTGGATGTGAGTGATCCAAGCAACGTATTTGTAGTGGGTAACGCAACGATTGAAAGCGGTGCAAGTGGTTCTCAAGCTCGCTTTCACGCAGAAAAAGGTCATAGCTATGTGGTCACCACCGATGGCGCGGTGCCAACGGTTGCGTCGACTTGGGCGGATAAACCGTCAACGCTTCGTGACGCACAAAATGCAGCCGATTTTGTGATCATCACACGCTCGGACTTCATGGAGGACGCACAGACCTTTGCCGACTATCGCCAAAAGCGCGGCCTCACGCCGATGGTCGTTGATATTGAAGACATCTATGATGAGTTCAACGGTGGCGATCAGAGCCCGCGTGCGATTCAGTCGTTTATCAAATACGCGCTAGCGACTTGGGCGGTCAAGCCACGTTATGTGCTTCTTGCCGGGGCGGGCCACTACGACTTCAATGGACGCAATGTGGCCACAGGCAACGTCTTGCCACCCTTGATGGTTTCGACCTCGCAAGGCGCGTTCGCTTCGGACGTCGCGGTTGCCGACGTAACCGGCGACGACGGTGTGCCTGAAGTTATTGTGGGTCGCATTCCCGCTGAAGACGCGGCTACACTTCACAGCGTGATCCAAAAGATCATGGCCTACGAGAAGAGCGGCGGCGAATGGACGAAATCGATCACGCTCGCGGCTGATAACAAAGACGGTGACACGAGCTTTTCTCAAGCGTCCGATGAGCTTGGCACGATGATTGGCGGCGGGTTCACCGTGAACCGCGTGTATGTAGAAGAGCTTGGCGTGGAAGCTGGCAAAGCCAAGTTTATTCAGGCACTGCAACAAGGTGGATTTATGATCAACTATCTGGGCCACGGTGGTCTAGATGTGCTGGGCAAACAACCTTTCTTTGAAACCGACGATTTGGCACAGATGACAAGCGAGCAAGGTTGGCCGATTATTTCCGCGATGACTTGTTTGGTGGCGCGTTTTGCGGTGCCTGGTTACAAAGCACTCGGTGAAGAGATGGTCATCAAGCCTGACGGTGGCATGATTGCCGCAGTGGGTTCGGAAGGCATCTCCACACATCAATACGCCGAGCGATTGGGAAAGCATTTCTACGAAGCCACCTTATCAGGAGAACACGCGCGTCTGGGCGATGCGTTGCAACAAGCCCGCGTAGCCTATGCGAGCGAGCAAGCTGATCGCGACACGCTGTTTATGTATCAACTGCTTGGCGACCCGACACTTGAGTTGAAGACCTATACAGGCACGATACCCGGTGTTAACGATGAGGGTTCCATGGGCCATGGTGGTGGATCGAGTGGTGGTTGTGCCGTAAAGACCCCTGTTGATCGAAACGGCTCGATGATTATGGCCTGGGCTCTTGCAGCGCTCGCTGTGATTGTGATACGGCGGCGGCGCAAGGTTCAGTAGCAAAAAGCCCGGGTCACCCCGGGCTTTTTTTTACCTTGATCAATAGGTTGTATCGCACGCCAGGTTCCGTATAATGACGCTCACAACGAGGGGGATATGATATGAACATCAAACATTTACTAGTTATCACAGGCATTTTGCTTGGTGCTGTTGCCGCAGGCTTTTCTTCCTGTGGAGATGATAGCAGCAATAAAGTGGGCGGCGTCGATGCCACCAAGAAGCTGTCTGATTTAACCGACAGCGAAGCCAAGAGTGTGTGTATGGCGTTGTCGAGCAAGATTGAGTCAGTATCGACCAGCGTCGAAGCGAAGGTAGAGATGTGCTTGGGCTCGGATGCCGGCTCGCACACACATGATGGGGACGCCGGCGCAGACTCGGGCAGCGATTGCGCAACAGCCAAAGCCGATGTGGCTGCGTGCACGGCAACGGTGGGTGAGTTCAATAAGTGTATTGACGACTATGTCGCCGCAAATGTGGCGGCGCTCAATGCACAAAGCTGCAGTGACCTGACGTCGAATGATGGTTTCAAGGATGTCGCGCCACCCACAACGTGTACGTCGCTTCCAGCAGCGTGCCAAGAGATTATCGGTGATGACGGCGACTCGAACAACCAAGGTGGTGACGGGGGCGTCTAAAAATACGCTAATGATAAATAAAAGAGCCCGGGTGGCCCGGGCTCTTTTATGATGGTTTTAAAAAGAGCCCGGGGTGACCCGGGCTCTTTTTTTACTTGTTGGGTTGTGGGGTGAGTCGCAGATAGGGTTTGATGGCCTTAAAACCCTTGGGAAACTTTTTCTTAAGTTCCTCAGGATCGGTGAGCGCAGGTACAATCACGACATCTTCGCCATCTTTCCAGTTGGCAGGGGTTGCCACCGAATAGTTGTCGGTCAACTGAAGCGAGTCGAGCACGCGCAAGATTTCGTCAAAGTTACGGCCCGTGCTCGGCGGATAGGTAATGGTGGTGCGCACCTTCTTGTTTGGGTCAATAAAGAAGACCGAACGCACGGTGATCTTGTCATTGAGCTCGGGATGAATCATGCCGTAGAGCTTGGATACTTTTTGGTCGGCATCGGCCACGATCGGGTAGTTGAGTTTGACGCCTTGTGTTTCTTCGATGTCTTTAATCCACTCGCGGTGTGAGCCTTGCGGGTCGACACTTAGCGCAAGCACCTTGGCATTGCGTTTATCGAACTCGCCGCGGATTTTGGCGACGTAACCCAGTTCGGTGGTGCACACGGGCGTAAAGTCTTTGGGATGAGAGAAAAAAATCACCCAACTTTTGCCAGCCCACTCGTGGAAACGAATCGAGCCCTCGTTGGTTTCTTGTTCAAAATCAGGGGCGATGCTGCCCAGTTGTAACGACATATGTCCTCCTATAGTTGAGTATTCCTATAGGAAATATGTATTTTTATTAAGACGCTGTCAAGGGCCCTTTTTTATGGCGATATCGCCGCATTAGCCAGCCGATGACGAGCCACCCGAACCCTTGTGTGACGGCGCAATCCCCTTGAAGCTGGCACCCGTTTGAACCACTGAGCTGTGACTGCTGATCGGGCAGCGCGCCTGCGTCTTGCACCGCGAGCGCTTGGCACTGCGCGTCGAAGAGCGGGGGTGTAAGGCGTTCAACGCTGGTATCGTTGGTTACGTGTTCATTGATCCAGCCGAGGTACTTATCGGTGCGGATATAGAAACCTTGGGTGCAACCAGGTGTGCCACTTGAGGCTACGCCAACAACGCGCACAACGCCCTGCTCGTCTTGCCACAAAAGCGGCGAGCCTGAGTCGCCGGTGCAAATATGCCCGAGCGCCTCGCCCTTGGCTTCGTCGGTCACGTCACCGATGAGTTCACAATCGACAGTGGATACTTCGCTCAAAGCGCTGCGTTTGGTGCCGTCGATCTCGCCAATCGGGATACCCGTCGCGGTTTGTGCGCTGACACCGAACCCAATCACGGTGACTTCGTCGCCCGTTGCTGGCACGTGTTGCGAAAGTTTGAGGGGATCAATATCGATGGCCGTGCTGAGACGTGCAAGCGCAAGATCGGCGACTGGGTTGGCGTCGGGCGCTGCGCCATATGGACTGACGTACCCTGGATGTAGCAATACGCTGTTGAAGTCGACCTCACGCGCCAGCTGATTGATTATCAGCTGAGCCTTGGTTGCGGCTAGTTGCGGATCAAAACAATGCGCTGCCGTTAGCAACGTGCGCGATCCAATCAGCGTTGCGGTGCACGTGGTGATGATGCTGTCATCGCTACGCACCTCGAGTAGACCCACGGCAGCGTAATCTTGGGTTGCTTGTCCGTTAACGATGAAAGTGGGGGCGGGTGCGCGCGGGCCTGACCCGCTACAGGCCACTGACCACAATAGTGTAAGTAAAAATAACCAATGCATGCCTCTGCAATGTAGCGAGCGGTCATGGAGATCGACAATGCGATTTCTTGAAAAACGATCGCGATCGCCTTTCGAGTGCAGAAGAATATCGCTGATTCGGTATCATGTTTTTATGAATCTCAAATAATTCGCGTGCTTAGCGCGCATAAACTCGAGCAAATATTGCGCGCGATCGTGAAAGTTTCGCGAACGTGGTTTTTGTTATTGAAACACATCGACGATTTTTCTTATAGGTAACGGCAATCGTAAAGGAAATTTTGCGAGCTCGTTTTGGTCGCAGGTAAATACCCATGCTCCTCAAGTCAAAACTCGCCCTTTTGCTCAAATCGAAGCTTTTACTCTGGTCAGTGGCCGCAGCTGCCACCACTGCGGCGGTGTCGGTGCCGGTCTATCGCGCCGTGCAGCAGCGCTTGGTGCCACTTTCAGCAACCTGCCCAGGGGGCAGCTGGCATCGGTTTGGCACGAGCGAATACCGCTACTGCGCTAATACGATTACCTGGGCGGCTGCAGAGACATCCTGCGGCACCATCGGCGCCGGTTGGCATTTGACGACTGTTAACAACGCCAGTGAAGATTCATTTTTAGCGCTGATCCCCTCGGGCGGAAACACCAAATGGATCGGCGCGACCGACGCAGCGTTGGAAGGCACCTGGCTAACACCCACAGGTGGTGCGGTGCCCTATACCAGCTGGGCCGTGGGCGAACCAAACAATGGCGGGGGTACCGAACACTGCGCGGAGCTACGCACCACGTCGTTGTGGAATGACGCAAGCTGTGCGCTCAATCGTCGCTTTGTATGTGAGGGTCCGGCGATTTGCGGCAACGGCGTGACTGGCGGCACAGAAGCGTGTGATGATGGCAACACGGTTAGTGGCGATGGCTGCAGCGCTACCTGTACGATTGAAACGGCGGCAACCTGCGGCGACGGCAGGGTATGGTCAACAGAAGCGTGTGACGATGGCAACGTGACCAGCGGCGATGGCTGCAGCGCAACCTGTACAGTTGAAACGGGCTATTACTGTACTGGTTCTGCTTCGCAGTGCACACTGATCTGTGCGGCGCTCAATCGTAAATGGAGCGGCATCGCGGCGAGCAACGAATACTATTATTGCTCGACGAACACATTTGCCTATGCGCTTGCTGAGACCTTGTGTACCAACGTGTCGGCCGGATGGAACCTAGTCACGCTTAACAGTGCGGCAGAGAATTTGCATGTCAGCAACACGTCTACCGTGACATCGTGGACTGGATTGAATGACCGAACGACCGAGGGCACCTTTGCGTGGGTCAGTGGATCGTCGACTTACACAAACTGGTATCCGGGCGAGCCCAACGACGGCGGCGGCGCCATGAACCAGGACTGTGGCCAGCTTTACAAAAATTTGCCTGCTTATAACGGGCAGTGGCTCGACCAAAATTGCCAGAATACCGCGCCCTTTATTTGCGAAGGCCCAGCGGTATGTGGCAATGGCGCCACGGGCGGCACAGAAGCTTGCGACGATGGCAACACTGTCAGCGGCGACGGGTGTAGCTCAACCTGTACGATTGAAACGGCGGCAACCTGCGGTGACGGCAGGGTATGGTCAACCGAGGCGTGTGATGATGGCAACGTGGCGAGCGGCGATGGCTGCAGCGCAACCTGTACAGTTGAAACCATGTATGTTTGCACGGGTTCACCGAGTGTCTGTAATGCCGCCTGCCCGGTTGGCAACCGTCGCTGGACGGGCATCGCAGGTGGCAACGAGTATTTTTTCTGTACGGCGAACACCAACTATCAGAGCGCAGAGACACTGTGCCCAAGTGTGGCAAGTGGGTATTATTTGGTGACCATCAACAACGCTGCTGAAAATACTGCACTTTCAAACGCACAAACGGTGGATTCGTGGATTGGCATCAACGACCGCACGAGCGAAGGCTCTTTCGCGTGGGTCAACGGCACCTCAACCTACAGCAACTGGGTGGGTGGCGAGCCTAACGACGGCGGCGGCGCGATGAACCAAGATTGCGGCTGGCTAAACTTTTCAACGGGCGGTAACGACGGCTATTGGTATGACCAAGCTTGTCCAAACGGGTATGGCTTTATTTGTGAAGGGCCACCGATTTGTGGCAACGGCATCACGGGCGGCAGTGAGCAATGCGACGATGGCAACACAGTTAGTGGCGATGGCTGCAGCTCAGTGTGTGTGCTTGAATCGGCTGCGGTGTGCGGTGATGGAAGGGTGTATTCGACCGAAGCGTGTGACGATGGTAACACGACGGCGGGCGACGGGTGCAGCGCCACATGTACCGTTGAGCCCGGTTATACGTGCTCGGGTGCGCCCTCGGCATGTACGACGGTATGTACCTTAGCCAATCAAAAGTGGAGCGGTATCGCGGGTGGGAGCGAATACTACTATTGTTCGCTCGGTACATCGTACGCTTCGTCGGAGAATCTGTGTCCCTATGTTGGGGCCGGCTATAACTTAGCGACCATCAACGACGCAACCGAAAATGCGCATATTGCCTCGTCCGCAGTGTCGCAGAGCAACTGGATTGGCTTTCATGATCGCGCAGTAGAGGGCACCTTTGCGTGGGTCAGTGGCACGTCATCGTTTACCAATTGGAACACGGGGCAGCCCGACGCCACTACCGCGGCTACCGACTGTGCGCGTCTTTTTAGGAGCGGCGGCAGCAACGGCCCATGGTACGACGACGATTGCCAGAATGGTTACGGTTACGTATGCGAAGGCCCGGCACGGTGTGGCAATGGTGTGACGGGCGGCACGGAAGCGTGCGACGATGGTAATATTGTAAGCGGAGACGGTTGCAGTTCAACGTGTACGCTTGAGGGCGCGCCGGTTTGTGGTGACGGCAATGTGTACATGGGCGAAGCGTGCGACGATGGCAATACAACGGGTGGCGATGGGTGTAGCGCGACCTGCACCGTTGAATCGGGTTATATCTGTACCGGAGATCCGTCTTCGTGTTCGCAGGTATGCACCGTGGCGAATCGCAAATGGAGCGGCGTGGTCGGCGGCAATGAATACTACTATTGCTCGACGGGAACGTCGTACAGCACCGCCGAGGCGTTGTGTCCGAATGTCGCAAGCGGTTGGAATCTTGTAACGGTCGGCGATGCTGCTGAAAATACGCATATCGCCTCGGCAGCCGTCGCAACCAATAACTGGATCGGTCTAAATGATCGCACCAGCGAGGGTGCTTATGTTTGGGTTAGCGGTACGTCAAGCTTTACCAACTGGAATGCTGGTGAACCCAATGCGCCTACAGCAGCGACGGATTGTATACGCTTGGTTAAGACCGGTAGCAGTGGGCCTTGGTACGATGACGATTGTATCAACAATTTTGGCTATATCTGTGAAGGTCCGCCTGTGTGCGGCAACAGTGTGGTAGGCGGAAGCGAAGGCTGCGATGATGGCAACGTCATCAGCGGCGACGGGTGCAGCTCAACGTGCACCGTTGAAGGCATGGCCACTTGTGGTGATGGCAACGTCTACGCGACCGAGGCGTGCGACGATGGCAACACCACGGCGGGCGACGGGTGCAGCGCAACCTGTACGGTCGAACCCGGCTATGTGTGTACCGGAGATCCCTCAAGTTGCTCACAGGTGTGTACGCCTGCGAGCCGTAAGTGGAGCGGCATCGTCGGTGGCAGCGAATATTATTATTGCTCAAGCGGCACCTCATTTGGCACCGCCGAAGCGTTGTGTCCAAATGTGTCAAGCGGTTGGTATTTGGCCACCGTCAACAGCTCGGCAGAAAACAGCCACATTGCTTCAGCGACCGTGTCCACCAACAACTGGATTGGTTACAACGATCGCACCGCCGAGGGCACCTTTGTGTGGGTCAACGGCACGTCAACCTACACCAACTGGACCAGTGGTCAGCCCAATGCTGGTACAGCCTTACAAGACTGCGCCAACTTCGTTAAGAGTGGCAGCAACGGCTTGTGGCAAGACGATGATTGTTCGGGCAACTATGCCTATGTATGCGAAGGCCCTGCGGTGTGTGGCAATAGCGTCACGGGCGGCAGCGAAGGTTGCGATGATGGAAACGTCATCAGTGGCGACGGCTGTAGCTCAACCTGCACGATCGAAGGCTCTGCTGTGTGCGGCGATGGCAATGTGTACGCAACTGAAGCGTGCGACGATGGTAACACCACAAATAGCGATGGCTGTAGCTCAACCTGCACCATCGAAGCCGGGTATACCTGCGCGGGAGATCCATCGGTGTGCAGTTCGATCTGCGCCCCAGCTAGTCGACGCTGGAGCGGCATCACTAGCGGCAGCGAATATTACTATTGCTCCGCTACAACCAATTACGCCTCGGCCGAGACACTCTGCAGCAATGTTGCCAGCGGCTGGTCGCTTGCAACGATCGGTAGCATTGCGGAAAACCAACACATCATCAACACAGCTGCCGTGTCGTCGTGGATAGGCATCAATGACCGTACGACCGAAGGTACCTTTGTGTGGGCCAGTGGCGCAGGCGTGACCTACACCAACTGGGCCAATGCACAGCCCGATGCGGCGACTGTTGCGCAAGACTGTGGCTGGATCCAGCGTCAAGCCACCAACGGGCACGGCCAGTGGTACGATAACGACTGTACGACCAACGCTGGGTACGTGTGTGAGGGCCCTGCTGTGTGCGGCAACAATGTGCGTGGCGGCAACGAAAACTGCGACGATGGTAACGTTGTAAGCGGCGACGGGTGTAGTTCAACGTGCACCATTGAAACGACGGCAACCTGCGGCGACGGCCGGGTCTATTCAACCGAAGGCTGCGACGATGGCAACACCACCGCGGGCGATGGGTGCAGTGCAACCTGCACGGTCGAATCGCGATATATCTGCTCAGGGCAACCGTCGATATGCGCGCTGGCATGCTCCGCGGGTGGCACCACATGGTATAGCCGAGTGAACCCTGCGGTGGGCACTACTGAATATCTGTACTGCTCGAACACACAAAATTGGGAGACGGCGCAATACAACTGTCAGAGCATCGGTACATCGTGGGATTTGGTCTCGATCGATAGCACCGGTGAGGACACGTTCATGGGCACGATCAGCGCGGCGACCAATAAATACATTGGCTACAATGATCGCACGACCGAAGGCACCTTTGTTTGGTCGAACGGTTCGAGTGCGGTCTATACAAGCTGGACGGGTGGCGCACCCAACAACGGCGGCGGCAATGAAGACTGTGCCATCACGAGCGCCGTTGCTAGCAACTGGAACGATATCAACTGTGCAATTTCCAGTGCTTATGTGTGTGAAGGACCGCCCATTTGTGGCAATGGCGTGGTGGCGGTGCCAGAAAATTGTGATGACGGTAACCTCACCAATGGCGACGGGTGCAACAGCACTTGCAGTGTTGAACTTGGGTGGAATTGCACAGTCACTGCAAACCCAAGCACCTGTTCAAATGCAACCCATGCCGTCGTTGATGAGATGCGACGTTACCGTTTCGGCTCGAACACGTACGTGGCTTGGCGCAGCTTGTCGGAAAACGGATCGCTTGGATTTGTCGTCTCGCATTACAACGCGCAGACCAAAGAATGGAAAGCGGTTCACCAAGGCATGATCCCAGCTGCGCAACAGCAAGCACATATCTATCAAGTTGCTGTGAACGCAGGTAACGATAACGAACGTTACCGCATCGAAGAAGTTGAGCGTGGCGGTGGCCGTCTGGTGGTCGCAGATCAGAATCTAGCGCTTTCGAACGCTTTTACCGTACAGGCAGGCGTACATAGTGGATGGCAAACGATGGTTGCTGGCATTGCCGGAAACCAGGCGGGTTTCGCTGCGCAGTCGTTGATGTCGGGCATTACGAAAGCGAACGTGCCCAAGACAAGTGCAACGAAAGCCTTGGGTGTGCATATCGAGGTGAACAACGACGGTGTTTACCGCGTTAGCGCCGTCGAACTTGCGCAAGCGCTCGGCCTACCCGAGTCGGACCTTCGCTCGCGACTTCAAGATCATCGCCTACGCCTTGGAGATCGTGCGAGCGATACCGCATGGTTCTTTGATAAAGCGGCCGATGCGATGGTGTTCCACGCAATCGCATCCGACAGCATGTATAGTGCAAATCGCATCTATCAGCTGCGACTGAGCGACAAGAGCACGCCGACGCTCGATGCTATCGCTGCGAATCCCGCGGCCGAGCGTAGTTCCCAAGTGTGGACGACGCACCTTGCAGAAAAGAACAAGCTATTTGCATCTGTGGCGGCGAATAGTGCCGACGAAGACCACTGGTATTGGGCGGCGATGACGCCTGGCATTGCCGAGTTTGAAACGTTGAACGACAGCGTAGACCTTGGCAGCTTGCCGATCGTTGGTGATGGTACCGTGAGCTTAAGCAGCATGGGCGCTTGGGGCCTGGGTGCAGGAAAAACGTTAAATGTCGACGTTAGCATCAATCAGCAGCGTCTTGGCACCTGCCGCATTGAGGCGCTTGGAAAACAACGCTGCGAGCTACCGGTGCGCTCAGACTGGTTGAAGATGGGCGTCAATACGTTCCAACTTGCGGTGCGCGGAGCAACGACCGCAGGTGAAGCCGGGTTATATGTCGACCAACTAAATATCGAAGTGCTTCGCACTGTTCAAGAACCGGTCAAGACGTTGAGCTTTGATGCGGTTGGCAATGCGCTCTTGGCTGTGCCAGTCGACGGCGAGGCAGCGTATGTGTTTGATGCGACCACGCGCGAACGCGTGCAAGTGTCGATCAGTGATGCCTCGAATAAGCAAGCTGAGTTTGCGGTGATTGCTGGCCATCATTACGTCTTGGCAACTGAGGCGGGTCTCGCGAAACCAACCACGTTGCGCATGATGGCCGAGCGCAACCTCAAGAGTCACGACCTGAGTGCTACTCACGTAGTCATCGCGCCTTATGCCTTTACCAATGCAGCCAATACACTGGCCCAACATCGCACAGCCCAAGGCATCAAGAGCATGGTCGTATATGTTGAAGACATCTATGACGCGTACGCCTATGGTTACCCGACGCCGTATGCGATCAGGGACTTCTTGCGCTTTACCTTTGAGCAGGGTCGAAGCCCATTGAAGTATGTTGTATTGATGGGTTCGGGTAGTTACGACTACCGCGGAGCGACCGCCGAAGGCGCAGGTGCGGTAGCGGCAAAGATGGTCTTGGGTGATATGGGGCTACATGCGTCCGATAGTTGGTATGCTGATGTGGACGATGACATGGCGCCTAACTTCGCGGTGGGCCGCATACCGGCGGTGACATCGATTCAAGCCGACAGGGTCGTTGCGCGAGTGATCAACTACGAGAAGAACCTTGGCAAAACGTTCGCAAAAGAAGCCTTCTTGCTTGCTGGTACCCCACGCAACGAAGATTTTGATGCTTATCAAGACGACGTCTATTTCAACTGGCCCAACAAAGACGCGGTGTCGCGTTATTCTGTGGTCGATATGAGCACAGAACAGTTGCGCAGTGAACTGTTGAAAGAGTTGCAACGTGGTGTCTTCTGGTTCAACTACCTTGGCCACGCGGCGCAGACACAGTTTGATGACACGGGGGTACTGAGAGCAAGCGACGTGATGGCGCTTAGTGATGTGAGTCGCCCAAGCATCGTCGCGGCGACCACGTGTTCGATTGGACGCTTTGAGGTGCCCGAAGATCTATCGATGTCAGAGGCGCTTATGCTTTCGGAAGGGAACGTGAGCGTTGCAGTCTGGGCGCCTTCAGGGCTCAGTTATGCGTACCCTGCGGCGAAGCTTGCGGCGCACTTTTCATCGCGCTTGAGCGCAGCAGCGAAGCCTTCGGGTGAAAAGCGACTAGGCGATATCGCACTTTCGTTCTATCAGGAAGCAGGCCAAGGGGCCTATTCGCTGAAAGACTTACAAACCTATCATCTGTTCGGCGATCCGGCGCTGAAGATCAGCCCTGACGCACAAGACATGCAAGCAGCGGCAGATGCAAGCGGTGGCAAGATGTCGGGAGGAGGCTGTTCGGTGACGGATACGCACAGAAACTCGCAGCTTGTCTGGATGCTGCTCGTCATCGCTGCAATGGTGGGACGACGGTGGGTAGCCAAACGTCCAGGTTAGCGGGCGAGCACGCTGCTTAGGTCAAATAGCTCCATATCGAGCTCTTTCTTGTTGCTGACCACTTCGGCGAGGGGTGTGGTTGTCGAATATGCACCACGTCCCCGACCCACGAGCACACCGTGCTCACCATTGGCAAGGCACTGGACGGCGGATGCGCCAAAACGCGTCGCCAGAATACGATCAAACGCGGTTGGTGTACCGCCTCGCTGCACGTGACCCAGCGTGGTGACGCGCAAATCAAAACCTTGGGGGGCTTGGTGTTCGCGAAAATGTTTAATAAGCGTTTCACTTTTTAGAGACGCCCCTTCGGCAACGACTACAATGGCGTGGCTTTTCCCGCGCTCGTACGCGCCGCGTAATTCTTGCACCACGGCCTCTTCGGTCGTTTCGCGCTCGGGGATCAACACCACTTCGGCGCCACCCGCGATGCCCGCCATTAACGCAAGGTAGCCACAGTCACGTCCCATCACCTCGACCAAAAATGCCCGGCGATGCGACGACGCGGTCACCTTGATGCGGTCGATGGCTTCAAGTGCGATATTGAGTGCCGTATCGACGCCAAGGGTGATATCAGATCCATATAGATCATTGTCGATGGTGGATGCGATGCCGACCACTGGAAAGCCAAGCAGGCTGAGCGCGTGCGCGCCAGTTTGCGATCCGTTGCCACCGATCACCACGAGCGCGTCGATACCACGATTGGCGAGTTGCAAAAGCGCTTGCTCTTGTACGGAAACCTCTTTGAAGCCAGGTAAACGCGCACTACCAAGCATGGTGCCGCCCTTTTGAATAACCCCGGACACGTCGCGGGTGCCAAGCGGAATAAAATCTCCGTTCACCAAGCCTGCGTAACCACGCCGCACGCCAAAGACATGCCAGTTGTGTGCAATGGCGGTGCGCGCCACTGAACGTATCGCGGCATTCATGCCTGGCGCATCACCACCGCTGGTGAGCACCGCTATTCGCTTGATCGTACCCATCAGGGTCGAAATTTAGCACGAAAATGCTCGAGCGATTCAATAACTGCACGATGGTTCTGAGCACACATCACGACATGGCCCATTTTTCGGCGCGCTCGGGCCTCTTTTTTACCGTATAGGTACACCTCAAGCGGCTTGTCATCGTTCGCGTTGCTGCCGTCGGCAGATGCAGTGCGAAGCCAGAGGTCTCCTAACAGATTACCCATGCCGTAGACTTGATCATCAACCAACGTCGGTTCGATCAGGGGCTTACCAAGCAAAATGTCGGCGAGCACATCAAACTGACTAAGTGTGCACGCCTTCATGGTGACGTGACCCGAATTGTGGGGGCGCGGTGCAAGCTCATTGATGAAGATCGTGGGCTCGCCATCTGCGCTGTTTGTCGAGGCCTGCGTTAAGAAGAACTCGACCGTTAATAGACCCACCAGTTGCAGTTCGCTCGCCACCCGCTTGGCGATATTGCGCACTTTTTTGCTAACTTGTTCGTCAAGGCGCGCAGGCACCAGTGTGTAATCAAGAATATGATCGCGATGAACGTTTTCAAAGACGGGAAAAGTAATCGACTGACCGTCGCTTGCGCGCGCGACAATACAGCTGAGCTCTTGGGTTAATGTCAGCTTTCGCTCTGCGACATAACGCTGGTCGTTGGGTAATGTCTTTTTTGCATTGGCAAAATCATCGCTTGATTCAACGCTCATTTGCAGATGGCCATCATAACCACCCCGCCGACTTTTGATCACACACGGGAAACCCAGACTGTTTTCGAGTTGATTGGCCGTGATATGCGCAAAATCGACACTCACGAAGGGTACGTGAGGAAAATTCATCTCTCGTAGAAAGGTTTTTTCGTGCCAGCGGTCTTGGCAAATCTGTAGCACCTTGAGTGAAGGCTTTAGCTTCGAATAAAATGATAGTGAAAGATCTTCTGGGAGCACTACATTTTCAAATTCGTAGGTGATGACATCGACAGTTTGGCCAAAATGCTCGAGGGCTGGGCTGTCGTCGAACTTACCTTGCACCACGTTGGCAAAACGGCCTGCCGGTGGATCAGCACCGGGTTCATAAACAAACACTTCGGCGTGACGCGCCTTGAGGCTTTCAGCGAGCATCATGCCCAACTGACCGCCGCCCAAAATGCCAACGCGACTCATGGGCTGAAGGTCTCGACCTTGGCCGCTGAACTGAGCACCTCGCGCTCGGCGCGCGTGCGATAACTTTCAAGCGCAGCCGCAAGCTTGGGATCTTCGTTGGCCAACATGCGTATGGCAAAGAGCGCCGCGTTGCTTGCACCCGCTTCACCAATGGCAAAGGTGGCCGTCGGCACCCCGGCTGGCATTTGCACGATTGAAAGCAGACTGTCGAGCCCCGACAGCGCGCGGCTTTGCACCGGCACACCGAGCACCGGCAGTGTGGTCAACGCGGCCACCATGCCCGGCAAATGCGCTGCCCCGCCCGCCCCTGCAATAATGATCTTGATGCCACGCTCGCGCGCGGCTTTGGCGTAACTGACCATGCGATCGGGCGTGCGGTGCGCGCTGACCACGGTCATTTCATAAGGAACCTTAAACTGCTCGAGGATCTTGGCGCTTGCGCGCATGGTTTCCGCATCGGAGCTGCTGCCCATGATGATGCCCACTACTGCGCTGTTTTTTGTTTTACGACCGGCGATGACCATCGTTCAGCTTGCCCCTTTGTTGAGTTGCGCTTTGAGTGCTTCAACCACACGCTCGGCTTTGACGCCGCGTGAGGCCTTAACCAATACCACATCTTGGGCTTGGTGCGCTTTGAGAAGCACTTCTATAAGTGCCGGAGCATCCTCAAAAAAAGCTGCGTGAACGCCCCGTGCGCTTGCAGCATTGGCAATAAAATGCGCGTTACCGGTTAATGCATAAAGCGCTTGCGGATGGTAGCCGGCGGCCACCTCGCCCAATGCACGATGTTCACGTTCAGCAAAGTCACCTAGCTCGCGCATTTCACCCAGCACACAGATCAAACGGCGCCCGGCGGCTAGTGAAGCCGCTGTACCTAACGCCGAGCGCATCGATGCCGGATTGGCATTGTAAGTGTCGTCGATAACGATAGTGCCGTCACTCAGCTGCGACACCGAGAGGCGACCGTCACCTTGGTCAATGGTCTTTAGCGCTGCTTCGATCGCGGATGGCTCGATGCGTTTACCAGTTAATGTTTCAACCGCGGCGAGTGCTGCCATGGTCGCAAGCTGGCCCGCTATCCCAAGCAGAGGGGTAACAAATGAAAGCGTTTCGCTTGAGCCTTTTCTTGCGACGTGAAGCCGCTGACCGCCGAGACCTTCGGGGTGTGTCGCCACCAGGCGAAAGTCGACTTGAGGTGCTTTGCCATAAGTTATTTTGGAAAGCGCCGGACTTGCTTTAAGCACGCGCATCACTGCCTCGTCGTCGCCTTGCCCGAACGCCGTCGCGCCTGGCGCTAACATGCCAAGCAGCACGCCCTCTTCTTGTTCGATGCTGGCCAGATCACCGAGGCCCTCGGGATGTTCGAGCGTGATCGTCGTCAACAGCGCTGCGTCGGGTTCAGCCATGCGCATCAAGATCGCCATTTCGCCCAGGATGCTGGTGCCAAGTTCTACCACCGCATAACGATGCTGATCGCACAGCCCAAGCAAGGTCATCGGCACACCGATCTGGTTGTTGAGATTACCGGGTGTGTGGTGCACCTCACCGGGCGCCACACCCTTTAATAGCGCGCTGATGGCTTTGGTTGTGGTGGTTTTGCCAACCGAACCCCCAATGCCCAATAGCTTCTTGGATGGATCGCTCCTCGCCCAACGCTTGCGATGGAAGTGTGCAAGCTGACCAAGCGCCGCGAGCGCATTGGGCACACGGATGGTGCTCGGCCGCTCGCCCATGTCACGCTCAACCAACACACCCACTGCTCCCTTGGCGAGCGCCGCAGCAATGTGATCATGGCCATCGAAGCTTTCACCCCGAAGTGCGACGAAAAGATTGCCGGCCGCGATCGTACGCGTATCGGTCGACACGCCCTTTACATCAAGATGCGTTTGAACATTAAGCGCTGCACTAAGCTCAGCGGGTGAAAACCTTGCTTGGTTGCTGGGAATGCTTGCTGCCACGCTGCAAACTATCTTATGAGACGCACAAACGCCACATTTTTTGTAAGATGGCGTTCTCGATTGCGGTACCGGCGTGCACGTCGGAAATGCTTAAGTCTTCGCTGATGAGCGAGCGGCAAAGCGCATCGTCTTGACCCGTGGCATTTCGTTTTGTGTGGGTTCTAACTGTGTACATTTGCGTATCGACCTCGACGTGGGTTTGGTACCTGTAGCCGTCGATCAACCATGACAGGCTCGCTTTGACTTTGCCCATCACAGGATCGGTTGCAGTCAGACCCACGTCAACCCGATTGAGAGGCCGTCGCGTGATCGGACCAAAGAATACTCTGAGTGCGTCGCGCGGCCCTCTGACACTTTGATCTGCGTTGAAGGCAAGCGTGCCTTCAATAAAACCCGACACTTCTCGCGTGAGTTGCTCTTGCGACATCGCGCAAGGCACGCGTGGGCGTGAGCGGATGCCGAACCAGAACCGTTCGCGCGTAGGTAGGCTTAGACCCGCCATGTTTTGCACAACGCACGCCCCATCTTGTTTGTTCCACGCATTGAGATAGTCGGTGCGCCAGCCGCAAAAATCGTTTGACGTCACGTCGTGAGCGGCATCGTCGAGTCGCGCGCTTCGCGAGGACGCTGCTTCGCAGGCTGTAAAGGAAATGAACAGGGTAGTTAAAACAACTGGGTGGCGGCCCATGTCCGAACCTAGCAGCCCGTGTGACGTGAGCAAGCGTATGCGACCCTCAAGTGGATAGTAAGGATTTGCGCGTGGGTGGTTTGAAGGCACACTCGCTCGGCATGACAACTGGAAGTTTGGCGGTGAACAGCTGATTCCAACATGGAAACAAGTCAATTTGATTGTTACCTTTCGTGTGCGGTGGGCAGGGGTACCCTGACCCTCGCTAGCGCCTTGATGAGCGGGCGTTTTGTTGTCACACTAGGCGCTAACGCAACATGGAATTAGCTGCCCCGCGCGGAACGCGCGATTTTTACCCCGATGACATGCGGTTTCGCAACTGGCTTTTTGGTCAGTTTCGAGAAGTCGCGCGCCTGTATGCTTTTGAAGAATATGATGCGCCCGTGGTCGAACACGAAGCGCTTTACGTGCGAAAAGCCGGCGAAGAGATCACCGAGCAACTTTATACGTTTGTTGACAAGTCCGACCGCAAACTGGCGCTGCGTCCTGAAATGACGCCGTCGCTTGCGCGATTGGTGCTTCAAAAAGGTGGCTCGCTTAGCCTGCCGATCCGTTGGTTCAGCCTGCCACAATGTTGGCGTTATGAACGCACCACACGTGGGCGTAAACGCGAACACTATCAATGGAACATGGATATTTTTGGCGTCGATGATGTCAGCGCTGAAGTTGAGCTGTTATCGGCCATCAAAACATTTTTTGAGCGCGTTGGGCTCAGCGCAGGCGATGTGGGCTTGCGGGTTTCGAGTCGCAAGGTGATCGAAGCGATCATGACTAAACTTAAGGTGCCCGCTGACAAGCTTGCGCCGGTGTGCGTGATCGTCGACAAAATGGCCAAAGTGCCGCGCGAAACCATCGAGGAAGACCTGGCCAAACTGGGTGTCAGTAAAACGGTGATCGATGCGCTGATCGCGTGCACCACGGTCAAAAACCTGCGCGCGCTAAGTGAGCAACTCGGTAGCGGCAGCGAGGCCGTAGTTGAACTAACGCGCCTGTTTGAGTTGGGCGCAAGTTATGGCCTAGAGCCGTGGCTTGAACTGGACACTTCAATTGTGCGCGGGCTGGCTTATTATACGGGCGTGGTGTTTGAAGGTTTTGATCGCGGCGCCACCTTGCGCGCCATCTGCGGTGGGGGCCGTTATGATAAACTGTTATCGACTTTTGGCGGCGCCGATATTCCTGCATGCGGGTTCGGTTTTGGTGATGTGGTCATCGCTGAGTTGTTGAGCGATAAACGAAAACTGCCCGCGCTGGCGCGCGACGTGAATGACATCGTGTTTGCGATGGGCGAAGCTGAACGCAGCGTTGCGATGCAGATTGCTGATCACTTGCGTAAACAAGCGCGCAGTGTCGAGGTCGTTTTGGATGCGCGAAAAACCAAATGGGTTTTTAAGCACGCCGACGCGGTGGCTGCGAATCGTGTATTGATTTTAGGCAGCGATGAGCTTGCCGCAGGCGTGGTGACCGTTCGCGATATGAAAGCAGGCAACGAAGCCAAAGTTGCGCTATCGACTTTTGGAGTTAAGCCATGACGATTTCAGATGATTTTTTGAACCTTTTGCGCTGTCCTGAAAGCAAACAAACGCTGCATCTTGCCGATGATGCATTGCTGAGTGCATTGAATAAGCGAATTGCAGAAGGCGCGCTTAAAACGCGTGGTGGTGACGCGCTTACCCGACCCCTTGATGCGGGGCTCGTTCGTGAAGATGGCGCATTGCTTTACCCGATCGAACAGGGCATCCCGGTGATGTTGATTGAAGAAGCGATCGAGCTGGACGCTAAGCAAGCGAGCTGAGGTCTTGGGCTTCGAGCACCGTATTGGCATAACGGGCTTCGGTGCTGGCAAATACCAAGGCTTTTGCGACTTCGGTGTTTGACATCGAACGAAATCGTTCGCGCAAGCCACCCGCGCCGATCACCGCGAACACGTCCAAGATGGCATCGCTCATCAACGCGCCGGTGCGTTCGAGCGGCCTAAACTCGTCGCGATTGGGGCCGGTAATAAACGACGGCCGCGCGATAGTATAAGTAAGTGCTGAGGTTTTGATAGCTTCCTCGACTTCACCGCGCACACGCAAATACGTGTTGCGCGAATCGGGATTGGCGCCGATCGCTGACAGGTAGACGAAACGCGGACTGAGGTTGGCAAGCTTCACGGCGTTAATCAACATGAGCGTTAAGTCGCGGTCGACACGGCGGTAGGCTTCGCGCGCGGTGAGTCGTTCTTTGTATGCGCGCGAACGTGTGGTGCCGACCAGTGAAAATACAATCGAGGGTTGGGCTTGCCTGAGGGCATTTGCAAGAAAGTTTAATTCCCAATCGACCACGACGACGTGCGCACCCATTTTTTCAAAACGACTCTTCCAGTCGCTGTTTGCCAGGGTGGCGGGTCGCACGTGCGCGCTGACCTCATGACCTTGCTCACAAAGTAAACGCACCACCTCGCGTCCCGTATAACCCGTTGCTCCGGCCACCCATGCTCTCATGGTGAGGTTGTACCCTAAGCAGGGGCAGTGCAGCAAGGGCTACGCCCCTGAATCAGCGTATTCATGGTATCACGACTAGAAGGCGGTGTCGGTGAAGGTCCAGCGTTCGTTTTCACGCACGGCGCGATGCATTTCCCACTCGTCGCGAAAGAGCGCCACCATCTTTTCATCTTGATCATGGACCGCAAGCGGAATGCGCCGCGCGCTCATCTCGGCAAGATTCGCCGGACCCTGCACCCAGCGCGCACAGGTATAAGGCAGCATCTCGAGCTGTGAGGTGGCCCCATATTCGTGCTCGAGGCGATAGATTAAAACATCGAACTGCAAACGACCCACCACGCCCAGAATCGGATCTTTCTCGCGTCCAGGTTGGGTGAAAAGTTGCAAGGTGCCCTCTTCGGCTAATTCCTGCACGCCCTTTTGCAACTGTTTACGTTTCATGGGGTCTTTGAGCACAACGCGTGCAAAATGCTCGGGCGAAAAGCGCGGCACTGAATCAAAGTGAATGGTTTTATCTTCGGTTAATGTGTCGCCGATGCGGTAGAGCCCGGGATCGTAAAGGCCGATGATATCGCCCGCGTAGGCTTCCATCACAGTTTCGCGATCCTGCGCCATCATTTGTTCGGCGCGTGCAAGGCGAATCTCTTTACCGAGGCGCTCGTGCCATACGCGCATGCCACCTTCGAATTTTCCCGAACAAACGCGCAAGAAGGCAATTCGGTCACGATGTGAGGGGTCCATGTTGGCTTGCACCTTAAATACAAAGCCTGAAAACTTTTTCTCGGCGGGAAGCACTTCTCGGTCACGTGCCATTTTGGGCCCGGGCATTGGACACAACGCGGCGAAGGCTTGTAAGAAAGGCTCAACACCAAAATTGGTGAGTGCGCTGCCAAAAAACACTGGCGTGAGTTCACCTTTTAAAAACTTATCACGTTCAAACGTTTCGCCAGCACCATCTAAGAGCTCAATCTCTTGGCGCAGCGTTTCCGCAAGTTTTGATCCCAGCATTTGATCAGCGCTTGGGTCGTTGATATTGATTTCTTCAACGCGCGACTTGGTGGCATTTTTAGCAGTTTTTTCAAACATCAACACACTTTTGTCGGCGCGTTCGTATACGCCCTTAAAATCTTCTCCGCTGCCAATCGGCCAGGTGATCGGAGCGGTGTGAATACCGAGCACTTCTTCCACTTGACTCATCAGGGCAAAGGCGTCGCGGCCGGGGCGGTCCATCTTGTTCACAAACGTGACAATGGGCGTGCCGCGTTGACGACACACGTGAAAGAGCTTGCGCGTTTGCGGCTCAACGCCCTTAGCCGCGTCGATGAGCATGATCGCGCAATCAGCCGCCATCAACGTGCGATAGGTATCTTCACTAAAATCTTGGTGGCCAGGCGTATCGAGTAAGTTGTAACGAATATCGCCATACTCGAAACAAAGCACGCTTGAGGTGACCGAGATGCCACGCTTTTTTTCGATCTCCATCCAGTCGCTGGTGGCCGAGCGCTGAGCGCGGCGCGCTTTGACGCTGCCTGCCAAATGGATGGCACCTCCATAAAGCAAAAGCTTCTCGGTGAGCGTGGTTTTACCCGCATCCGGATGCGAAATAATCGCAAAGGTGCGGCGGCTTTGGTATTCGGTCGACACGGCGCTCGGTTATAGCGTATTTGTGCGCAAAAACCAGCGAATGATCACTCATCGATTGGCGCTTTGTAACACTCGGCTTGCCAGTGATCGGCCAACCAGGTCTGCACGTCTTTGGCAAAAAAATGCTTCGCCTGCGCTGTCACGATGTCGTTATAAGCAGCGCACTGCTTGGGTTTGTCATCCTCTTGAGGATTTGTTTGATAAGTGGTGCGATGGGTCACTTTGTATGGGGCAAACTCGATGCGCTGTGTGACAAAGCGCGTGGGCGTACGTTCACTGACATAAAACACATGAGGTAACTCAGCACTAAGGCTATTTAGGTAGCGATCAAGCGCTGTGCTTACAGCCTGCGCCGCCAGAAATGACTGATGAGCGTCATAAGCCGGTGATTTTGTGGTCGCACGATAGCCGGGAATCACGTCGTCATCGATGTGACGCTTTAGCGCCGCGTAGAGTTTGTCGCAAAACAATGCCATGTGCCTGCGAATATTGGCTGGCGGTGTCAATACGGCATCGATGCCACAATCGCTTGGGTCAACCTCGTCCGAAAGCGAAAGCGGACATGTCAGCGCTTGTTCATCGTTCGATTGTGCTTCGACGTTTTGACACATGTAAACGCCGACGAGCACTAGTGTCATGCAAAAACGCAACTCAAAGGTGTTTCGTATCGCTCGCATGCATCTCCCTTCTTTGGAGCGCTAAGGTTGTTTACCGTCACAGGCCAAAACATGTATCATTTTTGTTATTTTGCAAGCCAAGTCGATGGGGGCTTCCTTCTTCCAAATGACGCGTTAGAGTAGTTAGACGCCAAAGTATGTTTGACCTCAACATCATCAAAAACAGTCGAGCCAAATATCTGTTCGAGCGCAGCGCAGGTGTCGTTGGGTTGTCGCTTGCGCAACGCGCCATATTGAAAGCGACTCGGCGCGCGCGGCCCGTTGCCACAAACGTGGTGTTCAATCTGCGTAAGCGTGTTTTTAAGTTAATGCTGACAGATTTTAGAAACGCGAAGCAAGGCGTCTATGCCAAAGAAGCGTTGTTTCCGGCGCCATGGCGGCGCTACGGCAAAGACGTGATGGCGATCGGAAAAGAAATTGTTCGTAGCGAACTGCGTCGGCGGCGCGAGGGCTTTGATGAAGTTCCAGCTGTCGCGAAACGCAAAGCCTTTCCTAACTATTACCAACGTAACTTTCATTGGCAAAGTGACGGCTATTTCAGCGAACGCTCGGCACACTTGTATGAGCCGGGGGTTGAGTTCTTGTTCGTAGGCATGGCCGACGCGATGCGACGGCAGGTACTGCCGCCGATTGCCAAATGGCTTAAGGCCCACCCACAAGTCTCGTCGCCCAAAATTGTCGACATCGCCTGCGGCACGGCGCCTATTTATCGTGATCTGACGAAGAGCTTTTCCAACGTTCAGTATGTGGGCATCGATTTGTCTTTGCCCTACCTCAACACCGCCCAAAAGCAGGCGCCACGTGCGCGATGGATTCATGCCAATGCCGAGCGACTGCCTTTTGATGACGCGAGCATTGATATCGTAATGAGCATCTATTTGTTTCATGAACTGCCCAAAGAGGCGCGCCGACAGGTATTAAGAGAGGCAAAACGTGTGCTGAAGCCAGGCGGGTTGTTGGTGATCGAAGACGCGGCACAAGCGCGCGACAGCCATGACATTCTTGGGGCGCTTGAGAACTTTTACCGCGATTTTCACGAGCCTTTTTTTGCGCACTATCTAAACGATCCTCTTGAAGATATTGTCAGCGCGTGTGGGTTTGAGCAGGTTGAAAACGAAACGCACTTTGTTTCGAAAGTGATCAGTGCACGGCTTGCGGAATCCGCGCTATAGTTAGCCGCCCATGTCGACACCGATCAGTTCAACCATCACGGGATGGGGACGTTTCAGCGTGCCTGGTCGCGAGCTGCAATCTGAAGACCTTGCCGCGATCACGCAAAATGCGATTCTGTCGCGTGGCCTCGGTCGCTCGTACGGCGATGCGTCGCTGCCACCTGCAGGGCAGCTGGAAGTGGTCAACACGCTACTTGCTGATCGCATCTTGGGGTTTGATGAAACGAGTGGGTTGTTGCACGCCGAAGCGGGCTTCACGCTCAAAGCGTTGAACGAAATCTTTTGGCCGCGTGGTTTTGCGATTCCGGTCACACCTGGCACACAGTACGTCACACTTGGCGGCATGGTAGCGTCCGACGTGCACGGCAAGAACCATCATCGCGATGGTTGCATCGGCAACTTTGTGCAAGCGATAACACTGCGCGCCGCAAGCAATCGCATCGTTCGCTGTACGCGCGAACACGAGGCTGACCTTTTTTTTGCGACCCTGGGCGGGATGGGATTAACGGGGCATATTCTTGAGGTTGAGCTTACCCTTGAGCGCATCGAGACTGCGTGGATTTGGCTTGAGAGTGAACGCATCGACAACATCGACGCGTTTTTGCGCGCTCTTAAGGAAGCTGGCCCGCATTGGCCCTTCACCGTTGGATGGATCGATTGTTTGTCGCGTGGAAGCGCAATGGGACGCGGGATTCTCAACAAAGGACGTTGGGCGCGTAAAGACGAAGCACCTGCGCATGCACCCAAACCCAAGAAGCGCTTGAGCGTTCCCTTTCTTATGCCTTCGTTTGTGATGGGTCGACTGACCGTGTTGCTGTTTAACATGCTTTATTTTTGGAAACATGTGCCGCGCGTAAAAAAAGGAGTCGCGCATCCCGAGAGTTTTTACTATCCGCTCGACGCAATCCTCAACTGGAATAGGCTTTATGGCAAGCGTGGTTTTACACAGTACCAGTGCGTAATCCCTGAACACGCTGGGGTAGACGGGGTAAAGCAGTTCTTGAACGTATTAACAGCGCGCGGTGGCGCCTCGTTCTTGTGTGTGATCAAAGACTGCGGCGCTGAAGGCCCCGGTATGCTCACCTTCCCCATGCCCGGGGTGTCGATTGCGCTTGATATCGCCGTACGCGACGATACCCAAGCTTTGGTCGATGCGCTGAATGAGTGCCTGATCAAACTTGGCGGGCGTATCTATCTAACCAAAGACAGCTTTACACGCGCCGATCATTTCCGCGCGATGGAACCTCGCTTAGACAAATGGCTCGCTGTTAAGCGCCGATGGGACCCTGATAACCATATCCAAAGCCATCTTTTTCGCCGCATTTTTTGAACTTAATGCTACATAGCAGCGTCTAACACTTACGTGGAGTGCTTTATGAGAACTAGCTTATTATTAGTGATGCTGATAGCTATTTGTGGCTGCGGCGATGATGGTCACGCGTCGACGAATACAGACGGTGGTATGCTTAATGGTAATGTGTGTGGGGCGTATGAACCGCTTGCCAGCTTTACTGATAAAATTGCGGATACCTACGACTACTATCAGCTTGATCCAGCGTATGGCGGGTTTACCGACGGCAGTAACTTCTGTGGACCGACGTCGGTTTCTGACACCTTGATGTGGCTTGGCGATCATGGTTTTGACAAACTTGCGGCGCATACTTCCGACCGTAAGAAAGATCAACACGATTTGATCGCAACACTTGGTTCGATCGATTATTTCAAAACCAGTGCTGTCTCGAGTGGCACTCTGGCTAACGACATGTTGGTGGGTCTGAAGAAATATGTGACCGAAAAGGGCTATAGTTATCGACGCCTGCACTATATGGGGATTGGTTCTGTGATGCCTTTTGCGCCGGAGCTTGCGGTCGATGCTGAGTTCAACCTGCAAAGTGAGGCCATCAACATCGGATGGCTTAAGCGCGCAATCGAGGCCAACAGCTCCGTGTGGCTTGCGGTGGGATTGAGTCACTACGACGAGGGCACGAAAACCTATGAGTCAGAGTTAGGGCACTGGTTGGCCGTGGTGGGCCATGGGGTGCAAAAAGATGGCACACCCAACCCCAACATCTTGATTACCCGCGATCCCTATACCAGCAACGCAGAGGTACAGTACCTGGAACTAAGGAGCACACAGGGACGCAAGTTGCACTATACCGGCATGGGGCTTGATTATACAGCAAGCGCAGATGGATGCTATGAACTGCTCGGTGCAGGTCAGTTCGCTTTTAGCTATCCGAATGTTGTGTTGGTGGGCGCCGTGGCACTCGAACTGCCCAGCGAGCGTTGTCCATAGCTGCTCAACGCTAGCTAACGAGGCCTGCGCGTTCCAAGAGCGCGCTACTGTCTGGATCTCGGCCCATAAACTCACGAAACAACTCTTCGGGTGGTGCACTGTTACCGCGCGCAAGGATCAGCGAACGATAGGCAGCGCCGGTTCTTTCGCTGAGCACCCCTTCGCGCTTAAAGCGACCAAACGCGTCAGCTTCAAGCAGCTCGGCCCACTTGTATGAATAGTAGCCCGCGGCATAACCGGTGGGACTCGCAAAAAGGTGCCCGAAGCTTGCGATCATCGCGTCATCCTCTGGCAACTTGATGGCAGCATAACGTTGCAAAATCGATTGTGCATAAGGTTGGATCGTGCCGTCGCGGGTGGGATCGTATGCGCTGTGCAGTAACAAATCGACCTCGCCAAAACTTAGCTGACGCATCATCGCGGCCGCTTCGCGGTAGGTGCGACTTCGGCGCAGTTTATCGAGCAAGGCCTGCGGGATCTCTTCGTGGGTTTGATAGTGTTCGGCAAAAAGACCTAGCGCTTCGCGCTCCCAGACCCAGTTTTCCATGATCTGCGAGGGTAACTCGACAAAATCCCACGCGACATTGGTGCCCGCAAGTGAGCGTACCGATACTTGGCTTAGGCAGTGGTGCAGCACGTGGCCAAGTTCATGAAAGATCGTTTCGACCTCGCGCAAATTCAAAAGCGCAGGACGTGTGTCGCTTGGAGGGGTCAGGTTGGCGCAGAGCACCGCCATGTGGTCTTTGTGCTGTGCGTTGGGCGAAGTGCGTAGCGCGTTCATCCACGCGCCATCGCGTTTGGTGGGGCGAGGAAACAGATCCACATAAAAACTTGCCAAACGCGTGCCGCTTTTGTCGTCAATCGTGTAGACACGCACATCGGGATGCCAGCCTTTTTGACTTTTTTGCTCGTTGAAGCGGATGCCAAAAAGTTTTGAAGCGATGGCAAACGCACCCTCGACAACGCGCGTGGCACTAAAGTAGGGTCGGAGCGCTTCATCATCTAGATCGAAGAGCGCTTTGCGCTGTTTTTCGGCGTAGTAGCCAATATCCCACGGTGCAAGCGTTAGGTTTGGGTTCTTGTCATGTTCGCGGGCAAACGCTTCAAGCGACTGATGTTCTTTTTCATAAAAAGGTTTGGCTTTTTCGGCGAGGTCTTTGGTGAAACGAAGCACGGTCGCAGCGTTTTTGGCCATGCGGTCGCTGAGCACGTAATCAGCAAAATGGGCGTAACCAAGCATTGTGGCTTTCTTTGCGCGCAGTTCAAGAATGCGCGGCAGAAGTTCCAGATTGTTGTGCGTCCCAGTTGTTGCACGCGTCATGAACGCGCGATAGAGCTTTTCACGCAAAGAGCGCTCTTCGGCGTAAGTCAAAATCGCCATATAACTTGGCGCCTGTAAGGTAATGCGGCACCCTTCTTTGCCGGCGGCCTTGGCGCTTTGTTTGAACATTTCGATGGCGTGCGCAGGCACACCTTTGAGCTCGTTTTCATCGGTGATCAAAAGCTCAAACGCGTTGGTGGCCTCCAGCGTGTTCTGCGCAAAACGCGTGCATGCTGAGGTGAGCTCGACACTGAGTGCGCGAAAGGCTTCTTTTTGATCGGTAGGAAGATCAGCGCCCGCATGTTTGAAGTTCTTGACGGTTTCGCTGACAAAACGTTTTTGTGTCGCGTCGAGTTGGCTTGCCTCGGGGCTTTCGCCAAAGCGCTTAAGCGCTTTCCATAAACCATCCCGTAAAGGAATGCCGGCGGCAAAGCTGCTAAACTTTTGTTCAAGCTCTTCATGCAGCGCGCGAATCTCGGGCGTAGTGACCACACTTTCAAGGTGTTCGATCAGCGTCATGCGCTGCTCGAGCTCTTCGGTGGCGGTCTCGAGCGCAGCATAGGTGTTTTGATAGTTGAGCGTGTTTTGATTTTCGATGGCTTTCAATGCCTGATCGGCCTGTGCGAGCACCTGATCAAAAGCGCTACGGTACGCGGCCACGTCAACGGGTTGAGCAATCTGTTCTTCAATATTAAACATGGATTGATTATCGCTGCTTGAGCACAGTTAAACAAGTGTTGCGCAACATGCCGGTTCGGGATAAATAGCAGGCACTTATGAAGTTTCGCTTTTTTGTATACATTCTATTTGTAATTGGCACGACGCACTGCACAGCGCCCGATGCCACAGCGCGCGATCAGGCGGTTTTAGCAGAAGAACAGGCGCCTTCGGGAAGAGCCCTACTCAATCTGTTCAATCAACGCGCTGAATGGTGCATGCAACACAGCGTCACGAATAAGCCCCAGGTTGGATATTTCTTAGACGACGAACATGGATTTCAACGCTACTCGATCCAGTGTGGTTCGTTTCCAGATATGCATACCACGCTTCCCGAACAAAAAGAGATTGTGATCGCGTCGCTGGAAAGCCCCAAACTGGTGATTCCGCGGGTGATGTGTCCGCTCGGTAAAGGCTACGAGCTCTTTGCCGAAATTCGCTCGATTGAAATTGCAGACCTCCTGATCAAGGATCGCAATCCGCTAATTTTTGGTCTGACCACGGGTATCGCACGTCGTGTTTTTGGAACGGGCAAGGACTTTTGCGCTATTTTCTACTCGCGCAATCCCGATGACCCCTGGTGCGATATGCGCTCGTGCGGCCGAGGCGTGGGTGAAAACGGCAAGAAATACTCAGAAGCACTCGTCGCGGCCTATGCAGCTTTGCGCGTGAAACATCCCAAAGCGCAACAACATGTGTGGCCGGTTTCGCAGTTATCGGCGCAAACAACAGGCGAGGTAGCGCTGAGCTGTGTGCCGGGACTTGTACCTGCTTATTGAGCGCGGGCATTTGCCGTGCGCCAGCTGAGTTCAATTAGCATCTCGCTTGAGCAACAAGCGTGTGACAGCTCAGAAGCAAGGTGCACTGCCGTCTTGGCATCGCTGCGCATAATAGGTCAGATCATAAAGCAAAACGGGCGCAAAAAAGTAAGCGTCGACCGGCACTTCATCAGGCCAACAAATTTGGCTCGTCCAGGTGGCGCAGGTCATTGGTATGGAGGTGTTTTCTTGCTTACTTAACGTCGTTGTTATTGGCGCTTGCAGCGTGATAGTGACACCTTCACTTGACGTGATGCTAAAGTTACGTGTGATTTGTTGAAAACGCTCACCAGTGTCGACGTCAGTTTGTTCGCCGGCTTTTGCTTCAAGACGGGTAAGCGTCCAGCTTGTTTGCGTGGCAGGGGTGACGCTGTCGTTGATGGTGTTGAATGAAAATGTATGCAGGCGACCGTTGGCTTGTGTGATCAATATTTTGTCGCTCAACAGTGGGCGCGCAATCACGACTGACTGTTGCGTCAACGCATGGTTCAGCGCGCCTTTTAGATACATGTCATAGCCGCGCTTGGAGACGAACGAGAACTCTGCGTTCATGTGGCTTGAGTCGTCGCCAAGCTCTCCCTCACCACTGTAGTTTGTGCCTTGCGGCGTTTGAACATATCCGGAATAGCTGAAACGATAGGCAAGATGCGCTTCGTTTGACGACGGCATCGACACACATGCAGGTATGTCGAGCAGCTCGTCGTTCAGCGTGAACGGCGCGCTTAGCGAAAACTCGAATGCAGACCCTGCACTCTGGCTTGCGGCAGCCGGCGTCGCCTTTGTTTCAAAAATCCGGGCGTGATAAATCAGCGTTTTCCATCCGGCCTGGGTCGTACATGCGGGGATGGGCGTGGGTGTGGCGTCCTGCCCTTGAGGCACGCTAAGCGCATCATTGGCAGCTTCGGTGCAACCCGACGCACCCCCAACCGAAGTGATGACAGCTGCTATGAGCACGATATGCATATGATAATACGCGACTTTTTTTGAATGTGGATTTTGCATAATCATAGGCGCTTAGCGTATCATACTCGAGCTATTTGTCGAGGGGTTGGCGTTGTATAGGGTCGTCTTGCACCTCGCAGGCAAAGTGACACATCACGCTTATGAATATCGTCATATTGGGCGCCACCAAGGGAATGGGTCGCGCGTTGGCGCGACTGCTCGCTGAAAGAGGTCATCAACTTTTCTTGTTAGGTCGTGACACAGAAGATTTGTCGCGCAGCGCGCGTGATCTTGAGGTGCGCGCGCGTCTAAATGAAGGTGCGATTCAGCACACGCATTGCGATCTCGCTGCACCCGACACATTCGCACATGCTGTTCAAGCCGCCCAACTACGTTTTGCACATATTGACGCGGTGGTGATTACGGCGGGCGTGTTTGGCACACAAGACGCGCTTGAAGCAGACCTTGAACGCACACAACAAATGCTTACGCTCAATTTTGTCAATACGGTGCTGCTATGTGAACACTTTAAGCACGTCTTGCTCAAACAAGGTAAAGGAACGTTGTGCGTGTTCAGTTCAGTTGCCGGTGATCGCGGCCGCAAGCCCGTAGTGCTCTATGGCGCAAGCAAAGCCGGGCTTTCGCGTTATCTCGAGGCACTCGACCATAAACACTATCGTGATGGTTTGTGTGTCGTTGATGTTAAACCCGGTTTTGTCAAAACATCGATGACAGCTGGCCTCAAGCCACCGCCCTTCGCGGGCGAGCCCGAACAAGTGGCGCGCGATGTTTTGCGCGCACTTGAAAGACCTAAGGCAGTCGTGTACACGCCATTTATTTGGCGTTGGGTGATGATGATCATCAAGGCGTTACCGCGTTTTGTGATGCGCAAAATCGGCTTTTAGTAGCGCGCGTGATCCAGAATTCATAAATGATCACACGCATTTAGCACTTGCTACGCGATCGCATTTTGTTTACTTTGAGCGCATGTCAATCCTCAAAGTGCACGAGCATGGCGACTTGGTTGAAGTGGTGCTCAATCGCCCAGAAAAAATAAACGCGCTGAACTTTCCGCTTTTCGATGCACTGATCGAAGCGTTTGAAACCTACGACGAAAAACATCCCAGTAAAGCGATCATCTTGCGCGGCGAAGGTGAACGCGGTTTTTGTTCGGGTGGCGATGTCGACGAAATGCTCGGCGTGCTGGCGCACGCTGACACCGAACAAGTGCTGCAGTTTGGTCATGTGGCGTCGAAACTTATTTTGTCGATGCGTCATTGCCCTAAACCCATTATTGCACTTCTGCATGGCGCAGTGACCGGCGGTGGCGCAGCGATGGCGCTCGCTGCGGATATCCGCATCGCAAGCCCCGATATGCGCATGGCGTTTATGTTCACCAAGATTGGCATGAGTGCGGCCGACATGGGAGTGACATTCTTATTGCCACGCTTGGTTGGGTTCTCGCGCGCAAGCAGCATGTTGCTCACGGGCGAGTTCATCGGCGTCGAACAAGCGCACAACATTGGGCTTGTGCATCGCGTGGTCGAACGCGGGGCGTTGATCGACGATGGCAAGGCGCTGGCGCAAGAGATCATGCAAGCGCCGAGCTTTGCGATGGCGATGACCAAACGCATGCTCAACACCGAGTTGTCGCTGTCGCTTTCGGATGCATTGAACATGGAAAGCCATAGCCAAACACTTTGTATGCAACATCCGGCGTTTCGCAGTTTCGTGGCGTCTTGGCAATCACGTAAACAAAAAAAGGGATAATAGATGCTCGAGCTAAACTGGTTACCTCGATTCGACACGCAATGGGCTTCTTTGTGGAACGCAGCGAACTATGCGGTCAGCCGCATTGGTGCACCGCTGGATAATCCGATTACGCCGGACGCCAAGGGGCTGCTGAAGCTTTCTCATTGGATTGACGAAATTGCACGCCTGAAGCTTAGCCCTGAAGACGAAACCATGATTATCGATGGGCTGGGTACGCTGCTTGGCTGCGTGTTGATGCACCATATTGGTCGTGGTGAATGGGTGTTTCGCGATGACGAGTGTCGTTTGCGTTTTGGCAAGTACCAATGGTTCAACCCTTTTCGCGCGATCGAGCACGCGCTCGATACAGAGCCAGCGCGTTTGGCATTGATCGACGACGTGGCGCTCGCGGAAAAAGAGGCTGCCGGCAAAGGCCCACTTGCGCGGGTGCTTCATGCTTTTGATGCGCAGCTGCGCGAGGTATGTGATCTTGAGATCACCGATAACTTTTTGAGCCGCGTGTGGCTCGACGGCGGCGTTGAGGTTGACTTGGCGGCGACGGTCAAAGCTTGCGCGAGCGAGAGCGATGCAACCTTGCGCAATGCGCTCAATAAAGTGATCAATCTACTGCCTGGTAATCATACGACGGCGAGCGAATCATGGAGCGAAGTTCAAATGCGCGTCATGCCGCGCCTCGTGGGCGCCACACATCTTGAAGCCCTTACCAAGCGTTTTGGCGAACAAGAACTGTTGACGTATCCATTGAACGATGGCCTCTATATGAGTTGGGTGGTGCGGTACACCAAGCAGGCCCGTTACATCACGCGTGCGGATCTTGCACGTTGGCAGGTTGAGTTAAGCGATGTGGCGGCGTGTGCCACAACAAACTTGGAGCTTGTTTCGAGCAAACTGTCGGTCAAACGTGTCGATAACAAACCCTTGTGGATGATACGAAGTGGCGATGGGCTCGCGTCATCGCGTTTGGTGTTACGCTCATTTGCTGAACGGATTTCGTCGTATTTGGGATTTGGGATCGCACTAAGCGTGCCGCATCGTGATGTTTTGTTGATCGGCAATCGCAACGATGCTGAAAGCATGGCGGCGCTTCAAAGTGAAACCATCACACAAAGTGCGGCAGCGCCTCACGCCATTTGCGCGAGTGCCTATGCGTGGCAATCGGGAAAGCTAACTCAGCTATAACCTAACGCACTATTTTTTCCAGGGCGCCACTTTGCGCGAGCGCTTGATATAAAACAATCGATACAGCATTGGACAGATTTAGGCTACGAACGTGGCCGCTTGTAGGGATGCCCCAGCGTTTGACGTCGGGTAAGTCCAAAATCTCGTCGGGTAAGCCTACCGACTCTTTACCAAACACCAGCGCATCGCCGGGCTGAAAGCTGGCGTTTAGATAACTGTGTTCAGTATTGGCTGTAAACGCATGCAACCGTAGATTAGGAAATGCTTCACGAAATGCGCGCCAGCTTTTGTGAACGTGTAACTTTAGATGAGGCCAATAGTCTAATCCCGCGCGCCGGACGGCTTTGTCGTCGATACGAAAACCAAGCGGCTCTACCAAATGCAATATGGTGTCGGTCGCCACGCAGGTACGCGAAATCGCGCCTGTATTGGGCGGAATTTCGGGTTCGACGAGCACCACATGAAATGGGGGTTCAAGGGGTTCAAAAAGTAGCTTTCGCCCTTCAGGCATAATCACTCCTAAAACGTTCGAGTTGAATGTTTAGGCGTGCGCTCAGTACACGCACAACGTGAGCGGGCCGCAGATGAAAACTGACGTAAGCCCATTCGCGCAGATATTCGAGGCGTTTTGGGCTTAGCAAAGGATGTGCGAAGGTCGCATTCCATCCGTTGTAATGTTCGCCGGGCAGCAGGTTGAGTTTACCTTTGACGTTTTGAGCGAGGGTGGTTTTGGGATAAGGTGTGGCGACGGTAAATTGAACGGCAAAAGGTTTGAGCGCGCGGGCATAGGCCACTGTGGCCCGAATGTTCGCTTCGTTGTCCTCGGGTAAACCGAACATGAAGTTGGCAATGACGCGAATGCCGAGGGCTTTGGCTTTGCGCACCACGTACTCAATCTGTTCGCGTTCAGGAGGTTTGCGTTTGTGTTGGGCCAACATCGCGGTATCGACGCTCTCGATGCCAAGCTCAAGGCTGCGTAATCCTGCCCGATGCAGAGCGGTTAGCTGCTGATCGTCTAAAAGATCAGCACGCATCTCGCCACTAAAGTTTAACGCGAAAGGCGTCAGTGCATCTGCGATGGCCAGCGTACGTTCGCGGTTCCAATTGAAAAGCGGATCACGAAAAGCGAGGCCTTTGATGCCGTAGCGCGCTACCAGCACGCTGACTTCGCGACGAATCAAATCGACACTGCGCTGACGAAAGGGTGAGGTCACTCGAAATGGGCAATAGCCACAACCAAAGGTGCACCCGCGCGAACCTTGGATGGGCAATGTTGCTCCGCGCGCGGACAACCACGCATACGCATAACGATCACGAGGGAAAGCACGCCAGCTGGCAAAAGGTAGGTTATCAAGATCCGCAACAAAACCAGCGTCGAGCACACCCTGTGCGTCGAGCAGCTTATCACCAAGCACTTCGGCCTCCCCTTGAATGACTGCGGTCGCGAGCTCGGCATACATGTCCGGTTGCGCACTGGCAAAAGCGCCTACTACAAAACATGGAATGCGGCGTTTTTTATATGCGTTTAGCACTTCGCATTCAGCGTCGGCGTCGACGATCGACGACTGCAGCACCACCGCGTCGGCAACCGGTAAAGCATCGCGGCCTTTTGCTTGCCAACGCAGCTCGTGGACGCTCACCTCGTGCCCGGCTTCTTCGAACTGCGCCGCTAAAATCGCAAGGTTGGTCACAGGCAGATGAATCATCGTGCTTTTGGCGCGCTCAAGCCACCGCGCAGGCAACGATGTGCCAATCTTGAATGTGGTCCCGTAACCGCCGGCGACATCTTTAAGCGTGCATCCGGGGTGACCGTAAACAGTAATAAGCGCAATATGCATGACGTTTGAACGTGACCAGTCGATCACTAGCATGTCGGTTGCACAGTGGCTATGATGCGCCGACATGTCAAAGTCCAAAACATCGATAAGGGCCTTTATACTCGCCTTGCTGGTCTTGCTGGGCGTGGGTAGCGTGGGCGGCGTGTTGTTGTTTAAGCGATCGAGCGCGTTGCCAGAACACCTGCAAGTGGCTCGGCGCGACTGTGGTTGTCGCACCATTATTGTGGATGTCAGTAAACATCACGAAGTCGTGCGTGCCCCGCGGGTCGGAGCATTAGATCAACCGCACGCGCTCGCTTTCGAGGGGCATTTTGGGCTTTTTACCAAGCAGCCTGCGAACGCCTCAGACCCGCTTAGGTTTGAAGCGAGCACTTCGCAAACCATTGCACGTGTTGCGCGGGGCATTCTTGAAGGTAAACAGGCGCCCACGCCCTCATCGTTTCCAGCTTATTTGCGACGAGGTCGTCCGATGGAAGTATTGGTAACGCTACGGCAAGGCCAGGTGTTACGACTCTGGCGCTCGGCGCGCGCGAATTCTTTTGCCAGCGCGTTCTTGCGTGCCGTTCAAGACGCGCGCACGCGTTGGCACGAACGCGAAACCTTTATGGGCGAAGCGCTCGAAAATGCCATGCCTAAGCTTGATGTTGAGGTTGCGATTTTGCGTGAGGATGGAACGCTCTATCCCACGAGTGAACGCGAGCTTACACTTTACATGACACCAGCGCATGGACTCGGGTTAGAGCACAAGGGCAAGTGGTTTTATCAATTGCCTGAAGCGTTGAACAAACCCCGGTCGCTAGAAAGCGCTTACCGCGCATTGCTTGGTGATGCGGGCCTTGACTATCAACGTTGGCAGCGCAGCGACGTGCGACTCTATCGCTTCTGGGTGGAGCCAGTGGCAACCAGTCGCTCGCGTGACGCGCGTGATTAGTTATGAACACGGCTCCAAAGCAGCCCCTAAAAAGCGCTAAAGATGCGCAACG
>JBGAKI010000109.1:0-6590 GCA_044224525.1 Polyangiales bacterium | reverse complement strand
ATGCTCAATGCGTCAATGCTGCCATCGCCGTGTCGCAGCCCACCGCTATAAACGATGATGCCCGTTCCCACCGCAAACACCGAGGACTGCGCGGCATTGCTTTCAGGGCAAGCCGCATCGAGCGCCAAGTGGTAACCGCCATAAGCCGCATTGCGCGCAGCAAAAGGCTGAATCGTGGTCAACGCGCTAACCACGCCGTCACTCGAGCCCGAGCGCTGACCACAAACAAGGGGCTGCGCTCGGCGCACCAATGCCGCGGCGGCACTCGGATCGTAGAGTCGCAAACAGTCTTGAGTGCGAAAACCCAGTCCGCCACTTTCGTAAGTGACTCGCAACGCTCCGCTGGCGGTTGTACTTTCATGAGCCGCAAACTCACATACCCATGGCGTCAGCGCCGGGTAACGTTGTTTAAGCGCAGTAGATGTCAACGCGCTACTCAACACACGTTCGCCATCCTGTTCGATCGCAAAACAAACGTGCTCGGCGTCGCGCGTAGCAATGCCCACATCACCCAACATTGCATCAACACACGGATTATTTGGCCCCTGGCCGCTAAGCGCGATCATCTTCGGACCGCCCCAACCAATCGTGCCGTTGCCATAAAGCGGCAATCCGCTCAGATCGTAAGCCATAAAACGGCTCATTTCGACCCACTGTCGCGTTGTTAAATCGCTGTGCACAAAAAGCACAGGCGACCCATCGTCATCAACCATTGGATCCGATGCACCCAGTGCACCCACAAGGCCCAAACGTTTCATGATCACCGCGTCGGTACTGAGCTTAGACACCGTCCCATTGGACTCGCGATAGGCGATGCGCATGCCCTCACGCAGTCCGTAGCGCTGCAATAACCACTCTCGGTCGCGCGCGGTTACCACGCGAGGAAAAGGGATGCCCAAACGCACCGCATAGGCCACCGCGGCGGGCGCCGGCGCGAAGGGGTCGTATTCCAAATAGCCCCGATTGGCGTCCTGGGGGCTTTCAAAAGCGGAAGCACGCGCCTGGTTATCATCCAAACCCGCGGGTACACACCCCGCCGACAAAACAGGCAAAAAGAGCAGCACATGTAGCAAAAGCGCCACGCGGCGCCAGTTCAAGCCAAATAAAGTCATGAAACAGTTGATCAAGTCAAAACAGAAGGCGCGATGTATAGCACCGCCGCACGTCGATCCTCAAGAAAAGTCGTTTAGAGTTGACAATTACGCTAAGCCTCGATAATTTCTACACTATGGCCCTAATCGAAACCGAAGAAGCTGCTCGCCGCTTAGCCCGCGCTATCGCTAGTGACGTTTCCCTTTATAACGAAGAGAAAATCAACGAAGGCATTCGCAACGACAACCTCTTTGATGTCTTGGCCGACGAAATTGAAGAAGGCCGCGCGCTTTTCAAAAGCCGCGTCACGCCCGACCTTTTCTCGCGCAACTTTTACGATCGAGCCGTGATCGATATATTGGTGCGCGCCAAAGGCCACGTGCAGTCAAAGATGTGGTAACCAAAAAACCGCAGCCCCTCGTTACGCCAAGTACCGAACCCATCACGCTCGTGATCGCGCCTGAACATGCCGGCGAGCGACTCGACAAAGTGCTCGTCGCTTTGCTTGAAGGGTTTTCGCGCGCTCAGGTGCAACGATGGATCGAGACCGAACGCGTGACCCTTGCCGGTAAACCCGCGCGCACCAATCAGCGCCCGCAGCCAGGCGATGTGGTCGTCGTGCGCCCCGAGTTTAGTGAACCCCTTTCGGCCGAAGCACAAGATTTACCCATCGAAGTGCTCTTTGAGGATGAACACTTGGTTGTCGTCAACAAAGCGCCCGGCATGGTGGTTCACCCTTCGCCCGGGCACGCCAAGGGCACCCTGGTCAACGCTTTGCTTGCCGGTCGCGAGCTTGCACCCAGCGACGAACCTGAGCGACGCGGCCTTGTGCATCGCTTAGACAAAGACACCTCGGGTGTGCTGGTCATCGCCAAAACGGCACAAGCGCGCGATGGGCTCATCGCTCAATTCAAGAAGCACGACATTGACCGGCGCTATTGGGCCATCGTTGCGGGCCGCCCCCCCGCACAAATCACATTTAACACCCTGCACGGCCGCAACCCCAAAGACCGCAAGCGTTTTAGTAGCCGCGTCACTGAAGGCCGCGAAGCGATCACCCACCTCAAAGTGCTTGAATACTTCCCCGCGGCCGCGTGGGTTGAATGCAAGCTTGAAACCGGACGCACGCATCAAATCCGCGTGCATTGCACTGAACACGGCTTTGCCATTCTAGGAGATCAAACCTATGGCAGAACGCCCAAAGACAAAACGCTGCGCGAGCTCGCGTTGAGCATGGGGCACCACGCGCTGCATGCACACACGCTCGGCTTCAAGCACCCGGTCACCAGCCAAGCCATGCACTTTGAAACGCCACCCCCAGCAAGTTTTCTCGATGCATTGACTAAACTGCGCTCAAAAAAATAAGCGCTGCGTCTCAGTCTCAGGCAAGCGCACGCGAAGACGTGCTGAGCGCGCGACTCTTGAGCAGCTGCAAAAGACGCTTGCCGTTGGCGTACATGTCGATGTTGCGAAAGGTGCAAAAGGCTTGCGGTGCCGCGGTTTCAAGAACGCAAAGCGCCAAACGCTCAAGCGATGGGTCATCATAACGTGAGCGGTGGCCAGCGGGGCCCATCAAACGCATATAGGCAAGTTTTTGTTTGGGTAGCTCAGCATCGACCAAAGGATCAAACGCCACGTGCACAGCGTGACCTTGCGCCACAGCGCGCACTTCGTCAGTGGGCCAGAAGGGCAAATCGATCACCAACGGCACCGCACTACGCGCAGGAAGTGATTCAATGAATGCCTTCAACGCCACCTTATGCTGACGATTGGACTTCCATTCTGGATGCCCCACAAACACCACGGCCTTGGCGTTCACCTTTTTAGCCAAGGTCAAGATGCCGCGAATGAACGCTTGATTTTCGGGGGTCACCGCAAAACCGCTTTCGGCAACCACCTTAGGGGCCAATAAACTGAAACCATAGCCATCGGGCGACTCGCGAAGCCAACGACCTACCGTGCCCGCACCAGGAATGCCGAGCTCGGTCTCTGCAATTTCAACCGAGGGAAACTCCTCCCAGTATCGGCTGACAGGCACAGGAAAACCAGAACAAGCTACGTACCTCATAGGCCCTTGAGTATAGCTCACAAAAAGGCACCCTGCAGCCGTATGCACGCTTTTTTTACAAAAAAGAAGATGCCCAAAACAAGCCTAATTGGCTGGGTTTGCAGGAGGCGGCACGGTCATGGGGGCGCTAACCCCCAGCGCCACTTCGCGATAGTGCAAAAAGATGTTTTGCGTAATGCTCAAAATGGGCACAGCCAAGAGTGCGCCCACGATGCCAAACAAGTGTTCTCCAGCTAAAAGCGCGAACACAACAAGTACTGGATGCACGCGAGCAGCGTCACCCATGATCGTTGGATTGAGCAAGTTGGCTTCAAGCTGATGAATGCCCACCGTCCAAAGGAGCACCAGCAGCGCGACGGCGATGCCTTGTTGCAATGCGATGATAATCGCAGGTACCGAACTAATGATCGCACCAAAAATCGGAATCAGCGAAAGCACCGCCGCGATCAAGGTCAAAATAGGCCAGTACTTCAACTTGAACATATAAAAGCCAATGCCCGAGAGCACGCCGTTGATCACACAAATCACAAGCTGCCCACGGATCACACCCGTCAAGCCGCGATCGATGCGATAAAGCAAACGATCAAAGCGTGCGCGATGGGTTGGCCTAACGAGCGACTTAAAGAAATCGAAAATACGATCGGAGGTGATCAACAAATAGGCCGAAAGCATCAAGGTAATGAAAAAATCAAACACACCCCCCACGACCTTAAACAATACGGTCTGGATGGTTTTGAACGCGGTCAACGCATACGATTCCGATGATTCAAGCGAACGGTTGAGCCATTCATGCAACGCGTCGCTTAGTTGCGTCTTACCGTTGCGTTTGCCGGTCGACATCTGCACGCGATAACCGCCACCCTTGGCCTTTACCACGTCGATGCTGTTGGCCGGCAAGTAAATATCAAACACGCCCGGAGTGCGCTGCACCACGCGCACCGTATTGCGGCCGTTACGCGGCTTGGTCTTGATTGCAGCCTCGGGCTCACCTTTGCCCCCAAAACCGTTCACATAGGGCGCAACCATCTTATCTATTTTTCGCTGCACGGCGGGCAGCCAATCTTGTTGCACCGACTGGGCCAAACGTGGCGCTTCGATCGCAAGTTGCTGCACTTCAATCAGCAAGCGCGGCACGGCTGACACCACCAGCAAGGTGAGCAACCCCAAAAGCGACACATACAGGCTCAGCACCGCCACCCAACGCTCAGGCTTAAAGCGGCCCAAGGGTAGGTTCTCAAGAAACCGAACCAAGGGCGCCAGCACATATGCCAGCACCACCGCGAGGAAAAATGGCAAGAGCACCGCGCGAAACACAACGAGCGCTGCCACCAGCACAACGCCCGATACGGTGAAAAAGGCCAAACGTCGCGGCCTAGAGCCTGGAGGGCCCCATTTTGCGCCAGACGCTGAGCTTTCCACCGTTTCGGGGTTCATTCGTTATGGTTTGCGATCAGGACTCGTCGCCCTTTGGACTCACCGAGAGTTTGTCGCGCAGCAAGTCACCAAGTGTCGCCGATGAACGCGAAGGCGCGGCAGCGGGAGCCAACTGACGCTCCGACGAGTACTTGATATAATCTTCTTCGCCGTCGCGAGCCTTGGCTCGCTTCATCGAAAGCGCAATTTTGCGCTCGTTTGGATCAAGCGAGAGCACCTCGGCCTTGACGATTTCGCCCTCTTTGAGCACCGAGCGAGGATGATCAACTTGCTCTTCGCTAAGCTCAGAGATGTGGATCAAACCTTCAACACCGCGCTCAAGCTCAACGAACACGCCAAAGTCGGTCAACGAAATGACGCGCACCTCGAGGATCGTGCCCACAGGATAGGTCGCGGGGATCTTCATCCACGGATCCTCATAAAGCTGCTTGATGCCAAGCGAGACTTTCTTCTCGTCGTGATTGATCGAAAGAATGATCGCCTCAACCTCGTCACCCTTATGGTAAACGTCGGCGGGGTTATTGATGCGCTGCGTCCAGCTCAAATCTGACTTGTGCACCATGCCGTCGATGCCGTCTTCGATCGTGACAAACACGCCGTATTCCGTCATCGAGCGCACTTTGCCGCGAATCACATCGCCTGGACTGTATTTCTGCGTGAAGGCAATCCACGGATCAGCCTCAAGCTGTTTCAGACCCAGCGCAATGCGCTTGTTGGTGATATCGACGTCGAGTACTTGGCACTCAACCTCTTGACCCACCTCAAGCACCTTTGAGGGATGTTTGGGCTTGGACCATGACATCTCGGTTACGTGAATCAGACCTTCAACGCCTTGCTCAATTTCAACAAACGCGCCGTAGTCAGTCAACGAAACAACCTTGCCCTTGACCTTTTTGCCAAGCGCATATTGCTCCGAGGCCTGCAACCACGGATCTTCGCTCAACTGTTTGATGCCAAGCGACACACGCTCTTTGTCGGGATCGTATTTCAACACCTTGACGGTGACCGGATCGCCAACATTAAAGACTTCGCTTGGATGATTGACGCGGCCCCAGCTGATATCGGTCACGTGCAGCAGACCATCGATGCCGCCCAAATCAATAAACGCACCATATTCAGTGATGTTCTTGACGGTGCCAGTGACGACCATGCCCTCGGTAAGGTGCAATAAGGTCTCAGCCTTTTTGGCATCGCGATCTTGCTCAAGCAACACGCGGCGTGAAAGCACAATGTTGCCACGCTTCTTGTTAAACTTGATGACCTTAAACTTAAAGGTCTGACCGATCAGTTTGTCGAGGTTACGCACGGGGCGCAGATCCACCTGTGAGCCAGGCAAGAAAGCTTTGACGCCACCACGAATGGTCACCGACAACCCACCCTTCACGCGCTGCGTGATGGTGCCATCGATCAACTCATCGCGCTCACATGCTGCGCTGATTTCGTCCCATACCTTGAGGCGGTCGGCTTTCTCTTTAGAAAGGCTAACCAGGCCGTCGTCGTTTTCTTTGGCTTCAACCAAGACTTCGATCACGTCGCCGAGATCGACTTTGGTTTGACCCGTCGGACCCGTGAACTCGCTCACGGGAATCACACCTTCTGATTTGTAGCCAATATCGACTACAACAAAGTCGCGGCCAACTTTGACGACGCGACCCGACACGACCTCGCCTTCTTTAGGCGAATCGGACTGAGCGAGCGACGACTCAAAAAGTGACGCAAAACTCTGTGAAGCTGCGCTTGACGGCTTGTTCTCTGCAAGTGATACCATACGACTGTTCGACCCTATTTAACCTTCCCACCGAAATACGGGAAAGACTTCTACGTTTTCGGCTGACGCAGGTTTACCAGGGGAATCGCAGTGTGTCAACGTAACCCACCTCACCCAAGAGGTCGCCACATTCAAGCGCCAGGCTGAGTTGGGCCTGTTTCGGGAGGCTCAAACAGTAGCGAACGATTCGCGAAGCCGAAGGCGTAGCGCTTAGTGAGCGGGTTTGAG
>JBGAKI010000108.1:0-6622 GCA_044224525.1 Polyangiales bacterium | reverse complement strand
TCGATGGTGAGCGTTTTGGGCGGCGTCAAGATGGTGTTCTCGTCTTTGCCGGCGGCGCGAATGTTGGTGAGCTTCTTTTCGCGACAGCAGTTCACGTCCAGATCGTTGTTGCGATTATGCTCGCCGATCACCATGCCCTCGTAAACTTCAACGCCGCTTGTGATAAAGAGCACGCCGCGCGGTTGTAGATTGAACAAAGCATATGGTGTTGTTGTGCCGCTACGATCAGAGACGAGCGCCCCGTTGAGGCGACGCACCATCGGACCTGCGTGCGGCACCCAACCTTCAAAAAGTGTATTGAGCAGACCCATGCCGCGGGTCTCGGTTAAAAACTGTGAGCGAAACCCGATGAGGCCACGCGATGGCACGCGATATTCGACGCGCGTGCGACCAAAACCAAGGTTGTTCATCTTGGTCATTTGTCCGCGGCGCTCACCGAGGGCGGTGGTGACTTTGCCGACATATTCATCGGGCACGTCGATCACAACGAGCTCGACGGGTTCACACAGTTGACCATCGACTTCTTTGGTGACCACTTCGGGCATGCCGATGGCAAGCTCGTAGCCTTCGCGGCGCATCGTCTCGACCAAAATGGCAAGCATGAGCTCGCCGCGACCATACACGGTGAAGGTGTCGGGCGCGTCGGTGTCTTCAAAGCGCATCGCCAGGTTGTTGCGCGCTTCTTTTTCAAAACGTTCGCGCAAATGGCGAGAAGTGACCCATTTGCCCGCGCGGCCGGCAAAGGGCGAGGTGTTGACCATCATCGAGACGCGAATGGTGGGCTCTTCGACCTTAATGCGCGGCAAGGCAAGCGGCGCGTCGGGCGACGCAATCGTGTCGCCGATTTGCAAGTCTTCAAGACCCGCCACCATGGCCAAGTCGCCAGCGGCCACTTCTTCAAGCTGCACGCGCTTGACACCGCGGTAACCAAAAAGTGCGCTGACTTTGCCATTTTTCACGCCACCTTCGTGGATGTAAACCACGGGCTCGTTTACTTTGACTTTGCCATTAACGATGCGCGCAATACCCAGTTTGCCAACGTAGTCGTCGTGCTGAGTGTTGGTGACGATCATCTGCAAGGGTGCATCGGGGTTGCCGTGGGGCTCGGGCACGCGTTTAACAATCAAGTCAAAAAGCGCAAGCAGGTTGTCGTCGAGTTTGTCGGGCGCCGTGCCACATTTGCCTTCTTTGCCGATGGCGTAAAGCACAGGAAAATCGGTTTGTTCTTCGCTTGCTTCAAGGTCGCAAAACAGATCGAAGACCTCGTTGAGCACTTCGTCGGGGCGCGCATCTTTGCGATCGACCTTGTTGACCACCACCAGCACGGGCATGCCACGCTCGAGCGCTTTTTTGAGCACGAAGCGGGTTTGCGGCAGCGGGCCTTCGGCTGCGTCGACCAATAACAGCGCACCGTCGGCCATCATGAGCGTGCGCTCGACCTCGCCACCAAAATCGGCGTGGCCGGGGGTGTCGATGATGTTGATGCGCACATTGTTGTGCGTGACCGAGGCTTGTTTGGCGAAAATGGTGATGCCGCGTTCGCGCTCAAGGTCGTTGGAGTCCATGACGCGGTCTTGCACCGCTTCGTTGGCACGAAAGGTGCCCGTTTGACGCAACATGGCGTCGACAAGGGTGGTTTTGCCGTGATCGACGTGAGCGATGATCGCGATATTTCTGAGTTTTTCGGTGGTCATGGTATTTGTGGAGCGCGCGAGGTGTACCACGATCTCACCCATTCGGCAACGATGGCGCGCCGTGCTTAACTCGGCATCATGTCTATTGACCCACCGACCTTCTACCGCAGGTTAGGGACAGAGGTACCCAGGATAAGGACAGCTGTTCGTGCTGAAACACACTGGCGCGCAATCATAGAAACAGCCTGAACCGAGGCTGTACTCGAAGTGTTCTCCGCAGCGACCGGCGCATGCAACCTTGGGAGCGGGGCAGGTGTCGGTTCCCTTTTGGCAATGTTTGTTGTAACAAACCTCGTCGTCAGCACATTGTGCGTTGCAGGTGCCACCGCAACCATCCGATGCACCGTTACACTTGCCAGTACACGCGGGCTGACATTTGAGAATGCATTGGTTGTTTTCGCAGTTCTGATCGAGGTTGCAGCCACCACAAGACCCACCGCAGCCATCGTCGCCACACATCTTGCCCTGGCAATTAGGCTGGCAGCTCATGGGAGGTGGATTGTGCGGTGAAGGGGTCAAGCATTGGCCTTTCGCATTGCAGATGTCGTCATCGCCGCATTTGCCACACTCGATGTTTTTCCCACAACCGTTTCTAAATTTTCCACACACACGATTGTGGTCTTTACAGACTTGGTCTTTTGTTTTCGGTTGGCATTCGGCTTTGGAGCAAACGCCCTCGTTGCAGTGGGGTTTGGTGGGGTCGTTGCAGGTGCCACAAATAATGTTCGTTCCGCAACCGTCGTCAACTTCGCCACACACGTCGGCACCACACGCCTCGGTACGCGGTTTGGGTGTGCACGACACGCCGCCATCATGGCCTCGTGTCGATGAACCCGCGTCGTCACCGCACGAAGCGACCGCTAATGAAAACAGCGCGAGTAACGAGAGTAGCTTACAATCAAAGGAAGATGCTCTATCAAGTAGGGCGTGCATTTACGAACTCCTGTGAATCACAGAGCAACAAATGCAAAACGTAGGCCCAAGAGTACGTATTGAACGGTGCTAATAATTTCACCAGCATACGAAGTCCCGGGAATTAGAGACTCGTTTGTTGAACTAGGCGCGACTTACGCCCAACCGGGGTTGTGCGGCGACACTTCATTAATCGACGAACGGGGGTTGTTTAGCCCCACCTAGTGGGGAGGCTCCGAACACATTTTGAAAGTGCTAGTGACCTGATGATAGAAGCGTTTTACATGGCGCTCTTAAGCGATCGACTATCTCTTGCTCGATGTTCACAAGTGGGTTCATGATCACGTGTTTACGCGAGGTTCTCTCGAAGTCACATTGACCAGGATACGAGGCTTCAAAGCGCGAAATGACTCGCAGTTCATCATCGGCCACTTCAAGTTCAAAGAGTGCGCTGTCGTCTGTGCCACCGCCTTCAACCTTGCGATGAAAAACCAAAGATCGCGTTGCAGGGGATAGGTCCCACTGTCCGGCGGCTTGGGAAACGTGTTCTGCCCAAAAACGAACAAACGGCGTGTCTTTGTAGGTTTGTGCGGTCAGGTCAGCAAAAAGCTCGGTGACTTTTTCTGGGCAACCGGCAGTGCTTGCGATGCGACGCGAGCTGAACGCAATGCAGGAGCGCTCTTCTTTTTGGAACTGGACCTGCACTCGCGCAAGTAACGCGGGACTGACACAACCAGACACCCACTCTTCGGGCTCAGGCTCGGGCTCGAGTACCTGCGCCAGGCCTTCGTCGCTGGCGGCGTTCGATTGCGTGGGGTGCGGCGGCGCAGGCGTGCAGGCTGCGCTGAATGTGAGCATCAAGCTTATTGGCAGCCTAGGCTTGAGCTGCCCTAGGATTAGGAACACCCTGATGATTATGTGAGCAAACGCTTGCGTGTCAATGTTGAGCAACCTGTGGGTTTTCGGTAAGCGCTAGCGCAATTGGCTGTTTGTACTATATTGGATACGCGTAATGAAGGTTTCCTGCAAAGCAAGCGTGTTCAGTGCGGTTTATGGGGTCATACTCATGTGCGCTTGCGAGCCCTCACCCTCTGTACTCATCGACAACGGCGCATCGGCCTTGGATGGTGACCGCTACGCGGGAGATTTTAGTCTCGAGAAGCGCGATGAAACATGTGACGCCAAGCCCGACGACACAACAAATACGATCAGTCAGGATGGCTGCTGGGCCGTTGCTGATGAACTCATTCAAGGTTGTTCGGCTGAAGAGATGAGCGCTTTCTTGGCGATCCTCAACGCTAGGTTAAGCACTTTTGAAGTGTTTAGCCTGCATAAACAGGGCATCCTCAACCGTCGCTTGGCGTTATCGCTCAGAGGGCAAGCGAGCGTTTTGGCACGATATCTTGAAAATCAAGGCAGGCGCGGTCTTGTGCAACCTTTTTTGCGCGGCAGCACCTTGAGTGTTGTCAGTGCGAAAGAGGTCAAAGGTCATTATTATGCCCGCGCGAATGTGGTTGAGGTGACCCCCGAGGGCAAAGCCACGTTTGCAACCAAAGTCAACGACCTTGAATGCGTGGGCTTTAGCCGCGATGAGCTCGATGCGCAGCTCGATGATAGTTTCTATCGACTCTTCTATTGGATCGTCGAGTTCTTACGAGTGCGGTGCGAGGGTATTTAGTTTTTGCGAGGATCCGATTCGTTGGTGTGTACGAGCGTCCACGCGTTATGCTGTAGCCGGCTTATCGTGCTTTGCTGGGGTTCTACCTGAAACAGATAGAGCCAACCGTTGTCCACCAGATGCCGAACAAGCGCATGCCGAGCGACAATGGCACCAATGACCGATTGGGGTGCTTCGATGAACACACTCAATCGTAGCGGTTCATGCATCCATTCTTTGCCGTTGTGTAACGATTGCCGGGAAAGACCAATACGCAAATCGCCACCGTTTCCTTCGAATACGCCCAGATTCGCCCCAACGACATTGTGAAGCACTTTGTTGCCGCTGCCAAAATGCTGGTTGTCGACAGTGGATGCATAGTACTGCATGTTGATCCAGTGTGTGACGATCATCGGCGCGGTGATGATCAGCTCGAGGATCGAGTGGTCGGTGTCTTGCTGAAAATCATAATCGTGAAGAAAGACACGACCCTCAAGGTTTAGATGCCGGGTGCGCGCCCGCGGCGCCACGATAAATGCGGCGTTGCCAGCCAGCCCCCACTCAGGGCGTACTTGCGACCAGTCGCGCGCACGCGCGCTTAAGGTTTTGCTAAGGGCACGCTCATCGAGGTGACCAAGCTGAAGCTTCTTGGCCCTCTCGGCGCGAGCGTGATGGCCAGCTTCTTTTAACAATCGTTCGAGGAACACCACATCTTGGCGATGCGTTGCGGGCACTTCATCTAGATCGAAAAGCTGCAGATCGTCGGTGGTGGTGTTGTGTAGGCCCCCGACAAAATGCGTGCGCGCATCAATTATCATTCCGCGCTCTTTTAGGCCTGCGCGCACCTGTGCATCGTTGAGTAGTGCTGCCAGCACACGCGCATTAATTTCCCCGCTTTGACCACAACATGCGCCGCAGTCTAGCGCGGCCGCGTGAGGATTGTTTGCCGTTTGGCTGCCGTGCCCAGCCAATAAGATCAGACGCGCGAAATTCTTGGTCAGCGTCATTGCACGTAAAATGCCGTGAGCAAGATCTACCTTTTTTCCAAGATCGATGACGCTCGCATCGATGTGCTCAGCCAATCGTGGTTTGATTTTTTTTGACTCCTTGGCAAAGAGAGCCACGTTTTTGGGATCTGCAACGGATGTCTTCAACGCGAACGCGTCGATCAAAAGCCTAAAGGCATAAAAAATGCCGGTGGTTTCAACGAAAGAAAACATCGAAAGTGCAGCACTGCGACACGTCTGCCACGTTTGACCGAGTTGCAATCGGCGGCGGCGTTTTTCAATCAGTGTTTGGCGCTTGGATGGGTCAACATGTTGCTCACATACACGCAAGCGCGGCGCGAGTAAGCCCGGTAGTTGCTCGCGGCATAGTTCGGTTGCAAAGGGAGTGTATTGAATGGGTAACCCAAAAAAGCCCGCAAATCCGATCGTTTGAACCTCGGTGCTGGTTTTTTCTAACGCGCGTCGGAAAATTTCGGAGCGCACGTCAATGCAAAATGCTGCCTGAAACGCTGGCGCCTGGGGCGCAGCAACGTGGTCGCGCGGCGCTTTTAAACCTTTGAACAGCGCTTCTTGAAAGCTTAGTTCAAGCGCATGTTGCAAGATCCAATCGTGTGATCGCGACGTCTTTTCCATGTGCGCGAGCCTTGACCAATCAGTCATCGCAACTCGCCATGCAGTGGTAATGTTGCGATTTGGAGCGCACTCATACAACGCCCATTCCCACGCTAGGCGAATAGCAAGCAACTGCATAAGGTGCGAGTCATCGCGCTGCGCGAGATTGGCTTGCCACTTCAAATAAGCACACCACGCGGCCCATCCGTTGATGCTAAGGAGCAGCGCCGAGAAATACGCCTCTTGTTCATCTGGGGCAATGTGGAGTGCTTGCACCGCGGCGTCGATCAGCTCCTCGGGTTCAATGGGCATCGCCTCGAACGCACGAGTTAGTTTATTAATTCCTAAGAGCATCGTAGGACTTAAATCGTGGCTGGCGTGGTGCAGCCAACTTGGATAGAGTTGATCGCCTGGTGGAGGGGGCCAGCTGGCTTGTCCGCGATCGAAAAACGACGCGCAAAACTGACTGATATGATGTGTCACGACGCTGCTGGTTGCTACCTGTGTGGCAAGCTCTCGCGTGTCGTCCACTACGTCGGTCACAAGACGGCGATGCACCGTGCGCGGATCGGCCTTTGATAATAAAGCAACGATTTCACTTGAAGAGACGTTGACGTTGGTGTTAGCGATCGCTTGCTCGATATGGCGCGCTTGCAGACGGCCGCTGCGCCAGTGATCGAGGTACACGCGGCGCGAGGGAAGCAAGCTGGTTTGCGCAAGCGATGAAAGTGTGGCCGACG
>JBGAKI010000107.1:0-6680 GCA_044224525.1 Polyangiales bacterium | reverse complement strand
GTGCTGCGTATGTGTTTTCGTTCAAGAACAACATGTGGGCTCAGGATGCCTACATCAAAGCGTCTAATCCGGGTAATGGTGACGTGTTTACGGGATATGGCACCTCGGGCTTGGCATTCGATGGTAACACGCTTGCCGTTGGTGCACCGGCAGAAGACAGTAACGCAAAGAATGTGAATGGTGATCAGACTAATAACTCGGCACAAAGCGCCGGCGCGGTTTATGTCTATCAATGAGGTTGATCGACCCTGAGTGCGATGGCGACGTTGACGCCTTGGCTGCGCACGGCGAGCTAGGTGTTGAGAAACATTGGGCCCTTATGCCCCACAAAATGTGCGATTGGATGCTGGTTGAGCCACGCCCGAGGGCGCAGCGGCCTAAGCCGGCATTGGGTGCGCTTCAAGAGCGGCACTCCAACTTATTTCGCCGGTGTGTTATTGGCCGCACCAAATGCGCTGTTTTGTCGGCGCACGTTGGCGGCTTCATAACAGCTGCTTTCGAGGTGGAGGTCATATTCAGGCATGCCCTCAGCAATGTTAAAAGATACAAATTTTTCACCCGCCGTTTCGACCGAAAAATACCTGCCGGTTTGGTATAGGTCGGGTCCTGCTCCGCCAGTGGAGTGCCCGATACTATTGACCGGTATGTCGATTGAGAAGGGCTGCTTGTTCTGATTAACCGGCTGAACGCTGGCTTTAATCTTTGGAAAGAATGAGGCATTGCTAAATATAGAAAAGTCGAGCACGTCATACTGAGTTGTTGTGCAGTGCGAGTTCAGTGCAAACGTATTTCCATTCACGTTTTCGTCGGTGGTGACGTGGTACTTGGTGCCCGCACCTTTTGTCGGGTAACATTTTGCGCGAACATAACGCGTATACGACCGCACGTTGCCGTTCTCGTCAAACCCAAAGTCGAAGTTTTGGCCAAGAGAAACTTGTTTCATTTCGAGCGCATCAGAAGGCAGTAGCGCGTCATTGGTTGTCGAGACCTCGGGGTTCTTTCGCATCTCAACCACAATTGTTGAGGCGTCCACTCCAGGGGGCAGGATAATATTGGTACCCCCTGCACTGGCAGCGCAAAGATCTTCATACGTACCGTCACCAGCAGTGGTGTGCGCAACCATCACTTTGGGGTAGCTTGTCTCAATCGGAGCGATGCTTTGCTCGCCGTCTTGTCTTCGTAGGAAAAGATAAAAAATTGGTTTGGTGACGACTCCTTTTTCCACCAAGTCAATGATTGTTGGATCGCCATCTTTCCACTTCTTGAATAGGTCCAATGCTTTGACTTTGTCTTTAAGCGCTTGGGAGCATTCCACCCGAATATCGGCCCAAAGATGGGTCTCTTGCGCGGAGCCACTGCATTTTGCGTATTCAATCGTTGAGTCGATAACGACGCTGTCATCGCCTTGTGTAGCCTGTCCCTGAGCCCGTAAATCGTTCTCAGTGGTACATCCAGTAATGAGCGAGCAAAATATCAGCGTCGCATTAGTAACCATTAGGCTCGTATATTTCATAACAAGACTCCCTCAAGAACTCTGAGCTCTTGCAAGACTTATACCATCAGATTAGATACGCGTCGACGGAGATCGACGCGTATAACACCACTGAATCAATGGTAAATTTAAAGTGCTATCGCACCGGTTGAATGCGACAACCTCTGCAAATGTTCAACTTCGGGGCTTGGGGGCCCCATCTATTGCCTAAATTTTCGAAGAATTCCTGAGCAGTGCATGCTCATATTGGAAGGATAGGGCGCCTGCTCGTTCGTCCTTTTCGTGCTCGGGATCCTTTCGTGGTTTTGAAAACAATGCTTGTGTTGGAAAAAATCGAACACGATGACGCGTAGCGAGCGGAAAATAACATCGTCCCCTTTAACAGTCGGTGCAGGCGTTGGCTTCGGAGCCACCGGGGCAGGGCTCTTTGGGCGATTCGCAGCCGTACGTTCCTGGTGTGCAGCGTTCCTTGGTACCGCAGCCGGCTGCGCGTGAGCCATCTTTATGGGTGCAGGTGAAGCAATGTTTGGTTGGGCCACCGCCGCCGCTTGGTGGAGGACAAAGCGGCAAGGTCTTGACATACGTGACTTCGAGGCGTGGTGCTTTGTCGCCGATGGGTTGAAAAAACATGCGACCCCATTGGCCTGTGGCCATGCCGTGCGAAAGCAGTGCGACCGACTTAGGTAGTGAAGGCGTTGCGAGTTCTTTGACGATAGCCGTAACGTCGAGCACCCACTCGATGCCCAGCTCCCAACGAAAATCTTGAGAGAAGGTTGTAACCGCCGTTGTGCGAGGACGCGCTGAGACAAGCGTTTGACCGACGGCAAAATCGACGGGTGTGCGATTTTTTTCGCCAAACAAATCAAAGGCTACGCCAATCCACTGGCCCGACGTGTTATTGACAGGATGGTTGAGAGCGAGCCTTGCGGATTCTACTTTTGCACCTGCGGGGATCGAGATTTTGCGGAAACGAAGACCTGTGTAAGACCCAGCAACCGAGCCGCCGTTGCCGATCCACGCTTCGGAGTTAGGGTGAATGTTGTTGCTTTCATAGACGTCCCAGCCAGCGTCTTCTTCGGTGCCGATGTCGGTTGCATCGACGACGCGTGCCACGCTGGTGCCGCGCACTACACGCTTGGCGGGATCATTTGTGCAGGTCGCCGTGTTGGTCGGCACCACAACTTGTGGTTGTGTGGTGTCGGTGGTTGACGCTGCAGGAAGCGCTTCGAGCGTGGAGTCGGTGTCGGCGTGGTCGTTTGGGTCGACCGTGACGTTGTCGATGGTTTGCATCGGGTCGCCATCGCAGTTGTAAGCAAAAAGAGCGATGCTAGCGACCAATAGATTCGACAACACTGATCGGTTAATCAAACTTAATTCTAGTTTCATATGACTCCTTACTGCGCCTATCGACCCAAGCTACTTACAGTTACAAAGTAATGTTGAATATATAGCATAACAACCAGAGGTGTGCCACCTGGGGTTCGCAGATTTTTTATAAAACAAAAGGATCGCTTTCAAAAAAGAATGGAGCAAAGTTTGGCATCGACAATGATTGCGATGGCATATCGGGATTCATGTTCGTTGTTTAGACACAGGAAAAGTGGAAGAACTTGCTTGACTTGGAAGTGAAGATCGCTATCCTTCGCAGCTCCACGGGTGGATCAGCTTTGTTAACTTTCAAATAACATGCTGATTAACAAGTGAAAACACGGAGTTAGCTAGGTGCCTACCATTAACCAATTGATTCGTAGCGGACGCGAAAAACAGCGCATTAAAACCGCTTCGCCCGCTTTGCAAAATTGCCCGCAAAAACGTGGCGTTTGCACCCGTTTGTATACGACCAAGCCCAAAAAGCCCAACTCAGCATTGCGCAAGGTGGCTCGTGTGCGTTTATCGAACGGCATTGAAGTGACTACTTATATTCCTGGCGAGCGTCACAACTTGCAAGAGCACTCGGTGGTCTTGATTCGTGGCGGCCGTGTTAAGGATTTGCCAGGTGTGCGTTACCACGTGGTGCGCGGCACTTTGGATGCAGCAGGTGCGATTGGCCCATCGCATACCAACGATGCAAACCGAACCCAGGGTCGTTCGAAATACGGCGTCAAACGCCCTAAATCATAAGTTGAGTAATAGCCATGCCACGTAGACGCGACGTTCCAAAACGCAAAATCCTTCCCGATCCTAAGTTTCACGATAAGTTGATCGCCAAGTTCTGCAATATCGTGATGGTTGACGGTAAAAAGTCGACTGCCGAAAGCATTATCTACCAAGCGTTAGATATCGTTGGCACACGTTATAAAGAAGAGCCGATCGAAGTGTTTCGTAAAGCACTTGAAGCGGTGAAACCCAAGGTTGAGGTAAAGAGTCGCCGCGTTGGTGGTGCCACCTATCAGGTGCCGATTGAAGTGCGTCCCGAGCGCCGCATTGCACTGGCGATGCGTTGGCTGACGACCTATAGCCGTGATCGCGGCGAAAAGACGATGACCGAGCGATTGGCTGCAGAGCTGATCGAGGCCTCACAAGGCCGCGGTAACTCGGTGAAGAAGCGTGAAGACACGCACAAGATGGCTGAGGCGAACAAAGCCTTCAGTCATTACCGATGGTGAGTAGTTAATAATAGGGAGTACTGGACAGGTCCTTGGCTGATTCTCGCAAAACTCCAAGTAGTTTTGCTTAAATCTAAAAAGGAAACCCGCCAGAGTAAGACTAAGAAAAAAGTCATCTCAAAATAAAAAATTTAGCGAATGATGGAGCGTGACCACTGAATATAGGGCGCGCAGTGAAGTCTTCGTCAATGATTTTGTTTGTTAAAGATTTTGTAAAGTAACTGGAGAAAAGAAAGTGGCTCGCGATTATCCTTTAGATAGAACACGCAATATTGGAATTATGGCTCATATCGACGCCGGTAAAACGACGACGACTGAGCGTATTTTGTTTTATACGGGCGTGAACTACAAAATCGGTGAAGTGCACGAAGGTGCTGCGACCATGGATTACATGGTGCAAGAGCAAGAGCGCGGCATCACCATCACCTCGGCTGCGACCACCTGTTTTTGGAAGCCTGAGAACGGCCTGTACAAAGGTCAGCAGTTTCGCGTGAACATCATCGACACGCCTGGACACGTGGATTTCACGATCGAAGTTGAGCGCAGCTTGCGCGTGCTCGATGGTGCGGTGGCCGTGTTTGACGGCGTTGCAGGTGTGGAGCCGCAGTCAGAGACCGTATGGCGTCAGGCCGACAAGTACAAAGTTCCGCGCATTTGTTTTGTTAACAAGATGGATCGCGCTGGTGCAAACTTTGTGCGTGCGGTTGATTCGATCAAAGATCGCTTGGGCGCAAACCCGGTTCCGATACAGTTGCCACTTGGGCTCGAAGACGAGCACCAAGGTGTTGTCGACATCGTGCGCATGAAAGCGCTTGTGTTCGCCGAGAACGACAAGGGCTCGAAGATCGACGTACAAGAGATTCCTGAGAACTACAAAGCCGATGCGCAAAAGGCGCGCGATCGTTTGCTTGAAGCGGTTAGCGAAGTCGACGATGCGTTGATGGAGCGTTACCTTGAAGGCAAAACCGATTTCTCGGAGACCGAGATTTTGCAGGCACTGCGTAAAGGCACACTTGAGTTCAAGCTGGTGCCGATCACCTGCGGTGCTGCGTTTAAGAACAAAGGCGTGCAGCCTTTGCTTGATGCCGTGATCGACTTTTTGCCATCGCCGCTTGATATTCCTCCTGTTCAGGGCATCAACCCCGACAAAGAGGATGAGATGCTTACGCGTAAGGCCGATGACAATGAGCCTTTCAGTGCGCTTGCATTCAAGATTATCAACGATCCTTTCGTGGGGCAGTTGACTTTCTTGCGCGTGTATTCAGGCACGCTCACGAGCGGCACGGGTGTGTTGAACTCGACCAAGAATAAGCGCGAGCGCGTGGGGCGTCTGCTTTTGATGCACGCTAACAAGCGCGAGGAAATTAAAGAGATTCAGGCTGGTAACATCTGCGCAGCGGTGGGTCTGAAAACCGCCACCACTGGTGACACGTTGTGTGATGAAGAGAAGCCAGTGATTCTTGAGCGCATGGTGTTCCCCGAGCCCGTGATCTCGATTGCAATCGAGCCCAAAACTAAGGCTGATCAAACCAAACTAGGCGAATCGCTTGGTAAGCTTGCGATGGAAGATCCTTCATTTCGTACGCACACGGATCACGAGACTGGGCAAACCATCATCAGCGGTATGGGCGAGCTGCACCTTGAGATCATCGTCGATCGTTTGAAGCGCGAGTTTAAGGTTGAAGCGAACGTTGGTAAGCCCGAAGTGGCCTATCGCGAGTCGATCACCAAGACGGTACAAGCCGAAGGCAAATACATCAAACAGTCGGGTGGTCACGGTATGTACGGTCACGTGCGCATCGAGGTGGGTCCAGCGGAGCCTGGTGCAGGTTACGTGTTCGAGAACAAGATCGTCGGCGGTATTATTCCTAAAGAGTTTATTCCGTCGATCGAAAAAGGCATTGGCGATGCGTTGCAGCGTGGTGTGCTTGCTGGCTACCCGCTGACCGATGTGCGCGCGGCACTTTATGATGGCAGCTACCACGACGTTGATTCGTCGGGTCCAGCCTTCGAAGTTGCAGCGTCGATGGCCTTTCAAGACGCAGCCAAACGCGCAGGTCTACAGCTCTTGGAGCCTGTGATGGCTGTTGAAGTGGTTGTGCCTGAAGATTATATGGGTGATGTGATCGGCGACTTGAATTCGCGTCGCGGTGACGTCACCGGTATGGACCGACGTGGCAACATGCAGGTGGTGACGGCAACAGTGCCGCTTGCAAATATGTTCGGTTATTCGACTGATTTGCGTAGTCGCACGCAAGGGCGCGCGAGCTACACGATGACGTTCTCGCATTATAAAGCGGTGCCCAACAGCTTGGCTGAGCAGATCGTGGCCAAGGTTAAGGGTGCCTGATACTCGACTGGATACTCGCAAAAGTCCGAGGACTTTTGCTTAAAAACAGATAACAAGTTGTAGAAAAATTACAGAATAAAAAGCGGAGAGAAAGCCATGTCTAAAGAGAAGTTTAATCGAACCAAGCCCCACGTGAACGTCGGTACGATCGGACATATCGATCACGGAAAAACGACAACGACTGCTGCGATCACCAAGGTGGCGGCGAAGGCGTCGGGCGGTAAAGCGATTA
>JBGAKI010000106.1:0-7360 GCA_044224525.1 Polyangiales bacterium | reverse complement strand
GGCCTACTCTATGTCAAGGGCGCCGTAGAAATGACTTTGGCCCAATGCACGTTGGGGACAAAAGGGGCGCAAGACGCCAATGCCGACATGGCAGCGCGCGGTTTACGCGTGCTTGCGGTTGCCATCGGTCACGCTGAGGCTGAGGAAAATCTTGAGTTACTTGGTTTGATCGGTATTGCCGATCCGCCACGCACGGAAGCCATTGAGGCTGTGGCAGCAGCGCGCGCCGCCGGTGTCAAAACTGTGATGATCACCGGCGATCATCTTATTACAGCACAGGCCATCGCCAAAGAGCTGGGCATTTTGCGTGCGGATGACGAAGCCGATGAGGTCGTCCATGCACGGGCCACACCCGAAGAAAAGCTTCAGATTGTGCGCTCGTGGAAATCACGTGGCGCGGTTGTGGCGATGACGGGCGATGGCGTCAACGACGCGCCGGCGTTGCGCGAAGCACATATTGGTATCGCCATGGGCAAGACTGGCACAGAAGTAACGCGCGAGGCCTCCGACATGGTTCTGACCGATGACAACTTTGCCAGCATCGTTGCGGCAGTGCGCGAAGGTCGCGGCATTTTTGACAACATTCGCAAGACACTCGTCTATCTGCTTGCAGGTAACGTTGGCGAACTTGCAGTGATGTTTGCTGCGTCGATTGTTGGACTACCGCTTCCTCTTCTTCCGCTCCATCTGCTCTGGATCAACCTGGTGACCGATGGACTTCCGGCGCTGGCGTTGGTGGTCGATCCAACCGATGATGACGTGATGAAGCGCCCGCCACGGCAATCTGATGAACCCCTGCTTGGGCGCTTAGAATGGAGCAACATAATAGTGACGGGTCTACTGCAGGCCGCATGTACCTTGGGCGTATTTATCTGGGCGCTTCGCTCGCGAGATCTAGCCGAAGCACGCAACCTTGCCTTTTCGGTACTCGTTTTTGGAGAATCTTACGCGCGTTTGCGGCGCGCAGCGCTACGAAGCTTTTCTGGGAGGTCGGAGTGTTTACCAATGTGCGTCTCGTCGGCGTTGTCGCACTTTCCGTGTTGATTCAACTCGGCATTCATCATATCCCTGCAACGCAAACGCTATTTCAAATTGGGTCGCTCTCGCTTACAGATTGCGCTTTTAGCTTTGCCGTCAGGCTTATTCCCGTTTCAATCCCTCGAGCTTTCTAAATTAGCGCGCCGTGTATTGCAGACATCATAGGAGCCGCTGTCTATGATTCCACATCAGTTGCAACGCCTTGGGTAGTGATGGAGTCATAGACTAACAAACGAAATCAACAAATGATGAGGTAATCAATGACGGAGCCAATTTATAGTTGCAAACAAGACTGCCCGTGTAGAGTCGCCCATTCTTGCCAACTCGTTATATTAACCGGCGGTCCCGGCGCGGGAAAAACTGCAGTGCTCGAAATCGCGCGCAAAGTGCTTTGTGAGCATGTGGCCATTTTGCCAGAGGCAGCAAGCATTCTTTTTGGTGGCGGGTTTTGGCGACTCAATTCTACATCGGCGAGAAAAGCAGCTCAGCGAGCCATTTATTACGTTCAGGAAGAAATGGAGAGCCTCGTTCTCAACGAAAATCAATGGGCGACTGGATTGTGCGATCGAGGTACACTCGATGGCCTAGCTTACTGGCCCACGTCTGAATCTGAGTTTTACGAGGCGCTCAATACAAATCTCGAGAGAGAATATTCAAAATACAAGGCGGTTGTTCACTTGCGATCGCCCAGTTTAGAAAGAGGGTACAATCACCAAAACCCCATTCGAATCGAGTCGGCAGAAGTGGCCGCAGAAATTGATAAAAAAATTCATATCGTCTGGAAAAACCATCCAAACTATTCGGTCATCGAGAGCACGGCTGATTTCGCAGAAAAACTTCAGCAAGCTACAAAATGTATTCAAGCTTTCATGCCGGAATGTTGCAAGAGTCACTTAGATGTTCCGAGTAAATAGCAATAGCTTTGGTGCGCTGACCTTCATAAGACACATATTATGTATATGTTTCATATTTCTCCTTTTCTTCACTTAAATAGCCTTAAACCGCCAGAGTCTAAAAAGCTGTCACAAATGCACACTCTTGTGCCTATAAAGACATGGACAAGAATATGCAAAAGTACTGGTATCGATTGTTAATCAACCTTGCGTTAGTCGTTCTTTTTACCGCATGTGGCTCGAGTCAGTCGACAAAGCGCTCGGCAACATCAGGCCATGCCGAACATATGCATCAAGCCCTCAAGCTTCCGGGCGAGGCAAAAATGGGAGATCAAACGAGTTGCCCTGTAACTAAAGAAAGTTTTAAGGTGACCGATGCGTCCCCGCATGCCGAATACAAGGGTAAAACATACTATTTTTGTTGTTCTGGTTGCAACGAGGATTTTAACAAGAACCCACAACGCTATGTCAGATAGTGATTCAATATCTCTTAAGGGTATAACACATGATTAAATTCTTTTGCGTCTCGAGTGTAGGTTTCTGCTTTGTGGCATGCGTTTCAGGAACACAGCCTCCACCTTCGCTGAAAGATCCCAGTCATCCGCATGCTACAGAAGCACCATGGGCCGCGCCTTCAGCGCAAAGTTCAAACCCTACTATTCAATCTAAAACTTCCGCGGCCCCAGCACTTTACGTATGTCCTATGCACGCCGATGTGCGTTCCAATAAACCAGGCAAGTGCCCTAAATGCGGTATGACACTCGAACAGAAGTTTGAACATGAGCACTAATAGCTAGTGACCTCCGCATTCGTGATGTGTTTTTTCATGTTCCATGGTCACATGATAAGGATGAGCAAAATAACCTCGGCTTCGATAAGTGGCCGCCCAGTAAACCGAACAGAGCATCCCGAGGATTGAAGTGACAATAACGAAAATGCTCACCACTTTGGCGAAAAGATTTTTGACTTCCCATTTGCTGAGCAAAACAGAAAGACCCGTGCCCAACGCCAAAGCGATGAGTTCTGTCGCAAACGCCGTATCAAGTTGAAACATCATAATATGACCCCCTTGCTTTTCGTATACCATATCGCAAAACTATTTCAGCGTGAGCCTCATGAAAATTTCTAAACATTTCTTGGTTATGGTCATAATCGCTTCCGGTTGCGCGTCGACCTCGCCCAAGCCTGCGCTCAAAGATGCATCAAAAAAAGTCTATGCACGCTCAGGATATAAGCTTTATTGGAACCAAGGCGGCAAGGTCGATAAAGAGGTCGATAAACGCGTCGCGTCGCTTCTAGCACGCCCGCTTTTCGTCGAAGAAGCCGTGCAAATAGGTTTGCTACGCAATCCATCTTTGCAGGCAACCTATGAAGAAGTGAGCATCGCGCAGGCAGATTTGGTGCAAGCAGGTTTGCTCAAAAACCCAGTGCTTTCGGGCAGCATTCATTTCCCGCTCACCTCCGACGCTCAGACAGACATGACCGGCGATATTGTGCAAGATTTTCTTGAGCTCTTCATGATCCCCGCGCGAAAAAAAATTGCACGCACACGTTTAGAAGCTGTGAAAAACAAAGTAGGCGACGCGATGATTAGCTTCGCACATGACGTTAAAAAAGCTTATTACGCTGTGCAGGCTGCTCAGCAACTCTTTGCAATGCGTAAAGCCGTGCTTGATGCAGCTGAGGCTGCTTATATTTTAGCGCAGCGCCAACACGACGCCGGCAACATCAATGATTTAGAGCTTGCGCAACAACAAAGTCTTTATGAGCAAATTGCGCTGGATACGTTGCGTAGTGAAGGGGAGCTACTCGAACATCGAGAAGCACTCACGCGTGCGATGGGCGTATGGGGAAAAGAAACCACTTGGCAAGTTGAGAACAAATTATCTGAGCTGCCAACAGTTGAGGTGCCTTTACAACATGTTGAGTCGGTAGCGATCGCGCAGCGCCTTGATTTGGCAGGCGCGCGCAATGAAATGCAATCGATAGCATACGCACTTGGTCTAGCAAAAAACTTTCGCTATCTTGGCGGCGCCAATGTCGGTGTAACCTATGAACGCACTTTCGCGGGTTCGACGGTGATGGGCCCGGGTGCCGCCCTCGAGTTGCCAATTTTCGATCAACGTCAAGCGGTAATCGCACGATTAGAAGCGCTTTTTCGTCAAAGCCACGCGCGCGAGACCGAGCTTGCGATTAACATTCGCTCTGAGGTGCGCAGTGCACGCAATCGCATTGTCTACGCCCGCAAACTTGTCGAGCGTTATGCGCAAGTTCTTGTGCCGCTTCGCGAGCGCGTTGTTAAGCTTTCACAAGAGCAATATAACGCTATGTTAATCGGTGTATTTCAATTGCTTATTGCCAAACAAAATGAAGTCAACGTTTACCGCGAGTTTATCGAAGCGCTGCGCGACTATTGGACCGCGCGCGCAGATTTAGAACGCGCAGCGGGTGGACGTCTAACTCTTATGGCTCGACCAAAAAAAGTGGAGAAAAAACAATGATCACACGCCGCACATTGATTGCTTCAGGCTCAGCCGTGCTTGCAAGCACTTTGTTGCCGCAGGCTATGCTCGCGCAGCCAACTGCAAGCACTCGCTATATTCCAGTGGTGACGCCCAACGGCAGCACACTGCCTTGGAAAATGAACAACGGCGTCAAAGAGTTTCATCTCACTGCCGAGCCCGTCAAGCGCGAGTTTGCACCTGGCATGATCGTCAACGCTTGGGGCTACAACGCAAGTACACCCGGCCCAACGATTGAAGCCGTCGAAGGTGATCGCGTAAGATTTTTCGTCACCAACAAATTACCCGAGCGCACCAGCGTGCATTGGCATGGCATTTTATTGCCCAATGGCATGGATGGTGTTGCGGGTCTCAATCAACCGCACATTGAACCCGGCGAGACTTACATTTACGAATTCACCCTACGTCAGCACGGGGTATTCATGTACCACCCACATTCAGATGAGATGGTGCAGATGGCAATGGGCATGATGGGCTTTTTCGTGATTCACCCGCGCGTTCCGCAAGTGCCACGCGTCGACCGGCATTTCGTCGTGATGCTGCACGAATGGTATATCGAGCCAGGCTCAGCGACGCCCAATCCCGCGGTGATGACCGATTTCAATTTATTTACGTTCAACAGCCGAGTCTGGCCCGGCACCGAACCTTGGGTTGTGCGCACGGGTGAACGTGTACGCTTCAGTTTCGGTAACCTCAGCATGGACAGTCATCCGATTCACGTGCATGGCTATCAGTTTGAAGAAGTTGGCACCGATGGCGGCGATGTGCCGAGGTCGGCTCGCCGGCCCGAGACCACTGTGAACGTACCGGTCGGCTCGACGCGCACGGTGGAACTTGTTGCTAACGTGCCTGGCGATTGGGCCTTTCATTGTCATAAATCGCATCACACGATGAACGCGATGAAACACGATGTGCCCAACATGATCGGTGTCAAGCAGCAAACTGCAGAAGACAAAGTGCGCAAAGTATTACCAGGCTACATGGCGATGGGCGAAACCGGCATGGGAAATATGATGGAGATGGGTCGACCGAAAAATACTTTGCCGATGATGACCGGCGAGGGGCCTTTTGGGCCAGTCGAAATGGGAGGGATGTTCACCGTTCTGAAAGTGCGCGACGGCATTCGCAACTACAATGATCCCGGCTGGTACAAACATCCCGCGGGTACAGTTGCGCGAAAGTTAGGAAAAAAGTGAGCACGGCCACACATCACTGTGAACATCACGCGCATCAGCGTAAATCGCCGCAGTCCGCTCCAGCAAACGCGAATGAAATTGAATACACCTGCCCGATGCATCCACAGATTGTTCAGATGGGTCCGGGTAGCTGTCCAATCTGCGGCATGGCGCTTGAACCGCGCCATCCACATGTAGGGGCAGAAGACAACTCTGAGCTTAAAGATATGAGCCATCGCTTTTGGTTTGCGCTGGTGTTTAGCGTTGTCGTTTTCATTTTAGCGATGGGCGACATGTTGCCTGGGCATCCAATTTCAGCGCTTTTATCTGCGCACACACGTATTCTTTTCGAGCTTGGGTTAGCGACGCCGGTATGCTTTTGGTCGGCATGGCCTTTTTATGCCCGTGCCTTACAGTCTCTTAAAAATCGCAACTTAAACATGTTTACGCTGATCGGATTGGGTGTGAGCATCGCCTATGGCTATAGCGTTGTTGCAGCGCTCATACCGAATATTTTCCCTGCATCGTTTCGCAATCCACATGACGGTGAAGTCGGCGTTTATTTTGAAGCAGCAACCATGGTCGTGACCTTGATTTTGCTCGGCCAGGTTTTAGAGCTACGCGCCCGCAGTCACACCGGCGCTGCGATCAAGAAGCTCTTGAATATGGCCGCCAAATCTGCACGCCGTATTCGTGATAACGGTAGCGAAGAAGACGTGTCGCTCGAGCATGTGCATGCTGGCGATAAGCTGCGAATTCGACCCGGTGAAAAAGTGCCCGTTGATGGTGTGGTAGTCGAAGGTGCGAGCTCAATTGATGAATCGCTGGTGAGTGGCGAGGCGATTCCAGTACAAAAAGAAGTTGGTGATAAAGTCATCGGTGCAACGATTAATGGCACCGGCGCTCTGATTATGCGCGCTGAAAAAGTTGGCTCCGACACCTTGCTCTCGCGCATCGTTACCATGGTGGCCGAAGCTCAACGCAGCCGTGCCCCGATTCAAAAGTTAGCTGATATTATCTCAGGATACTTTGTTCCAGCGGTCATTGGCATTGCAGTCGTTACGTTTGCTCTGTGGTCGATATGGGGCCCTGAACCCAAAATGACTTACGGGCTGATAAATGCCATTGCCGTACTCATTATCGCTTGCCCTTGTGCACTGGGCCTTGCAACACCAATGTCGATCATGGTCGCGACCGGTAAGGGCGCAGCGCAAGGCGTGCTTTTTAAAGATGCTACCGCGATCGAAGTAATGCATAAGGTTGACACATTAATTGTCGATAAAACAGGAACACTCACCGAGGGCAAACCTAAACTAACAAGCATCGTTGCGTTGACAGTAAATAATGAAACATCAATTTTACAAATGGCTGCGAGCTTAGAACAAGCCAGCGAACATCCACTCGCAGAAGCAATAGTTCGTGGTGCTCACGAGCGAAAAGTAGAGCTTGTCGCGACGCAAAGTTTCGAGTCGTTTACTGGAAAGGGTGCTCGCGCCAAGGTTAATGGTCATGAAGTAACGATCGGAAATCACGCGCTTTTTGAAAATCTAAAAATTGACGCCACACAGCTCGCGGCGCAGGCCGAACCGCTTCGGGCCGAGGGACAAACAGTCATGTTTGTAGCGATCGATGGTTAGGCAGCTGGCCTTATCGGAGTGGCTGACCCAATCAAGGAAACCGCACCTTCGGCGATCAAAGCCCTGCAAGCTGCAGGCTTGCACATTATTATGCT
>JBGAKI010000105.1:0-6977 GCA_044224525.1 Polyangiales bacterium | reverse complement strand
AAACTCAATGTGATCGCATAAATTGATTCCCAGGTCGGTTAACTTTGCATAAAGCCCCGAGTCCGAGCGTTCAATGAAGATGCTCGACGGTCTCACGTTGCGATGAAGGATGCCGTTGTTGTGGAGCAGTTGTAGCGCCTGTAGGATTGGACGTGCGATGGCAAGGGTTTGGCTTACGCCAATGGGTCCGTTTTTTAAAATGGTCCGAAGGGTTTTCCCCCTCTCAAGTGGTGTGACAACAAGCAACCTGGCGTCTTCTTCAAACAGTGTGACTTGCGAGCTGATGGTCTTACTGTCGATTGTTTGTATTGTTGCGACTTCGTTCTGGAGTCGCTGCTGGGTTCCTGCGGTTAGAACCTCACAAGGTACCGATTTAATGAGCACATTTTGATGGGTCACCTGATCATGGCTGGCCCACCATTCAGCCAGACTCTCAGTGCGTAAGCGATGACGTCGCACAAACCGTTCTCGTGCACCGGTAAACGCGTGTTTTGGAAAAACCTCAGTGTAGGTATGCGTGTCCGTCATGACCACACTTGTCATACGTTACCACGACAGAGGTTAAATCTGCACTAACTCTGTTTCGTCGTGGGTGCACGGTGCTTTCGTTGGTGTGTCGCTTGACGCGACTATTCCGCGTGCGATATCGTGTTTATATCTAGCGAGTATATGCTGCTGTGAACTGGCTTAGACTTAGCTGTTAGTATCTCGATGGAAAGGGTATGTGTGAAGCCAGTGGTACGCATACGAAATCTGAAACAGTTATTTCAAAGCGTGCACGCACTCGTTTGCGCTGGGGTTAACCCTGAAGGGCATTTTGCATGAGCGAGACTCTACGTGTCTTGCTGGTTGAAGATTCCGAGAGCGACGCGGCTCTGATCATTCGAGAACTTCGTCATCTCAATCGACCCGTTTCGAGCAAGCGTGTTGAAACAGCAGACGAACTAAGACACGCGCTGATGCGCGAACCATGGGATGTGGTTTTGTCAGACTACACGTTGCCGGGGTTTAGTGCTCCATCTGCACTTGGCATTTTGAAAGAGTTGGCGATCGACATACCTTTTATTATTATTTCTGGCGCTATCGGTGAAGACGCCGCTGTAGCGGCGATGCGGGCGGGCGCCCATGACTATGTGATCAAGGACAAACTGGCGCGGTTGTGTCCGGCGATCGAGCGCGAGCTGCGAGAGGTGGCCAATCGCACTGAACAGCGAACCATGCAAGAGCGCCTCTTAATATCAGAACGCATGGCGTCGGTGGGCATTTTGGCGGCGGGTGTTGCGCATGAAATTAATAATCCGTTGGTGGTCGTTGTCGCAAATCTTGACCTAGCGATTCGTAACGTCACCGGTCTTGCCAATCGGCTGCGAATCCCCAATGAGGTCGAAGATATTTTGGCCGAACTTGGCGATGCTCAGGAAGGCGCTGAAAAGGTACGACAGGTCGTACGTGAACTGGGTGTGTTCTCGCGTCCTGATGCTGAGGCGCGTGGTCCTGTTAATATACAGCGAGTGATTGAATCGTCGCTTCGCATGGCCAAGAACGAAATCCGACATCGTGCGCGCTTGATTACGGATTTTGTACAGGTGCCTGCGGTCGACGGCAACGCAGCGCGATTGGGTCAGGTGTTTCTTAACTTGATTGTGAACGCGGCGCAGGCGATTCCCGAAGGGAAAGCTTCGCAAAATGAGATTCGTGTGTCAACGCAACTTGACGAACTTGGACGCGTGGTCGTTTCGATTAGCGACACCGGTGTTGGCATTTCGCCAGAGCATTTGTCGCAAATCTTTGACGTGTTTTTCACCACCAAGCCTGTCGGGGTAGGCACTGGGCTTGGTTTGTCGATTTGCCATCGCATTGTGACTAGCTTTGGTGGCGAGATTCGCGTTGAGAGTCGCGTCGGCATTGGAACAACCTTTCACGTGATCTTGATGCCGGCGCATATACAGGTACGTACGCCCGTGCCGCCGAGTGTTGAGCGGGCGCTCAGGCGCGGCAATATTTTGTTGGTGGATGATGAGCCCAAGATTGCGCAGGTTGTGGAACAAATGTTGAGCCCAGAACACACCGTCGAGCTTGCAGATCATGCTGCTGATGCGCTTGAGCGTGTTCGTTCGGGTCGACGTTATGACTTGATCTTATGCGACCTGATGATGCCCACCATGACGGGGATGGATTTGCATGCTCGGCTTAGCGAAGAAGTTCCTGCACAAGCAGAGCGCATGCTCTTTTTGACGGGCGGCGCATTTACGCCGGCGGCACAGGCGTTCTCTGACAAGTATCGCGAGCGAATTGTGCCCAAACCCTTCAGCTTTGACGAGCTGAGACGCGTTGTGAACCAGCACATTAAATAGCGTCTAGCATTGGCGAGTCTTATATATGGTGCGCGCGCACAAAGACTTGCGTTTGCTCGAAAAATCATTAAACTGAAGCCTAGTAAACGGTCAAAAACGTCAATAAAATCAATAGTTTATTACAATTTGACACACTCGTTTACAATTCAATGACATTTGGCTGCGCTAGAGAACAACGCTCGACAACTACGTTGCAGCCCAACTGAAATACGAGCGCTTCAGTAATATTATTTGAGCAAAAGGTGATGCGATGACTGTTTTTATTATTAGCTTCTATCTTGTGGTCCTTTCGATTCTGGCTGTATACGGCTTTCATCGGGGGCACCTTTTGTATTTATATTGGAAGCATCGCCACAATGCGCCCGCGCCTTCGTTTTCGTTTGACGAGCTTCCGCTCGTGACTGTGCAGCTGCCGATGTACAACGAGATGTATGTGGCGGCGCGTTTGATCCAAAGCGTTGCTAAACTCGATTATCCCAAAGATCGGCTCGAGATTCAGGTGCTTGACGATTCGACCGACGAAACAGTTAAGATCGCGCGCGAAGAAGTTGAAAAGCTGCAAGCGCAGGGATTCAATGCTTCGTATATTCATCGCGTTGATCGCACGGGTTACAAAGCGGGCGCGCTTGAACACGGTGTTAAGTTTGCCAAGGGCGAGTTTTTACTGGTGTTCGATGCCGATTTTATTCCGAACCCCGACATTTTGCGCAAGTTGATGCCACATTTTGCTGATGCGGGTGTGGGCATGGTGCAGGGTCGCTGGGGTCATTTGAACCGCGACTATTCGATGTTGACCCGTGTGCAGTCGATGATGCTCGATGGTCATTTTGTGATCGAACATATTGCACGCAATCGTTCGGGCCGATTCTTTAATTTTAATGGTACCGCAGGTGTGTGGCGCAAGTCGGCGATCATTGATGCGGGCGGCTGGCAGCATGACACGTTGACCGAAGACATGGATCTAAGTTTCCGCGCGCAGCTTAAGGGATGGCGTTTTGTATATGTGCCCGATGCACTTGCCCCGGCTGAGATCCCCTGTGAGATGAACAGCTTTAAGAGCCAACAGTTTCGTTGGGCCAAGGGTTCGGCGCAAACGGCTAAAAAGCTTTTGCCGATTGTGCTTAAGGCGAATATTCCGTGGCGCGTTAAAATGGAAGCCATCTTTCATCTTACCAACAACTTCGCCTATTTCTTTTTGGTGATCTTGGCTTGTTTGCAGTTGCCCAATATGTTGCTGCGCAAAAAGATGGAAATCCCAGAGCTACTTTTGCTCGACATTCCATTGTTTGCGGCGACCAGTGGTTCGATCGTTTTGTTTTATTTGACGACACATCGCGCGCTTTACAACAAAACATGGGAAGCCGTGCGTCGTTTGCCGCTGATGATGGCGCTGGGTATCGGTCTATCGATTAACAACGCTCGCGCGGTGATCGAAGGCTTGTTTGGTGGCGAGTCGGAGTTTGTGCGCACACCCAAACATGGTGTGACGCAAAAGTTTGAAGCCTGGGCTAAAAAGAAATATCGCGCGCGCTTGAACGTTGCCACTTTTGTTGAGATGGGTTTTGCGCTCTATTTCGCTTTCACAATCGCCATGGCTGTGATCACGGGTTCATGGACGAGCATTCCCTTCTTGCTGCTCTTCTTGTTTGGGTTTTTGTACGTCGGGACGCTGAGTTTATATCAATCGCGCTAAATCTTTGGTTTCGCGAGTATACGGCTTTGCAGGTTGGTAGTCTTTAGGCGTTCAGTAAGCGACCTTCGGCAAGCGACTGTTGAAACGTTTGAAGCGGTAAGATATGGATATCACCGTCGACTAAAGGATGGTCGCCAAGGTAGATGCCATAACCTTTCGTGATCTGCTTTTTGTCTAGCAGTTCCTTCAAAGCTTTAGAGTGTTCTGTCCGCCATCGTGCGCTTGCTTTAACTTCAAATCCCACGGCTTTACGTCCAGATTGCCAGATAAAATCAACTTCGACTTTGGCGGGGGTGCGCCAATACATGATATCGCCTCCAAGGTTTGCGATTGAGTTGTGCGCGCGCAGTTCGTGTAAAACCAGTGTTTCAAGCAACGAGCCTTTTTCTTCCGCTGTTATATTGTCTCGCAACGTACGACGCAGCGCACGTACGACGCCCGTGTCAAAAAAATAGAATTTTGGATGCGCGCTTTCACGGACTTTGAGTTGCGGTTTCCAAGGTCTAACCCACGTGCCGACAAGTGTGTCGACCAACGTGTCGAAGTATCGCTGCACTGTTGGGCGCGCGACGCCGGCGTCTCTGGCGATGCCAGCAACGTTGACTGTCTGCCCGTTCATGATTGCAGCTACCTCAAGAAATCTTGAGAATGAAGAAAGGTCTTTCACCAATGCTTCATGCTTAATTTCTTCTGTTAGATACGTTGCAACGTATGCTTCAAGAATGTCGATCGCATGATCTGGCGCGTTGTGTACACTGGGTAAACATCCAATATGTAAGAGCTCATCTGCGGTTTTGCTGAAGGCCATTTCAGCTCCGGTCAGTGGATAGAAAAGGCGTTGGATGACCCTGCCGGCTAATAAGTTAGTTTCAAGTCGGCGAAGTTTTCGTGCACTCGATCCGCTGAGTGCAAAGAAATATTTGTTTGCATGATTGGCAATAAGTTGTTGTACGCCATCAAGAAGGGCAGGTAGTCGCTGCACCTCGTCGACGATGGCCCAGCTTCCTTTTGGTAGTGCTTCGACGCGCTGAACAAAAAGGCTTGGTGAGCGGGTGAGGTCGACCAGTAGTTCCGCGTCGAGCAGGTCGAATCTGAGTGCGTCGGGCAATACGTGCTTGAGCCAGGTTGTTTTGCCTGTGGCTCGCGGACCAAAGAGAAAAAACGAGTGATTTGGCACCTTTAGGAGACGTGTATACATAGCGAGCATTTTACAATGCAAAATGCTCGCTGTCTATGCATCTGCAAAATATACCGGATTCCATTATGTTTTTCTCAAAAAAAAACTCATCTGGTCGTTATTTAGCCTTGTTAAATCTGAGTCCTATGCATAAACAGATCATCTCTCTGTATCTTTCAAAGCAGGGTCAGTCACTTAACGACCTCGTCCAAAAGATCAAGACTGATCCCGAGAGGACACTGGCAGACCCACTTAGACCTAGCAATGACTGCGCTATTTTTATCAGTCAACCGGTGAACGAAGAAGCACCCGATTGGGCAAGGTATATAAGCAAGGAGCTTAAGAACGATAGTGATAAACAAAAGGTCTTAGACCTACACAATCACTTGGCGTCGGCGCTTGTTGTTGTCGAGATGAGCGTTCAATCGCGGTGTATGTTTGTTGCTTTTGGTGGAGGTAGGAATCTAATCCCAGAGGATGTTGCAGAAGACGATTTTGGTAGAACCGTCATCTTGAACTCGGTTGATGATCTCGAGGACATTGACTCAGCGCAGGCCACGACTTACAGCAGCAGCCCAAAGCAAACGAGGGTTCAGTGCTCGCTACCTATGAAGTTACACGAGCTAGGTTTTGACTTTGATGAAGCTGAGCTAAAAAAACTCTCTATTCCACTGAAAGAGCAGAAAATAGTGGTTCTTGGCTATAGCAAGAAGGAGTTAAGCATAAAATTCTCTGGTGCTGAAGCATTGCAACTCAAAACTTCGCAGCCCATTAGCAAGTTGACCAATCTTTTTTGCTGGCTCGTTCAACAGTACGATCTCGGTGATTCTTATAAGGATAGATTTCCGGAGATTGGTAAGGTCACTAAAATTAAGGACGAAGGACTAATCAGTAGGTTAGACAGTGACCTGGAAAAGTCGCTGAAGCAGGGTTGCTTTGACAATGTTTTTGTCAACGTCCCATTTGATATCGATCTCGATCAAATTAACCGCTACGAGATAAAGGGTATTGAGAACGTCACAAGCAAAGATTCGATTTTCGACCTTCCGGCTCCCGCCGATATCTTCTTTACCAAGAATAATTTTTCTGTAAGTGCGGGCAATAAGGATGTCACCGTTGCTTTGCTTAAAACCAAGGCTGAAATTGTCTTCAAGGATTCTAATCGTCAGAAACTAAAAGCTACTTCACTTTATAAGGCTCTCGGTTTTGAAACGACTATTGGTTCTGGTGAAGATAAGCAAACCTTTATTCTCAAAGAAGGAAACTGGTATAAGGTTGCAGCTGATTTGGCTGCTAACGTTGATAAGTTAGTGAGAGATCACATTGATTCGCAACCGCCGATTTTAAGACCTTTTGATAGGAGTATGTGTACGAAAAAGCTTACGGACGGAAAAGTCGAAGTAAGAGAAGAGCTGTATTTACAAGAAGAGGCGAAAGAGCATGGCTACACCTACTTAGATCAAAAAGGCATTGGTGGCCGCAAGCATATCGAAGTCTGCGATTTGCACTACCTAAACGGTAGGTCGCAGTTTATTCATGTTAAGCGCTATGGGAGCTCCGCGCAGCTTGGCCATCTTTTTAATCAGGGGCAAGTATCTATTCGAAGTGTTCTAGGGGAGCCTGCTTTAGCAGATGAATATATTGAAAAACTAGTTGAGTCAGACAGAGACAAGGCGCGCGATAATCTTAGACAGAAGAATATCGAAGTCGTCTACGCTATTCTCTATGAAAAAAGCTTCAAGGACCCGTACCA
>JBGAKI010000018.1:32373-50353 GCA_044224525.1 Polyangiales bacterium | reverse complement strand
ATTCGCCGTCTCGGCTTGTATGGGGCGGCTTTAATCATACCACTCATAACGTACGCGTATTTGCCGCTGCGCACCCTTGCAGCTGGCGATCAACTCAAGCTTGGCGCACCAAGCACGCTAGCTCGCTTCGTTTGGGTGCTAAGCGCCAAAGCCTTTCAAAAGAACACTGGCAAGGGCGTGCCGCAACCCTTCGTCGAGCGCCTTGCAGATGTGTTCGTCACTCTTATCGACAATGCCGGTGCTCTGATCCCCAGCATCGCGCTTATCGCCGTGTATGTAGGGTTGCGCACCAAAGCACTGCGCGTGCAGACGGCCTTGTTCACGCTACTCTTGTTGGTCACGTGCCTTGTCCGCGCGTGGTTAGGGTTCGTGCGATCAAATCTAGATGCGCTGGGCTATCTAACTCCGGCATTGGTGGCACTTGTAGCATTGTTCTGGATCGCTTATTTACTTGAGCTGAGCATGTTTCGCGCCAAAACAGCGCTGTGGGTTGCTCACCTAAAAATACCCTTAGCTATCGCTGCGGCGCTGATTCTTAGAGCACCCTTTCAAGCAGCCAATCTTAGCACCTTCAGCGCAACCGATGACATCGACAACTTCCGCCATCGTGCGCTACCCGCGCACGCGTTGCTTGTGCTTTATACGCCTGACGCCGTATTTAGGCATTTTGGTGCCGTCGCATCAGAAAACACACGGCCCGATATTGTACTCTTGCCCATGCCCTTCTTATCCTATCCGGGTTTTGTCGAGCAGTTCAAGACCCAGCATCCAGCGCTTGCAGCGCAACTCTGGCAAACACTGCGCAAGTCCACGCTTGATCCAAGCGAAATCATGTCGCTTGCGCATACTCGACCGGGTATCGTTGAGCCCGACCTGCGTTTTGCTGATAGCTTGTTGTCACATCTCATCGCAACGGGCTTGCTTTATGAACTACGAGGCACCGCACCCAGTCGCGCTGACGCTCAATCGGCGGCGCTGCAGCAAAGTGCGGCGTATACGCTTGTGGCGTGACGATAATGCGCGCAGCGATCACGCCACGCGTGCAGTCTGGCTCTGGTCGCACTATCTTGATGCCCGCGTTTATGCGTCTTGCGGCATGCAGCGTGAAGCCCTTGCCGCGGTCGACGCCGGGCTTCGCCTCGCGCCGCTTGACGCCGATCTGCGCTACCTAAAAACAACGTTATCAGCGGCAAAATAACCCAATATTTCGCGCTTGTGCACGTCGGCTCAACCGTGCTAAGGAATCACCTACGAATCTTTCATAGGAGGTACCATGGTTAATCATTGCTTGGTCAGTGCGCGCTTAGCCTGTCTTATTTTACTTCTTCTTCTAAGTGCCTGCGCGTCGCAAGCAAGCATGAGCAGCCAAGCCGCGAATGATCAAGTGGTGCTCACGCGCGACGATTCAACTGAAACGTCGGGTACGTGGGATATTCAACCCGCTGTGGGCATCTACTATTGGCAAAAAGCGCGCGGTGATTACGTTAAATGCACCGCCACTGTTTTTGACGCGCAACCCAACCAACCAACCACGACATTGCGCTACGCATTGGCTGCGACGCGCTGCACAGGTCGCGAAGAAAAAACAAACATTACCCAGACCGCTGATGCGTACATGGTGGTCAACCTGTGTCGCGGTGATGCAGGCACGCCTGTACGACGAACAAGACAAACACTGCGAACAGCACGACGTGAGTGCGATTCACCCACTAAGTGGCGCTGCTGGTCGCGACGAGGTGGCTGTACTAGAACTCGATGGTGGCTTCAAAACCGAAGCAAGCGACGTGCTTAGCGATGCTGCCCCAAAGCTGGCACTCACGTCCCGCAAACTACCGAAGCTGTCATGCTCTTGGGTGTGGGCGGTGTAACGCCATCATTTCGCGAACGCAGCTTTGGCACCAAGACACGCTACGTCAAACATCAGGTGGCCTTTCATTGGTCCGCTGACATGACGTTTGGTGATGATGTTATTGTGTTGACCGATGTGATTCGTTATCAAGGTGATATCGGCGCCGCTTTGCTAAACGCCGAAGGCAATTTGGCGGGCCTATTCTATGGTGACTTCCCCAAAGACTATCAGTACACCTCGAAAACTGACATTGCAGATCACTATGGGCTTGTCGATCTAACAGCGATGCGCAGCGACATTCTCAAGCTAACGCAATCAAACTAAAATTAGCGGCCCCGATCATGAACGCGCGTGCGTCGTTTCTATTCTCGGTTGCATGGCTGAGCAGCAAACCTCATTGCATGTAGTGCCGACTCAAGCGATACAACACGCGCAAAGCGCAGCGGATGGCTGTACGCAAAATCGCTTGCCACCTCCCGAGCGCCAGGTGCCAGGCTGCGATCTAGTCATTGTGCGCACCTGGCGCTGGCAAAAACGAGGCGATCGCTGTGTTTACGAAGAACCCCCGACCACAGGCGTATTACCTTCGTCATGCGTTCAAGCGGGTTACACCGCAAGCAACATTGCGCAAATCGTGCGAAACATTCTCTATCGTAAGGCGCGAGAGGGCGAGCTCGTTAAACTTTACGTGCGCGACACCGGCTTCGATGCCCCCGAGGGTTTAATCTACACCCAATGGATCACCGATTTTTCGGCCACGGATCCCAGGATTCAAGTAACGTTTTCCAATGCCACCCACTTTCGTAGCCGCGGGCTAAGGATGCCCAGCGTGTCCAATCTTTATATCGACATGTCAGCAGCATTCAAAGACCCATCGAGTAATCCACCCGACTACTTTTACGGAATGATTCGCGCCCACGACAGGATTGAAGATGTGCCCGAAGACGAGCCGTGCCCGACACGTTTTGAAGTTCCCTTCGGCCAGTGGCTCAAGACTTATGTCATGAACACCATGGACCTGCTCGACGAGGCGTGTCGCCACCATCGCGCGCCGATGCTTGACTGGCGGGGATGGCGCTTAGAGCCTTATCACAGCAAAATTGTTCGGTTCAAAAAAAACGGTGGTTACTTACGTTGACGAGAAAAAAACGGTGGTTACGTTGATCGCATAGGTTCAAACCATGCGACTCGACCGACTAACCAACAAAACCCGTGAAGCCATCGCCAAAGCGCAGCAATCCGCTGGCGCATCCGGCCATCCGGAGCTCTACCCCGAGCATATCTTCTACGAACTTTTCGACCAGCCCGACGGCGTGGCCGTGGCCATTGCACAAAAGATGGGTAGCGACGTCAACGCTATCAAATCGGCGTTCGCCAAAAAACTCAGCGAATACCCACGCGCACAAGGTGGCGCCGAACCAGGCCTCTCGCGCCGCACCAAAGAACTGCTCGACGCGGCGTGGAAAGCCACCGAGGACCTCAAAGATGAATACACCTCTGCTGAACATTTGCTCATTGCAGCCTTCAAGCAAAACGATGACATCGCCAAAGTGCTCAAGCAGCATGGCATGAGTAGCGATGCGCTCAATAAGGCCATTGCTGCAGTGCGTGGCGCCCAGCGCGTCACGGACCCCGAGCCCGAAGGTAAATACCAAACCCTCGACAAATACACCCGCGATCTCACCGCCATGGCGCGGCAAGGCAAGATTGACCCGGTGATCGGTCGCGATGAAGAGATCCGTCGCGTGATGCAAGTGCTGGCTCGACGCACCAAGAACAACCCCGTGTTGATCGGCGAACCAGGCGTAGGTAAAACCGCCATTGTCGAAGGCATTGCACATCGCATTGCTAAAGGCGACGTGCCAGAAAGCCTTAAAGACAAACGCGTGCTCTCGCTCGACTTGGGTGCGCTGATCGCGGGCGCCAAATACCGCGGCGAGTTCGAAGACAGGCTCAAGGCGCTGCTTAAAGAAGTCGAGGGCGCAAGCGGCCAAATCATTCTCTTCATCGATGAGCTTCACACCTTGGTGGGTGCTGGTGCCGCCGAAGGCGCGATGGACGCAAGCAACATGCTCAAGCCCGCGCTCGCGCGTGGCGAGCTTCGTTGCATCGGCGCAACCACACTTGACGAATACCGCAAACACATTGAAAAAGACGCGGCCTTGGCGCGCCGCTTTCAGCCCGTGTTTGCCGGCGAACCCAGCGTTCAAGACACGATCGCTATCTTACGCGGCCTCAAAGAGCGCTACGAGGTACATCATGGCATTCGTATTCAAGACGCCGCAATTGTGGCCGCCGCGACACTTTCAGATCGTTATATCAGCGACCGCTTTCTGCCCGATAAGGCCATTGATTTAGTCGACGAGGCTGCCTCGCGCCTAAAAATGGAAATCGAGTCAATGCCAGTGGCGATTGAAACCGTCGAGCGCAAAGCGATGCAACTCGAAATTGAAAAACAAGCGCTCAAAAAAGAAAAAGACGAAGCCAGCAAAAAGCGCTTGGCCGATCTTGAAAAAGAACTCGCCGAGCTCAACGAATCACGCAGCACCATGAAAGCCAAGTGGCAGCGCGAAAAAGGCGAGATCGTCGCATTACAAAAAGAAAAAGAGCGCGTTGAAGAGCTTAAGCTCGAACTGGAGCGCGCACAACGCATAGCGGATCTGGAAAAGGCAGCCAAGTTGCGCTACGGCGATTTGCCTGCGGCCGAAAAAGCCGTGCAAGAAGCCGAAGTGCGCCTGAACACCATGCGTGCCGAAGGCAGTTTGCTCAAAGAAGAAGTCACCGACGAAGACATCGCCGCAGTGGTTTCAAAATGGACGGGCATTCCCGTCAGCAAAATGCTCGAGAGCGAAAAAGCAAAACTTTTAGATCTCGAAAAGCGCCTACAAACCCGAGTCATCGGGCAACACGAGGCGATTACAGCCGTGGCCAATGCCGTGCGTCGTTCGCGCGCCGGTCTTGGGGAAGAAGCCCGCCCCATCGGTTCGTTCTTATTTTTGGGTCCAACAGGTGTTGGTAAAACAGAGCTTGCGCGCGCCCTTGCGCAGCTCTTGTTCGACGACGAACATTCGATGATTCGCTTAGACATGAGTGAATACATGGAAAAACACAGCGTTTCGCGCCTGATCGGCGCCCCTCCAGGTTATGTCGGTTACGATGAAGGTGGCCAACTCACCGAACCCATCCGTCGTCGCCCCTACAGTGTCATTTTGTTCGACGAGGTTGAAAAAGCACATCCCGACGTGTGGAACGTTCTTTTGCAAGTGCTTGACGACGGCCGTCTGACCGACGGTCAAGGCCGCACCGTCGATTTCAAAAACACGGTTATCATCCTTACCAGTAACGTGGGTTCACAACACATCATGGCGCTCGACGACGACGCCAAAATTAAAGAGGCCGTCGACAAAGAGCTGCGCAAGGCCTTCAAGCCCGAGTTTCTCAATCGCCTAGACGAGATTGTTGTTTTCCACCGTTTGTCAAAAGAACACGTGCGTCAAATCGTCGACATCCAGCTGGCGCGTTTTTCCAAACGACTAGCTCAACGCGATCTTGGTCTTGTCGTCACCGACGGCGCCAAAGACATGCTCGCAGAGGTTGGGTTCGACGAACTTTACGGGGCGCGTCCGCTCAAACGCGCCATCCAGCGTTATCTTGAGAACCCCATCTCACAAGAACTGCTGGCCGGGCAATACCATGAGGGTGACACGCTCAATGTTGACTATGTTGACGGCACGCTCAAGGTCACACGTGCATCAACAGCCCCCTCAGTACATCCCAAAACGCAAAGTGATTCAACGCTGCTCAACTAGAGCAAAGAAAAGTTGAGTTGAGAGGGTCTGGGGGAGGTCAAACAGTAGCGAACGATTCGCGAAGCCGAAGGCGTAGCGCTTAGTGAGCGGGTTTGACCTCCCCCAGACCCTCTCAACTCAACTTTTCTTTGCTCTAAGTCAACAGGCTAAGGGCCCTTAAGAGTAGGTTCGAACGTACTGAACTGACAAAGCGGCTCGCTCTGTTCTCGCGCAAGCTGTACCAATTGAACCTTCGCTAGATAGTTCAGATGATGGGCATCGCCTAGCGTTTCATTGGTACAGGGCGATGTTGCTGAGGGCAGTGTTTTTGTGACCACGCCAATGCTGTCTTTGTAAAAGCGCAACTCGTAAACGGCCAGGCTTTTAACGTTGTTCAGACGCAGCATGCGGTGGTCAAAAACGGCGTTGATGTAAACCTCGCGAACAGGATCGATTGGTACACGAAACCGCTCGGCTGCAAACGGCGAACCCTCTACGTACTCCTTAAGCCTTGTGCGAATCACCTCAACGAGTGCACCGCAGGTATGCGCGCCCCTAAGCAGATCGATAATGGTCTCAACCTCGCACAGTTCCATCCGCCAAAAGGTGTTACCCTCTCCGCACCCTTTCCAAAACTCGGGTTCCGTGTCGGGCGGTTCTTTCGCAAAAGCGGCTGACGTCGCGACCGAACCAACATTGGATGCATCGCAGCCCGTGATCCCACCGGCCACACACGCGACTGCCAACGGCGCCATTAACAATAAGCTTTGACGAGCGTCCATAACACCCCAACCAGTTCGTTAACTTCAAAAAAATTTTGCACGTGTAACTGACCAATTGCAGCCTCAACACAAAATCGCTCATGGGACGACGCTGGGCTTGTAGTTGTGCGGATCTTATCGGCATATAACCGAATCTCATGTAACTCGCCCAAGTTGTTGCGCGCGCGAATCCCAACATAGTCCGACCCGGCACGCGTGACATGGTCGGCCATGCTTAACCCGTGAAAGTTAAAAACCCCCCGCCGCAGCGGCCACTGTTTTTGCCCTGGCCCATCCGGCAGCATCTGGTGGAATTGATCGACGGTATTAGGTGTCTGCTTGGTAATCGCCTCGTAGACCGGCGTCCCTGCAAGTTGCTGAACGGCACGCATGCATCCTTGTTTGCGCGCCGGTAGCGAGTAATCGCGATAGCCATAACACTCATCGTCGTTATAGCCCTCGCCGATCATGCGCCGCACATCGCCATCACAAAACCAAACAATCTCGATGGGTTCTTGCGCGCTATCGTCGGGGCTCGAAATCGTTTGTTCGATCGCAACACCGGCGGATTCACATGCGGCAAATCCCATCACAGCGAACATCCATACCACGCAAAAAACTAAGCGAAACACAACGCATCACGATAGCACTCGTGCTACGTCACGCAACGCCGACGGCTCACCACTTCCTAGCTATCGTTTGCTTAGCGCATTGCGCCAAGGCAACACAACTTCGCGGGCCTGATCCTGCCAGAACTCGGCCGAAGCAACGGTAGCAAACCGCCCACATCTTGCCGACGGACTATCTGCTTGTTTTGCCCAAGCGATCATCTTCACGACGTGGGTTAAAGGATCTTCGCGACCCCAATGATTAGATAGATAGGTTCTAAAGAATAAATTTCCCGTGTGCAGCTTCTGGGCGACTTTCTCTTGTAAACAGCTCGGGCTTTGTGTCAGCACGCGAGCGTATGACCCGACGACCTGCACGCTGTGCTTAACACCCGTGTCGTCAACTACTGCGACCTCGAATGCTTTCTCCAAACCGCTGCCATCTGCGTTGGCAACACTTTTGAATTCGCTAGTTAGGTTAACCGAATTACGAAAATTATTGGGCTGAAGCTGCTTTGCAGGCTTAAATGCCACATTCTCGGCAACTGCTGCCAGGGCCGACAGAAAAGTTTGTTCGCAGGATTGGCCCAAATCACCAAGAGGGCTTGCGAGTCGCTCATTGGTCGCACGTCGTAGACAAAAGCCATCATCTGGCGGTAGTTCGTCATACGGACACATGCCAATGCGCACCGGTACTTCAACCGTGCCCATGAGTGTAGCGCCTTGATCAAAGCTCACGACTGTGGCGGTGCTAACTGTGGCTGGGCTCGCCTCGCAGCTAAAGACCAAGAGCATCAAACCGGCGAACCAAATTTTAATCGATAAACTAAAAACTTTCATTTCAACGTCTTTACTTCTTCGTGATGTGAGTGCGGCTCTTCAATGTAGCCAAGTTGGGGGGCGCATCATGATGCCGAAGCCCCAACCAAGCAAGCAGCAAAAATCCACACAAAGCACACGCCGCAGCGGCGCGTAAATCAAAGAAAACCGAATCCAGATATGTGCTGCGAGCTTTTTGCATAGGGGTCACTCAACAATAATCATCAGGAGGGGAGGGGTGGTGCTTGGTGGCAAATACTTCATTTCAGCGCACCACCCCCGGCCGCAAAACCCATGAAGCGTTGTGGCCTGATGTTTGCAATCTAGCCTGCAAGCCCCGGGATGTCAAATTCTTTATCGGAAAACTCAAGAATTATAACATACGAAATTCATTAGAAAATATCGGCAGCCAGGGCGCGCTCTTTAGGCGTTGGGGTTGGCTTCAACTTGCGTTACAAACAAGTCTTCAAGCCGCGTGCGATGCGGCGTCAAGGACACCAGCCGCGCGCGATGTTCGGTGACTAGGCACAATGTCTTGTGCAACGCGTCATCACCGGTCAGCGTGAGCTGTAGGCCTCGTTCAAGTTTCTTAATCGTACCCAAGCTGCTCACACGTTGCTCAAATGTTGCCGATGCGTCTTGAATCAACAACTCGACCGAGCGATCATCCGAGCTGAGCAGTTCATCCAGCCGCCCCTGCGCGCGCATTCGGCCCTTACTCAAAATACACACGCGGTCACAAAGCTGCTCAACATCGTTGAGAATATGACTCGTAAACAGTACTGTCTTGCCTTTGTGCTTCTGTTCTAAAATCAACTCGCGCACTTCGCGCCTGCCCACCGGATCAAGGCCGCTCATTGGTTCATCCAAAATCAAAAACTCAGGATCATGCAAGAGCGCCTGAGCCAAACCCATGCGCTGCATCATGCCTTTTGAAAATTTGCCGATCGGTCGATCGGTGGCGTGCGCCAAACCCACTTGTTCAATCAACATGTCGATGCGCTTCTTGCGTTCTTGCGTGGGCACATAGGTAATCGCCGCGCAAAGGTTCAAGAACTCGATCGGCTTGAGATACTGATAAAGATAAGGATTCTCAGGCAAATACCCAAGCCTACGTGCGAGCCTAAAATCATCAATCGGCTCGCCAAACATGCTGATCCTGCCTTCCGTCGGGTGGATCAATCGCACGATGGCTTTAATGGTTGTCGTTTTGCCCGCCCCATTGGGCCCAAGGAAACCAAAGGTCTCGCCCGGTTCAACGCGAAAACTCACATCGTGTAAAACATCGGTTTTGCGCTTCCAAAACCCAAAGCGATAGGTCTTGGATAAATGCTCAACCTCAAGCACCGCTGTCATAAAGCTCAAGCTCTTTCAAATGCCGCGTCAGGGTCGCAATCACCAAGTCTTGATCTTGCTCGCTAAGCGTTGGGTAAAGAGGCAGCGAAATGCCCGCATCATCGAGCAGCGTCGCGTTGGGATAGCGAAAGTCTTGCACCGGCTCACCAAGCGCCACGCGCACGCTGGGCAATCGATGAATCGCATAAGACAAGCGCCCAATTTCAATCCCGTCATGACGCATGCGCGCGATCAAATCAGCCCGTAGGCTCGATAACAAGCTTTGCCGGTTTTTGATCAACAAGAGCCCCATCGTCTGATAGTTGCTCACCGCATTTGAACTCACTTCTTGCCAGCGCAGATGTGGCAACGCCTGCCGATAACGTTTCGCCAAGCTGTTACGTTTATCGAGCATCGCGCTGAGTTTGCCCATCTGCACACTGCCCATCGCGGCTGCTATCTCGGTCATACGATAGTTCGTCGCGGCGATCACAAAATGCCCCGGCGTGCGCTGGCCGTGATTACGCAGCGCAAGCAAGCGCTCATACAGCGCGCCGTCGCTGGTCAGGCACATCCCGCCTTCACCCGTGGTCACCACTTTGCGTGGGTGAAAACTATAACACGCAATCGTCGCGTGCCGCCCCACCGCTGTGTTAGCCATTGTGCTGCCGATTGCACACGCGGCATCTTCAATAATCGGAATGCCTTTGAGTCGATTCTTTAATTCCTCAACCTCGGCTGGATTACCAAACTGATCGATGATGATCACTGCTTTGGTTTTGCCGCTCAGCGCTCCGCTATACGCCTTGTAGCTTGCGTTCCAAGTCTTGAGGTCAACGTCGATCAAGATCGGTCTAGCGCCCGAGAGCATGATCGCATGCGCGGGGCTCGGCCACGACAAATCGGGGCAAATCACCTCATCGCCTGGGCCCACGCCCAGCGCAAGCAGCGCGCAATGCAGCGCAGCCGTGCCGTTGCTCATCGCCACGGCGTGCACATGGCCAACGCGCTCGGCGACGCTTTGCTCAAACGCGCGCACTCGTTCGCCCTGCACATAGTGCCCACTTTCAAGTACCTGAGCGATCGCTGCTTGTTCGGCGTGATCGACAAAGGGTCGCGCCAAAGGCACCCGAATCGCGGCAGAATTATGGGCTGACGTTGTCATAGCGAGAAACTATCGGTTTTTGAACTTGGTAGCATACACTTAAAAGGCCTCGTTTGGCGAGTGTCTCGTATGGTTACGCCGGTACAAAACCCACCCTCTTCACCCCCATTTGCATTGGTGCTCTCGGGGGGTGGTGCGCGCGGCGCCTACACGCTTGGTGTTCTCAAATATATTTATGGTGTGTTAGGCAAAAAACAAACCCTGCCACGTTTCGAACATATCGTGGGCACCAGCGTTGGAGCCGTGCACAGTGCGCTCTTGGCCTCGAGTGTGGTCGACCCAAACGAGGGCATCGAGCGTGCGATTGCATTTTGGACGCAGATGCAGTTTAGCGACCTGCTCCCGATGGGCATTAGTCAACTGACGCGCATCCCCCGCCTTTTACTTGGCGCGGGCGAGTCGTCGGCGCTTTTTAGCGCCGAGCCACTTGCGCGCGTCATTGCCGGGCAGATTCGCTGGTTGGGTCTTCGACGCGCGCTTAGGCGCGGTCATCTGGGTTGCCTTGCCTTATGCGCAACGGAACTTGCATCAGGCGAAGCCACGATCTTTGTTCACGGCCGTGGTTTCAAAGAGCAGCATTTTGGCGGCATCAAAGTCGTCAAGCAAGCGATCACGCCGCATCACGTGCTGGCTTCCGCATCGATGCCGCTCATTTTTCCTCCTGTGCTCATTGATGGTCGTTATTACACCGATGGCGCACTGCGCTTCAATACGCCCATCCAACCGGCCTTGATGCTAGGCGCCAAAAAAATCTTGGCCATCAATGTTGCCTCACACATGCCCCAAGATGCTGACCAGGTGGCAAGCGCGCGCGGCCAGGAAAAAGGCCCTACCTTCGGCGAGGTCCTCGGTAAAGTCGTGCGCGCGCTGATGCAAGACTCGGGCATCCAACATTCGGTGCTTACCTCGATTGAACACCTGGCCGATACCAGCCTCCTCACCATCACGCCCAGCGCCGATCTTGGTGAAATTACAGGAAATATTCTTCGTTCACAACGCAACCGCGTGCGCCACAGCGTCGGTCGCGCCCTCTTTCACTGGATGGACACGCAGTCGTATCAATCTGCAGACCTCGCAAGTTATCTCTTTTTTGACGGCCTCTATTCACAAGAGCTCATCGATTTAGGCTTCAAAGACGCACAAAAGCTTGGCCCCGAGCTCGGCGCCTTCCTTACGTCAAACGCCCATTAGTGCAAAGGGGCCGGGAACTCGATAGCGTCGGGTTAATGCACCCAATATTCGAATTTCTCAGTACTTTTCCCTTATAATAGAACGCGAAGCATGACCAAAGAGCTCGACGCGCTGATGGATGGTGCGAAAGCACAAATCTTGCGCAAGCAATACAGCGCTGGCGCCGAGTTGTGTCGAAAGTTGCTCACGCGCTACCCGACACACGAAGACGCGCGCCTCTTGCTCGCGCTCAGTTTGCTTGGCGAACACCGTTATGGTGCAGCGCGCGCCGAGCTTATGCCGCTTAGCCAGAAAAAACCGCCGCGCGCGATCGTGCACCGCATGATCGGCGAGACCTATGTCGGCGAGCGCAGCTACTTGCGCGCGCTCGAACACCTTGAGCTTGCCTTTGCGCTCGAGCCCGGCGATCAGCGCTTGCGCAACGTCATCGAAACAATTCGTGTGAAGCACCTGCGTGGCCAAAAAAGCCTTAAACCGCAAGTCGGTAACGAAGAGCCTACGGCAGCCGCGCCCGACGAGCTGTCGATGATGCGCGAGCTAACCGATTCGGTACTCACACAAAAAGGCAAGGGTGGCAACTTGTTTGGTGGGTTTCGTGCCAACGAAGACGCCGAACACACCGATGTATTTTTGCCAAGTAACAGCGTCCCGCCCGACGAAGAGTCAACGCACGTTACCTCGCTCGATGGTGAACCGCCGACCAATGCATCGGCTCAAGCCAATCGTGCCGTTCGCATCGCCGCAAACATCCCACCAGGTGTGATGCGCGGTAGCGTCACGCCTGTCAGTCAGCCGCGCGCACGCATTCCATCCGCCTTCGGTCGCAACATCAAGACGCCCCCCGGCCAGACGCGGCCCCACGTCCCTGCGTCGACCATGCCGCTACCCGCCGTTATCACAAGTCGACATGGGCGCCTTTTCGATCAGCTCTTCGACAAAACAAAACAACCTTCGCTTGCAGTGCAACGCATACGCTGGATTGCAACCTTGCTGCTTCCCGTGCTGGTGGGCGCGTTGACATACTTCGTCGTGCGCAACTACTTCAAATCACAAATCGACAATCAGCTTGCACAGGCCGTGCGTAAAGCAGCCAACGACGGGCTGCCACATTCCGTCAGCGACGCGCTCAAAGTCCTGCAAAAACATGCCAAAAACGATTCCGAGCGCAACGCCCTGTCAGTGCGCTGGCAAGCCATTGCGCATTATGAATACAGCCTTGTCAGTCAAAACCAAGTTAAAGACCGCCTAGGCAAGCTCGATCGCCAAGCGCTTGCGCTCATCGACGCGCAAATCGCACGCGCATACCTGGCGCTTGCACAAGGCGACACTTCGGCAGCGTCGGCTGCGCTTGAACATGAGAGTGCTGCAGAAGAAGAAACCACCGCCGAGTTTGCGCACGTCAAAGCATTGACATTGTGGTTACGTGGCCAGCTACCCGCAGCGCAGCGCCAAGCCAAACTTGCAGTGCAGCTTTGGCCGACATCGGCGCGACACGTCGCGCTGCTTTCATTGCTCGTTGCTTATCAAGGCAACGCGTCAGCGGCGCTTCATATGCTGCAAAACTTTCCACACAATGAAAACTTGCCCGAGTTATGTGTCGCGCGAGCGCGCATTTTGCAAGACAGCGGGCGTGATCCGATCGCAGCACTCAGCGAAGCAAACAAGGTGTTAACCGAGCTTATCGCGTCAGCCTCCCCGCGCCAAAAGGCCTGGGCTTACTTAATCAGCGCCCGTCATGCTGTATCCAATCATGACGTTGCACGCGGCTTGCGCGAAGCCACTACTGCATCGAGCATCGATTGGGTGATGACCGACGATTTTGCGCTCGATCTTGCCGAGGTTTATTTTGGCGCAGGTGCGATCGAAGAAGCCAAGAAACTTTTGGTCCGGTCGTTTAGTTCTGCCGCCTACGCGCAACGCCGCGCCCTGCTGAGTGCTGAGGTGTGGCTCTCCGCTGGCGATCTAGACAAAGCGTTGCAAGCCTTGCAGGTGGCGCAGCCTGCACCACAAAAAGCCCTGCTTTTTGGCGAGATCATGCAAGCGCGCGGTGAGCTCAACAAGGCGCGTCAATACTACGAACAAGCGCTTTCGGGTGCAGGACGTCGTGTGGCCACCAAAGCGCGCCTCAATCTTGCGCGGTTGATGCTGCAACAAAACAATATTTCTTCAGCCAAAGATCATATTAACGCCGCCAAGGCGCTTGTGCCCAACGACCCCGAAATCACCTCGCTAGAGGTTGAGGTACAGCTTGCTGCTGGCAACCCTACTGAAGCCGACAAGATCCTGCGCGAGGCCCTTGCGCTTGAGCCTGACTCGGTTCCGCTCTTGCAAGCCAAAGCCTTGGTCATGAGCCGTAGCGGCGACGCGCAAGGTGCGCTGCGTCTATTTGAATCGATCACCCGCATCCAGGCTCAAGATCCACAAGCACAGATGAAGTTTGGTCGCATGGCGCTGCGCGCCGGCCAAACCGAACGCGCCAAGCAGGCTTTTAACGAGGCCTTGCGTTTGGCCCCCAGCATGTACGACGCGTTTGTCGGGTTGGCGGACGCCGAGCTGAGTCAAGGCAACGTTGAAAAAGCGCAGCAGTTGATCGATCGCGCCACACAAGCGGGTGTCAGCAGCGTTGATTGGGCACGCGTGGCTAGCATGACCAAAGCAGCTGCCGGCTTAGGTCAAGAGGCCGTCAATAGCGTGCGTGAGCTGGTTCAACGTTATCGCGACGCGGATATCCTAGCCGCGCTTGCGCATTTACAAGTGCAGGCCGAACGTGACAAAGACGCCGAAAATACGATCGCCGCGGCACTCAAGATCGAACCAAGCAATATCGAAGCATTGCTTTTACGTGCGCTGGTAGAAGGACGCCGCGGCGACCTTAAGCGCGGCACCGACACGCTCAACGCGCTCGACAAAATCGCACGCAAGCGTGGCGTTTTGACGCCACTTTTAGCAGCGCGCATCGTCGCGCAACGTGCTCGACTTCGTTACGAGTTTGGTGATCTTGCTGGCGCTCAGCGGCTAGCGCTCGACGCAAGCAAGCTCGACACCCGAGCCGCCGAGGCGCATTTGGTGCGCGCAAGCATCGCCAGCGAAAAGCGCCTCAGTCCGGTAAGCGAGCTACAAGCGGGAATGGCCGGCATGTTCACACCACCCGAAGTGGTCGCGCGGCTTGTGCTCGAACTGCCTGACGGTGGCGACAAATGTGCGCTCGCCAAACGATACCTTAGTGCTGCCCCCGCAGGCTACGACGCCAGCGACGTCAAAAAGAGCACCACCACCTGCCACTAACGCCCCAACATCGCATCTCGCAAGAAGCTCGATTGCGGTAGCGCGTGGGTATTCCCGGATGCGGACATCTGAGGGGGGCCCCATCGTTTCGATGGGGGGGCCTGCGCTCCTCTTGTCCGCGTAGGGAATACCCCAAGCGAACGCAATCGAGCTTCTTGCGAGCAAACTAGTGCTTGAGAAACCAAAACGCGGCAGCCCCGCACACTGCAAGCACCAGCGCACCCGCAACCACGAGCCCCTTATTCCCACGCTTCTTCGCCGGGCCCAACGAGGGCAACTCCGAGTGCAGAAATCCTTGCGGCAAGGGTTTGCTCGAACTGTATTGTGGAGTGAATGCTTGCGCGAGCTCGGCCGAGGAGCTGGGTCGATGTGACACCACGCTGCCGGGCGAAATCACTTCGATGCGTTGGCGCGCATCTTGGGTTGGTTGTTGCGGATAACTCGACTCTTGCGCGTCGATCTCTTCAAGCTCTTCGGCAAGGCCCACCTCGCTCCATCCGGCTTGTGAATCGGACGGCTCAACATAGGTGTTGAATGCTTGGGCAACGTCGGCATCGTCGCTAAACCAATCCTGCGGATTTTCTAGGCCACTTGGTTTTGGGGCACCGCTATTGGCAATCAGCTCGTGCGGCGCAAGGGGTCGTGACCCGCGGCCGGTGGTATCGCCCACCGTGCTTACTGACGTAAGCTTGAGTAGCTGCTCTTGAATTAGTTGATCAATCGGCGAGCCAAACGCGCGTGTTGTCTCGACGCGTTCACCTGCCACCTCTGTGACAAGCTTTGCCAAATCGACCGACGTCACTTTCATTTTGTGATTAAAAAGATAATCAGCAAGCGCATCACCAAACTCAGCCGCACTTTGGTAACGCTCGTCGGGATGTTTTGCCAGCGCCTTAGCGAGCACCTGCTCAAACGCGCTATCGATGTCTGAGTTATAAGCACCAAGTGGCGGAATACGCGCCACCTGCACTGCCTTGACCGTTTCGTAGTCGCTTTCGCCCTGAAACAGTTTACGTGCCGCCAAGAGTTCCCAAAGCACCACCCCCAGACTAAAGATATCGCTACGTGCATCCACCGGCAGGCCCGATGCTGCTTCGGGCGACAAATAACTAAATTTGCCTTTAACAATGCCTGGGTCGGTTTTCTCAAGCTGTGTGGCGGCTTTGGCCAAACCAAAATCGGCGATCTTAACTTCACCGCGCCGCGAAATCAGAATATTAGGCGGCGAAACATCACGATGCACGATATGCAACGGTTGTTCGTTATCGTCGACAAGCTCGTGCGCATAGCTGAGCGCGCGACAACACTCCATGCACAAGAAGATGCTCTCTTTCAGTCCAAGCGGCCGCCCCTGCTTGGCATAACTTTCCGAAATGCTCTTCAGGTTCGAGCCGTCGATATACTCCATCACAATGAAGAACGTTTCGTCGGCCGCGCCGATATCCAGCACGCTCACAATGTTGGCGTGGTTGAGCCTGGCGCCAAGTCGCGCTTCATCTAAGAACATCGCGATGAACTTTTGATTCTTCGCCAAGTGCGGCAAGACGCGTTTGATCGCGACCTTCTTGCGAAAACCTTCGACGCTTAGTGCTTCGCCGCGAAACACCTCCGCCATACCGCCGGATTCTATCTGCTTCAGAATGCGGTATCGTTGTTCTACTTGTCCAGCCATGGCTAGTTTAACTGAGTTTCCCCGGGCTTTTGTTGCCGTGCTTACTTTATACTGTTAACAGGTGTTAGCGTTTGAGACTTATCCGATCCTATTGTAAAACACCTTGGTCGCTTTGACACATGATTGACAAATTATTATGCAAACCACCCCGTTGACCGCTGGTCAAGCCCCCCGCATCGCCGCCTCTATCCTGTCTGCCGATCCGGGCACTTTGCGTGAAGAGGCGCAAAAAGTGGTGCAAAATGGCAGCGATTGGCTCCATGTCGATATCATGGACGGCTCTTTTGTGCCAGAAATCACCTTTGGGCCCAATGTGGTGGCGGCCCTGAGGCCCCATATGACGTGTCCGCTCGATGTACATCTCATGGTCGTACACCCAGAACGGCAGATCGAGGCGTTTGCTAAGGCTGGAGCGGACGTGATAACAGTACACGTCGAAGCCTCGACCCACTTACACCGCACGCTGCAGGCGATTCGCGGCCTTGGTAAACGTGCAGGGGTGGCGCTGAACCCCCATACGCCGTTCAGTGCCATTGAAACCGTGCTCGATATGTGCGACTTGGTGCTTGTGATGACCGTCAACCCGGGTTATGGCGGTCAACGTTTTATCGAAACAATGTTGCCCAAAATCGAGCTCTTGGCACAAACCTGCACCAAACGTGGCCTTAGCACCGACATCGAAGTTGATGGCGGAATTAACGCGTCCACTGCGGCTCAAGTCATCAACGCAGGCGCCAACGTGCTCGTTGCCGGGCATGCCATCTTTTCAACCAGTGATTACCGTGCAGCTATCGCCTCTCTTAGACCTGTGCTAAAATAGTCGACTTATGCGCGTCGAATTCGCCAAGTACCACGGCCTCGGTAACGACTTCATCGTTGTTGAAGCGCGCGGTCGTTCGCTCATCGGGCGGGCGCACGTTGAAAGCCTCTGTGACCGGCGCCGCGGCATCGGTGCCGACGGCATCATCATCGTCGCCATGGGCGAAGAAGGTCCGCGCATGACGGTGTATAACGCCGACGGTACACAACCAGAAATGTGTGGCAATGGCTTGCGTTGCGCTGCGTTTCATCTAGTGCGTAAAGGTTGGGTCGAGCACCAAACATTCGTTGTCGACACCGACGCCGGGCCCCATCGCTGCATCGTGATGGCAAACGCTGATGATCGTGCTTCGGTTGAAATCAGTATGCGCGCCGCAGAATGGGCAACGCTGAATGGCGAGCCTTTTGTCGACAAACCGCTCGAGGTCGACGGCGTTAAACTTCGTGTCTCGTCGTTGTCGATGGGCAATCCGCACGCGGTGATCATCGAAGAAAACCTCTCGGCCCTCGATCGCACGCGTGTTGCGCCACTTGTGGAAAAAAACGCACTCTTTCCAGAAGGCGCCAACGTAGGCTTTGTGCGCTCACACGAGGGCGGTGGCATCGAACTTAAAGTTTGGGAGCGCGGTGTTGGTTGGACCGCAGCCTGCGGCACCGGCGCTTGTGCAGCTGCTGCAGTCGCTGTGCG
>JBGAKI010000018.1:0-32361 GCA_044224525.1 Polyangiales bacterium | reverse complement strand
GCCATCGCCGTGCAACTGCCTGGTGGCGAGTTACAAATTAGCGTACGCCTTCCCGATTACGCCATCACCATGCGCGGCCCGGCGGTGCATGTATTTGATGGCAGTCTTGAAATCGACTAAAAAGCGTCGCGGGTAACACTGCGGCTAAACGGCAACTCGTGCGGCGGGTGGAATCATCAACTTGCTTGACGCCTGCTGCATATAAAAGCGCAGCGCACTGAGCGCCTCGCTTCGGATCCGCGCGCGCTGGGTTGTGTCGATGCCTTGTGCGCTTGTTTCAAGATACGCTTCAAGCATATCTTTAAGGGCACGCACCTCGGCTGTGATGTCTTTAAGTAAAAGGTTAGCGTCGCGTTCCGTAACAGGGCGCTTTCCAAGCAAAGTAATCAGTGCATGATAACGCTTGTACCCGATGCTCGCTAAAACGCGATGACCCAAATAACGCAAATGTTGCTTAAGGTCCGCCGCAAAAACAAGGCTCGACTGCTCTGACCAAACATGGGGTGCATAGGGCTCATCACAACGCTCAGCCTTAATTAAGCCAGCCTTGATCACAATCAACAACATATGCGTTTCGCGAAATAACAAACGGGTCAAATACTTTTTAGCTTCTTCGATCGGCACCCGCGTCGCGCCCAAAGACAAACAAAGCATGTGAATGCTCACCGCACACTCGGCATAAATTTGCTCAAGCTGTGCTTTCACGCGCGCAATCATGTTTTGATCATCACTTTTCATCCACTCTTCAAGATTCGGCATCTCACGATCGTAGCGACGCGTCGTTTCATCGCCCAATCGGTAAATTGTGGAATGCAGCATGTCTTTAAGTGAAGCCAAAATCGGCATCAATGCTTTCAAATAAGCCCCGTCGCTGCCCAGGCCGCTGGCGCGAAAGCTCAGAATTTCGTGCTCAATCGACCGCGCCAGCGTCGCCCCCTCGCGTCGTTCAAGATAGTGCTCAAGAGAGCGCAAATCGTTATGCAAGAGGCTCAGCACACAATAAGCCAACGACTTTGGACCACCAGCAATATAACGCTGCGCAAGTTCAATGGTTCTTAGCGCACGCGTCAACGTTAAAAAATAAAACGCGGCAAAGCGCTGAACGGTCTCCGACTCAAGCCTCTCTAGCACAGCGAGCACTTCAGGATACTCAATCTCATCTAACTCACCACGAAACTCAAAATCGGCGAGCGGCTGAAAGTACACGTTGCGCTCCACTTCCAGCAAGATGATGTGATGTAGCGAGTTAAATTGACGCTCTTCAACGTGAGGTAGACTCGACAATGCCTCAGCCAAATCCAAATACGACGCAAACGCAAGCCGCAACGCAATCAGTGACCCCTCGGGGGTCTTCTGATTCGACGACGCTGCGATGTCGCGGCCCGGTTCACCCGGTCGATCCGAATACATCTCAGCGGGTTGTGCGCGTTCGGTGAGTCGTCGTTCGCGATCCCGATTGCCAAGTAGAAGTTTAATTAGTGCACTAGAGCGAATCAACGCCTCACGCACAACGAGCGTTTCGTTATGGTAATTCGAGTTGGGTTGCGCATCGCGCTTGCCAAAACGCACCAGACCTTTCAGCAACGTTTCGAGCTCAAACACAACTTCGCGTTTGTCTGCCAACGCCAGGCCTGCAAACCACAACTCTCGCGAAACATTGATTTCAGGTCTTAGGCTTTGTAGGCCCTGAAGCAAACCTCCATAAACGTCTGATCCGCGCTGAGTTGCCATGTTTTCTTGAGGGGGTCCTGAACTAACTAAGAGCGATTTGTTTTGCGCCCTCAGGGGCTGGCATTTGTAAATGACGATACGCAAGATCGGTAGCGACGCGCCCCCGCGGTGTGCGCGCAAGCAAACCTTGCTGAATCAAAAAGGGCTCGTACACATCTTCGAGCGTATCTTTGGGTTCGCCTAACGCGGCCGCCAGCGTTTCCACGCCCACCGGTCCACCTTTATAATGCTCGATGATAAACGCGAGCATGCGTCGATCCATGTCATCTAAACCCAATGCGTCTACTTCAAGCCGTGTCAGTGCATCGTCAACCACGGCGTGATCAAGTTTTGACTTACCAAGCACTTGAGCAAAATCGCGTGTTCGCCTCAGCAACCGGTTAGCGATACGCGGTGTGCCCCTTGCACGCTTGGCAATCTCGTGCGCGCCATCCGTGCTGATGGGCTGCTTAAGCAGTTGCGCACTGCGTTGCACAATTTGCGCTAAATCGCCGGCCGGATAGTAATCAAGCCGCGCAATGTAGCCAAAGCGCGAGAGCAAGGGGCTCGTTAGCAAACCGGTGCGTGTCGTTGCGCCCACAAGCGTAAAAGGTTGCAGCCCCAGACGAAGCGATGAAGCGTAAGCCCCCTCACCATGGATCACATCAATACAAAAATCTTCGATCGCAGTATAGAGGCTTTCTTCAACGGAAGCGTTCAGGCGATGAATCTCGTCAATGAACAACACATCGTGCGCCCCAAGCTTGGTCAGCAGTGCAGCAAGCTGGCCCTTGTGGTCGATGGCAGGCCCACTGGCGGTCACCAAATTGACGTCAAGCTCATTGGCCAAAATATTGGCCATCGTCGTTTTTCCGAGCCCCGGAGGTCCGCAAAAAAGAATATGATCAAGTGGCTCCTTACGCCCACGTGCGGCTTCAACGAATACCTTAAGATTGTCGCAAATGCGCGTCTGACCAACGAACTCGGTCAAACGCGTGGGCCTCAACGTTAAGTCATAGGGCTTGTCGTCTTCGTCAAGCGCGGCTTCCACCACTGAACTGCGTAAAATGCTCATCGTGTTTCTTTTGCCATTGTATCGTAAAAAATCTGTAGACCTAATATCTAAGACAAACTTGCCAAAGCGGCCCGCAATAAACTTTCAGTAGAATGATCCCGGTTGGTCTCGTCGGCGACCGGCGGCAACGTGTCTACTGCCCGCTGCGCTTCGGGTGCCCGATAGCCCAAGTTGATCAACGCCTGATAAACATGTTGCAGGTGTTCGGGTTTTTGCGGCAATGCAGGCTTCTTGCTCCCACCCACACGCACCGCACCGTCCAGCGCAATGTCGCTAAATGCCGTGGAGTTTTTTAGCTCGAGTGCGATGCGCTCTGCACTTTTTTTGCCTACCCCCGGCACCTTTTGCAAAAGCGCAAGGTTGCCTTGTGCGATCGCGTCGGCGAGCGCATCAAGCGTCAGCGCACCCAGAATCGACAGCGCGCTGCGCGGGCCAATGCCGCTGACCGAAAGCAGCGCACGAAACGCCCGCCGCTCGGTAGGGCTACGAAACCCAAACAACACAAACGCGTCTTCGCGCACATGCGTATGCACCCACACCACCACGGTTGTGCTCACGCTGCGAAGTTCATTGATGTGCGACGCCGAAAGCTGTACCTCGTAACCCACGCCATTGACGTCGAGCACGCATAGCCCTTCAGCGCCAAGCTCCCCAACTTCTAGAACATTGCCTCTAAGCCAGCCAATCATGGTGTCGTATCCGCCTTTATAAATACCAGTCCTGGCGTTGTATAGCCAAATCTAAGATGCCAGAGCATATTCAATTGTGAAGCAAGGCCAAGCATTATGCTCCGACGCTCACTAATTATTATATTATTTATCGATGGTTAGCATGTTATGTGCCTCGAATCCTATGTCAACCAGTCGCTACCTGCACTAGCAGAGTGCCCGCAGATCGCGCATAATAAGAAAAAGGGCGGCTCTAGAGCATCCCGACGCCGAGACCTATAAGTGAAGTCATTTCAAAGAGTTGTGATGTGGCGTGGGCTGAATATCCTTGGTTTTTGTGCGCTGGTAACGGGCATGTTGGCCAATCACGTCAGTGCGCAGGCGACGGCTTATCGCCAGGGAGGCGGCGCCTGCAAAAACAATGAAGCGGGCGTGGCTGCTTCCGACGATGAGATTGCGGCAAGTTCGCCCTATTGCCGCACCAAAGTCGGCAATCGCACGAAAGATCAGGTCAACACTGGTGTGTATTGGCCGCTGCATCGACGTTCAATCAAGATTGCGCCTTACACTGAAAACATCACGCGTACTTCAGGCTCATTTTACATTGCGGGCTACGACACCGACGTTGCATTGCAGGCCGCGGTACGAAACGCGATCATCAAATCCGCTGAAACATGGAATCGCGCGGCGCGAAGCAGCTTTAACGGACGCGTCTGTTCAGACATCGAAGTGCGCGTCGTTGAAACCCCCACCACAAGCAAAACCAATCGCTACGAATACTCGAGCCTTAATCAAGGTGATGGCATCAACGCCATCGTGTGGCGCACCGGCCCACCCGACGACACGTGGCAGGTGGACTGCAGCCTGATTCAAGATGCACAAAAACGATCGGATTGCTTGGCCGGCTGTTCTGCAACCGACAAGGCATGCATTGCCGAAGACCAGTCACGCAAACTAGCAGTCACGCAGCTGCTCTACAACGCCGTCACTGGCGAAATCCGCGATGCCGACATCTCGATGAACGGCGATGTCTCGTACTACGGCGCAGCATCTGGGCTCAACGAGAAATACGTATGGGTGGTGGCGTCTAAAGACAACGGCTACGTAAGCGACACGTGTGACGATAGCAGCGGCACATTTTCCAATGGCTGCATTGGTTTCAACCAAGACTACTTCAACGACATTCAATCAGTGGTAACGCACGAGCTAGGTCATCTGATTGGTTTCGCGCACGTGAACGATAGCGATCAAGAGTCGATCATGTATTACGCCAACCACCAAAATCAAAACCTCTCGGACGGTGACATAGCCGGTTTGTGTCAAACCTACCCAGCGGGTGATTGCACACCTGGCAACTATTGCGTGCAGATGGCCGGTTTGAAGGGCGCCTACGGTTGCGCGTTGGACGAGCCGACAGCACAACACGATACCACGCCGATGCACATGTTAGGCCGGGTATTAGGCTTAGCGGTGGCGCTGGCGGGCGTATTGTTTTGGCGACGTCACGCTCAACAACGCTCTATTCGCTAGCGAATCAGCATTAACACGGTAATAGCCCAGAGCGCCAGATTGGCGATAAACCAGCGATCGCGGATCATGGTGTCGGTTGGGCTGTCCAAATGCGATGCGCTGCGCACCAAAAACATGAAACGACCCATGCCAAGCGCCGCGAAGGGTGCGCTCACGATGAGGTAGTCGGTAGCAAAATACGCTCGGGTATGTGGATCTAGACAATACACAACGTACACCGCCAAGGTGGCAAGCGCTGTAACAAGCAAAATGCGCGAAAGCCACTCAACATGATAAGCACCCAACGACCTGCGCGCCTGGTGTGGCTCGCTCGTATGCTTGATCTCGTGCAAACGTTTTCCAAAGCCAAGAAAAAGAGCTAGTAAGAAGGTCACCGCAAGCAAATATTCCGACGCGACCACCTGCGCCGCTGCCGCACCGAACAACACTCGCAGTTCAAACCCTGCAGCAATACAGAGCACATCAAGATACGCAATATGCTTAAGCTTCAACGTATACGCGAGGTTGAGCATCGCATAACCAAGCAGCCAAACCGCGCTAGACGAAGGCAAGGTCGTGACGAGCACCATCGAACCCAACGCCAAAATTAACGCAGCAATCGTTGCTGCACGGATTGAAAGCACCCCGCTTGCGATTGCACGCAAGCGTTTGACCGGATGCGCCCGGTCGGCATCGATATCACGCAGATCATTAAAAATATAAACTGCGCTTGCCAACGCACAGAATGCAATGAATGCGCTTGCAGTCGAAATCACCGTGGGCGCAGATAAGAGCTTTTTCGCAAAGAGCGCAGGCACCAACACGAACAGGTTTTTCACCCATTGATGTGGACGCAACGCTTTAATCAACGCACGCAAAGCGTTAGCTATAAGTAAAGGTTAGCTCAAAGTCGCACAGCTTGATGACGTCACCTTCTTCAAGCACCTTTGCCTCAATGCGCTGACCTTGAAATTCCATCCCGTTGGTGCTGCCCAAATCGCGAATCACGTAACCCTGCTCTTCAAGTACAATCACCGAGTGACGGCGTGAAATGTTGCTGTCTTTGATCGCAAGATCGGCGTTCTTAAGACTGCGGCCGATAATAAACTCAGGTTTGTTGATCGGGATCTTTTGCCCATTAAAAATCACAGACAGGTGGCTTCCACGCGGTTGTTGCATCGGCGCATTTCCCATGGGCTGCGGTCCGCGCGGCAGAGGCGGTGGAGCGTTCGACAAATAAGGTGGTCGCGATCCGCCAGGCCCTGGATGCCCGCCAATGACTGGCACAGGTGTTGCCATGCTGTGAGTGCGCGCGGGAAAACCGCCAGCAGCACCCGCCAAACCCTGAGATGCATATGGAAAGCTTGCCCCTGGTGGCGGTGGCGGCGTGTTGTACATCGGACGCGGCGCAGCGCCGATTGCAGGCAGCGAAGGCACCGATTGCATACGGCCCATCACGGACGGGATCCGACCACGGCCCGCACCTTGTACACCTGCGCCCGGGGCGCTCGATGGCATATGAGCGCCGTGCGCAGCATCGGGTGACCACTCAGGCCCCGGTTGTGCAGGCAAGTTCTGTTGTGATGCGCTCTGTTGCCGCGCCCGCAAATACTGGCGCATCGCTTCGTTGATGAGATAGTCCGTCGAGCAGGAGAGCTCTTTGCTCAAACGCTCAAACGTATCCCAGAGCGAATCTCTACACTGGAAATACCTGAGAGTCTTCTTTTGTGTCTCCTGAGCCATACTTACGGGGCCAAGCCCTCCAACCATCACAATGAGGCCACGACGTCATACCATCAACGTCAACACGGTTATTCTACACCGAAAATACCTTAAGCGCCCGAGCGTATTGTGACGCAGGCAGGTATTTTAGCTTCCGCCGAGTGCTTTGGCCGTGATCTGCGCAACACTGCCCACAGTTTCATCTTTACCCCAGCCTTTGCCTTTGAGCACTGTCTTGTCACCCTCAAGCTCTTTGACGGCGCCAACGTATTCCTTTTCGCCCTTGCGTTCAAAGTAACGCAACGCGATGATCTTGACCGCCCAGTTAGACGCATGCAGCTGCGCTTTCATGGCTTCAGATGGCGCGGGTTTCATTTGGCTGACGCGTGTCGCATAACCCTCGAGTTCACCTGGAGGGTACCCCTCTTCAAGTGACGAAGGCAACGTGCTGAAGAAACGCGATAACACACTTGGTCCACCCACCGACAAAATCAGCTCACCGGCGCGCCAACGCAGTTTGCCATCGCTCTTGTTTTCAAGCAGCGGCCACATTTTTGGTAGCATCGCATCACTGCCAATATCGCCCAGGCGATCAAACGCATCGTCACGCACTGGCACCGGTTGATTGTTGTCGAGCGCAATCGCCATGATCGCATTCATGTGTTTCTTTGTGGCATGGCCCTCAAGCGCGCGCAGCGCCGCCGCGCGGCGTTGCACGTCGGCGTCGCTAGTGCCCGACGAAGACGCTAGATCAACCAAGAAATCGGCCACACGTTCTTGGCCAGCCAAATGTTTCATTGCGCTTAGTGCGCCATCTACCATGAAAGTGCCGCGATTAACCTCGGCTGCCTTGGCAACACGGTTCGCATCTGGCGCTTGTTTTGGATTTTGTTGTTTGAGTTGAGCAGCAATCTTGGCTTTCAGCCATTCCACGAATTTGTCTTGCCCCATCTCTTTATAAATCGCGATCAGTTTGTCGCCCGCTTCGGTCTTGGCTTTGTCATCGCCCAACTGACCGATCAGTTCTGAAAGCTTCACCAACACGGGTGGAGGCAACTCTGCGCTGAGCGCTTTACCTAAAATCGGGGCAGCCGGCGCGCCAATGCCACGCATCACCTGATCAGCTGTCGCGTTGCCCACCAAGGTGCGCGCATTAAAATCTTTCGCATACCAAGAAACAAGCGCACGAATCAGTTCACCACGAAGTTCAGGTGGGCTTTCATTCAAGAATGTAAAAGCCGCGTCTTTTGCACGCACTTGCTTGGGCTCCGGCTCTTCGCCTTCGACCACTTTGCCTTCATCGAGTGCCTTCACCAACCCTGGTACCACAGCACTCATGACTTCCTTCTTAGTGGTTGCACCAAGTTTGGCTAAGCCATTTTGCAATTCGGTTGTGCCGTCTACATCGGAGCGATCGAGCTCAAGCAATGCAAGCGCCGCTTTGGAACGCATTTGGATCGGATATTTGTCCGCAAGAAGCACGCCGACCAGACGCGTTGGACCCTTTTCGCTTGTTTTCCAGGTCTCGATATCGTTCTCGGTGACCGCACACGCGCTGATTGCGAAAGCGCTGGCGACAAATAAGCCCAAAAGCGTTGGACTCAGCTTGAAAGATGGACTCCAGTAGTTTTTCACAGCACCTTGATTGATAGTTAGCCTCATAATGACCCTTTGTGCGTTAGCTTTTGCCTGTCTATTGATATCAAACCTTTAGCGGAAAGTGTAGAAATAAGGGTAGTCGTTTCTGACTTTCCCGGAATGTTGACCCCGGCAAGCGTGATCCGCTAGCGTGACAAGAGGATCAACAGCGACAAACGCTGTGAGGCAGGGAAGTATCGTGTTTGCGTCGAGAACGGCGGAAAATCAACACCACTGGCAACCAACAAGCGACGACAAGCGACATGAGGTCATCGGCATTCTGCTGGCCGCGATGGGACTCTTGCTGCTTTTGGCGTTTTGTTCGTATCGCCTAGAGGGGGGCGCCAACTGGATTGGCCCGGTGGGCGCGTCGATCTCGGCGGTTATCTTGGGCGCCTTCGGCTTGGCCGCATTCATCTTGCCGGTCGAAGCGATGGTGGTCGCGTATCGCCTGGTGACCGCGCGCGGTGTGCACCTTGGGATCGTGCGTCTTGCATCCACGTCGGTATTGTTAATCACAGGCTGCGCGTTGATGCATCTAGCACTGCGCACGGTAACGATCTTCGGTGGTCACCCAGCTGGTGGCATGCTTGGTGAGATTTTAGGCGAGCTCAGCATTTCGCTACTCGGATATGCGGGTGCGTGGATCATCACTACGGCGATCTTTGTCATCATGCTCGTTGTTCAGTCCACGATCAGCGTCGTGGCGATCGGACAGGCCTTTTGGCGCACGCTGCGTTGGTCAGGCGCCATGCTGGCGCAGTTTGCGCGTCGCGTGAGCCTTGCGTGGAATGAAGCGGGCGCCCTTGAACGCGGTGAAAGCCTTGAATTAACCGACGATACGTTGTCGGCCCAAGACGCGCTCCAGCCCGCTGAGCCCAAACTCGAAGTCACCGAAGAAGACGAAGACGATGAGGATGACGACGAGGATGATGAAGACCAAGACGAAGACGATGAGGATGACGACGACGACGATGATGATGACGACGACGACGACGACGACGACGACGACGACGACGAAATAGAGGTCGTTGCCGAACCCGACAAGCCCAAACGCAAACGTGCAACGCGTGCGAGCCGTAAGAAAGGCAACTTTGTGTTGCCGGCCACCTCGCTTTTAGCGTCACCGCCCGACACGCATATTATGGTCGACGAAAAAAGCTTACGTGACAACGCCAACCGCCTCGTCGAAAAGCTTGCAGCATATGGCGTGCGCGGTCGTGTCGATCAGATTCGCCCGGGCCCAGTGGTTACGCTTTACGAGTTTGAGCCGGCCAGTGGCACCAAGATCTCTAAGATCGCAAGCCTCGCTGACGATCTGGCAATGGCGCTTGCGGCACAAAAAGTGCGCATCGTCGCCCCCATTCCCGGTAAAGCGCGCGTGGGCTTCGAGCTGCCCAACGAAACGCGCAAAACCGTTTATTTGCGCGAAATTGTCGAAACCAAAGCCTGGCGCGACAACGCCGACGATCTTCCGATGGCCTTTGGTCAGGACATTGGCGGTCAACCCATTTATGCAGATCTGTCGCGCATGCCCCACGCGTTGGTCGCAGGCGCCACTGGTTCGGGTAAGAGCGTTGGCATCAACGTTATGCTCTGTTCACTATTGTTGAAGAAAACACCCGACGAAGTGAAGCTTTTGATGATCGATCCCAAAGTGGTCGAGCTTGCGGTGTTTGATCGCATTCCGCACATGCTCTTGCCGGTGGTCACCGACATGAAAAAAGCCGCGCGCGCATTGCGCTGGGCGGTCGACGAAATGGAGCGTCGATATCAACTTTTTGCCGATGCGGGCGCGCGCAACATCACTTCATATAACGAGCGTGTGCGCAAGGTGCTGCGCGGCGAACTTGCCGTCGAGAAAATCGCACCCTCGCGCTTTTTGCATTCAACCAATGACGACGGCCAGAACGGCGACGTCGACTATAGCCCCACCTTGTTGCCGCAAATCGTTGTCGTCGTTGACGAGTTTGCCGATTTGATGATGGTTGCGGCCAAAGATGTTGAAAGTGCGATCGCACGATTGGCACAAAAGGCGCGCGCCGCAGGCATTCACGTGATTTTGGCGACTCAACGCCCGAGCGTCGACGTTATCACCGGCATGATCAAAGCCAACTTCCCCGCGCGTATTGCGTTTAAAGTGTCGCAGCGCGAAGATTCAAAGACCATCCTTGGTCGCTCGGGTGCAGAGCACTTGCTCGGGATGGGCGACATGTTGATGACGCAACCTGCGTCAAGCGACGTGCAGCGCGTGCATTGCGCTTACATTAGCGAAGACGAAGTGCGCGAGATTTGCGATTACCTGCGCACGCAAGGCACGCCGATTTACGACGAACAAATCTTGAAACCGCGCGACGACGAAGACGACGAGGAGGGCGGCGGACCCAAATCTGACGATCCTCTTTATGATAAAGCCGTCGCGGTGGTTGCCGAAGCTGGCTATTGCTCGATCAGCCACATCCAGCGTCACCTGAGCATCGGCTACAACAAAGCTGCCAAGCTCGTCGAACAAATGGAAAAAGAAGGCGTCGTGGGCCCCGCAAGCTCCAAAGCCGGCGGCCGCCGCCAAGTGCTCGTGCAAAGCTGGTAGGGCAAAAAAGGCGACGTCTCCACTTTCCGCTCCCCCGGTTCGCGCATTACTCGACCCCTGATACCCGTATCACAAGCGTGTAATGGACCACACCATCCCTCTTAGCAGTTAATAAAGCCGCCTCATTCCGGCGCTAGAAGCTTTATTTTTGAAAGCGTGGCGGTGTACAATATCAACACTATGGCAAAAGATACCCTCACGATTACTGACAACCGCACCGGCAAAAGCTACGAAGTGCCCGTGACGCACGATACCGTCAACGCCTTGGATTTACGCAAAATCAAAGTCAAAGAAGACGACTTTGGCATGATGACCTACGACCCGGCCTACACCAACACCGCGTCGTGCATTAGCCGCGTCACCTATATCGACGGCGACAAGGGCATCCTGCGTTATCGCGGTTATCCGATCGAGCAGTTGGCCGAAAACGCCACGTTCTTAGAAACCTCATATTTATTGATCAACGGCGAACTGCCCAATCAAAAACAACTTTCCGAGTTCACCGATAACATCATCAAACACACGATGGTGCACGAGAACATCCGCAAATTCATCGACGGCTTTCAACATGATGCGCATCCCATGGGCATTCTGATGAGCACGGTCGCTGCGCTTTCCACCTTCTATCCACAATCAAAGAACGTCAAAGACGACAAGGGCCGCCGCTTACAGATGTACCGCTTGATTGCCAAGATGCCGACACTTGCGGCGTTCGCTTACCGTCATCGTCGCGGGTTTCCTTATGTCTATCCCGACAACGACCTCAGCTATTCGGGCAACTTCTTGTCGATGCTTTTCCGCATGACCGAGCGCAATTACAAAGTGCCCGCAGTGCTTGAAAAGGCGCTCGATGTGCTCTTCGTATTGCATGCCGACCACGAACAAAACTGCTCGACCAGCGTGATGCGCAATGTAGGCTCGTCGCTTGCAGATCCCTATTGCGCTGCATCGGCCGCGTGCGCAGCGCTCTATGGCCCCCGCCATGGTGGCGCCAACGAAGAAGTGGTCAAAATGCTCGAAGAGATCGGTTCAACCAAAAACATCAAAGAGCATATTGAAAAAGTAAAGAAGGGCGAAGGCCGCTTGATGGGTTTTGGTCACCGCGTTTACAAGAACTACGATCCGCGCGCCAAAGTCATCAAAAAGCTTGCCTATGAAGTCTTCGATGCGATCGGCAAAAACGCGCTCATCGACACAGCGCTTGAGCTCGAGAAGATCGCACTGGAGGACGACTACTTTGTAAAGCGTAAGCTTTATCCAAACGTCGACTTCTATTCAGGCATCATCTATCAAGCGATGGGCTTTCCGCTCGACACCTTCACTGTGCTCTTTGCCATCGGCCGCATGCCCGGTTGGCTTGCGCAGTGGGAAGAGATGTTGCTCGACGACGATCAGAAGATCGCGCGCCCCCGCCAAATATACTTGGGCCACGATCAACGCAACGTCGTGCCGCTCAACGAGCGCGTCTAACCGGCGCGCCTAGTTAGCGAACCATCATATACCCAAGCGCGCTAACGTTACTATCGGGTGCGCACCCGCACGCACAGCCATTGCCGATGTTGGTCGTCCAAGTATAGCTGCAGCCGTTGAGGTCTCGATTAACCCCTAAACCCATGAACGAGTCCGCCGTAAGGCAAACACTCGCATCAACGTCGTCGTTGCCGATAATGCCAAGGCGCACTTTCAAATTGCTGCCCGAGTCGACATTAAAGCCTTCACGATTGCATCCTGTTTGCAGACTCCCCGCGGGGTTGAGCATATCGAGCCAGGTCATGCGCCCAAGCGATGTCGGTATAAACGCGTTTTGCGCAAAGATAGACTTTAGGCTCGGTGCAGAGACAGAAATCACGGCCCAATGTTTTTGCCCGTCGAACATGCCTACGCGTACAGCGCTGATCGACATGGCAAAAAAAGATGGCAACTTGCCTTCGCTAGGGTTGTGGTAATCGATGCCACTGACATTGAAAACCTCGTCGTTGCTCCAAAGTGGATCGTCATACTGAAAGTTGCCCGAATCGCCGAGCATCATGGCCGCTAGCGTCCAACCACCTCCGTCCGCAACCATTTCACAGTAGGTTTGAAAAGGTGCGATAGGTCCCTTTCCGTCGACGTCGATCATGTATTCTTGACTGGCAGCTCCCGGATTGTCGTTGAGGATTACCTGACAGTTGGGCGGCACCGCACACGCATCACATACACCGTCGCAGTCGATACCGCGCTCATTCTGGTTGAGCACACCATCAAAGCAGGTGCCGACAATTTGCGCCGCATCACTGCCAATCGGAAGCATACTATGGTCAAATTTGATGCGGCCACAGCCAGCAATCAGTGGAAGCATGATTGCGACTAAACAGGATGACAGCTGTTTCTTCGAATCTCCCACAATCTTTCAATACTATCATAAATAGCGGCATTTCGCTGTAAGGAAGAGGACCCGGCGCGGGTTACCGTCGCCGCCTTGCCCAGCGCCGTAAATCTGGTATTTAAGAGGGCTTTTCCTTGCGAGTCCCGTGAGGCGGGCAGCTGACTCACTTTTACGATCGGACATCCATGTTAGGCTGGGTACAAGGTTTTTTTTCTGCCGATTTGGCGATTGATTTAGGCACCGCGACAACCCTCATTTACGTGAAGGGCCGCGGCATTGTCTCGTGTGAGCCATCGGTGGTCGCCATCCAGCGCGAAGGTCGCGGGCAAAAAAAGGTGTTGGCCGTGGGCCGCGAGGCCAAAGAAATGCTCGGCCGCACCCCGGGCGCCATCCAGGCCATCAGGCCGCTGCGCGATGGTGTGATCGCCGACTTCGAAATCACCGAAGCCATGCTGCGTTATTTCATCGCTCGCGCACACGAGCGCAAAACGCTTGTGAAACCGCGCATCATCATTTGTGTGCCTTTTGGCATCACCGAAGTTGAAAAACGCGCCGTCAAAGAAAGCGCCGAAAGCGCTGGCGCACGCGAAGTGTTCTTGATTGAAGAACCCATGGCAGCCGCCATTGGCGCGGGCCTGCCGATCACCGAGCCAAGCGGCAACATGGTCGTCGATATTGGTGGCGGCACCACCGAAGTCGCTGTGATCTCGCTTGCCGGCATTGTCTATTCACAATCGGTGCGTGTCGGTGGCGACAAAATGGACGACGCCATCATCGCTTACATGAAGCGCAAATACAATCTGCTCATCGGTGAGCAAACCGCCGAGCGCGTCAAACTGTCGATTGGCAACGCCTATCCCGTGGGCGAAATCAAAACCATCGAAGTCAAAGGCCGCGATCTGGTCGCAGGTGTGCCCAAAACTGTGGTCGTGAACAGCGACGAAGTGCGCGAAGCACTCAGCGAGCCCGTCAGCGCCATCGTCGACGCGGTGATGCTTGCCTTGGAGCGCACACCGCCCGAGTTGTCAGCCGACATCGTCGACAAAGGCATTGTGCTGACAGGGGGCGGCTCATTGCTCAAAAACCTCGACGTGCTTTTGCGCGAAGAAACAGGTCTGCCGGTGATGGTCTCTGATGATCCGGTGGCCGCTGTGGTGCTTGGTTCCGGCAAAACGCTAGATCACATCGAGCTTTTGCGAGAAGTGACCATTCACTAAAAGTTTTTCCACCACGACGAGCGAGCCTTGAACTCACTATTTCGAAGAATCCGCGATGCATTGGCCGCCATCGTGCTGCTGATCATCCCGTTTTTCTTTCTCAACGCGAATCTCAAGAATCCTAGCCAAACCAGCTCGCTTGATCGCATAATTTTGCGCATCAGCGCGCCCGTCCAATATTTGGCCAGCGAACTGGCGAGCAGCGTTTCCTTCGTTTGGGAGAATTACATCTATTTGGTCGACGTGCGCCGCGAAGGTGAACGGTTACAGCGTGAAAACGATCGGTTGCGTTTCGAAAATAGTCAGCTCTGGGTCGCGCGCCGCGAAAACGAGCGCTTGCGCGCACTACTTGATCTGCGCGCGCGTTTGCCCGTCGAAACAGTAAGCGCCAGCATTATCAGTAAAGAAATCTCTCCTTATTTTAGAGTCGTGCGCGTTCGTCTTGATCGCGGCGCCGACGAGCGCATTCGCCCGGGCATGCCGGTGCTCTCATCTGACGGACTGGTCGGCGAGATCCGTCGCACATGGGGTGGCTACAGCGATGTGGTTCTAACAGTCGATCGCACCAGTGCCGTTGACATTGTGATTCCCCGCAGCGGCGCGCGCGGCATCCTGCGTGGTTTAGGCAGCTTTAACAACTACCTTTGTCATGTACAGTATCTGCTCCGCACCGACGACGTGCGCAAAGGCGATCGGGTCTATACCTCAGGCCTAGGATACAAGTTCCCAGCGGGCATTCTTGTGGGCACGGTCAGCGCGATCAAAAAGAAAACCTTCGGGCTTTACCAAGAAGTCGAAGTGGTGCCCGCCGTTAATTTTAGTCACCTCGAGGAAGCCACCGTGATGTTAACCACATCACTCAAGCCCCTGGTTGAAGACAACGGGAGTCAGAACTAAGGTCAGGTATGCCGCATCTATCGATGTTAGGATTAGGGTGCCTGCTTTTGCTGGTGCAAACGGTGTTCAGCAAGATGTTCGTGCATCCGTTTATGCCGTCGTTGCTTTTGCCGCTTGCCATCCACATGGGCATCTCACCGGCATACCAACTCGCCCTGGGTGCCAGTTGTGTGTTTGTTCTGGGTTACCTATCAGATTCTTTCAGTGGCAGCCCGATGGGTCTACAGACCTTTGTGCTTGTGGCCACCTTTCTAATCGCACGCGTTGCGGGCCTCAAGTTTTCGATGCGTCGTGTTGGCATTCAGTTCATGATGTCGTTTATTGCGGCCTTGCTCTGTGGCTCCTCGGTCATATTGCTTCAAACCATCTTTTCAAACCCAATGCCTTTTCGAGCCAGCGGCGCGTGGATGCTGTTATGGTTACTGGCGATGTCATCGTTTAGTGTCGCCGTCTGCGCTCCCATGATCTTTATTCTCGCACAAAGCATTGAAAGTCGATCAAGCAGCCCAAGTGTGCTGCGTTAGGAAACACCGTGGATCCGCTTCTCTCCGTTCGACATGAAGTAGGCGAGTTTCGCAGGCGCTATAAATGGATGGCGCTATTTGCGGTCGTGGTGTTCGCTGTGCTTTTTGGGCGCCTTGTGCAGCTTCAGGTCATCGAACAAGCAAAATACAAACAAATGGCGCGCGAGAACATCACGCGCACCATTGTGCTTCCCGCCTCGCGTGGCGTGCTTCGGGACACCCGCGGTAACGCGGTCGCCACAAATCGTCCTTCTTATAACGTCTACATCACGCCAAGTGTTGTCGATATGCACGACACGCTGTCGCGTTTTGCCGAACTGATCGGCCTCAACGCCGAACACCTCAAACGCCTGCGCAACGATATCGCCAAGGTGCCAGCACGCCGCAGGACACACCGCATTCAAATGTATGCTGACATCACGCGCGATCAGCTCGCGGCGCTCACTACGCACTCGGCTGAACTGCGCGGCATCGACGTTGTCGATCAACCGGTGCGCATGTACCAATTTGGAAAATTGGCGGCCCACGCCATCGGCTACTTAAACGAAGTCAGCGCCGATGATCTTAAAATACTGAGGTCACGCGGCTATCGCCCCGGTGATCTGGTCGGTCGCAGCGGAATCGAGCGCGCCTTTGAAAGCGTGTTGCGCGGTGTCTACGGGTATCGCCGCATATCGGTTGACGCACGCGGTCATCAACGTGATCTGGCGGACAAAGAAGTCATTGAAAAGACCAAAGACCCTGTCCCCGGCACAGACCTAACATTAACGCTCGATATGGCTTTGATGAAAAACGTCGAACGGGCGTTCCGCAATCACCCGTCCGGCGCCTTGGTGGCTGTCGACGCGCAGACGGGTCGCATTCGTGCGCTTTATTCGAAACCTTCTTATGACCTCAACGAGTTCACACATCGTCTTTCACTTGCTCGAAAAAATGAGCTTGAACGCGACCCCTTCTATCCGCTTATCGACAAAACCATCTACGCCACATACTACCCAGGTTCGATTTTTAAGCCTTTTAGCGCCGCAACCGCACTTCAAGATAACGTGATGCACGCTGACACCACGGTCGAATGCACCGGACAATACGAGCTTGGCAATCGCAAGTTTCGTTGCACACAAAAACACGGCGTAGTCGATATGCGCCAAGCACTGACGCGTTCATGTAACGTCTACTTTTACCGACTCGGCGAGCTTGTTGGCCTCGATCGACTGGCATTCTACGCGCGCGATTTTGGTTTTGGTGAACGCACGGGTGTCGGCATCAATACCGAAAGCAAAGGTTTCATCGATACGCGTGCGTGGTTTGAAAAACAAGGCCAGCGTTTTCGCGCTGGCTACGCACTCAACGCGGCGATCGGCCAAGGCAACACCAAAATATCGTTGATTCAAGCGGCCATGGCCTATGCTGCGCTGGCCAATGGCGGACGACTCTATGTGCCGCAACTCATCGAGGAAATGCGTGCACCCGACGGGCGTGTCACACAGCGGCTTACACCCAAACTCAGGCGCCAAGTGAGCGTCAGCGCTGAGCACCTTCAAGCCATCCGCGAAGGCTTGTTAGGAGTGGTCAATAACGATCTTGGTACAGCCTACGAAGCGCGTATCGCCGGTGGTGTTTCGGTTGTGGGCAAGACGGGAACTGCGCAGGTGGTTCACAACACCTCTGCGCATAAAAATAACCCAGCGCTCGAAGAGTTCTTCAGCCGCGATCACGCTTGGTTTGCCGGGTTTGCGCCCGCCGTCAACCCCGATCTGGTCGTCGTGGTGCTTGTCGAGCACGGCGGCGGTGGCGGCAAATATGCAGCGCCGATTGCTGTTGAGGTTCTCAATGACTATCTTGGTGCAGACGTGGCACCTCCCACCGATTAACGTAGGAATCACTAGCTAGCAACCAAATGTTATGAAGTTACTCTCCGGCAACGCAAAAGTAGTGATCGATTGGCCATTGCTCATCGTGACATTGGCGATCGCAACACTTGGCGTTGTAAATCTTTACAGCGCCACAAGCGCCCCCGGCGCGGCCAATGTCGACATGTACATTCAGCAGATTTACTGGATTACGCTCGGCACAGCGCTTGCAGTTGTGGTGGTTCTAATCGACTACCGCAATTTTGAACATCACGGCTGGGCACTTTACGGCATGGGCATCGCGATGTTGATTCTTGTGTTCTTGCTTGCGCCGGTCATTCGCGGCTCGCAGCGCTGGATCCCCATTGGCTCGTTCTCGCTGCAACCGAGCGAGTTCATGAAACTTGGTTTGATTGTCGCACTTGCCAAACACCTGCATCACGATCGCAAAACCTATGGCCGCACTCTCAAAGATTTAGTCATCCCAGGGTTGATTGTCGCGGCGCCCATGGCGCTGATTCTAAAGCAACCCGATTTAGGCACCGGTATGATCATCTTGGCCATCTTCACCACGATCATGCTTCTTACGCACCTCAAGCTACGTTCGTTCATCACACTGGTTACCACCTTGGTGTTATCGGCCCCGCTAACCTGGCATTACTTGCTCAAAGATTATCAGCGCGAGCGCTTCTTAACTTTCTTACAGCCCGAAGCCGACATCCTCGATTCAGGTTGGCACACACATCAGTCCGTGGTGGCGATCGGTAACGGCGGCTGGATTGGCAAAGGTTACATGCAAGGCACACAAAACCAGCACCGGTTTTTGCCTGATCAACACAGCGATTTTCCTTTCACCGTATGGGCTGAAGAACACGGATTACTTGGCTCACTTTTTTTGCTCGCGCTCTATCTGTTTTTGGTGCTTTGGGGTCTGCGCATCGCCTATCTAGCCAAAGACCGTTTTGGCGCGGTGGTTGCCGTCGGTGTTTCGGGCATGATTTTTTGGCAGGCGATCATCAACCTGGGAATGGTCTGCGGCGTGTTGCCGGTGGTGGGTGTGACGCTTCCGTTATTTTCTTACGGTGGTTCAAGCCTCTTGACGATCATGATTGGGCTTGGGCTTCTGATGAATATTTCAATTCGTCGCTTCACATACTAAGATAACGCGTCATGACACAAGAAAAACATCGCGTAGCGGTCGTGCAAATGAACTCAACGCCGCGCGTTGACGACAACTTGGCTGCGGTTGAACGTCTGGTGACTCAGGCCGTACGCGATGGCGCCAAACTGGTTGTGCTGCCAGAGGGTTTTGCGTTTCTTGGCCCGGACGCCGAACGCAAAGTGATCGAAGAAACGCTCGATGGCAGTGGGCCCATTTTGTCACTTTGCCAGCGTCTTGCGCGCACGCATGGCGTGGAGCTTATTCTTGGCGGTTTTTGGGAACGCACTGGTAAAGACAAAGCCTTCAACGCGTGCGTGCATCTAGATGCATCGGGTAAGGTTCAAGCGGTCTATCGCAAGATGCATCTTTTCGATGCCGACCTTAGCGATGGCTCACAATTGCGCGAGTCAAACGTGATTGAACCCGGCACCGAAGTTGTCGTAACCGACACACAAGCGGGCAAGCTTGGGCTTAGCGTGTGTTACGACGTGCGCTTTCCTGAACTTTATCGCGCTTTGGTTGATCGCGAGGCGGTTGCCTTGGCCATTCCTGCGGCCTTTACCTCGATCACGGGCGCCGCGCACTGGCACGTGCTTTTGCGCGCGCGCGCCATCGAGTCGCAATGTTATGTGCTTGCGGCCGCGCAAACCGGCCATCATTATGGTAATCGCTATTCATATGGGCACGCATTGATTTCGGATCCCTGGGGGGCCGTCATCGCACAATGCAGCGAAGGCGAGGGCGTCGCCGTGGCCGACATCGACCACGCCTGGATCGCCAAAGTGCGTCACCGACTACCGAGCCTGCGTCACCGTAAAATCAGATAAACAAACCAGGTGACACGCACCTGTGGTGCACGTCACCAAAAAAACCCAGGTGACACGCACCTGTGGTGCATGTCACCATACTGACCATGAATAACCTCTCAGTCCAAGATCAATACTCCCCCCAGAGCATCTGTTTTGGTTGCGGCCCCGTCAACGAAAAGGGCCTACGCCTAAAAAGTTTTCTGTCGGGCGACGAGTTAGTCGCCACCTTCTTCCCACTTGATCACCATCAAGCCTTCCCAGGCATGCTCAACGGCGGCATCTGCGGTGCACTGCTCGATTGTCACAGTAACTGGACGGCTGCAATGAACTTAATGAAAGCACAAGGTCTTCAAGCGCCCCCATGCACCGTGACGGGCGACTTTCACGTTCGCTTGCTCAAACCCACACCGGTCGACACCGAGCTAAGCCTTCGCGCCTGGGTCGAGCACCTCGAGGGCGACCGCGCACGCATCGCCGCTGAACTCAAAGCCAACGACAAAATCACCGCCACGTGCTTGGGCAACTTTGTTGCTGTGCGCGAAGGCCACCCCGCCTACAATCGCTGGTAAAAGCGAGCATACTCAATATGTCAATTGTAACCGATCGGTGACATTTTGACAAAGTAACCGATCGGTGACATTTTGACAAAGTAACCGATCGGTGACATGATCATACCATGCGCCTCATCAGTACAGAGGATTTGGGCAGTCTCATTCGCGAAGGACGAAAACGCGCCGGCCTTGATCAAAAGCAACTCGCTGAGCAAATCGGCGTCAGCCGAAAATGGGTCAATGACATCGAAACAGGTAAAGCGCGCGCCGCTCTTCACCTCGTCCTGCGCGCGCTCCGAGTGCTTCGAATTTCGCTCAACGCCAGTTACGAAAGCGACCTACCTAAACCTGACCACACCCTGATTGACCTCGATAATCTCATAGACATCAGTGTGCGCGAGAAAAGAAGCGACAAATGAAAAGAGTCCGCGCTATAGAGGAACTCTATGTGCTCCTTGAAAATAAGATCGCAGCGGTTATCGAGCGCGATCAAAAGAAGGGCAGCTTACATCTCACCTATTCAAGCGACTGGCGGACAGATAATGACGCTTATCCACTTTCCGTGTCAATGCCTCTCTCTGTCGCTCAGCACGAACACAAAAAAGTAGAGCCGTTCTTATGGGGGCTTCTGCCCGATAACGCCAATATACTCGAGCAATGGGCAAAAAAATTTAAAGTATCGGCGAGCAACGCTTTTGCGCTGCTTTCCCATGTTGGCGAAGATTGTGCTGGCGCTGCACAGTTTGTGCGCTCTGAACGCCTAAATGAAGTCTTGAGTGGTAAAGCTGACGCTAAGCAGCATCTTACCGACGCTGCCATTGCATCGCGCCTACGCAATGTTCGATTAGATTATGCGAGCGCTAGACCTCCCCATGACACCGGGCAGTTTAGTCTTGCAGGCGCTCAAGCAAAAACAGCACTGCTATTCGACAATAATCGCTGGTATCTGCCCTCTGGGCGAATTCCCACTACGCACATTCTCAAACCTCCATCGGGCGACTTCGAAGGCCATGCAGAAAACGAGCACTTATGCTTAAACTTAGCGGGCGACCTTGGCCTAAGATCAGCTCAGTCATCAGTCAGATCTTTTGCAAATGAACTAGCAATAGTTGTAACGCGCTTTGACAGAACACGAGTTAAAAGCGAACTTCGACGAGTTCATCAAGAAGATTTTTGCCAAGCACTGGGAATGCCTCCAACACGAAAATACCAAACCGACCAAGGTCCTAAGCCAGTTGATATCGTCAATATAATACGAAATTTTTCAACAAGGCCCGCTGTGGACGTTGATCGCTTTATCAACGCACTGATTTTCAACTGGTTGATTGCTGGAACTGACGCACACGCAAAAAACTACGGGTTACTAATCTCAAGCCGAAGTCAAATACGTCTTGCGCCGCTCTATGATCTGGCAAGCATGTTGCCTTATACTAAACAGCCACGAAAGTTGAAGCTCGCCATGAAAGTAGGCAGTAAGTATCGCATCGATGAGGTGAACAAGCATGCATGGGAAAAGCTTGCTCAAGAATTACGAGTTGACAAAGATCTCCTCTTTCTACGTCTTGACAATATGACAGCACAAATAGCAGATCTGTTGGCCACCCTTGTTGCTAGAGAAACCAAAGAGGGATTGAACAACCCGATCATGAACGAGCTAGTCGATTTGGTTCAAAAACATGCAAAAAAATGTCGAGGCATGCTTGGTCTTAGCAAACCATAGAACTTACTTGATGAGGCGCAGGCGAGGTTGCGGTGCGAATGCGCTCAAAAGGCCGCTCTCTTCACCCACGTAGACCCAGCCGCGTTCGTCGACGCGTAAAAAGTCAGGGATCAAGTCACACGACAACGCGCCCCCCAGTACCGATCCGTCTGAAGGCCTGAGCACGTGCACAAGTGAACTTGGCACAAAGAGCGCCCCACCGCGTAATACAGGATCAAGGCGTGTGGGCAGTTCCTCTTGGTCGGTTGAACCGAGCTCTTGCGACCAGCAGGTCTGCCCATTCGCAAGTTCAAGACCCGCCACCTTACCCCACGGTGTATTGACGATTAGCTGCTCATCGATGGCAAGCGCTGACGCACCGCTTAAGACGCCCGGATCGTGAATCGACCACGCGAGCGACCCGTCGTGTAGGTTATATGTTTCAAGCACATGATCATCGGGCGTACGCATTACGAGCGCAGCGAAACGCTCAAAGTTAATCGGCGCCGCACACACCATGCCGCGTAGCAATCGCTTAAAGCGCAGCTCGCCCGTCAGCAGATCGATACCATAACTCGACGCGCGCTGACACCCAAGCTCACCCGACACCAAAAACAACGTGTCTTTGATCACAATCGGTTTCAGATTGAAACGCGCGCGATCTTGAAAGCGCCACACGGTGTCGCCGGTCGCCAAATCAAGGGCGAGCACGTCGCTCTGACCGTTCACAACACATAGAAGCTGCCCCGCCCGGCAAATATGCAGTGCGTTGTTGGCGTCGATCGGCAAACGCCAACGCAGCTGCCCGTTGCGCAAGTCCATTCCCACAAGATGCGTTTGGCCCTCGCGCAAAATCGCAACCGGTGGTGTAATTGACGCAGCGCCCAAGAGCGCCGTAATCGGTGCAAGCCCATGACGGCGTATCTCGCCTTGCATGATGGTGCGGCCGTCGTCGACGCTGCACACTTCAACTTCGTTATCGAGCGATAAGCGCACCAGCGAGGTGCCTGCCATCATCCAATGATGACTAAGTTCGCGGCGGTCCCACAAAAGCTCGCCATTTTCGCGATCAAAAGCCATCGCGCCGCGTGTGCTTGCGACCACAATGCGGCTACCGCAAAGGTAGGTGCACTCGGCCTCAAGGGCGTTAACCTCGACGCGCCAGCGCGGCTCAAACCGTAAGAACGATGGAGCAACTTCCTGTGCTTCGGGCGCTTCGCTCGCCGCCGCAGGTAAACTTAGATGCCGAAGGCGCTCAGGCTCTTGGTTGATGATGCAATGCACGCGCTGATGCGTTTGAATGCGGCGACGCAACTCGCGCGCCTCGTTACGCAACGCCACCACGCGCAAGTTGCGCGCTTGACTGCGATCGATGGTCAAAAGCTGGCGAACCAGCTGCGCGACCAAGCGCAAGATCGGCAGCGCCACTTCCGAAAAATCGAGCGCAGGCAGTGTGATCGAACCACCGCTTGTGACGCCCAGCGTGAGCGTCGCCTGCTGCTCAGCATCCAAACGAACCGCGCTCAAAAAACCCGATGCGCGCAAACGTCGATACGTAGGCCGATTCTCTTCCCACGCCAGTGCAAGTTCGCTAATCAACTGCAGAAGTTGCAGCGCTGCGACAAGCACAGGGCCTTGAAAAATATTAATGCGCCGTCCGCGCACATAGGCCCACAGCTCACCGGTAAAAAGCAGGCTGTATACGTCCGCGCGTTGCGTCGCCTGCGCCGTGGATTGCGTCTGCGAACAAATCGCAGCACTGAATCCAAAAGCGATCGGCACTTTACGCCCCGGCACCTGTTGCGCCCCGCCGGCACAAACAATTGGCTCAGGTAAACCGTTGATTTGATTCTCGAGCGCAAGCGTCTGCAGCTTTGTGGCAGTCGCTGGGTTCACAAAAATGTCGCTTTGATCGATCGTATGCTCGCTCCACGCGCGCAGCAACTCTTGTTTGACGTCGCTCCAGTCCACCGCTCGGTTAAGCACCGTCACCTGCGGCAAACTTCCAGTATGATAATGGCTCACAAGCAGCGTGTTGCCTTTGCGCACCAAGGTAAGCTCAGCGGGGCTGTGTTGCAGCGGCAACGTTTCAATCGGCCGGCGATCCTCAGCCAAACTGATCAGTGACAGTGCCAATCGATGAATCGATGGCAGCTCAAGTTCGTTATGCTCAGCACCGAGCAGTAGCTCGCAAAGTCGCTCGACGTGATCGGTGCGACGAAACTCTCCAGTGCTTCTTTTTTCGTCGACGTGTTGGGCGAGGTTATCCATCAAGTGCGTGCTCAGAGCGTAAGAATTGGGCGCGCGTTTTGGCGCAGGACCCGGAGTGTTAATGGTAGAAGGTTCGGTAGGGATCACGAAAATTATCGACGAGCTTTTCGTGATCGGGGCGATCTAACCTAAGTATTTGATATTACTAATGGAAATCAAAATCAAGCGATCTCGCAAAGAACATTCAACCTGGGTTTTAGCCGCTGCCGTCGCGATCTGGCGAAAAGATCGCCTTCTTGTTGTCAAGCGTGCTCCCAAACGCCGCATCGCTGGTGGCTTTTGGGAGGTGCCATCGGGCCGCATTCAATGGGGCGAAGACCCCCTTCACGCGGCCAAGCGTGAGGTGAAAGAAGAAACCGGCCTTACCATCACAATCGATCCGCGTCCCATCGATATCTATCCGGCCACGCGTGGCAGCGACCCGATGATGGTGATCGTCTATCAGGCCAAAAACGTGCGTGGATCAGTTAAGCTCTCCAAGGAACACGACGAAGCCCGCTGGTGCACCCTTGCCGAGTTCAAAACACTGTGCACATTTAAGCCACTCGTCGTCGCCGTTGAAAAGGGCAACATCGTTGTTAGGACCTAGGCGCTAATCTAATCTAGTCACGTTGCGTGAGCCGATTCCAGGCACTCATGAATGCTTTCTGTCCATGATGCTTTTCTAAGTACTCATGCCGTGCTGCGACCGTTTGCGCACTTATTGTTTTGCCAGCGACTCCAACAAGTGCACTCAACACAGCGGCAAGGGCTTTAGGGTGCGCATCGCAGGTTTCAATGCAATGCCCAAGTGGCAACCCGCCGCACGCATTCTGATAAGCGACAATGTGTTTGCCGCGCGTAAGTGCATCAAGCAATTTGACCGGAACACCCAATCCTGTTCGTCGCGGCACAAGCACACAATCCGCTTCTTGATAAACGCGATCGCGCACCGCATCGGAGCTTAGCGCCACCACCTTCACACGATCCGCAACCCCTATCTGCGTCGCTTGTCGATCAACAACACTTGAATCACTCGCCGTGCACACGCAAAGCTCGGCGTCGATATTGTTCGTTCTCATTATTTTAAGCGCCAGAAGCAAGTCTTCAAACCCTTGATAACGATCCAGGTTACCAACGTATAACATTCGCAATGTGCTCGCGTGCTCAGGGGCACGCTCCTGTATACGCATGCTCCTTGTCCATGGAATCGGCAAATACACAACCGGGCGCTGATACTTATTCTCTAAGTATTCTTGCAGCGCTGGCGAGACTGCAGCAACACGCGAACTTCGAAGCATACAAAACCGATCGATTTTGCTTCCAGCAAACCTCATGACCGATTTAAGTGGAGAACCGAAATACGTCGGCAATTCTTCGTCAAGGTTGGTATGCGCCACGTAGATCGCGTCGTGCTGATTTACGCTTTGCGCGATCATCAAACCTTCCGCATGATGGCCTATCAGCACGGCGTCAGCTTTTGTTTTGCACAGCGCCTTAGCACACCGATACAAGCCAAAATCAAAAATTAGTTTCTCAACGCGTGGCCCCGACCGCAAACTCCCGCTCAACCACGAAGTTGTCCGGTCGCGATGTGCACGCCACCGCGCGTGTGTCTCAAACGACCGATGCGGATAACAAACAAGATCCGCTTGCTGTTCTTGCGTTAATGCGTTGAGCATCGCCGCGATCGCAGCTTGTGTTCCCTGATAAGTTGGAAAGGGCAGCGCCGCGATATGTACGCTCGACGTTGTGGTCATACTTAATCAATATACCCTAGCGATCGCAAACGGCTTGCCACCAACGCGTCGTCGCGTTTGTGGTCAAGCTTGCGTTCGTCGAGCCGAACGTGCGCGCTCATCTGCGCCGAGCTTACACAACCAAGCACGCGGCCTTGTGTATTGTTTGGCGCCGCCAAACCCATCCGCGCGAGCAGTGTTACCGTCACATCTTGCATCGTGGCATCGATTTCACCTGCAACGTCAACCTGTGGGCCGCATGCAACAAAAAGCCCGTGTGAACGATGGCTACCCGCAAGACTGCGACCTTTCTTACCCAGATATTCGTGCCTCTGGAGCCTACGCCACATCGCTTTGTCACCTTTGGGCGCGCTGCTGCTGGGCATCAGATTGTAGCTATATCCATCGTCTAAATTAAAATCGAGGATAAGATCAGGTGCCTTTGTCAAACAGGGCCCACTAAAAAGCTCTGCCGCCCGATAGACCCTGCTGACCACAGCGCGCTGCGTCCAAGGATCGCGAAGCGCAAGCAACGCGTCAATTACTTTTTGTGTCGTTGCTTCGACGCTTTCGGCTAACACCTGACCCTTGGGTTCGCGACCTGCCAGGTTCAAATAGACCGCAGGCATATAATTCAGCTCGTCGCTAAACGCCTGCGTGTGTTCAAAATCGATCGCGCCAAAACGCGCCTTCGACTCGAGCATGCTTGGCAGCGTCGCTCCTAACGCGCGAAACAGCGTTTGCCGCAAACGTGCGGGTAACCCTTCGAGCGCGCGACGTTTGCTGAACTGCGCCAGCTGTTGGAGCATTGTTGTCTTTCTAAAGCGCAAGAGGCCCGCTTCGGCAAGCGCTCGGTTCAGATAAAGCACCTTATCGGATGACCCGCCTGAACCATGATCACTTACCAACGTAACTTCAGCATCCTCGCCTGCAAGCCCAATCAGTTCACCCAACTGTTGATCAAGGGCGCAGTAAATCTTGGCTAAACCCTGCGCAAGCGCATGCGAGACGTGGTTGGGTCTACGCGGTGAGCGCGGGTCATGATGCGCCCACAAATGGTGCGCAGCAGTATCGCTCTCGCCAAAATAGCAAGCAAACACATCCCACTCTTTCTTTTTCATCACAGCGCTGAAAACGCGTGTTTTATGTGCAATGCGCTCAACCAGTGTAGCGATCAACGTTTCAAACCAGCGATCGGTGTGCTCTTGAAACTCGTCAACATCGTCAAAACGCCACGCACCGAATGTTTGTGTAAGCTCATCGTAAAGTGCGCGCGGTTCTACAAAGGATCGATCAGCCTCAAATGCCACAGGCGAATCCCAGCCGCTCATAAAAACACCATGGGTAAGTCGTTCAGGTGGATAGGTGCCCGGAAAACCTAAACACGCACAGGCAAAGCCCTGTGCATCAAGATCAGAAAAAATTGTATTCACGCGCCGACCGAGCGCACCGTCAAAACGCACCGTATACCCCCGGCGCGATGTAAAATCGTACACACCGTGTTGACCTGGATTCACGCCCGTTAGAAATGTGATCCAGTTAGGCAACGTGGCAAAAGGTTTTACGCTTTCAAGTCGAGCATAAGCGCCGCGCGCCATCAGCGCGTGCAAGTTGGGTAGCGCCGACGGCCCCAGTTCGCGCACGACATCAAGGTCAGCGCCATCCCAACCGATCACAATATGTTTTGTTGTCATGGTCCGGCCAGAAGTTATAGTTTGAGTGCGCTGTGCATGGTGCGGTAGAGCTCACCAAACGTCAAGGTCGGCACGAAGGTGGTTGGCGCCACGCCTGGCCCTTGCATCACACACATGCCGTGCCAGTCATGATTGGCGCGATCAAGCCCCTGTGTTTTTGCAGGCACCCACACATCAGCATGCCCAAGCGTGCCGAGCGCGCGGTAATTCAGCGCATCGACAAAGAGCAATAAATCGGGCGCCACGCCCCGCACTTCGCGATAAGTGGTTTTGGGTTGCAGCGCCTCAAGTCGCACGCTGCCATGGGGCGACACTTTGATTGCCTCGAGCGCACGCTTGATCTCAAGAACAAGCGTTTCTTGATCATCAGCGCGCACGCATCCTTGAGGCTCGCGTCCTTGTACGTTCAAAAACACGCGCCCGTAATAACCGCCTTCGCCCCAGGCGCGCGTTTGCCGCCAATCGACCATCTCTTCGCGCAAAGGTGTGTTGGCGGGTACGTCGTGTTTCAATACCAAATACCCTTCGTGTATGAGCCATGTGTTGAGGCAAAAACCACCCCGCAGCGCGCGCGCACCGTGATCGCTCGCCACTACAATGGTGGTGTCGCCATCAGCCAGCGCCACCAGCTCCCCCAGCGCCTGATCCACGCTCGCATAAAAGTTCTCAAAATCTTGATAAGCCCTCACGTCATAACTCGCATGTAAAGGATCAACCGCGTGCCACAACGCATGATGCAGTCGGTCGGGGCTGATATCCACCATCATCAACGCATCAGGTTGCCGCGTTTGCCATAAATGCCGCGCAATCGCAAAACGCTGCGCCGAAAGCGCAAGCAGTTTAGGCATCAAGCGATCAGGTTCAGCGTCACGTTCGTCAATGTCGACAATATAACGCCCAACGTGTGCTTCAAGTTCAGCCTTTAGCTCGCTTGGATATGTGTACTCAGACGCAGCGCTCGGCGTCAGAAAACACCCCACCATCGCGCCACGGGTCATCTTTGGTGGATAGCTTGGCGGCACGCCGATCACGCATGCCTGTCTGCCGTTTTCGCCAAGCTCATCCCAAAGCATCCGCGCTTTGATCGCGTTGGCGTCCGCGATATGCATCGAATAGCCGTCCGCGCTGCGGTTACGAAACCCATACACGCCAAGCTCGCCCGGATCTTTACCCGAAAACAAACTGGCCCACGCTGGCACCGTGATCGGCGGTGTGCATGAACGCAACACGCCCCACGTTCCTTGTTCACGCAAGCGACTCAGCGTGGGCATGACGGCCGCGAAGCGCTCGAACGCGAGTGCAGGCGGCACGCAATCAAGCCCAATGACCATCAAACGCGGCACTGCAGCTAGTTCGTCACTTCAACGACACCGCACGATGCGCTGCGCCCGGCATCATCGACCGTCACGCGACCCGCGACCGTTGCGCGCGCCTGTGCGTAGTTCGCTCGTTGACCCATCGTGGGCACTGTTTGACCCGCAATGCGAATCACCGCACCCGCGCTAAAGTTTTGTCCGGTGATGGTGATCACTTCGCCACGGCGCACCCGCGCTGGACCCGAGCTACATGCAAGTGGCCCACCAAACCCCGGGTTACCGATCACTGGCTTGTTAGGTGCGGGCCCCGGATCGCTAGGTGGCGGCGGATTGGGCGCCGGTGGTCGCGTAGGTGGAGGATTGTTCGGTGGGATCGGTGCCGGATTATTGCTTGGCGGTTTGGGTTTGCTCGGTGGAGGAATGCTCGGCGGCGGCACAGGCCTTGAAGGTGGTGCACCGATCGGTGGCGGCGAGGGTCGACCCGCATCGGGTGGGTTGCTCGGTGGATTGCTGGGTGGTCGCCCAGCATCGGGCGGCGGCGCCGCCGGTTGCGGCCTTGAGCCTACGCGCCCGCCATAAGTGTTCGCGATCGAACCTTGTGACGACGAGCCTTGCTGATGGGTGTGCGATGGCGGCGGCTGATTCCACGACTGCTGCGGCGGTGGGTTGTTGTAATGACCGCCACCACCATACCCGTTATCGTAACCACCATACCCATACCCATAGGTTGGCGGTGGTGGAGGTGGTTGCGTGGCCCACGCAGGATTTTGTGCCGGCGGCGTGGCGCCATGTTGTGTACACTCGGGCCGATCGTCAGGCCGCCACACACCTGGGTAATAACGATACCCATCCGGCGCTTGCGTCACGGTTGGCGCTTGCCAAACCTGACAAGGTCTTGCCGCAACCACTTGTCCAGGTTGCCAATTCCACGCCCCGTTCCACGCCCAATAACCATTGACCCATGTGCTGCCGCTTTGAACCTGGGTGGGCATGCACTCGGCCACTGGCGGTGGTGGCGGTGAACTAACAAGCTGATAGTTGTTCGCATACATCTGCGACGCATATTGCGCGTTATAACCACTTTGATAGCTGGTCGCACAGGCGCTGGCACTCAATAACACCCAGGCCAACACACAATAATCAAGGATTGGTTTTACAGCGTTGCTGTTCATACAATTAACCTTACGCAAATTAGACGCTTTGACTCTAGCCTTATTCAGGCACCGACACAACGCTATCCTATCCGCGTAATTAACGCGATTTTTCAAGTTCCGCGCGCGCATTTTTAATCAAACGCGCCACTTCGTTTTTGGCATGTTCAACAAGCTGGCCGACATCGCCAGTGCTAGCGATCGGCTCGCCCATGGCTGCCGCCACTTCGATGCGCGGCAAACGCCCGACGCGTGCGCAATAATCGCCAAACTTTGGCTCGGTAAACTCAAGTCCCGCTGGGTACGCGAGCCCAAAAGGCACGATCATTTTTCCCGCCTGCTGCGCTGCCATAAACGCGCCACGATTAAATGGCCCAAGCGCATCGCCCGCCAGCGTGCGTCCTTCAGGAAAGATCATCAGCGAGTCACCTGATTTTAAACGGTCGCTCATCGCATTCAAGGCGATCATGCGGCTCTTCAAACTGGTGCGATTCACGTAAAGTGTGCCCGCGCGCGTCGCCGCCCAACCGATGATGAACCAATCCGCCAAATCATGGCGGCTTAAAAATGCACCACCAAAACGGCTCAGCGTAATCAACACATCGATAGGCGAGCGATGATTGCTGATCACCACATAACTTTGCGACATGTCGATGTTCGGCTCAGGGCAATGATGCACATGCACCCCGATCCGTTTAAGCAACCCCGCAGCCCACGCTTTGCGCGCCCATACCAAACGCTCGTGCGTCAGCATGCCAAACCAATGCCACACCTCGCAGGTGCCCACGATGATGATCGACCAATACACGATCCCCAAAAACCGCTTCCAGGCTCTCAAGCGTGCGATCACTCTTTTAAACATAGTCATGCGCGGTGCCTGCTCGGTGACATGCACTTCAGTGCGTGTCACCACTTCTGGTGTCACCATGTCCGATTCCTCAGTGCGTGTCACCATGTCCGATTCTTCAGTTCGCAAACACTGTGCAGGTAGCGGTGCATGTCTCGTGCACAGTCACCGAGTGCACGCGCGCACCTTCAACATGGATGCGAGTCAACACCCAGCTCGCCAAAAGCTCACTGGTCGGGTTTTCCAAACCCTCAACCTCGTTCAGATAGTTATGATCTAAAATTTTATGCAGCGGCTGCCACGCGCGATCAATATCGGCAAAGTCAATAATCCAACCCTTTTTGGCATCCACGGGCCCACGCACACGTACCGTGACGCGAAAGCTATGGCCATGCAGCCGAAAGCACTTGTGCTCGGCGGGAAGATTTGGCAAACGATGCGCTGCTTCAAAACGAAACTCGCGAGCAATCTCGGTGACGGTGTCGGCGCTGGGTGGGCGTTGATCGGACATGGGCGCGCAATTATAGCGCGTCTGCCACATTTAGCCACACTTTCGGCGCACATGACTTGCGACGCAACACACCGCGCGCTAGCGTCACTATCCTCACTTCTTGAACGTTTTTGGAGTACCGTTGTGCAGTCTGTTCTACATTTTCTCTTTGCGACAATTTGTTTTTTTGCAGTGTGCTTGGTTGGATGCGAAAGTAAAACGCTTGCCTCGCATGACGTCAACGTGTCGTTTAACAACACGCTTCCGTTACTAGACGACGAGTCGGAGGGTGGCTGTGAAACAACTCCTGCGCCAGCCCTCGAGCACGTCGATGACTGCAGCATCCAATGCGAAGTTACGGTTTCGCTTGACGGATATTGTCAGAGCAACTCAGTTCTAGGGAGCGAGAACGGTCGAGAACCCTTCACGGATTCTAGAGTGGCTCGAACCGATCCCGTCTATTACCCATGCAACGATGCACTTGAGCGCGCGAAGCAATATGCGGCAGCGAGCAATTGGTTTTCGAGCGCACGGCCCAACGACCTTCCACGCGTTTGTGGTCTCTTGGAAAGAAACAGTGTCGATGTGGCAAATTGCCGAAAAGACGAAAGAAAATCTATTTGGTTTAGTAATCCACTCCAACACTGCAAAAACAGCCCTCAGGTTTGTCAGCATTTTGACCCCAAAGGTAATCCTTTCATACCTGACGATTCAGCAGCAGCCGCAACACAATAGCCATTAACGAACTCAATTAATCTTGAAAATATCGCAGACTGAATCATATTGACTACTGCGTATGCCGAGCGTCCGCAACCCATCCAGCGTCAGACACGGTCGCAAGGAAATGCCCGACCCGGTGAAATGGGTGCATTTCTTAGTCTTATTGTG
>JBGAKI010000104.1:0-7108 GCA_044224525.1 Polyangiales bacterium | reverse complement strand
CCATCGACAATATTCTTAAATGGTTGGGTGAACATCGCGCCGAGTACTGCGACCCAAAACCGAGTGCTCTAAAGTAAACGGCGCTATGCCCAGCATATGATGCGAAACACCGGCAAAAGTTGAATTTCATAAACCTTGCGTGTGTTTTTGTCGCGATGCTATCCTCTGGGCGTGGATAAAAGAGTCAAGAACGCAGTTGAAGCGGTGCAAGATATTGGTGATGGCGCGACTTTAGTTGTGGGTGGCTTTGGGCTTTGCGGTATTCCCGAAAATAGTATTGCTGCATTGCGCGACAAAGGTGTTAAGGGTTTGACCGTGGTGTCGAATAATTGCGGCGTGGATGGGTTTGGTCTTGGTTTGCTGCTCGAGAAGAAGTTAATTCGCAAGATGGTTTCAAGTTACGTGGGCGAGAACAAAGAGTTTGAGAAGCAACTCTTGTCAAACGAACTTGAGGTCGAGCTTGTGCCACAAGGCACTCTGGCCGAGCGGTTGCGTGCTGGCGGTGCGGGCATTCCGGCTTTTTTTACGCCTGCAGGGGTGGGCACACCGGTGGCCGAAGGTAAAGAGACGCGCGTCTTTGATGGCAAAACTTACCTGATGGAGCGCGGTATTCGTGGTGATTTTGCCCTGGTCAAAGCGTGGAAAGGTGATCGTTTTGGTAATCTGATTTACCGGCATACCGCGCGCAACTTTAACCCGCTTTGTGCAACAGCGGCCGAGGTGACGATTGCCGAGGTGGAAGAGTTGGTTGACGAGATTGCGCCGGACACGGTGCACACGCCAGGCATTTTTGTGCAGCGCATTTTTGAAGCGAAACACGAAAAACGCATCGAGCGTCGTATGACGCGTAAGAGAGGTGCTTAATGTTGACGCGTGAACAGTTGGCTGCGCGTGGGGCGCAAGAACTTAAAGATGGCGATTATGTGAACCTTGGCATTGGGATCCCGACGCTGATTGCGAATTATATTCCTGCCGGCATGGACGTGGTGTTGCAAAGTGAAAATGGGTTGCTTGGTTTGGGGCCCTACCCTTATGAAGGCGACGAAGATGCGGACTTGATCAATGCCGGAAAAGAGACCGTGACCATGGCTCAGGGTGCTTCGATTTTTGATAGCGCGACGTCGTTTGGCATGATTCGTGGTGGCCATATTGATGTGGCGATTTTGGGCGCCATGCAGGTCTCGGCGGCGGGTGATTTAGCCAACTGGATGATTCCCGGAAAACTCGTCAAAGGGATGGGTGGCGCGATGGATTTGGTGCATGGCGCCAAACGTGTTGTGGTGTTGATGGAGCATATGTCTAAGAAAGACAATGCGTTCAAAATTCTAAAGAGCTGTTCGTTGCCGCTTACGGGCGAGCGTGTGGTGCATCGCGTCATTACCGACATGGCGGTGATCGATATCACTGCCGAGGGGCTAATTCTAAAAGAGATTGCGCCCGGCGTTAGCGCGCGTGATGTACAAGAAAAAACAGAACCTACGCTGCTTGCAGCGCCTGATCTGAAAGAGATGACGTTTTAGCGCTAACGCGCGCCTGGGCGCTGATTTTAGGCGGCGGCAAGTTTGCGTTCGGCGCGCATCGCTTGGGCGGTGTAGCTATCAAACTTTTTCATGAGTTGTTCGGGTGTGCCTTCGGCGACGATCATGCCACCTTCAGCGCCGCCCTCGGGGCCAAGATCGATGATCCAGTCGGAGGCGAACATCACGTCGAGATGATGTTCGATCGTAACCACGGTGTGCCCGCGTTCAACAAGTTGTCTGAACATATGCAAGAGTTTAGCGATGTCTTCGCGGTGTAGGCCTGTGGTGGGCTCATCGAGCACGTAAAGCGTGGTTTCGGTGCGCGCGGTATTGAGCAACTCAGCCACGAGCTTAAGACGTTGGGCTTCGCCACCACTTAATGTTGACGAGGGTTGTCCAAGTTTGAGGTAGTCAAGGCCCAGATCACAAAGCAGCTGGAGGGGTGCGCGTATCTTTTCAACGCCGGCAAAGACTTGGACGGCTTGCCCGACCTCAAGATCGAGTAACGCGCCGGCGGAATACCCGTGCCAGCGAATGGCGAGCGTCTCTTGGTTAAAGCGTTGGCCACTGCACACCTGACAAAGCACCTCGACGTCGGGCAAGAACGACATTTCGAGTGATAGGCGACCGTTGCCAGCGCACGCTTCGCAGCGACCTTGGCTCGCGTTGAACGAAAAACGCGATGATGTGTAGCCGCGTACGCGCGCTTCGGCGGTGGCGGCGAGCAGTTTGCGAATTACATCCCAAATACCCAAATAGGTTGCGGGCACCGAACGAGAGGTTTTGCCGATGGGGCTTTGATCAACCTCGACGGCGCGCTTGAAGTTCGACACGCCTGAGATGCTCTTGTGGGCGCCGGGTTCGCTGCCGACGCGTTCGAGTGCGCGGCGAAGGGCAGGAAAAACCACTTGACGAATCAAGCTGCTCTTACCGGAGCCGCTGACGCCGGACACGGCAACCATTTTGCCAACCGGGATGCGCACGTCGACGTTTTTGAGATTGTGATGCGTCACGCCTTTGACCTCGAGCCAAGTCTGAAGCTTACTGACTTTACTGGGCGTTGTAGGGATAGGCGCCGGAATGAGTGAACGGCCCGTTGGTGAATCGAGGTTTCCTTCAAGGCTAAGTGGCGTGCCTTGGGCAACGATATGTCCACCGCGACGACCGCCGCTTGGGCCCAAGTCAAACACGTAGTCGGCTGCGCGAATGGTGTCGGCATCGTGTTCGACAACGAGCACCGAGCAGCCGCGCGCCACGAGTTGCTTTAGCGCGTCGATTAAGCGCACAGTGTCACGCGCGTGCAGGCCAATGGTGGGCTCATCGAGCACATAAAGTAGACCTGTTTGACCGCTGCCCAGTTGCGCGGCCAAACGCACGCGTTGTGCTTCGCCGCCGCTGAGCGTGGTGGCTGCGCGATCCAGCTGCAGGTAACCCAGGCCCAGATGCTGCAACAAGCGCAAACGCTTTTGCGCCTCGTCGATCAGGAGTTTACCTAGTGTTCGTTCGCGTTCGCTCAGTTTGAACGCATCTAGGTAGTCTGAGGCGTGTGCCAAGTCGCAAGAAAAAATCTCGTTGATGGTGATTCCCTGAATGCGCACTGAACGGGCAAGTTTTGATAGACGTGTTCCGTGGCAGGCTTGACAGGGTGTGAAGATTGCTTCGCCTTTACGTGTCGTTGCCTGTTCGATCACACCTTTGCCTTCGCACGTTTCGCAGGCGCCGTATTGCGTATTGAAAGAGAAGAAGCGTGGGTCGAGTTCAGGATACCCGGTGCCGCAAAGCGGGCACGAGCGTTTGATGGCCAGATGCGCGGTTTCTTTCTTGCCGCGCACAATTACGTGCCCCTCACCTTTTTCAAGCGCACGGCGCAGCAAGGATTCAAGTTCATCGGAGCCTGCTGCGACACGCGCGATCACCGCATCGATGCTGTGTTCTTGAAAGCGCTCAAGGCTCATTTTGGCTTTGAGCTCGACATGGGCGCCGTCGATCCACGCTTCGCGCGCGCCGCCGCGATAGAGGTTCGCCAAGACTTCTTTATGCGAACCCTTGCGCGAAATGATCAGCGGGGCGCACAAGGCGATATCTTCTTGTTTGTTGAAGCGTTTGCGAATGGTCTCGACAAGGCTCTCGGGATCGGCGGCGGCGATGGGTGTGCCGTCGTTGGGGCAATGCAGTACGCCGATTTTGGCGTAGAGTAAACGCAGATAATGCGCAACCTCAGTCATGGTCGCGACGGTTGAGTTGGCTCCCCCACGGTGGGTGCGCTGATCGAGCGCGACACTCGGTGCAAGTCCGGTCACTGAATCTACATTGGGGCGCGGCAGCTGCGGCAGGTACTGACGCGCATAAGGCGATAGCGTTTCAAGGTAACGGCGCTGCGCTTCGGCGTGGATAATATCAAAAACGAGCGAGCTTTTTCCGCTGCCGCTTGGACCTGTGACGACGACCAATTGTTCGCGAGGAATATCCACCGTGACGTGTTTAAGGTTGTGTTCGCTTGCACCTATCACACTGATTGCCGAACGTCCTTTGGGGGCCTTGCTTGCGCGGGCGCGCGTGGGTGCGGTGTCCATGATCGTGCCGTCGACCGATTGTGTGAGGCGCTTGAGCCATTGAGCCGTGATGGAGTGCGTATTTTCAACCAATTCGACAGGGCTTCCCTCGGCAACAATGAGACCACCTTCTTGGCCCGCGGCGGGACCCAAATCGATAATATGATCTGCCGAGAGCATCATCTGCATGTCGTGTTCGATCACGATCACCGTGTCGCCGCGGTCGGTGCGTCGTTGCAAGGCGTCGATGATTAAGCGGACATCTTCGGCATGAAGCCCAAGGCTTGGCTCGTCAAGCACGATCAAGGCTTGTTGTTGGGTATCGAGCAGAAGTTTGCTTAGCTTTAGACGCTGCGCTTCGCCCCCGCTGAGCGTGTTGAGGGGCTGACCCAGGGGTAGATAACCCAACCCGATGTCGATGAGCGGGCGGATCATGGCGCGCACCTCGTCGTCGTCCATAAAATGATCGTAGACGTCGAGTGCGCTCATCTCGAGCAAGTCCGCTGCGTTCTTGCCGCGATAGGCGATGCCCAAAATGGTTTCGCCAAAACGCCGTCCTTTGCACACGGCACATGGGAAGGTGACGTCGGCCAAAAACTGCATTTCGACGGTTTCAGCGCCCTCGCCTTTGCATGCTTCGCAGCGTCCACCAGCGACGTTGAACGAAAATGCGGATGCTTTCAGCGTGAGCGCTTTGGAGGCTGGTAGCGCAGCAAGTCGATTGCGGATCACTTCCCAGATTTTTAAATAAGTGGCCGGGTTGCCACGCGATGTGCGTCCAAGGGGCGCCTGATCGACCAAGAGCACTTCTTTAAGATCACCTAACCCTTCGAGTGAGACAAAGGGCAGCGTGTCGTCGCGGGTGCCAAGCGCCTTTTTGACCGCGGGCACCAAGGTTTCGACGATGAGCGAACTTTTGCCAGCGCCGCTAACGCCGGTTATGCAGGTAAAACGTTGTAAAGGAATATTGAGATCGATGTCTTTTAAGTTGTGGCCACGTGCACCTTTGAGTTTAAGCCATTTGGTGCCCGCGCCGCGATTGGGTTTTAGTTCACGCGAGCGCCGAAGGGCGTTGCCAGTATGCGTGTTGGCTTCGAGCAATTTAGCGGGTGTGCCGTCGAACACGATTTGCCCACCGCGTGGACCCGCCTCTGGGCCCAGTTCGATCACGCGATCGGCGCCACGAATGATCTCAAGATCATGTTCGATGACCACGACCTGGTTGTCGCGGCGTGCAAGTTCGCGCAAGGTTGAAAGCAGGCGCTGGGTGTCGTTTGGATGCAGACCTGCGGTGGGTTCGTCGACGATAAATAAGGCACTATTAAGCGATGTGGATAGTGCGGTCGTGAGCGCGACGCGTTGCGCTTCGCCACCTGACAAGGTGCGCGATGCGCGACTGAGCGCAAGGTAGCCTAGGCCCACTTGTTCAAGAAACTCGAGACGCTGCAAACACTGGCCGGCGATGTTTGAAAGTGCGCGTCTAAGCGCGTGTGATGAGGTTGCCTTCTTTAGCCAGTGCTTAAGCTCACTGACTGACATGTCGAGCACCTGCGCGATGGTGCGATCATCGACCGTCCAGGCGAGTGCGTCTGGTTTGTAGCGTGTGCCGTGGCAGGTTTTGCAGACTTGATAATCGCGATACCGCGATAAAAGTACGCGCACGTGCATTTTGTAGGCGCGCGATTCGAGCCACTTGAACCAACGCTTCAAGCCAAACCAGTGTTGCTTCCAGCCCTTGCCCTCGCCTTCGAGCAGCCATTCGTATTGTGCCGGCGTAAGTTGTGAAATGGGGGCGTCGAGATCAATGCCCATGCGCTCGCCATGCTTAAAAAGCGAACGGCGTTCCCATTCAGTGGATTTGCCATTCCACGCACGAATCGCGCCACCACGCAGGCTGAGTGAGGGATCTGGGATAACTTTGTTCCAGTCGACCTCGATGGTGCGACCAAAACCGCGACACGCTTCGCATGCGCCCACGGCGCTGTTAAAACTAAAGAGCGCGGGTAAGGCAGGCGCATAAGCCACGCCACAACTGCCGCAGGCAAATTGGCTAGAGAAACGAAGTTTTGTGCTTTCGATGTGGACGCAGACTTGCGCGCGCGCTTTGATCAATGCACGTTCGAGCGCTTCGCGCACGCGGCCCAGCGAGGCTTCGTCGAGCACAAGGCGATCGACGATAACTTCGAGCAAAGGTTCTGCGATGCGTTTCAGCTCTTTTGTCGAAGTGCGCTTGCGGGTTTTGGTTTTGCCGTGCTCAACGCTTGCGGTGTCGTAAGGAACAACGCGTCCTGGCGCGAGCGTCGAGAGTTCGAGTGTTTCGCCATCGACGATGACGCGCGTATACCCTTCAGCGAGCAAAGCTTCGCGCGTGTCGAGATAACTCTCCATATCGGCGATATCGACTGGAAAAGTGATAATGGCCCGTTTGCCGTGGTGCTTGGCGTAAAGTTGCGCTGCGATGGTTTCAGGTGAATCGTGACGAATGAGGGCGCCGCAATGATCACATTTGCGGGTGGCAAGCAGCGCCCACAAGTCTTTCAAATAATCGACAAGTTCGGTCATTGTACCGACGGTTGAACGGCTTGATTTGATCGGCGCTTGCCTGTCGACGGCGAGTGCGGCAGGGATCGGTTCGAGGCTGTCGACGGGAGGCCGAGGTAGACGCTCTAGAAATTGGCGTGCATACGTGTTAAAGCTTTCAACGTATTTACGCTGACCTTCTGCGTGCAAGGTGTCGAGCGCGAGTGACGATTTGCCCGAACCGCTTGGCCCTGCAATCACAACAAGCTCGCCGGGCTTCAGGTCGACATCGACGTGCTTGAGATTGTGGGTGCGCGCACCGCGTAATCGCGTGATCTGCATGGGAGCGACAATTTAGCGCACATTTTGCGCTTCACAAGGGGAAGCGCCCTCGAGCAAGTGCAGGGTGATCGTAAACAGGATCTGAGGCTGGGTTGAGGGAGGCCAAACAGTAGCGAACGATTCGCGGAGCCGAAGGCGTAGCGCTTAGTGAGCGGGTTTGGGCTCCCTCAACCC
>JBGAKI010000017.1:20149-52177 GCA_044224525.1 Polyangiales bacterium | reverse complement strand
TGAGAGTCGATTGCTCCAGAAGTAGCTGCGCTAACCCGCAAGGGAGGCAAGTTCCCAAGGAGTGGTCGGTAATCGGGGTGAAGTCGTAACAAGGTAGCCGTAGGGGAACCTGCGGCTGGATCACCTCCTTTCTATGGAGACACAACCCTTTGGAAACATTGGGTTCATCCTAGGTCATGCACGTTCATTAATTATCGTGAGATAACGAGTACGCGTTTCCGGTTCAGTTGTGAAAGACCCACTTTTAGTGGGCGTTCACATCGTGGACGCCTTTTTTGTTTGGCAAATCACGGCCGACTTTGGTTATTCAAAGAACTCAGCTTGGATTATCGCTCTAATAGATCTACCGGCCAGTTTATAGTCAACCATAAATTAGCCGCGGCTACATTATAGTATGCTATGATCTGGCCGATGCCTTCTATTGCGCGTTATCTAAGTCGGCCAATCGAACATGACGCTCTAAAAGAGCGAAAAATGGCTTTTATTAGCGGACCACGCCAAGTCGGCAAGTCAACAGTGGCGAAATCGCTACTAGCCCACAAAGAAAATTACTTTCTTTATGATGATGAACGCTTTCGTCGCAAGTGGTCGCGCTCACCGCTTGATGCGCTTGAAGAGCGCTCAACGGGAATAGTAGCGCTCGACGAAATTCATAAAGACCGTTTCTGGAAGCGTAAACTCAAAGGCATATACGACACGATTGGCGATAGTACGCCTCTTATTGTTACGGGCAGTGCTCGCCTCGACACATTCCGTAAAGGTTCTGATAGTTTACTTGGCCGTTACATTCCTTATCGTCTACATCCCTTTTCGGTGGCTGAAAGCACTGAATCCTGTAAGCCCGATGTTTTCCTTAAAAAACCGCAACTAAACTTCAAATGGGAAGATTTACTGACTTTAGGTGGATTTCCCGAACCACTGCTGCGAGGGGAAGAAGGGCATGCACAACGTTGGAGCCGCCTACGCATTGATCGCCTAGTATTAGAAGATTCGCGCGACCTCCTAAACATTTCCGACCAGAACGCTTTTCGTCTGCTTATCGATCTATTGCCCGAACGCGTGGGTTCATTGTTGTCAATCAATGCTTTACGAGAAGACCTCTCAAAAAATCATGCAACCGTCAAATCATGGTTGGAGGTGCTCGATATTTTATATTTCACATTTTTGGTAAAACCTTACAGCAAACGTTTACGTCGCATGGTCAAAGCCGAACCCAAGCTTTATCTTTACGATATTCTTCGCATTCATAGTAATAACAAGGGTAAACGCCTCGAAAACCTTACAGCGTTGCATCTCTTGAAAGCTTGCCACTATTGGACAGATCTCGCTTACGGCGAGTTTGATCTTCACTTTGCGCGCACAAAAGATGGCCTAGAAATTGATTTTCTAATTGTAAGAGATGGCAACCCGTGGATAGCAGTCGAATGCAAGAGTGGCGAAAAAACACCCTCGCGCGCTCTCGTCGCGCTTAGCGAGCGGTTGAAAGTACAACACCGTTTTCAGTTAGTGACAGACAAAAGTTTCGATAAAACATTCGCTGCATCAAATGTTCGAGTTATGAACTACGAAAAGTTTTTTAGCGGGTTGATATAGTTCATAGTATTTTCATTAAATCTGACACCGTTCATGATAACCTGCACGTGCCGTGGTAATTGACGAGTTCATCACAAAATGGATGGGTTCAGGCGCATCTGAACGCTCAAACAGTCAATCATTTCTTAACGAACTGTGTGATGTTCTCGGTGTTCCAAGACCTAATCCTTCCACAGGCGATCCTGCGAAAAACACCTATGTATTTGAGCGCGATGTGCGCTTAGTAAACGAAAACGCCAGCATCGGGCGCATCGACCTTTACAAACAAGAATGTTTTATCTTAGAAGCTAAACAAGGTTCAACGCGCGCCTCAAAAAAACGTGGCAGCGCCAACCGAGAACACGCACAGTGGAACATCACGATGCGCGACGCGTTTGGTCAGGCGCTTGGCTACGCGCGAAGTTTAGAAACGCCACCTCCATTTATTATAGTATGCGATATCGGTTACTGTTTCGATGTCTACGCGTGTTTTGATCGAACCGGCGCCTATCGCCCATTCCCCGATGCACAACGCTCGCGCCTCTTTTTACGAAACCTTAAAGATCATCTCGAACTCCTACGCAATGTTTTCCAGGAGCCACAAAATCTCGACCCCTCAAAACACAGCATTCGTGTCACAAAAGAGATCGCTTCAGATCTAGCAGAGCTTGCAAAAACATTAGAAAAAGACAACGCTTCTGAAAAGGTCGCCAAGTTCCTAATGCGCTGCATCTTTACGATGTTTGCCGAAGATACAGACCTGTTGCCAGCCAATATCTTTGCCGAATCGCTCGAAAAATACTGGCTTAAGAAACCTGAAAGCTTTGCCCGGGGTATCGAAGACCTATGGGAAAAGATGAACACCGGCGGCAAGCTATTCACAGGCGACACGATTAAACAATTCAACGGAGGATTATTTAAAGAACCAACCAGTCTTACGCTCGACAAAACTGCACTTGAACGTTTATACAAAGCAGCAAAACACAAATGGGCGGATGTTGATCCATCTATTTTTGGTACGCTACTTGAACGCGCGCTTGACCCTAATGAACGCCACAAGTTAGGTGCCCACTTTACACCCCGCGCCTTTGTCGAGCGCTTACTCAAACCGACTATTGAAGACCCGCTGCGTGAAGATTGGCAAAAAGTCGAAGAAGATATCAAAGGTCTAATCAATAAAGAAAACTGTAGTGAAAAGGACTTAACCGCAGCCAAAAAGCTTTTATCAGAGTTCCTTCAGAAATTATGCCGTGTAAAAGTACTCGATCCAGCTTGTGGAACCGGCAACTTTTTATATGTAGCCTTTGACTTATTTAAACGCCTTGAAAACGAGGTGCGCGAATACTCGCGCAATCTTGGCGATCTTCAAGATCCACTTGAGCTTGAAACCCTACAGGTTACGCCTGAGCAGTTTTTGGGTATTGAAATTAAACCTTGGGCCAAGGAGATTGCTGAGCTCATGCTTTGGCTCGGCTTTTTACAAAACAAGCAGCGGCAAGGCACGCTTGCATCGTTACAAGAACCAGTCTTACGTGAATATAAAAACATTGAATGTAGGGATGCGTTACTTAAGTCTAAAGAAAAGATTCCTAGCCTAGATGAATATGGAAATAAACTAAGTATTTGGGATGGGTGTACAAAAAAAACAGATGAGCTGACTGGGCGAGAAGTGCCCGATGAATCAGCCCGCATTCCACTCTATCAATACCTCAACCCAGAGAAAGCAGATTGGCCAATCGCAGATTTTATTATTGGTAATCCTCCATTTTTGGGTAACAAGCGTATGCGTAAAGCTTTAGGCGACGGTTATGTAGATGCTTTGCGTCAAGCTTATCCCGAGATTCCAGCCACTGTTGATTTGGTGATGTATTGGTGGCAGCGTGCAGCGCAAAGCGTGGTGCTAGGTCAAACACGTCGGTTCGGTTTTATTTCAACCAACAGTATTGTGCAGTCACTCAATCAACCCGTGGTAGAGGAAGCTCTCAACAACAGCTCGCTGGTATTTGCGATTGCCGATCACCCCTGGGTAGACAGCTCCGATGGCGCACAAGTGCGCATCTCCATGACCGTGCTCGCGCAAGGGCAACGTGGCGGGGTGCTCGCTAAAGTGATTGACGAGCGCTCAAGTCAAGAGTCAGTGCCGCCACTTAGTCTAAATGAGGGAAGGGTTCATGCCAATTTGCGAGTGGGAGTCGATCTCAGCAGTGCCAAACCTCTTAAGGCGAACCAAGCCCTATCTTTTATGGGTGTTATCTTATCGGGACAAGGATTTGTAGTTGAACCAGACGACCCACTCGTTCAAGAGGAACCAGGCGCGCTAAAACATTATCTTGTGGGTAACGAACTCAACAAATCGCCAAAACATCGCTATGCAATCGATTTTTTTGGTTTGAGCGCCGAACAAGCGCGTGAGCGCTTCCCTAAAGCTTACCAGCGTGTGCTGACTACGGTGAAGCCAGAACGTGATCATAATAAAATGGATAGACGCCGCGAAAAATGGTGGCTTCACGGAAGCGAGGCCTCTGAAATGCGAGTCGCGTTGAAAGGTCTACCGCGTTTCATCGCAATATGCCGTACAGCAAAGCATTTCGTTTTTCAGTTTGTAGCTAGCGATGTTTTGCTTGAAAGCACAGGCGTGGCAATTGCAGTTTCTGATGCTTTCATACTCGGCTGCCTTTCCAGCCGAATCCACATTGTTTGGGCTAGGATCGCAGGAACTCGTCTTGGCATCGGAAACGATCTTCGGTACAACAATTCTCTTTGTTTCGAAACGTTTCCGTTTCCCGAAACCTCTAAAGAACACAGCCTTCACATTGAAAAACTTGGTGAAGCAATCGATACGCATCGCAAGACGCGGTTGAAAGCTGAACCATCACTCACCATAACCAACATATACAATGTGCTAGAAAAGTTACGTCGTAAAGAAGCATTAAATACGAAGGAAAAAGAAGTCCATGAAAAAGGCTTGGTGTCAGTGCTCAACGAACTTCATCAAGAACTCGATTCCGCAGTGTTTGATGCCTACGGTTGGCCCGGCGATCTAAACGAAGAGCAAATTCTTGAGAAGTTATTAGCTTTCAACCACGAGCGCGCAACAAAGGAGGCGCAAGGCGAAATACTTTGGCTGCGACCCGAACATCAAAAGAAACTCTTCCTAAGCGCGCCCATTCAGCAGTATTTCATCGATTTACCAAACACTCAGTCATCGCCCTCAATAGCCGACTCGAGCGCGCCAAGTTCGCTTGCACCTTTACCTACAACTTCGCAACCTTGGCCCAGTGACATTCGAGCACAAATAAGTGCCGTGCGTAACTTGTTTGTCCATTACGCCGGCTCGTGGAATCTAAACATGCTCCTTTCTATTTTTGAAAAGGCTTCCGCCTCAGAACTTGAATCAGTTCTAGACATATTTGTAAATACCGGACGTGTCGTAACATACGAAAAGCAAAACGAGCGCCGCTGGAAACTGGCTGGGCTGTAACTCGTTGAAAAACGCCGGCTGAGAATTTCAATCGATGTTGGGTTAAGTCCCGCAACGAGCGCAACCCTTGTCCTTAGTTGCCATCATTTAGTTGGGAACTCTAAGGAGACTGCCGGCGTCAAGCTGGAGGAAGGTGGGGATGACGTCAAGTCCTCATGGCCCTTACGCCTAGGGCTACACACGTGCTACAATGGTCGGTACAAAACGTTGCCAACTCGCGAGAGGGAGCCAATCGTAAAAAGCCGGCCTCAGTACAGATTGCAGTCTGCAACTCGACTGCATGAAGTTGGAATCGCTAGTAATCCCTAATCAGCAGGTAGGGGTGAATACGTTCCCGGGCCTTGTACACACCGCCCGTCACACCATGAGAGTCGATTGCTCCAGAAGTAGCTGCGCTAACCCGCAAGGGAGGCAAGTTCCCAAGGAGTGGTCGGTAATCGGGGTGAAGTCGTAACAAGGTAGCCGTAGGGGAACCTGCGGCTGGATCACCTCCTTTCTATGGAGATACAGCCCTTTGGAAACATTGGGTTCATCCTAGGTCATGCACGTTCATTAACTATTGTGAAGTAGCGAGTACGCGTTTCCGGTTCAGTTGTGAAAGACCCAAAAAGTCAAAGGCCGTCACACCCAAATGTGACGGCCTTTTTTTATTTAATTTCCAAAGGGCGACATAGGAAGATAGACCCACCACAGCTAGCGTTTGAGAACATCCGTTGTTGCAATGTTTCTAATATAGGTAGAAAATCGCTTATATGTCGTCCGCGGCAAACAAAAACGTGATCTTTTTCGTTATTCCATTTGGCAAAGAAGACGTCGATTCTGTTTATAGACAAGTTTATGAGCCGGTTACTAAAGAACTTGGATATGAGGCAATTCGCATTGATCAAATAGACGATGGCCGTCCAAAAGTTAATCAAATTATCGATCAGCTATCTCACGCATATTTTATCGTAGGAGATCTCACATACGAACGTCCTAATTGTTACTATGAAATTGGCTATGCACATGCCATTCGATCAGAAGAGCACCATCGTATTATTATTTGCGCCAAAGATGACCATGTTCCCGACAAAGTTCATTTCGATCTTAGAGTTTACGATGTTTTAGGATGGAGCTTAGCGGCTATAGATACATTTAGGACTAGGTTTAAGGAACGTCTTGTCCAGCGTTCAAAAATGCTCAATCCGCAGATTGAGGTTAAGCAAACGCCATCGAAGCAGATTCCTGACTTAGATCAGCTCGCAAGAAATTTCCGCAAAAGCAACACGATAATTACGAACGAAAGTTATATGGAATTTGTGGCAAAAGTATCGGAGATCAACTTCAAAGATATGCCACTTGCCGACATGACGGAAGCGATGGCACGTTCTGCTATCCATACTTTTGGGTCGCCAATAGGGGCGGTAGTTCGCATTAACGACTTATGTCCTAGACCTATAGACGATGGTATCGAAGCGACATTGCCGCACTATCCACAAAACGAGTATTGGTTATTCAATCGCAGCTCAGAGTTTTATTTTTGGGGCGAGCTCTTTGAAAACGGTAGAAGGAAAGACTGTGTTTTTCTAGACACGCGAATCAACCGTGTAACTGAAGCCTTGTTGCGATTGGGTCGATTATACAAAGAACTTGCTGTCCCTGAAGATAAAGAAGCTCATCTTCTGATTCGCCACGGAAATATCAAAGGTAAGTTTTTGTCTGTTGCAAGCCCAAATCGCTTTATGTCAGCAGTCAACGCTTGCAGTAAAGACAATGTGTCTAGCAACCTTTCAATAAAAGTTAAGGAGTTAATGTCATTGGAAGTTCTACAGCAGCAAGTGTTCACAGTCGTCCACAAACTTGGCGAAATGTTTAGCATGTATGACGTTAAAAAATCAGATACCGATCCAATAGTATCCGCCTTCTTTGAAGGTAGAATTCTCTAAAGGTCAGTTTTATCCCGTTTCGGTTACAAAATAGAAGGAGACAAACTACCTTCACTTTTGTCTAATCGACGAGATTTTGTCTCCGTGTCATTCGATTAGATTGTTTTAGCTGGATTTACACTCAACTTGCGATGCTCCGTATTGTATGTTATTATAAATAAAAACATACGTTTTGTAACAATGGAAACTTCTCCTAATTCAGTAATTCTCAAGCTCGCAAAGCAGGGCATTCTGCGATCCTCTGAGAGCTCAAGGCTCGGCAAATTCCTCGCGTCTACCTTACCCGACTTTGCGACGAAGGAAAACTTGAGCGGATTGGCAGAGGGCTTTATCGCATTCCATCTGCCTCGGTCACCGAGTTTCACTCGCTCGCAGAAGTCGCTGTCCGAATACCACATGCCACTATCTGTCTACTTAGTGCGCTACAGTTTCACCAACTAACCACTGTCGCGCCACACAACGTCTGGATAATGATAGAAACACACGCACGAATGCCCAAAGTAGATTTCCAATCGATAAAGGTCGTACGCGCAAGTGGCCCAGCGCTATCTTTTGGAATAGAAGAACATCTCATCGAAGATGAAAAAGCTCGCATCACCTCTCAGGCAAAAACAGTCGCTGATTGCTTTCGCTATCGCAGCCATGTCGGTCTTGACATTGCCCTCGAGGCTCTTCGAGATTATCTACAGAAAAACCCTAAATCAGGGGTCAGCGCACTAATGCGCGCTGCCAAAGTCGATCGTGTTGCAAACGTTATAAGGCCTTACGTCGAGGCAATGGTATGAAACACAGAATCAATATCGCTGCGTCGGTAAAAGCGCGACTCTTGAATATTGCTCACGAGCGTAACGAAGATTTTCAAAAAATCTTAGTTCAATATGCGAATGAACGTTTACTCTATCGACTAGCTGTATCGCCTCACGCAGACAGGTTTGTTCTGAAGGGCGCGACACTTTTTACAGTTTGGTTAGGTTCTTCTCATCGAGCAACTCGCGACCTTGATTTGCTTGGATATGGACTCAGTAAGCCAACAGAAATCAAAAAAATCTTTTCAGAGATTGTTCGCGCTTCTGTTTCTGACGATGGATTAGTGTTTGATGTAGATTCAATCGCGTCTAACCTAATTCGCGAACACCAAGTATACGGCGGTGTACGGACATCAATCTCCGTAAATCTTGAAAAAGCACGCATCGCACTGCAAGTTGATGTCGGTTTTGGTGATGTAATAACACCCAAACCTAAATCAATTGACTTCCCGGTGCTGCTAGATTTTCCCATACCCAGGTTGCATGCCTACTCAAAAGAAACTGTCGTCGCAGAGAAACTAGAAGCAATGATCGTTTTGGGAGAAGTTAACAGCCGAATGAAAGATTTCTTTGACATCGCATTCCTTGCCATGAACTTTGGTTTCAACGGAAGTCAACTTACGAAAGCAGTCCAGGCCACTTTTCAGAGAAGGAAAACAGAGCTACCCACAGGAATACCGTTTGCACTTACCGTAGAATTTGCGGAAGCAAAACGAGCGCAGTGGAACGCTTTTGTTAAACGCGCCGGCATTCACACTGGTCTTGAAGACTTAGCGATCGTCATGGATATCCTTAAACATTTTCTTATACCAGCGCTTCAAGCGCTGAAAGATGATTTGGACTTTCCTTTTACTTGGAAGAAAGGCGGCCCCTGGAAATAGGCGCAAACTAGTGATACAAATCCTCCGCTATGACCGTTATCGTGAGAAAACTAGCCGCATCCGATAAGGCAGCTTTCTTATCAACTTTAGATGAACCTGACTTACATTGGTCATATGAGTATTTTCGTAACCTCGAAAGCGACTACGCCAAATATCTTGTTTTCTTAGAAAACCTCGAACGCGGTATTGACCTTCAGACTGACTGGGTTCCTGCTTCGACATGCTTTTGCTTCGTTGGCAGCACCATTGTCGGAGCTCTGTCACTAAGACATCAACTCAATTCTATTCTTGAGAAATGGGGAGGTCATATTGGCTATCACGTAGCTGAAAAGCATCGCAACCAAGGTTACGCAACTTTAATTCTCCAAAAGGCACTAACACTTGCGCGCAACGGTAAACTAGAACGCGTGCTTCTTACCTGCGCCGAGGGCAACGTGGCTTCACGACGAGTTATCGAAAAGTGTGGAGGCGTGATGCAAGATATTTTTCAAGACCAAAATCGTACCGAAGCCACGCTAAGGTTCTGGATAAATCTGTAACATAGAGGCGAAAAAGACTGTGAAAAGGGTGCCATAGACCCGTACCTGAACACCGCTCTTGTCCTTAGTTGCCATCATTTAGTTGGGAACTCTAAGGGGAAAACGGAAAACGGGCGGAAAACGGGGTCAAAAACGGTGTCAGGACCGGTTTTCTTCTAAACGATGTGTCGAGTTAGGGCTCGAGCCTCAACTTGATTCGGCAACCCGCTCATAGGCGAAGGATGTCATCGTTTCATCTTAGATATGTGCTAAACCCTGACACACAAATAATTTAGCGTTGATGGGTGTAGTATGCGGTTTTGTTTTTTGCTCCTGCTCTACTTGTTCTCTTCGGGGTGTTCTGCGCAAGAAAACTTGGCGGCGGTAAACTTAGCACAAGATCCAGCGCAGAAATTATGTGTGGCGCGTGCGCAAGGCGAAGCGAGTTTTAGATTTATTTGCAACGACGAACACGGTACACGCATCGACGAGTTTTATCACGGTCCATTCCGTGAAGTAGGTTACAGCCGCGAACCGTATGAGTGCGGCCAACCTGCCGAGCAAACCATGCAGTATTGCGAGAGTGCAAAGCAAGACGCTAAAGCAGCGACTATCGAATTATGTAATGCCGGGCTCGCGCGTACGATAAATCAGTGCGCCATGCTCGGCGGAAATGTTGGAGAAACCGAAAGTAGACTCGTCCCTTTTGACAAAAGGACCTACGCCGAATTTGACATAAAAGACAAAGCAGGAAACGTTATCGCGGTGATTAGCAAAGACGGTGAAATAACAGGGGACAATCAGATCAAAGGCTTAATTGTGTCGTGTGCCTCACGATATAGGCCGCACCGATATTTTCAAGGTAACTTATACAAAGACTGTGAAGATTCGCCCTTCAACGAACTAAGATTAGGTTGCTAGTTGCTTGTTACTTCGCATCAGAAACGGTGTCAGGACCGGGTTCTTTGATTCAAAAAATACCAGTCCTGACATCGGTTCCTCAATTCATCGTGACTATTTAACATGGGATGTAATTCAATGAGACGCGCGCTTCGAGTCCTAGCGATAGTGTTACTGCTATTTAACACTTTTAGTGTTGTCGGCTGTGAAGCAGCCGACACTGAGACTCAGACACTCAGCCAAGCACACTCCAATCCTATGCCTTGACGCAATCCAAGTTGAAGGACCGCGCGGGGTAAAAAATGGGTTGGTCTGTTTTCGGTATGTGACTGCGGTTCCTTTTATTGATCTGCAGCATTTTGTGCGAACAAAACAGCTGAGCTTGCTGAGGTCATGGCCAAGCTCATCAACGAGCGGATTGGCGCACCTGTTGATATTCAAGGTGCTTTGAAATCCGACCTGCGCCGAGATCTATTTCAGCGTGGCTCGGTAGCCCTCACTTTCGCATATCCGGCGGGCACTTATCGAGACGTGCCATATGTTGACACGATATCGTTTGTGTTAGAAACGTCCGAGCGCGACAGCATTTCGCCGGTGCCTATCGTTCGCATGTTGCAGGTGTCGCAAGAGCGCGTGTTTGAACGTGACCCGGCCCGAGGCGTGCTCCATGGCAAGTTTGACCGGAACCCTTGTGCTCCAGCAGATGAGCCTGCCGATACAACGATCATTGATAAAATGGCCCAGATTGCAAAGGACGCTGCTGAGCGAGTCTGCCCCTCATTGGAGTAAAAATGGGGTCAAAAAAATTTGAGATCAGGAGCCATGTGCAAGAATAGCTCCCCCATTTCTAGTACAAGGTACGGTGATTGCGATTTTAGTCGCCTATCTTGATTGCATCGGTATGAAGCGACTCCTGGGTGTGATCGATATGTTGATAGCTCGCTAGGTGGTGGGGTTTGAGCATGCCCCCTTCTGAGGGGGTATTGGCGACTGCCAGACCAATGGTGCCTAGGACACAAAAAAGTCCAATAAACGCACCTAAGTATTCTTTGTCCATGTTGACTCCGGTGTTGAGCAAGTTGACGACGAGATCGGATGAAATAATTGATCTAGCAAAGCGCGTGCCAAAAATTCATTGCAAAAAAACGCACATTTGTGCGGGTTATGGGCGCACGGCGTAATCCATGCGCCCGCACTTTATTCGGTCGGTGCTATCTACTGTCCAGGGTGGGGGGTCGGGCTCGGTGTTGTTGTGGGCGATTTTGATAAGGCTTCTAATAACGTCGATCCTTAATTCAGGCGTATTTTTGTGTTCTTATCAGACTTGACAGCTGATTGAGTCTCGCTAAGGTCTAAAGATGAGACATCAGCGTAGTCATAGGTATGCATTGGGTCTGCTTCTTGGTTTCGTGGCGTGTAGCACAAGCAATGAGCCCATAGCCCTCGTTGCCGACGGACAAGAGACAACATTATTTGATAGTACGATACAAGAAGCGATCGAAGTGAATCCTGCGTGGAATCGCGTGACCTCGCATGGAATCTTAATCAACTCTGACGGCGTTTGGTGTGACCTCGTACTTTTTGATCCAACCGAAGGCGCCGAGCGACCAGAAAAGTTGTTCTATGCGCTTGCGGCATCGAGCTGCGCATTCGGCAGAGCTCAGAACAGCGCGCGCGCCATTTTTCACAATGCCGACTCGCTTGACGACACAAACGGCATTCATATCGAGTCCGCAGTCGCCGGCATGACCAAAATCAATGGGCCGCAGGACACCTTTGACCTGGCGCTCATAAGCCTGACGCAGCCGGTCGAGACAAAGTTTCTTACACAAAATGCAGGGCCCATCATCAGAACAACAACCACTTGGCCCAAAGCCGGTCAACAGGTTTTTATGAGTGTGATTAACCGTTGGGGCACAGGCGCCCAACGGCTCCCGCGTAAGCATATTCTCGGATTTTTGTGGCCGAAGTTTGATGGTGACCCGATATCGCCCCTAGGTATCCCGTATTATGACTATCAATACGCTTACATGACCACCGAAATTGATAGCCGTTGGCCAAATGCAAGCAGCATATTTTCGCTTGGTTTGATGTATTACTTATCTGACGACGAGACGACGGGCATGATGTTCGCGCGCGGTTATGCAAACGAAAACGATCCCAATTTTACCGCGTTTGCATTGTCGACAAAAACAATGAGTGCAACAAATCCGATGGAGCAAATAACGTTGCAAAAGCGCATCTTACAAGCGGTCGCTTATTACGATGGCCTTCGCTCGTAACCAAAATAGCGTAGGCGACGAATGGAACCGGAGTCTTCTATTCAAAAGAATCGATTCTTAAGGCGGCAGGGACCTACGCGATATGGCGCGCTTTTGGGATTAGGAAACAAAAGGTTGCATGAATCTCACCTTAAGCTAAAAGCTACCCAGCATACGGGCCTGTAGCTCAGGTGGTTAGAGCGCACCCCTGATAAGGGTGAGGTCGTTAGTTCGAGTCTAACCAGGCCCACCCCGTTTAACTCTCGCGAGAACGGGGTGTTGCTGATTCATAAGAACAAATAGCACCGTCCCTTTTTCTTCAACTTGCTATTCGGGAATGGCTTCAGAATCCAGGTCGGATGTTTTTTTCTTTCCAGACTTTTCTTGAGGCACGGGTACTGGAGCAGGTGCTGGCGGCTTATTCTTTTCCTCAATCTTTACCAGCTGACCTGCGCGGAACGCATACAACACATCGATGGTATCGGGCGTTCCCTCCTCGCCACCACTGTTATCTACAATCTCACGGATCACTGGTCCGTAAATCTTATGCTTCTCGAAAACATAGTCAGACGCTCGCGGTCCATCCACAAAAGGAATCACCATCTGTAGCGTACTAAGGTAAGTCCATTGGTGATCTTTTAGCGAAAAGAGTGCCGTAAAGACTGTAGGTGATGTGCTCGCGCGACTCGCTGCGAGCCAGTTGCAATCGTGGGCACCCTGATTTGTTGAAACCGAAAGCGCACTAAACCGCACGATCGCCAATCGCGAACCATTGGATTGTGTTTGCGGTGCAAACAACACCGCCACCCTTCGTTCGCAGCCAAAAAGCATTTTGCATGAAGCATCAGTGCAACCCCAAAGATAAAAGCCGTCTTTAGAGGGTGCCTTAAGGCCCAGGCGCATCAGCGTATAAATCAGATTCTTGTCAGTAAGTAAAACCCAAGACGTCTGCTTGACCGCCTCTTCAAGTGATAAAGAAACCTCGCTTGCGTCGATGTCTTGCGCAGGCATCACTTGCAAAAGAGCGCTGCGCGTTGTTTGCCTTAAGTCTTGATTGGCATCGTTTAGATTTAGCAGCAAATTCTCCTTGCACGCTGTGATTGCAGGCTTACCCAAGCGCGCAATCGTAGCGGTCGTCGCTAGCAAGATGGCGGTATCGTCTTGCTCGAGGTCTTTCTTCAAAAATGGAATGGCCTTGTCAGACAGGCCTTCCAAATGTGGCGTAAGTAACAATGCCGCCATGTGGCGCGCACCTGAGCGAGCGTCCTTCAAAGCTTGCAACCAAGTCGCAGATAGGTTGCCGCTCGGTTTGTGAGTAAAGGTTTGTTTACTAAGACGATAAAGTGCTTCGAGAATATCTGCAGAATATTGCTTATATTTATTTTCACGAGTGAGTAACTCAAAAAGCAGCACGCTTGCTTCGCCACCCTCATCTTTCATTTTTGTTAACGCGTGCAAGGCCTGGCGAGGGTCATCAAGTTTTTCGTTTCGCAACGAATCCAAAAGAAAAAGACGTTGCTCTCTATTCTGCGCCCCCAGGTCTTCAGTTAATAGTGTCTTCGCAAGTGCCGCTTCAGCGGGCTTTGCTTTAGCAATACGTTGTTCTAAAAAAGGAACAAGTACATTGCCAAACCGAAGCAACTCAACTTTGTAATCGTCGCGGTATTGAAAAACGGTATTTTTCTGAGACATCACATACGCGTGAAAAAGAAAAGAAATCGATTTTTTTCCGTGGGATCTAAGCGCAGGTGCAAGCACAGACTGAATCTTAGAACTATAAACACTTCGATCACTCAGCGAGTCTGCCGCTTGGGTAATGTGTGTTAGCGCGGTAAAGGCTTGGGAGGTTTTTATTTTTCCCAGCGCCGTTATCGACGCCAGTTGTACATCCACCCACACGGTCTTCTCAGATTCATCGACCGTGGGGTTCGAAGTGAAAAACCGCGCATCGTTTCTACCCACGCCAGCAAGCGCTGCTTGTTCAAGCGGCCCAACCGCTTTTGCTGCTTTGACGCCGATATCACCCAAATGTTCAGCGGCAACTTTTCGCTGCTGAGTATCCTTGGCCGTGCTCAGAATATCGATCAATACCTCAATCAGCTCTTCACTAATGACCTTGCGTTTGGCTAGCTCAAAAGCAGCCATATTACGTTTATAGCGATCACTCGACTCAAGTGTTGCCAAAAGCGCTTTGGTGTCCGTCTGCGCGGCAACGGGTGAAACGCATGCAAACACCGAATAATAGAGAGCGCCAATAAACGCCCATAAACGCACGAGGGTTAACATGTTGGTGTGATAAAGGATAGCTCATTTCGTGCGGTCTGTGAGTCCAAAAACAGAAAATGAGCCTGCCTACTGACAAACAGTCAGTGTGAGACGGCTCTCGTGACCAAGATTGGCCGAGCGATCTTCTGCACCGATCTCCGCAAGAATACCGGCCATACAATCGGGGGACCACAACCAAAACTGGATGTAGTCACCCGAAGCTAGGCTGCCATATCGCGTGATCAAATCGTTGATCAATGACGCCACATCCGGCGATTGATTAAATACGCCAACCTTCCAAGAGAGCCCACCATCTGCAGGCCAACGCACATTCAGCGTTGTTAAGGGACGTCCACCCAATGGCGACAGAGGCCCATCGGTATTTTTCGTGACAACTGCAGCACTGGTCGAGTCTTCAATATGTATTCCTAAGAAGTGCGTCGCATCGGGCCACACGTCTGGTGTCCCATAGAGCTCAAGCTGCGCATTGCCTACCTGTCGTTGGGCGTTAAGTGCAGTAGGTAATTGAAAACGATAATATCCAAGCACAGGCTGATCCCAGCATCCCATGCGAATATTGCCCGGCCCTTCGCCATCGGCGGCCAAAATAGGGTCGGGGACAGTCTGATAAAGCTCGCCATCATCGCTAGCGGCTTGAATCACAGACATGTAATTCTGACAATCTGTACCGGGTATGCCTCCGTCGGTGCTTGATTTGGCGAAGAGCGGATCGTAGTCAATACGACCGCAGCCATACATCAAACCAATGGCAAGAGTCACGCAGATGGTACGCATACACAGGTCGTATTGTAATTCAGATAGTCGTTGAAAACAGGAACACAAAGAAGGACCGGTTTGTAGCCACGTCGCCAAAATCGGTCCGGCACACTTTGGACATTTTTGGGCTTGGATTTACTTCCGCCACTTGCATTTTTTGGTTTTGAAGCACTACCTGCAGAACCTCCAATGAAATACCCAGCAGAATTGATTGCTTTCACATTTTTCTTCTCCTTACTTAAAAAACTTAAGAGAATCACATGCATATTCCAACAGAGGATTCAACGCTATTGTGCGCGCTTGGCAACAAGCGTGATCGACTGCACCAATACCGAGAGGCGGTCTGTGAGTTCCGAGCGCTTCATATCCTTCTCAACGAGCTCGCGGGTCACTTTATTGAGCGAGGTTTCAAGTTCAGCCATGTTTTTTTGCAATTCCTTCACCAGGTCAGCGTTGCGCGCTGATTTAGTGAGCGTCTTGATATTTTCTCGCACCTGTTCTTGTCGTTCGCCGTAGGTTTCTTTGGCGCGTTGCAACTGAGCAATCTCCTGCCCAAGGCGAGCAACCTGTTGCTGAAGGTCCAAAACCTCTTTAAGCGTCTGCGTGGTTTTGGCATCGCCCCACGGATGATTTAAGTAAACTTTAATCGCTTCGGCTGCAAAACTAGAATCAATGGCCACGCGCTGTTTCACCGGCGTTTCTTCTTTAAGTTCAAAAACCGTTTTCTTTTTTCGCACCTAGCTTGACGGGCACAAAGTAGTAGTCTTTTTCGCGCAGAACGCCTTTGGGTGGATCGACGATATGCCAATCGGTTCGCTGCTGCCGCTGCAGATAAAGAACATTGACTTTGTCATGACGAGCATCATCTACTTGCCTTTGGATCGTATACTTAAACAATGAAACGCGTTTTGTTTCGCAAGTCACCACACCGTTGGCAATGGTAAGCAGCTCTGCACTTGCATCTTTGACCTGTTCTTCAAGCGACACCAACATGCCACCTTCGAGCGCATACGGAATAAAAGTCGATGTTCCAACTTCTATGCGACCTCCGACCGCTTCACCCACAAAACTTCCTTCCTGATAAATTGCCATCGGTCCCTGCTCGATGGCAAACCCGCTGTCGTTCGTCAGCCTTACTGCGCGATATGGGTGCTTTTCTGAACTATCGATGCGATATAAGAAAATGCTCTCTGCTGGCAACTCTTTATTGAGCAGCGCTACAAGCGCACTCTGTTTATCGCGAATTGTTACCGGATCTTTTAAGTCATAACGAAAAAGGCTGCCCACCTGCGACCCCGACACAAGGGTCTTGAAATTACGCTGAATTTGCTCGGAAGTAATCGGTTGTGCCAGCCGGGAGATCGATTTTTCGGGACCACCGCCCGCGTCCGCAAGCCCAGATGCCTGAAGGCTCTCACGTGCTTTGCTCGCCATCGGGGCTGCCCGCTTCATACTCGGTGCGGCGCCACCAGCACGCATATCTTTACTAACCACGCCGACAGCACTCTGCGCTTCCTCACGTTCCTCTACTTCGTCTACCGCGGCGCCTTCTGTCGCTGGAGGTGGGGCGAGCGCCACCTCTTCACCTTGAGGCGTCAGATCAGGTCGTGTGACATATTTAGGCGAATAAAGATCGTAACGAAAGGTTAGTGGCGTGCCTGCGGTGAGTGAAAGAAACACCTCGTCCCAGTCGGCGCCCGAAACGTTGTCGACAATCGCCCATCCTTGCAGCAATCCGCGCCGCCCTCCCTTTTTTAGAACCACGCGGTAGGCGGGTTTCCAGCGTGGCATCTCCACAACGTAGCTGACGGCAATATTGTGTGGCTTAGGACCCGCCAGGTAGATGGTCAGTTCGACCGGCTTCCAGCTTCCCTGGTCAAGCGCTACATCAAGCGCCTTGCGTAAGCCGAGCTCGAGCGTTTTGTCTTTGATGTGCATCGCCTCGATGTCTTCAAGGGGAAAACTTTGAATCGTGCCATCGTCGGTCAACACCGCTACGCGATAGGTTATTTTGGGATGTTCCTCATCTGCGCTGCTATCGATCGTTTCCACGCCCGTGAGACGACCGGTCGCATGACCATCCTTTGCTGAAATGTCAACCTCGGCGCCGCGAAAGGCTTCTGCGACAGCACGCAGGCCGCCACCGTTACGCACCTGTTCAGGCAAATCGGCTAGGCGTCTAAGGCGCGTTTTTTCGACGGGAAGGGTGACATTCACCGGTCGACCACTGCCTAGATCGATCACCGTGAGCGTCTTCAAAATGTCGGCAATCTGATCTGGCATAATGCGCAGCGTTAGCTTGTCTCGATCGATCTCGCCGCGTTGTTCAATATAACCTACGCCGTTTTGATAAAGCACGACGCGCGCGACGTTAAGTTCGTTTTTCTGTGCGGCATCGCGTTGCGATCCACCACACGCCGACATCAATACAAAAAAAAGTAAATGTGTTCTTCTCATCATAGTAACCCTGGCTACGTTCTTAGGTGCAGTCACTAAGAACAAAACACTCCGTTCGAGAACACCATACTACCAACGGCTTGTAACTACGCTGAAAAAATAGCTGATAACGATTGGTATCTGAACGTGTTTATTTTTGCGCACACAGAACAACGTCAATTTAAAGTGATGACGAGTTGAACCATAGCCAAAACTCGACAGCATCCAGGGTGGTACGGTCGTCCCTAACTGCTTCAATATCCGTTCGGTTTTGCAACTCAAACGACGAACACAACCAGCCCCATTGAAGTAAATGAAGTGACGTTAGAACGACGAGCCAGGTTGCTGCAGAAACGTTAGTTCTTCAGGGCTTGACCGTCGACCAAGCAATGCATTGCGGTGCGGAAAACGTCCAAAGCGCCGAATAATGTCACGGTGTTGTTTTGCGTAATCGAGTGATTGAAGTGCATTCAACGATTCAAACAACTCAACACTGCGTTCTTGATCGGATAGGTATTCGCTATGCATAAAGGGCATATATAGAAACGATCGTTCATCTTCGTTGAGCTCGCGATCGAAACCATTTTCGATTGCTTCGTTTGCCGCGCTCCGAGCACGCTCGTCGTTTGCAAACATGTTCGCACTATGGCGAAACATATTCCGTGAAAATTGATCGAGCACGATGACGTAAGCAAGCGCTCCGTGCGCCGTTGTCTTCCAATCCTCGCACTCATCGTGTGTAATCGCCGTTAGTACTTCCAAAAACCGTTGACGAATTTCTTCATCAAATGCCGGGTCTTTCTTCCACCAGCGACTCTTGTCACTAAACCAGAACGTCAAAACCTCTTCATGATTCATTCAATACCAATAGAGGAAACTCGACCAGCCGTCAATACGCGACGGTTGTACACCACGGTCGCGCAAAATAAGTACGAAACCACAAAATAGAATCTCGGTTATCTTTTTGCTACCTTCTCAAAGCGGTTGAACGATCGCCCATCGTGATGCAACCTTAAACACGACTTAAAAGTGCTCGATATGCCTTCATTTACAGAGGTACGAATGACAAACAGCAAAAGTAACCTCGTCGCCTCGTGTCGTTGTCATCTTGTTTGGTTAATTTGTGTTCTTTCGTGCGCGACGGTGTCAACGACCGCCAAACCCGATCGGTCTCATAGCGAACGTGTGGCAGCAAATCCAAACGTCGCAGTCGCGCGTGAACCCGCCGACGATTCGCAGAGCTCCGCGCAAATCAAATCAGCGGACGCAACAGTGCAGTCAACCGAGCAACCCACCGAGCAATCCGCTCAGCGCGAAGAAAATACAGATCAGTCAGTCGACGATAAGAATGTTGATGTTCTGTCCAAACTGCACAAATGTGAGTGTAAGCAATATCGCTGCGTATGTTCTGGAGTGCCTGAACTGATGCGTTGTCACAGTGAATGTCATTGTCCTAAATGTCCATCCAACATCCCCTAATTTAAGCGCTACTTATTCGATAAAAGGGTTCCGTGTCGCTGCGTATAAACTCAATATTGCCAATTTTGAGTATCAATGATTTACTCGCCGCATGGCAAAGCAAAACCTTAAGCGATGCAGTGTTCTGTATATATTTCTTTTCTTGATGGCGTTCGATGTCGGATGTTCGTGTGACGATAACAAGAAGGCCAGTACACCCATGGGCAACGAATGCAATGCCCAGATGTTATGCACCAACGACAAACGTTGTGACAACGGTTACTGCGTGCCCTGGGAAGAGGGCGCCTATGATAACACTTGCGCCAAGGCAACAAGCTCAGGTTCAGTGCGCCCGCATATTCAATGCGTTTGGACCGGCGATCCGGTCACAAAAGCCGCCACGATTGCGCAAACACCCCTGGTAGTCAACTTAGGCATCGAAACAACACCTGGTGCGCCACCGCGACCCAGTATTGTTTTTATCGCTAGTAATGGAAGCGTCGGTAGCTACGTCACTGTGATTGATGGCGCCACATGTGAGCAACTTGGCGCAGCAACAACCTCCAGTGCGGACCCATTGGTCGATGAACTGATGTTGCCCACGGTCACCTTGGCCGCCGGTGATCTGAACGGCGATGGCAGAACCGATGTCGTTGGCCTGGCTCGTAAAGGTGGTCTACTAGCATTCACCTGGGACCTCGCACAGAAACGACTCATCAAACTTTGGAAGAGCACCTATCAAGGTGCGAATGACACCTTCAGTGGTAGCGATATCTGGGGTGGTCTTAGCCTCTATGACCTTAATGACGATGGGCGTCCGGAAATCATGTACCACGGTTGGGTTTGGTCGCCTGATGGCGTGCGACTTAGTTCGATTCCAGGGTTGATAGACAGCACCGAATTCGAAGATTTTCTGGTGACGGCGAATATTGATAATGACCCTGCCATTGAACTTGTATCCGGACAGTCAACATGGGAGTGGAACAGCAATACCAACGCGTTTGTCGCCGAACGCGCTGTCGCCAACCGCATCGGCTACACGGGACTTGCAGATTTTGGCGACTTACCCAACACGATGACAACGGGCACGCCCGAGATAGTGTACGTAACGGCGGGACATTTTGTTGTGCTGGATCTTAAGGGAACAGTATTGCGTAACTTTACTGCCAATGACTACGGGGGGCCGCCTACCATCGCTGATTACGATGGCGATGGAAAACCTGAAATTGGTGCAGCCTTTCAAACCGCTTACGTGGTGTACGATCCAATTGACAACAAGAAGCTATGGTCTGTTCCCATGCGCGATGGCTCCGCGAAAACGGGTTCGAGCGTGTTCGACTTCAACGGCGATGGCAAAGCCGAGGTTGTCTATGGTGACGAGTGTTATGTGCGCGTCTTTGACGGGTCGACCGGCGAGGTGCAGTTTTCGCAAGCCTACCGCTCCAAGACGTGGAATACCATGCCTGTCGTGGCAGATGTCGACGGCGACTTCGCCGCTGAAATTGTGGTCGCTGGATCCAATGGTTGCGATCAAAATGAATGCGGCGATCACAATGGCGACAATGTTTTTGATGACATATACGACCCGCTTTTCAAAGGGTTACGTTGTGACGTTAACGATGATTGCTTGAGCAAACAATGCGATCAAGGGTTCTGTCGTTGCACCGACGATAAAACTTGCGACGAAGGTTATGGTTGCACAGCCCCTCTTGCGAACACACCTGGCACCGCAAAAGTCTGTCGTGCTTCACACACGACATGCAGCCCTGGTATTCGTGTATTTCGTGATGGGCTCGACGAGTGGCAAAACGCCCGACCGATGTGGAACCAGCATGCCTATTTCATTACCAACGTAAACGATGACGGTACCATTCCCAAGAGCTCCGAGTTTAAGGCGAACTGGGCCACCGAAGGTCTCAACAACTTCCGTCAAAACGTGCCAGGCGTTAGAGGCCCAAGACCGGTTGCAGACTTAACCGTACGCATGGATACCCTCCCATGCACCGCAACAACACTTTCTGCCAACGTCTGTAATCGCGGTGCCGCGCTTGCAGACTTGGGTGTGCCCGTGGTGTTCGCGATGGCCGAAAATGCTCAGGAACTTTGCCGCACGATGACTGCCAAGCCGCTATCGCCCGGCGAATGCGTAACGGTAGGTTGCGATACACAGATGAGCGGCTTTACAACCGTCAACGTCAGCCTCGAGCTCGATCCGCGACAAGTGGATTGCCAAAACGGAAACAACGGCGGCTCGACGTCGCAGACCTGCTCGGTGGCGTTTTAACACGCATGAGGATTCTGCACCGCACACCGTCATGAAACGCGTGCCCGTGCCGAATATTTCGTTCGAAAATGCAAATACATAAGGCCAATCGGCAACAACCACGAGATCAGGTTATCGAGCGAAGGTCTGGTATAGTCGTTTTTTGCAATAGCAGTTTGTAACCCCAAACGATCGATCGCCACGCCGATCAACAAGACGAATAACCCTGTCCACATGCTCAACAAGCAATAAAACGTATAGGCCCACCATTTTTCTCTTGCTGGCCTAGCACCGTTAAATGCGACCACGAGACCGACCAGCCATCCCCAACAGATAACAAGCTGCAGCGCTTGTGCAATCGATCCAAGCAGTGCCGACGCTTTGGTAATATGCGAAAGCACGTCGTAACTCGCGTACAGCAGATAGATGTACAAAATCAGCGTAACGCCATAAACCAGAAAGCCACCGATGCTTACAAGCCAACTTGGCCACGCACGCTGCTGCTTAGCGCCATTTGTTCCAAAGACAGCTTCCAGTCTTTTTTCAATCCGTTGCAAACGCGAATACGCAACAAATGCATCTTGGGTCGCAGTCATACTCCAAAGTAATCGCTGACGTTTTAGTTTGCAAACTTCTGATTACGCCCTCTTACGACCCCTGCCTTTACGGTCCGACATCGATGCTCGACATGTCGGCGTAGCGTTGCCCTGCCGCCTGACCGATGCCACCTAGCCGTCGCAAGTCATCATCACTCAACCTGAGCTCACTGGCGCCCGCATTTTGCTCAAGATACTTGCGGCGTTTGGTCCCAGGGATGGCAGTTACATCGTCGCCCTGCGCCAACACCCACGCGAGTGCAATCTGCGCCGCTTTGGCCTTATGGCGTTCTGCAATCTCGTCGATGACTGCGACGGCCTTAAGGTTATTTGCCAGGTTCTCGCCTGCAAAGCGCGGGAAGCGTTGCCTACGCGAATCGGTTTCCGCCAGTTCAGCCCCCGTTTTGATGGCCCCGGTCAAAAGACCGCGACCGAGCGGGCTATAGGCCACAAAACCGATGCCAAGCTCACGAAGGGTAGGCAAAATGTCTTTTTCAACATCGCGTTCAAACACAGAATACTCAGTTTGTAACGCACTGATCGGGTGCACCTTGTGGGCACGGCGAATCGTCTCGGCGCTCGCTTCAGACAGCCCCAAGTATTTCACCTTCCCGGCTTTGACGAGCTCTGCCATCGCACCCACCGTGTCTTCAATCGGAACGTTTTTATCGACGCGATGCTGATAATAAAGATCGATGTGCTGCACACCCAGACGCTTCAGCGACGCGTCGCATGCTTTGCGCACATACTCGGGTCGGCCGTTGATGCCAATCCAACTCCCGTCGGGGTTACGCTCATTGCCAAATTTGGTGGCGATGATTGCCTTGTCACGTCGATCTTTAAGCGCTTGCCCTACCAACACTTCGTTGGTGAAAGGCCCGTACATGTCAGCGGTGTCAAAGAAGTTAATGCCAAGTTCTAGTGCTCGATGGATCGTCGCGGTCGATTCGGCGTCGTCACCTTGGCCGTAAAACTCACTCATGCCCATGCAGCCAAGCCCAAGCGATGAAACTCGAAGACCGTGTTTACCCAGATGTCGTTGTTGCATGCGCTCAGTGTAAGGCGTTTTGATTGAAGAACAAGCCAACCCTCATACCAAATCGATACAAAGCAAGTATCTGCAATCGGCGTTTCGGTTTTCAACATTTCAGTCGTCAGGCACCTTGCTATAGCCCAGTATGACGAAGCAAAAACATGTGGAAGTGTTGATCGGGGGTCAAGGCACACCTCGCGAGGTATCCGAACAAACGGCGGGCTGCATCGTCAAAGCACTCGGCGGTTTGGGCTATCGCGTTGGCATTCTTGAAGTGAACAAAGACCTCGCTGTCAAACTGCTGCAACTGCGACCCGATGTTGTGATGAGCACATTACAATGCGGCCGTGAACGTAGTTATGTGCAAGGATTCTTAGAGGTGCTCGGTATCCCACACACCAACTCCGGGGTGCTTGCGTCAAGCATTGCGCTGAACAAGCCACTCGCGCGCGCAGCTTTTCAAGCAGCGGGCCTGCCCATACCCGAAGGAGTCGTCGCATCGCTGCAAGACGCACAAGCAGCAGACCTCTTACCAAGACCTTATGTGATCAAACCAAGCGAGGGCATCGGCAGCCTGGGCATGCATTTTGTGTTCGACAACGATCCGCGTCCAAACGTCGATCAACACCTAACCCAGTGGTCAAGGCGCAACGAAGTGGTCGTTGAACGTTTTATTCCCGGTCGCGATCTAACCGTGGGCGTGTTGGGCGGTAAAGCCCTAGCCGTGATGGAATGTCGCTCCAGCAAAGGTTTTCTTGACGCCGAGTGTCGCTCAACTCCCGGTGGTTATGAATCGATGGTTCCCGCGCCCATTCCTAACGCAATCTATCAGCAAGCGATGTCGCTCGCAGAGCAGGCGCATTACGCCTTGCATTGTAGCGGCCCAACACGCGTCGACTTTCGCTACGACGATACCCAAAAAAAACCTGGCGACGATGGCAAGCTCTACGTGCTCGAAATCAATTGTTTCCCGGGCTTCTCAGACATCTCGCCATATCCAGCCATCGCCGCCGCTGCCGGATGGACCTTCGTCGATCTCGTTGCCGAAATCGTTCGTTTAGCAAGCGTTGATCTTTAACCCATGGCGTTATTTGGGCCGGGACGCATTGATATAGGCCGACATGTTTTTGCTGAGTGGGCCCAGGTCAAATCGATCCCATTGCCCGGTGTCTCCCACTTGAAAAATAGTCGCACCGATCACATCTTCGTCTTGTCGGATCTGGCCATCGAACCATTTCAGCCAGTTGAGATACCCTTCGGCCGTAAGACCGAACTGTTTCTTCCAGCCGCCATTGGACTCGCTGTCCTGACCTGCTTCTGAAAGTACGATCGGAATGCCAGTCATCTGTGCCTCCTGCGCAATTCGTCGATAACGAAACGTGGTCCACTGCTCAGCGTTCACATCGACGCTCAGCGCGGCACTATACGCATGATAGCTCCAGCCAATCGTCAAGAGCGGGTTATCATTTCGATGCTTCACCATATCTCCAAAAGGCTTTAAGAAAGCACCTTCGCCATTGCCAACGGGAATCGATCCAAGCAAAGGACGGTAACCCTTCGCCTGCATCAAGTCAGCCAGCCGAGAGGCAAAATGCGCGTACCATACGCCCCCGTTCGCAAACCAGTTGTCCATGTCATCAAGTTCGTTCGGGCCTTCAAGCCAATCCACATAGTTTGGGTCTAGCGAATTGACGCGCGATTCGATCCGATGCCAATAATTGTTGGCGCAGACAATGGGGTCATCGCTCATATGATAAGGGGATGTTTTCCCCGGCCACAGTCGCACGACGATAACCGAACCTGGGCACTGCGCAGCAAACGATTTAAGATCATCCAACGAGGGCTCAAACCACTTCATGACCCGAGGGCACACTTTGATAAAATCTTGTACGGCTGCAGAGCCATTGCCGCCCATCACATGCACGCCAAGCTTCGAGTTGGGCAAAGGCTTAGTGGGTTCTGTGGGTTGTTGGCCTGTGCGTCTACCCGGGGGCGGCGCCGGACGATTACCATCACCTGCAGACGCGCCTTCATCGGCATAGAGCGGACCATCGCCTGCCGCGACGCAACCGGCCGAGCTCAATAGCAAAAGCCCCAAGCAAAGGATGGTCGTCGTAAAGCGGCGATTAACTAACATAAGAGAAGCCCTCTTTTAATGGTAGCATTCAGACCACAGTAGTCATTCCGCTATAACTAAAATATTATATTTTTGTGGCACATTATATGTGCCAAGCGCATGGATAGCCCTTTATGCATACACCATCTTATCTACACATTTTTATTGGCTATTTCTCAGCCAGGCCTTTGATGCCCGCCAACCCTTTTTCAAAGTCTTTCCCCACCATCTTATCCATACTCATGAAGAGCGAAAACAGCTTGCCAACAAAGTTATGTTGCCCCGTCATCGACCACGACAGCGACACGTCATCTCCGCTTGGCTTAAGCTTGAACTCGGCAGTATTGGTTGCGGTCCATGGCTTAAAAAACTCGAGCTTGATCTTGATATAAGTGTTCGGTCGACTTTCAACAAGTGTCATGCGACCTTCGCCCACTTTGTCGTTGCCTTTCCACGCATACACAGACCCTTGACCCGCAGGTGCACCCGTAAAGGTCTTGGTCATCTTGGGGTCCATCTTTTCCCATGGCGACCAATTCGCCCACTGATGAAAATCGTTAATCAATGCGAATACCTGATTGTCGCTCGCACGAATCGATGTCCGGCGTTCAATCTGAAAGGTTGCAGGTTGCAGCGCGGCGGCTATCAGAACACCGACAAATACAGCGATCAATGCAATGGCGACTTTTTTTAGCATGGCAGCTCCTTTCGTCATTCTTACCTCACAAGAAGCCAGCACGCATCTCGAGCGCGCTTGCGGCGCTATCGAGTCTGATTGATATGCCCGTACCATCCTGGCGCCAGCACCATCACGCCATCAATGATTTCAGCGAGATCGGTCGCACGCTTGTGGGCCGCAATCTCATGCCAGAGATTCCGCTCCCTAAAATAATAAAGCGCATTGGGCGCAAACCTGCCGCTCGATACGTCTTCAATAAGGTTCTTGTTGCTGCGCCTAAGTTTGTCCTCGTCGACACGCGCAAGATAACCCACGTTGATCGGCATGCGATGAAGTGCAGCGAAAAGCGCCATATGTTCATAGTATGGGATGAACGTTGCGCTCGGTACGCAATAGATCCTGTTATAGCGCTTGGCTGCATATGCCCAAAACTTAGACCTCAACGGCGACTGCCATTCGCTTTCGACTCGCAGCCGATCCATTTGTTGCGCGCGAATCGCGCCGCGCATATCGCTAACCTGAAAGATCAACGCCGCGCTCAACACCACCAGTGCAACCCGCTCAGAAAATCGTCGGATGACGATGTGAATCGTGGCAAAACTGAGTAGGTACACAAGTGGCCAAGCAAAACGCCCAGTCGAGCGAAACATTTCGAAGAACCGCGCCAAAAATATTGGATAGGGCACCTGAAACAGCTCCACGCTTCCCATCGCCACACGATTCGATAGCGCGTAGATCATCATCAACACACACGCGATTACAACGAGCCCATACCTTCGGGCACCCGATAGTACCGACCTTCTCTGCAGCACGGAAAGGGTAGCGATAACCATCAGCACCAGCATCCCGCTGCCGACGTAAGCAAAGCCCTCGTGATCGCCAGCCCCTTGGGGCACATCGGGCAACACGCGCGACCAACTTGCATCGGGGTCAAAAAGCGACAACAAGTTAAAGCGAAAAAAGCCGTAGCCTTTTGTGCCAAGCTTTGCGCCAAGCACAAAATATCCAGCAAGCCACATCACGATCCCTACCGCTGGTATGCTCGCTGCAATGCCTGCAAGATCGCGCTTTGTCACCGCACCTTGGCGCGCTCGCTGAACGAGATCAGCCAGCCAAAGTGCAGCGACCATCGCCAACAAATAAGCGTGAATCGCCGCCGCGCATGCAAGCAATGCCACCCAACGCCAGGCACAAAAACGCAGCGAAAAACCCAACCCCAACGCGCAAATGATCAACCATTGACTCACCAGTGAAAAATGTCCGCTGATACGCTCAAGCAGAATGGGCGCGCAGACAAAAAAACTCGCCCCCACGCACCGAAGTGTCTGCTTGTTGGTAATGCGCGTCATTAGACACCACGCGCTGACGCCCTGAAGCACCAAACAAGTCAGTAACCACAACCCAAAATAGTGAAACGTCGGCGCAAGCCATCCCGAGAAGGGTTTGAAGAGCAACGCAAAGAGCGGCACCGAATCCGAATATACAATCGAGCTTCCAAGACTCATCCCGTAGTTTGGGTTCAGCCCCGGCGGCCACTGCCAAGGCGTATCGCGAAAAAAAAGCCACCCCAAATAAAACGTCGCTGGGTCACCCCACATCAGCCACTGGTAAAAGGTGGGCTTTAAATACCGCCAACCCAGCACCCAGCCAAACGCGACGCTACCCGAGATGCACCCGTACCCGAGCGCCCAGCGCAGCTTGTCTAATCGTGATGCCATCGTCTTGATCAATAGCCCAAATGTAGCAAAAGCCACAACAACGCAAGTAGTCCAATCGCAACGACAATCATCCACACCATGTCCGAGACAAAATAGGGGTAGACCATCAAAACGATTCCCATGATGCGTTGGGGAAGCCGTTGTTGGCTTTTGCCATAGCGATACGCCACAAACCCGATTGAGCTAATCACCAGCGACGCAAGCAGCGAGCCAACGTCAAAGCTCATGAGGTCGTTTTCCAGCTTTCAATATGGCGATAAAGATAGCCACCGACGTAACACACGACGCCAAGCGTCAGAAGAGAGAAGATCCGCGCCAGCGCACCCGCCGTGCCGATATCAAAAAGCAGCACCTTGCCAATTGCTACCGCGAAAATAAAAAGTGACGAGCGCGCCAGCAATCGGTCAAGCCGCGTTTTACTCCAGATCAACATGCCCAGCGCAAACAAACCCCAAAACGCTGACACCAAAAAGCGCGTCATCGGCGCAATGCCTACCACGATGGCAAGTTGCTCAGCTAAGCGTGATAAGCCGAGCAAAGCTTGCGCATCGGCCAACAGCAACAAAATCAGCCACTCGTTGGCAATCGCCTTACCGGCCTGAAAAACACTTCGCCCATAGAAGGCAAACAGACATCCAAAGAAAAGCAGGTTGAGCGCCAGCCATTCGACCATCGTCGCACCCTGTGTAGGTAGATAGACCACTTTGGCATAGTTGATGATGAACACGATTAAGATCAACCCACCGATCACCATGTGTTTGCCCTTAAGCTCCAGTCGCTTAGAAAGCACAGGCAAGCTCGCGAACAACACCACAGCAAGCCACGGTTCAACGCGCTCCGGTAACAACTCAAGATAGCCAGCATGAAAAAGCACCAACGCACAGAACGACAACACCATCGGACCGCTGTCCAAATTGCTCTCGTGCATGGCGCGTTTTGTCACGTTGTAAATAGCGTAAACGATTCCCGCAAACGCCAGCGCAAGATAAGGCGCCGCAGCGTGGTTGATGCGTGACACCAGCGAATACTCTAGGCCGTAGAAAAAAACCAATAGTAGCAAGTGAGCCCATATCTCCATCGGCTTGAGTGGCAGTTGATGTTTGCTTGAAAACACACTCACACTCACCGCAAACACCAAAAACTGCACGAGTTGAAAACCTGCGATCATAGTGAGTGCGGTTGTGTTGTGACCATCAACCAGCATCAACCCCTGCACCGAAAAAACGCCGAGGGCCAAATGCGCTGCGAGCAAGTTCATGACGCGATTCTTAAACATGATCGAAAGCACCGCGTAAGCGACATCCCAAATCAAAAAGAAGGTCATCGCGTTGAGTTCGGTGCCTTTGGTCGAAGGCAACAGAAGGGTCGACGCATACGAGCCAACCACGGCGAAAACCGCATAAAAATCTTGCTTGAACCGCTGAAACAACACGAGTGATAAAATCGAGACCAAGCTCGCGAGCACACCCGCAGTCCACCCGTCGTAGAAATTATAAAATAGCTTACCCGCGTAGGCGGTCATTTGCAGAATCACGATGCCTGTCCCTGGCAATAAGCTTAGATAAGCCACATCACGTTCACGAAAGCGCAGGCCCACAAGAATCAATGTGATGCCAAACAACGCTGCGAGCCCAAGTTGCCTTAGCGGCGTAAGCCACCCGGAATCGATCGCAAGCTTGATAAGAAAACTGGCAGCGAGCACAAAACAAAGCATGCCAATAATGCCAAGCGCGCTGCTCGTTGAACGGTCTTGTTTAATCGCGCTACGAACAACGGGCTGGCCCAATCCTGCGCTCGAATCAAAGGGCGTTGCCGCTGGACCTTCACTCTGAGCAACCGACTGGGGTTTCATCGACACTGGGCGCGCAACCCCTAGGTCATTCGTTGGCGCTGCCGTAGTTGTCGAGACAGCCCTCGGTGCTTGAACGGCAATCGATGGTGTTTCGATCGGCGCTGCGTGTACTGAAGCGGGTTGACTACTCGCTAGCGCTGCTTCGATGCGCTCAAGCTTAACTCGCATCGCACGTAGTTCTTCGATGAGTATTTTTTGTTCGACTTCGTTCATGGTGCACCCAACCTCGATGAGTATGCCACGGCATGCTCATTCAAGTGCAAAAAACACAAGCTCGATCACTTCGACGATTATGAGTGGTTGGCGATCACGACGCGCGCACCGCTCTCAAGATCGGTTGGTGCAAAGATCACCAAGGTTTCGCCCGCATTGACCCCTTTGAGCACCTCAACGTCGCGTCCAAGATCTCGCCCAAGTGTAACATCCCGCACGACGACTTTGTTATCAGTCCCAACCACCAACATTTGTGTTCGACCTGACCGCACGCGCAGTGCAGTCGAAGGCACAATCACCGGTGGATTGTTGCGTGTCACCTCAAAACGCACTTGGGCATAGCTGCCGGTCAATAGAGACGCGTTTTTTGGCAGCGCAAGTTGCACACCAAGATTTCGTGTCAGGGGGTCAAGCGCACCGGTTGTACGCATCACTGTTGCCTCAAGCGTCGTATTGACACCTTGTAACACCTTAGCCTGCGTACCGATCGTTACATAAGGCGCCAAACTTTGCGGTACGTCGACATCGACGCGCAATGTGCCCGTTTGTTCAATTTCGAAAATAGGTGTCGCACCCACGCTGACCAGCGCACCCACGTCGACCATACGCTTGCTGATTGTGCCATCAAATGGCGCAGTCACCCGTTGATAGGCTACCAACGAGCGCAGCTGTTGAACTTCGGCCGTATTTGAAGCGACCGCGCCTCGCGCCGTGTTATAGCGCACAAGGGCATCCTCGGTTGCTTGAGGTGTTGCGGCCCCTTGCGCTTGCAACGCAACGGTGCGTTCCGAAAAGTTCTTTGAAAAACCAACATTCTCCTCGGCCTCTTTTAAGCGTGCCTGCGAGAGCGCAAGTTGTGCCGACACATCCGGCGCCTCAATATTGGCAAGCAGCTGACCACGTCTAACTTTGTCACCAATATTCACTTGCAGCTTGCGCACAAACCCCGTTGCACGCGCATAGAGCACCGTCGTTTGTAAGGCGCGTACCGTGCCTGGAAGCGTCATCTCGATCGCAGCAGGTGCAAGCTTCGCAACGGTGACGAACACCTTCTTCGGACCAAGCACGCGCTTGACGGCATCCTTGGCCGCGTGTTCGTTGGCTTCGCGCGCCACCAGTGCTTTCACAACGGCAGCGGCAAGCAATACACACAGCACCGCTGCCACCAAACCGCCACGCTTCTTTTGACTTGGTGTTGTACTCATAACTGCGCACCAATTGTAGCATGGGTTTCGGTCTCGTGATCGCTGGGCCGGTAGTTTTCGCTCAAGAAGGGATCCTCTGTACGTGGGTGATCCTGCTTGCGCAATACGCTGTAAATGACCGGCACAAAAAACAAAGTGGCAAGGGTTGCCCCTGACAAGCCGCCGAGCACCGCGCGCGCAAGCACCGCATGTTGTTCACCTCCGGCGCCAAGGCCAAGTGACATGGGCAGCATGCCCAAGATCATCGCAAGCGCGGTCATCAAGATGGGCCTAAGCCGCACCTTGCCTGCTTGCAGCGCCGCTTGCGTGGCATCAAGTCCAAGTCGTCGTTGTTCGTTGGCAAACGAAATCAACAACGTTGTGTTCGCGGTGGCAAGCCCAATGCTCATCACCGCACCCATCAACGAGGGCACACTCAAATGCGTTTCGGTGGCAAGTAGCGCGATCACAATGCCCAAGCCCGCGCCCGGTAGCGCTAAAAGCATAATCAGCGGATCAAGCCACGACTGAAAGTTAATCACCATCAACCCGTAAACAAGCAGTGAGGCAATCAACAACCCCAAGAACAAATGCGTAAATGCAGAACGCATGCTGTCCACCTGGCCCCGCACATTGATTACCAGCCCTGGTGGCATGTGTTTAAGTTCTCGCTTGACGATACGATCAAGCTGATGGGTGACGCGCCCTAAATCAAGATGCTCAACGTCGGCGCGCACTTCATAGGTGGGCTGCACGTCAACATGCGTGGTAAACACCGGGCTGCTTTGCCGACTGATGCGCGCCAAGTCACCAAAAAGCTGCGTGCCCACAGTGGTTGTGAGCGGCAGTGTGTTAAGTGCCTCAAGCGAATCGATGCGTCGTTCGGGCACTTGCACCGCGACCGGATAGTTAAATCCGGTCTCAGGGTTCACCCAGTAGTTTGGCGCAACTTGTCCACTCGACGAAACCGCCAGCAGCACGTCGTTCGCCACATCACGTTGAGTCAGCCCGACTTGGCTTGCACGGACGCGATCAACATCAAGTTTCAACGAAGGCGAGTAGGGGATTTGATGAAGCCGCACATCCACTGCGCC
>JBGAKI010000017.1:2500-20127 GCA_044224525.1 Polyangiales bacterium | reverse complement strand
GCGAGGGCAAGCCAAAGTTCAACACTTGCGTCATCATGTCTGCCGGCTGAAAGTAAAAACTCAAATGTGGCAATGTTTTGGGGAGCGCCTCTCGAAGCACACTAATATAGTGCTGTGTGCGCTTGAGTGCGTTTGGTGCCAAGCGAATGAATACCTCACCATCGGCCGAGCTCACGTTGGCACTGTCGGTTACCGCAAGCGAGTAACCCGATGGGATGCCAATCTGATCTAGAATCAAGCTGCGTTCGTTATCAGGAATCAAACGTTTGATTTCGCTACCCACCTCAGAAAAATAGCGTTCCGTTTCTTCGATGCGGGTGCCAGGGGGTGCTGTAACGTGCAAACGAATCTGTCCCGCATTGACTTGTGGGAAAAACTCGCGCCCTACAAAGGGCACGAGCGCCACCCCCAACGCCATCACAGCACCAAACACCGCAAAAACGCGTTTGGGGTGCGCAAGCGCACTCGCGAGCGTGCTCACGTAACTTTGTCGAAAGCTCTCAAAACTGGCTTCAAAACGCTGGTGCACGCGTCCAAAAAAGCCAAGCACAGCGGGTGGTGATGTATGTGCTGCCAACTCAGCCGGCATCAGATAACGCACCAGCGTTGGAATCAATGTTCGCGAAAGCAGATAAGAAGCCATCACCGAAAATCCAACACTCATGCCAAGCGGTGTAAACAAATAGTAGGCCGGGCCTTCAAGCAAGAGCACCGAAAAGAATACGATGCCAATCGACAACGACGCCACGAACGCCGGCACGGCAATTTGTTGCGCGCCATCTAAAATCGCCTGCGTGATCGGTTTACCCATCGCTAAATTACGATGAATATTTTCAATTTCGACCGTGGCATCATCGACTAAAATGCCTACAGCGAGTGCGAGCCCTCCAAGTGTCATCGTGTTGATGGTCTGTCCGAGGGCTCGCATCACCAAAAGGGCGATCAGTACACTGAGCGGAATCGACACAAACACGATCAGCGTGCTGCGCCAGCTTCCTAAGAAAAGTAAAATCATCGCTGCGGTCAAAAGCGCAGCGATGACACCTTCGGTCAATAGCCCCTCAATCGCTCGCGTCACAAAGGTAGACTGGTCAGCCAAGAGCTCAAATTTCAGCCCTTTGGGCGCAGTGGCGCGAATGTCGGGCAAAAGCGCCTTCACGTCGCGCACGATGTCGAGCGTTGAAGCCTCACCCGTCTTGAGCACCGACATCACCACAGCACGCCCGCCGTTACGCCGCGCGATACTGGTTTGAACGGCATAACCATCATGAACAAAGGCCACATCGCGCAAAAAGATGCGCCGCCCATCACGCAACGCCACGGGTACATCATTGAGCGCGGCCACTGCTTCAGGGCTACTATTTAGGCTCACACGATATTCAATCTCGCCCAGCTTCGCGCTACCGGTCGGCAAGATCAGATTTTGAGACGCGACGGCCACATTCACATCGTTGGGCGAAATGCGATACGAGCGAAGCGCGTCGGGGTCTAAATCCACCACAATCTGTCGAGTTTTGCCGCCCATCGGCATGGGGAAACGTGTGCCACGAATCACCGAGAGCTGACTGCGTATGCGGTTATTCACATAGTCGAACACCTCAGCTTCACTCAGCACGTTGCTCGACACCGCCAACTGCAAAATCGGAACGTTGGTGGCGCTATAACGCACAATGGTGGGCGGCTGGATACCCGGTGGCATGCGCCGCATAATCGTTTGTGAAGTAGCCGTTACCTGCGCAGTGGCTGCGGCCACATCGACGCCTTGATGCAGATACGCGCGAATCACCGAAATACCGTCGTAGCTGTTGCTCTCAAGCAAACGAATGCCCGCGACGTTACCCGCGATCGAATATTCGCTGAACAACGTAACCTGTTGCTCCATTTGTTGCGCCGGCAAACCCGCATAGGTCCACACCACGCTAATCACTGGAATATCAACATCAGGAAACACGTCTTTGGGCGTACGCGCGATAACGCCGATCGACACCAGCACTATTAACAGTGCAGCAACCACGAAGGTGTAGGGGCGGCGTAAGGCGAGACGAACAATCCACATAAAAGCTCTCCGAAAGAGCACAAACGAAAGCAGCGCAAGCCTACCAGCGCGCAATCCCTGCGCAACATGCCGCGCGGGCACTTAACAATTCGACATATCCCGCGCAAAACCTTCACAAAAAACGAAATGATTTCGCATACTCAGCAAAAATAAGCCCTTGTAGTTTTTCGATATCAGCGTATGCTCTGTGCGGAGCACATTCAGATGAAACCTCGTTACGCCGCGGATTACCGCTTAATGTTGTGGGCCCTGGTTTTTTTTCCAGCGTCTGTCGCCATTCAATATGTCAAGCCTGAGCTCATCCCGTGGATGATCCCGCTCGGCTTATACTTTGGTTTTTGCTCGGGCGTGTTCTCACACAACCACAACCATTGCCCCGTGTTTCTCAATCGCAAGGCAAATGCGTTCTTTTCGGCGTGGCTTTCAGTGTTTTACGGCTACCCGCTTTTTGCGTGGATTCCAACGCACAATTTGAACCACCACAAGTACGTGAATAAGGCCGGCGATGCTACGATCACCTGGCGTTACTCAAAAAAGCACACCTGGCTTGTGGCCTCCACTTACTTCTTCGTTTCGGCTTATTGGCAGTCCGATCCGATCAAAGAATACATTCGTAAGTCCAAGCAGTCGCCCACGCTCTTTCGTCAGGTCGTCACGCAGTATACCGCAGTGGCGCTTGGTCACCTTTCCATGATCACGATTGCGATTGTAATGCACGGTTTTGGCAAGGGTCTGCTCGTATACGGATGTGCCATGGCGTTGCCTTCCGCGTTCGCTCTTTGGTCGATGATGTTCATCAATTACGTGCAGCATATTCACTGCGACCCTTGGTCCGAGCACGATCATTCGCGTAACTTTGTCAGCAAGTTCACCAACTACTGGCTCTTTAACAACGGGTTACACACCGCACATCACGAACATCCGGGTGCGCACTGGAGCAAACTGCGTGAGTTGCATGACAAGATCGCACCGCTAATGAATCCCGCGCTCAACCAGCACTCGATTTTCTTATTCTGCTTTCATAACTACATTCTGGGCATGTTCACCGATCGTTATCGCACTAAACAAATCGGTCGTGCGGCCTATGAAACAGCTGAGGGTCGCGAGATCTTTGTCAGCGCAACTGACAGCGTAGATGCAGTTGAAGTCGGCACCAACGCTTCGATTGCCTAACGGCGAGTGGCCGATGGTCAATGACATCGCGCAATCCTGAATACAAACATTTCATTCTCACCCTGTCGTGCACAGATCGCGTTGGCATTGTGCACGCCGTGTCGGGCTTTTTACACGCGCGTTCGTGCAACATCATCGAAAGTGCGCAATTCGGTGATGCATCCACAGGCCGCTTTTTTATGCGCGTGGTGTTTTCGCCACAAAAGAAGTCATTTGACGAGTCGACGTGGCGCGTCGACTTCATGCAACTGGCCGACACCTTCCAGATGCGATGGCAGCTTCATCGCGAGAACGAACGCGCCAATGTGATGGTGATGGTGTCGCGTTATGGCCATTGCCTCAATGACTTGTTGTTTAGGCAAAGTGCTGGTCTTTTGCCCATGAACATACGCGCTGTGGTGTCCAATCATCTTGAGTTTGAAGAGTTGGTCACCCGTAGTGGGCTCGAGTTTCGCTATTTGCCCATCAACAAGAGCAACAAAGACGCACAAGAGCAGACGCTCTTAGAATGGGTGGGCGAGCTTGATATCGAGCTCATCGTGCTTGCGCGATATATGCAAATATTATCAAGCAAAGTATGTGTCGAGCTATCAGGTCAGGTCATCAACATCCACCATTCATTCTTGCCAAGCTTTAAAGGCGCCAAACCCTACGCTCAGGCATTTGAGCGTGGCGTTAAGCTCATCGGTGCCACTGCACACTACGTCACGCCCGATTTAGACGAAGGGCCGATCATCGAGCAAGAAGTTGCACGCGTCAATCATGCGATGTCGCCTGCAGATTTGATGGCGGTGGGCCGCGACGTTGAATGCCAAGTGCTCGCGCGTGCAGTTCAGTGGCACCTTGAACGTCGCGTCTTGCTCAACGGCCACAAGACTGTCGTTTTTCGCTAAACACAAGTGTCAGCGCACAAACACGTAACCCATGGCACGCGTGTCACGGTCGTTGGCGGCGCCCATACACCGTGCGCCATTGCCCACGGTTGTCGAGAACGTGAATCCAGAGCAAGCGCCCATTTGCCCAAAACTAAATCCGAAACCGATAAACGAATCGGGGCTTGCGCAATCGGTCTGCTCGTCACCTAGGACCCCCAAACGTAAACGCCAAGCGCCTGGGTTCGATGACCCGACGTTGCCTCCCCACCGATTGCATCCAGACTGAATGTAGCCATTTTCAAACAAGCCGAGCCACTGTGTGCGCGTCGCCGCGGCTTCGGCGGGACCTCCAATGGACGTGGTGTCCACCGGCGTTTGCACAAAAAACGCACTTAACGACGGAACCCCATTGGGTCCTGTAATCGGCCCCTGAAAAGTCATTCCCACGCTACTTGCCCAGCGCGTCACACCATTTTGTTTCATGCCAATTAACATCTCGGTAAACGGCATACTCATGAACGAGAGTAACTTCGCTTCGGTTGCATCTAGATCGGGCTGCGTGGGATTGAGCAGCGTCGCGTTGGTCCAAAGAGCACTGCTATAAGCAAAGGTATTTTGATTGCCGTCAGCCTTAAGAACAAGCGTCCAGCCGCCACCTTCTTGTGTCATGTCGCAGTATGCGGAAAAAGCTTCAAGCGACCCCTGCGGACCATCAATATCGAGTTGGTAAACCGCACTGGGTGCGTCGGGTCGGCGAGCAAGCAATGCCTTGCAACTGGCGGCCAAGGGACACGCAGGACACACACCGCCACAGTCGCTCTCTTCTTCATTTTGATTGCGTGTCCCGTCGGTGCAAGTGCCGCTCACCCAACCGCCATCGATACCCGCATCGTTAACAATCGAAGCGTGTCCAAAACCAAAGCGCCCACAACCTGTCAGCATGCATATTACAAAGCAACACTCAATCAGCGTAACAAGCGCACGACACGACCAACACCTTACGTTGACACCCACGCTTTAATTCTATCATAAACTGCTCCATCGATCCGAATATGTTCATTCCTCGCAGAGAAACCCCACTTCTCGAACGCGACACTAGCTCAATGCGTCGTTGGCTTGTGTTGCCTGCGCCAATAGCGAAAAGACCTGAGTATCTGGCGTTTGCGTAAAATCTTCATACCAGGCGCCGATCGCGTCGAGCTGCTCAGTTGCCATTACACAATAGACCTCATCCGCATAGGCTTTCATCCGCTCGAGGGTTTGAGGCGACGCCACCGGCACGGCAAGCACAATACGTTTTGGCGACAGGGTACGCAGTGCTTGCAAGGCTGCAAGCACTGTGCCGCCCGTCGCGATACCGTCGTCAACAACGATCACACATCGCCCTGCCACGTTAGGCGGCGCGTGTTGCCCGCGAAACAGCGCAACACGTTGTGCAACTTCAAGCTTCTTTTGCTCAACCAATCGCGCCATCTGATCCTGACCAACACCAGCCCACGCCATCGTTTGCGGGTCAACGTACACAACATCCCCTTCCGCCACCGCACCAAGCCCAAGTTCCGGCTGAGCGGGCGCGCCCACTTTACGTACAATCCACATATCAAGCTCGGCGCCTAGTGCTTTAGCCACTTCGAACGCAACAGGTATGCCACCTCGTGGTAAACCAAGGACGATTGGATGTTCTCCCTTCAAAGGCATGAGCAACTTGGCCAGTTTTTGGCCGGCGTCCTGTCGATCGCGAAAACGCATAGGTTAGTCATGGCCTACCACGCCCTTTGCATCGTGCCCGTCTTTTTAAAAAAGCGGCTTGCGATCGCTGTAATAGTTGACTATAACCCGCCAGTTCTCGGGGCAGTAGCTCAGCTGGGAGAGCACCGGCTTTGCAAGCCGGGGGTCAGGGGTTCGATCCCCCTCTGCTCCACTAACCTTCACACCATCAAACGTTTATGCGCGCCAGTTCTTCTCGTGTGTATCTCGCCGTGGCCGCCGCAGCACTTGGCTTCATGGTCGACGCATACGATCTGTTGCTCTTCAATGCATTGCGCGTTCCGAGCCTGACGGATCTTGGGTTGGTGGGTGATGCGATCACCAAGCAAGGTCTCTTGCTATTTAATCTACAACTCGGCGGCATGCTCATCGGCGGTTTTAGTTGGGGCGTGCTCGGCGACAAATACGGCCGTCAGAATATCCTATTCGGATCGATCTTGGTGTTCTCTGCTGCCACACTGAGCAACGCTTTCGTTCACTCGATTCCCGCATACGCTGTGTGTCGCTTCATCGCAGGGTTAGGCTTGGCAGGCGAAATGGGTGCGGGCATTACGCTTGTAAGCGAGCTCCTTGCCAAAGAGAAACGCGGCTACGGCACAATGATTGTTGCCGCATCAGGCGTTATCGGCGGCGTTAGCGCAGGCTTAATCGGTGACATGTTATCGTGGCGCACCGCATACCTGATTGGCGGCGCGTTGGGATTGTCGTTGCTTGTGCTTCGCATGATCGTACATGAATCGAGCATGTTTGACGAGCTCAAGCGCCGTACGAGCTTACACACGCGTGGCGACTTGCGCGTGCTGTTCTTAAAGCGCGACGCATTACTGCGCTTCATCAAGTGTGTTGTGGTGGGTCTGCCAATGTGGGTGGTTCTGGGTTTTCTCATTTCGTTTGCACCCGAACTTGCGCGCGCCCTCAAGCTACCCAATGCGGTGACCACCGGGCAGGTCATGGTGTACTTCAACGTGGGCCTTGGCATCGGTGAAATATCAAGCAGCGTCTTCAGCCAATGGTTTCAAACACGAAAGAAAGTTGTTGTCGCATACCTTGGTCTACTAAGTGTCGCGGTTGTGTTTTATCTAAACGCCCACCAAGCATCCACATTTTATTTTTGCATGGTGTGCGGTGTGCTGGGTCTTGGTGCCGGTTATTGGTCGGTGTTTCTCACGCTCGCGGTCGAGCAGTTTGGCACTGACTTGCGTTCAACGGCGGCCTGTGTGGTGCCAACCGTTGTGCGCGCACTGGTGCTACCAGGATCACTGGTTCTCTCATTATTACAACCTTCATTGGGGCTCGTAACAACGCTAAGCATAATGTTTGCGGTAGCAGTGCTGCTTGCGCTCGGGGGCCTGTGGTTCTTAAGCGAGACATTTGCGCGCGATCTCAACTTTCAAGAAACGTCTTCGGACACTTAAAAAGCCATTACTTACACCGATTTACACGTCACGAGAATACCGATGAACACGCTAATCAACAGCGTCAACAGCCTTATTTTAATGAGTTTGTGTGGATGGCTCGTCGCCACGCACACACGTGTCATGGCGCAACCTGTAGACACCCAAGCGCAGGCAGTTCGCATTGGAACAGGTATGGAAACGGTGCCTCAAGATACGCGTGACGCCAATGGCGTGCGCCGCTCAGATTATCGAACGCTGCTCAGTGTGGACTATCGTCTTTATCCGGATTTCGACATCGGCATCGACACTCCCTCGATCACGGTTGCACCCGATGTTGAGATTGCCAATCCACGCATTGCATTGGCATATCACCTCACGCATCAACCAGTATGGATGGCGCTCTCGTTGGTCGAAGAGCTTCCGGCCTTTGTCGACACGGGTTGGCGCAGTGATCTTTACCACTCGATGGTGATCCCTTTCGCTAACAATCTTTTTGAATATTACAACGTGATGGGCGGCCGATTGATTGCAGCCACACCCGACGAAAGTTACGTGTCATGGCAGGGTGCTGTTGTATGCAATGTGCTTTCTGAACTTGCGATCGGACCACAAGCGTATTTACGTTTTGATAAAGACGGTTTGGACAACCATGGCTATGGGGCGCGCATTCGCTGGCATATCAAAGCCAGCGACAAAACCGTTGCCGCCGTGTTTCTGCGATTTACAACCCCCAATATCTATTTTAATCCTGATACCCTCAACGCAACGTTGACTGCAACCTGGTTTTGGTACCCATAGACTGCTTGCTCTTGCGTCCGAACAAGCGTAGCGTTGTTGTGAGGTCGTCGACATGAGCAAAGCCTATTCAAACACCGATCCAGCGATCTGCGCTTATGTCGAGCAACTCTACCCAGAAGATACCATCTTGCGAGACATCCGCGTGCGGGCCGCACAAGCTGATTTACCCGACATCCATGTCTCAAGCACCGACGGTCAGCACTTAGAAACGCTTACGCGGTTAATCGGTGCAAAAAAAGTCGTCGAAATAGGCACGCTTGCGGGCTACTCGGGCGTGCGTATTGCGCGGTCGCTGCCTGACAATGGCAAACTTTACACCTTCGAGTTTTCAGAAAGACACGCCGATTTGGCGAAAAAGTCATTCGAGCAGGCGGGTGTCGAAAACAAAGTGCAGATCTATATTGGCCCGGCCATCGAACGTCTTGCCTCGGTCGAACACTTCGCACCCTTTGATCTAGTCTTCATCGATGCCGACAAAGAAGGTTACCAAGCTTATCTTGATTGGGCTGCAGTTCATCTTCGCGTCGGTGGCGCCGCGATCCTCGACAACACCTTCGCGTATGGTGGCATCTGCGATGATCGGTTTAAGGACACGCGTTCCGAGGCTGACGTCATCGCCCTGCGCACGCTCAACCAGCGCTTGGCGCAAGACGCACGTTTTATCTCAACCATTTTGCCCACGGGCGAGGGCCTGACCATCGCCGTAAAACGTGGCTAAACACCTATGAAAGCGATCATTTTCAACCACTATGGTGGCCGCGAAGTCATCAAGTATGTTGAGCAACCACTCCCCAAGCCCAAACGCCAGCAAGTGATCGTGCGCGTGCGCGCAGCCAGCGTGAACCCGCTTGACTGGAAAATACGCAATGGCGAGTTCTCATTCTTAACGCGTTGGTGGCTGCCCAAAGGCCTTGGTTGCGATTTTGCTGGCGATGTCATCGAAACGGGCGCTGGCGCAACGCAATTCAAAGTGGGCGACGCGGTCATCGGATCGCTTAATCCCATGGGCACGCGCCAAGGCGCCTTCGCCGAGTATGTCGCCGTGTCCCAGAACTATCTCACGCACAAGCCATCACATCTGTCTTACGAAGCGTCGGCGGCATTGCCGATTGCAGGGTTATCAGCCTTACAATCGGTTAAGCGATTGGCGAAACTCGGCGCCGCTAAACGCGTATTGATCATCGGTGCATCGGGCGGTGTAGGTCACATGGCAGTGCAAGTCGCCAAGGCGGTCGGTGCACATGTGAGTGCCGTGTGCGGGCCTAAGAATGCCTCCTTCGTCAAAGACTTAGGCGCCGACGACGTGGTTGATTACACCACCACCGATCTTGCAACGCTGCCCAAAGAATCTTTCGATGCGATTCTCGATTTCATGAGTGCACATCGCTTTGGCAACATGCGTCATCTGCTGCGTCGCGGTGGTCGCTACGTTTATACGCTGGCAACACTCAGCGCGCTGCTCTGGTCGTTCTTGGGGTTGTTCACCACCAAACGTGTGCGCATTCTTACCGTCGACCCGCGCGCCGACGATGCGCGCGAATTGGTTAAGTTGGCCGAATCAGGCCAACTCACCCCACATATCGAGAATACCTTTGCACTCGCACAAGCAGCCGACGCGCTTGCACTTTCCGAGGCCGGACACACCCGCGGCAAGCTCATCATTCAAGTCTCGACCGAGTCGCCGCACCAGCCCCTCGGAGCCTGACGCGCGCTATGGGTCACCCCCCGCCACAGCGCGGGTTCCTTGATACCGTAAGAGCGGCAAAGCGTCGATAATCATACGTCTTTTTATCGTTCCAGGAGGGCTTAAGTAAGGCACGATTCTTGCGTTCTTAATAGGTATGCAATCCAGAACGTTTGTGGTTTTGGCCCTACTGTTTGCGGCGGGCTGTAGCGGCACGATCGGCGGTGGCAGCACAGCTCCAGACGCGCCCTCAGCCACCTTTGACCCGGGTCCCGTTTACCTGCGTCGTCTTACCCGCGTCGAATACATGAACTCCGTCAACGATCTGACAGGTGTCGACGTCAGCACCGCCGCGCAAAACCTTCCCGTCGATGGTGACTACAAAGCGTTCGACAACCAATCATTGGCAGCCACCATTTCAACACTTCACGCCGAAGGTTATCTTGCGGGCGCCAATGCGGCCGCTGAGCAGGTGCTCAGCACACCCGCGCTTAAAACCAAAGTGCTTGGTTGTGATCCTTCCGGAGCAAATCGCGACACATGCATGCGCTCGTTCATCACCACATTTGGCCGCCGTGCGTTTCGTCGCCCACTAACCCAAGAAGAGATCGACAAGCTTTTTGCGTTGCAACAAGCGCAAAGCGACGCGGCCGTAGGTGCGCAGCTTGTGCTGGGTGCCGTTTTGCAATCGCCCAAGTTTCTATTTCGTGTTGAGGTGGGCAAAGAAGAATCAGGCCGTCCCAACTTGCGCCGCCTCACGGGCTTTGAACTGGCAACCCGCCTCGCTTATTTTCTCTATAGCAGCACACCTGACGACGCTTTACTCGACGCCGCTCAAAACGGTGATCTTGATTCTGTCGAAGGATTAACTGCAGTGGTGCAAAAAAGAATGAACGACGAAGCGATGCACCAGCGTTTCCATCACTATGTTGAACAATGGTTTGAGCTACGCCGGCTCGAAACGGTGGTGCGTGAAGGTAACAAATACGCAAACTTTGCCATGCAAAAGGCCTCCATGTATGGCGAAGCATTCAAGTTCATCGACGATTTTTTGTGGCAAGCCAACGCCAACATGCTCGACGTCTACACCGCGCCCTATGGGTACGCCGACAAAAACCTAGCGCCGCTCTATGGTGTGCAAGCCAGTGGCACTGACTTGGTCAGGATCGATTGGCCAGCCGATTCAAAACGTGGCGGTTTCTTTTCAACTGCCGCCGCGATGACCATGACCGCACCCGGCAACGAAACGTCGGTGATTAAGCGTGGTCGCTTTATTCGCGAAATGGTGTTTTGCCAACCTTTGCCTTCGCCACCTCAAGCCGCTTTTGATCAAGCGGCTGCCCAATCTTCGTTGTCTGAAGGTGACGCTGTGCAAGCGCGTGCCGATAACAGTTTTTGTGCAAGCTGCCACAGCCTGATGGACCCCATCGGCAAAGGTCTTGATCGCTACGGCATGATGGGCGAGTTGCGCACGACCAAGAGTACCGGCGCGGCCGTGTATACCGAGGGCAAGGTGACAGGCGTAGGCGCTGAAGTGTTTGCCGATGCACCAAGCCTCGGTGCACTTGCCAAACAAGACGCGCAGACAACCGCACCCTGTATGGTGCAACATCTGTTTCGTTGGGCGCTGGCGCGTCAAGACAACGCCGACGGTGCCGACGACAAGTATTCGCTCGACAAACTTAACGCAGCATTCGAAACATCTGGCTATCATTTTGGTGACTTATTGGTTGCCATGGCCACGAGCGAGGCATTTCGTTTTAGGCGAGCGCCAACAGGACAATAAATGGAGACGCAATGAAGAAAGTTCGTTTAGACAGACGTACCGTATTGCGGGGCATGGGCGCCGCTGGCATTGCGAGCCTCGCGCTGCCGCCGCTTGAAGCAATGTTTGGTCCAAAGGGCACGCCCTACATCGGCTCGGGAAAAAACGCCGTGGCGGCTCAGTCGATGCCCAAACGTTTGTTCATCTTTCATTTCCCAACCGGCATCTCCACCGATGCGTGGTTTCCAACAGGCACAGAAACCAACTGGACATTATCAACCAATCTGCAACCGCTTTCGCCCTACAAACAAGATATCAACGTGTTGGTCGGCCTAACGCCCGAAAACGGTGGAGCGCCAGGTGCAGGTGACCATCACGACTATATGTCGGTGCTTGTGGGTAAACCGTCGGCACTGCGCACGCCGGGCGACAACTGGCCCAAATCACCGGGTGGCATTTCATTTGACCAGCAAGTCGCAAAAACCTTAGGGGTAGGCCGCAAATATGCCTCGCTTGTAACCGCTACCTACGCCGACCCGCTGATGACGCACTCGGGACCCAACGCGATGGTGCCCGCTGAAAGAAGTCCTAAGAATCTTTTTAACCGTCTTTTTCAAGACAGCGGATTACCTCCTGACCAAGCAGCGGCGCAAAGTGCACGCATGCAAAGCATGCTCGACTACGTCAAAGACGACATCGACAGCCTCAAGCGCCTAGGTTTGAGTAGCGACGACAACAAACGATTCGACGAGCACCTTGAAAGTGTCCGCGCGCTCGAACAAGCCTATGCCTATGTGCCCTCAAACGCATGCGGTGTACCCACCATGCCCAATGATCCGACACAAAACGATTACAGCACGTATCCGGCGTACTCGAAGGCATTGATCGATTTGTTGGTAATGGCGATGCGCTGCGACATGACCCGCGTGTGCTTTCACAGCATGGGCTTTACGAACGGTGACAACCGTTACCCTTTCATCAACATTCCCGTGGGCCGTCATCTGCTCTCACATTCGGGTGCCGCGGCCGACGAAGCCGAACTTGCGATGTACGCACAACAAGCCGGCAAAACAGTTGATCAATATCGCGCTGAATGTTTTGTCAAAACGGCTACATGGAACGTAGAACAGTTTGCTCTTCTACTTTCCCAGATGAAAGGCACGCCAGAAGGCAACGGAACCTTGCTCGACAACAGCGCAGTCGTGCTCTTTAGTGAGTTCTCAAATGGCGGCTACCATCAAAACAATAACGTGCCGATTGTTATCGCCGGCAAAGCCGGTGGCAGCATGCAAACCGGTCGCTTGATTCGTTACCGTTGCGAAAACAGCCAAGACTTTACAGAATATGGCGGCTGCGGTACCGCCGCTGGCACGGCCAACATTCCGTTGTGCAACCTATGGTTGACGATGATGAACGCAGTAGGCGTACCCACCAGCCAGTTCGGCAACTCCACCGGTCAGCTCAGCGGTTTGTGGACCTAACATAAGATCTGATTGCCGAATGCGAAGGGCATGATAAATCTTGCCGCATCTTGGCATGCGCATCGCTCCACAACAGGTCTTTCTTCTATGGTTGCTGGTGGACGCGTTTTCAGTTAGCCGCCTTGCCGCGCAACCGGTGAGCACTGATGCCAAAGCGATTCGTGCAAGCGCGGGCGTAGAGCTTGTGCCCCGCGACCAGCGCGACGCCGACGGCGTGCGGCGCTCCGACCTGCGCTCCATCTTCGACTTCAGTTATCGTGTGGTCGATAACCTTGACGTCGGAGTTGACCTGCCCGCTTTTACGATTGCACCAGGTTTGGACTACGCCAATCCGCGCACCTGGTTCGCCTTTCATTTAATGCATAAGCCGATTTGGATGGCGATTGCCGGGTCGCTCGAGGCACCTTTGCTGGTTAATACCCATTGGCGCACCGACCTCTACTACTTGATCAATGTACCCTTTGCAAACAAGCGATTTGAGCTAATGAACGCGATGGGTGGGCGCGTTGCTGTGCTTAACACGCAAGACAAGTTCGCGGTCTGGAACGGTGTCTTGATCTGGAACTTCATGCAGACACTCGCGCTAGGCCCCCAAGCGTATGTACGCTACGACGATCAGGGCCTTGATAATTATGGTTTTGGTGCACGCGTGCGTTGGCATGTTAAACACAACAACCGTACGCTTGCAGCCGTTTATCTCACATTCACCACGCCCGATCTGCGGTTCAACATCGACGAGATGACCTTCGCGGCCATCTCAACCTGGTTTTGGCACCTCAACTAGGAGGTGTCCTCAGTTAACGGACCGAGGCAGCGAACCGAGGACACCCCCTAGTTTTAGGGCGCGGCCACTAAGAACATTGTGCCGCACATCTCGTCGTTGGTGCCTTCGCCAAAGGTAATGTTGGCGCCCGTGCGCGACGTGGTGTCGTATGTACAGGTGGTTTTTAGCTGCGTGCCGCCTTTCAAATCAAGCGGCGTTGAATAAAAGAACGATTCTTGCCAAGCAAAATTCCAGTTGGGCACGTGATGTAAACAGGTGGTCTGTCCGCCCACGGTTTCTTCGGCCAAAAGGTCAACGCCAAGCGTATGCATATGCGGAAACACGCCCCAAATCTTGTAAGTGGCCGAGCCATTGCCGGGCACGGTCAGCGTAGCGGTCGCGGTCTGTCCGGTTTTGCCCGCTTGCAGGTTGATGTTGGTGGTGCTGACGGTCAACTGATTAAGGCTGGTGGTCACACTATCGGCAAGCTCAACGTCGATCTTCGAACGATCAGAGGGCGTGGTGCCTTGGGGCACATGATCAAGATGATAGTGCACCTGTAAAATCAGCTTGCGCCCCGCCTTGAGCAAGAAACCCGTGTTTTCTGGATAACGCGTCACCGTCACGCCAGGCGCCCACACCGCCACCAAACGCGACGCCAAGTTGCCGGCCACCATAAACCCACCAAAACAGGTATAACCAAGCCCCTCCTCGTTGTTATCCAGCGCCGCGGCGTCGGCGTCGCCCTGCGCGTCATCGATCGCCGCCAGCACCATATGGTGCACGATGGTTGGGTCGCCGGGTTTCACTTGAAATGCGCGAATATACTTATCGGTCGCAAGGCCCGGATTGATTACAAAGCACCGATAGTCATCGTTCATGCTGGTGTTGGGTGAATAGCTCGCACCCATATCGAGCGTTTGGGTTGGGTTAATGGTGGGTACAATCGGTTGCTGCAACGCCGGCATGTCTGCTGCGCTGCCTTCTTTTTTCCCGGCATCGACCCAATCACCAATGGTTTTGATTTCAGCATCGCTCATCCAACGCGCATCGCGATAGCTTTGACACGCACCGCTGTTATCTGCCAGAAAGGGGGGCATGGTGCGCTTGGCCGTTTCTTCTTTAACGGCTTGCGCGTATGAAAGCACATCCTGATAGCTTCCAAGCGCAAAGGGCGCGATGCCACCTTCAACGTGACAACCGCTGCAGTACTTCGACATCAACGGAGCGATGTCTTTGTAATAGCTAAGCGTCGATGCCGACGTGTTGTTGTTATTGCCGTTCGGGTTTGAACCCGTGATATCGCCCCCACATCCCGTCCAAATCGTGAAACCGACAAACGTGCACAGAACAACAGAAAAACGAGGCATCCTTATAGAATACCCCTAAAATAAGGCCATGTTCAAGCACTGTTTCGTGCTTCATGTCGATCAGAGAAATTGCATCAGGTTACAAGACTTGACCCCCAACCATCGGTTTGAGATGCTGGTATCTATGACGCGTTACTCATTTGCAATCGCAACGTTCATTGTGCTGAGCGCATGTGGCTCGGACTCAAAAAAGACCTCCACAACCAACATGACATGTGACGCAGGCGTTGCATGCGACGACGCCGGCAACACGGCGGGTTCAAAAATGAAGTTAGTCTCACTCGCAACTGGGCTCGGGCATAGCTGCGTGATCGTCGATGGGGGCGTCGTCAAATGTTGGGGCTGGAATTATTATGGTCAGCTAGGCAACGACAGCACCGTCGATGCGCACACACCCGTCGCCGTAAACGGGCTCGGTGACGTTCGAGCGATTACGGCAAGCAACACCAGCAACTTTACCTGCGCGCTCATGATGGACGGCACGGTGAAATGTTGGGGCGAGAACCCGCATGGCGCCCTCGGCAACGACTCAACAGCCGAGTCGCACGTGCCCGTTAGTGTGAAGGGCCTCACCAATGTGATCGCCATCAGCGCAGGTGTGACGCACACATGTGCACTTATCGACGGGGGCACCGTTCAATGCTGGGGTGCCAACGAGAATGGCCAGCTCGGCAACAACCTTAAAGACGATTCGCACGTTCCCGTCAGCGTAAGCGGCTTAACCGGGGTGACAATGATTGCGGCGGGCAGCGGACACACGTGCGCCGTGGTCGAGGGGGGCGCGGTCAAATGCTGGGGCGGCAATGGCAGTGGTCAGCTAGGAAACGACTCAACAGATCCCTCGCTTACGCCTGTAAGCGTAAGTGGGCTGAGTGGCGTTAAAGCGATCGCTGCGTATGGGTACACATGTGCTGTGCTCGACGACGGCACTGAAAAATGCTGGGGCCAAAGCCCCAATGGCCTGGGTAACGCAACGCTTGAATCACACGTGCCGGTTGGTGTGACTGGGATTTCGGGAGCCACCGCATTGGCTGTTGGCGTTTATGGAGGTTGCACAGTGGTCACCAACGGGGGCGTCATGTGTTGGGGCGATAACAGCGCCTATGGCGGGCTAGGAAACGATTCTACCAGTGGCTCGGCAACACCTGTTAGCGTCAGCATGCTAACGGGTGCAACGTCCGTTGCAACAGGTGATGGTCACGTGTGCGCGTTTATCAACACGGGATCGATCAAGTGTTGGGGCCGCAATGACTTTGGCCAGCTTGGCAACAACACAACCGACGTCTCGCACGTGCCTGTCAACGTCATATTCTAGGTCGCATGCTAACGTGACATCAAGTGTTAGCGTGAACCAGCACCTTGCGTTTGAATGGTGCCATCGCATTCTTGCGCAAACCAATTCACCAAAAAATTGAATAGCTGATGTTCAAGCTCAATATAATCAAAAGGGTTAACGAGCCCAGTGTTGCCACCCAGACTTGGCAAATCGTTAAGGCGATCTTGTAGCGTCTCGCGCAACGCTTTTACAATCGAGCGATCGTTAATGATTTGCTCGCGGTGACACGCAATGTTCTTCGTAAGCGGGATCTGATGAACGAACTCCGCTTCTGCATCCAGGGTTAGCCGAATGGCTGGCGCGCGTATTTTCGACTCGCGTCCAAACTGCTCTTGAAAAATAGGGCGATAACTAGGGCTTAGCCACAAATCGTTCGTTAGATTGTAAACCGAACTAGGCTCGAAGCTCGAACGACGACTGCATCAAACAAAAGAAAAGCACAAACAGCAAAAACAAACTTCATATGAGGCCAAAAATACTTGTGTCACGTCTGAACGATATTGCAAATACGCCACTTAACACGCGCCTTGCTGGTTGTCTCAACGGCCAAAGCCAGGCCGCAAGACGCTTGGCCCCTTTTTGGTGACCCAAAACGCGTGGTTCGTTTAACCTTAACCCCAACGCAAAGTCCCTAAAAAAATGGGGCGATCGCAGGCCGTATAAGTCTTGGTAATAACTTGATAATCGGTTGGCTTATCGAAGTTAAGAAAGTTTCGATTTTTTATTTGACAGTTGTGGGCAAGGGGGCTAGATTCCCGGTCCCTGTGAGAAAAACCGCCCTCGAAAAGAGCCGCGGACCTCGCGAGTGAGCGAGCCGATAGTCTTATTATTAGTCTTATCGTCTCGCGATTGAAAACTGAATATCGAAAGTTTCTGAATGCTGCGAATTCAATAGAAAGAATCAGAATACAATTAGACAGTTGAGTGATTTCATGGGTTCAACACAAGAGAAAATCGCTTGCAGGATTAGGTCTTAGTTCGAACCCTGGTTTTGAATCATTCATACGTGCCTTAGGGGTAGGTTAAGCTACTAAGGGCGCATGGTGGATGCCTAGGCATCGAGAGGCGACGAAGGACGTGGACAGCTGCGAAAAGCTTCGGTAAGCCGCTAACAGGCTTTGACCCGGAGATATCCGAATGGGGAAACCCCACAGGCATGACC
>JBGAKI010000103.1:0-7148 GCA_044224525.1 Polyangiales bacterium | reverse complement strand
CTATGCATGGATATGATCGACTCTAGATTTGTATCGGGGTGCTTGACGCTCAGTGCTTGCTTCAAATATGTCTCGAAATTATCTTTAAAATCCGCGCACGTTTCTTCCGCGGCAAGCACATACTGATACGACGCGCTGCATTCGTCGTAGTTGGGCACTGCGACAAGCACCGTGTCCGAAGCTTGCCCATGCTCACTCAGAGACACTTGCTGCGAGTCACACGCCGCAACCACAATGACAACCACAAAGGCACGAAAGTTAAACATACAACCTCAATCGCAGCCTTTCCCATCATAAGAAAAGCAAGAAGCAAAAGCATAGCATTCTTTGCATAATATTCAAGTTCGATACACTCGAGGGTACGCTACATTTCGTGAGTTGACTTGGCACCTGCTTTTCGACACATAGATACCTAACATGACCCACCCACGCTTTGCGCTGATCTCAGTCTCTAACAAACACGGCATCGAACCCCTGGCCCAAGCGCTCATCCAATCAGGCTACGGCATTCTTTCTAGCGGCGGCAGCGCTGAGCACCTCAAAGCACACGGCATTGCAGTGACCGAAGTCAGCGAGTACACAGGTTTTGCTGAAATGATGGGTGGACGCATCAAAACCTTGCACCCACTGATCCACGGCGGCATTTTGGCACGCCGCGACACACCCGATTTCGAACTTTTGCGCAGTCATGGCGGTCAGGCGATCGACATTGTAATTTGTAACCTTTATCCTTTTGCCGCTACGGTCGCCAAAGGTGCAGGCTTCGCTGAGGTCATCGAGAACATCGATATTGGCGGCCCAACCTTGATTCGCGGCGCGGCAAAAAATCATCACGCAGTCACCGTCGTAGTCGACCCTGATGACTATACACTTGTCGAGCAAGCCTTGCGGGCAGGCAACATTGGTCCCGAGCTTCGCGCCCAACTGGCGGCCAAAGCGTTTGCGCATACAGCCGCATACGACGCACATATCGCCAACTATTTCTCAAGCATCGGCGCCCATGCGCTCACACCCACACTGCACCTGGCGCTCGAGCGCGCCAGCATCTTGCGTTATGGCGAAAATCCGCATCAGCAGGCGGCGCTTTACGCCACACACCCCGCGCCCGTCGGCACCCTGACTGCAGCACGTTCGCTCAACCCACAAGCCAAAGCATTGTCGTACAACAACTACGTCGATTGCGACGCTGCGCTCTCGTGTGTGGCCGAGTTTAGCGAACCATCAGTCGTGATCGTCAAACACAACAACCCCTGCGGCGTAGCCACCGCCAAAACCCTTTGCGACGCCTTTGTGGCTGCACGCGACGCCGATGCGACCTCAGCCTTTGGAGGCATCGCCGCATTCAATCAAGCCGTAGACCTAAAAACCGCCCAGACCATCTGCGAAACCTTTTTCGAATGTTTGGTGGCACCAGCCTATGACAACGACGCGCTTGCGCTACTCAATAGCAAAAAAAACCTACGCATTTTGTCGCTCGACACATGGCCACCCCAAAACCCAGACAAACTTAGCCTCAAGCCCATACGTGGGGGTGTGCTCGCTCAAACTCACGACACCGTCAACGACGCTGAAGTACTTAACGCAAAAGCAGTGACCAGCAAAACGCCCGATGTCGCAACACTCGCCGCCCTCAATTTCGCCTGGAAGGTGTGTAAGCACGTCAAATCCAACGCCATCGTGATCGCACAACGCGACGGCGACGTGATGCGCACGGTGGGCGTAGGTGCCGGGCAAATGTCGCGCGTTGAAAGCGTCAACATTGCAGTACGCAAAGCCACCGACCATATTCAAAACGCTGTGCTGGCCTCCGATGCTTTTTTTCCTTTTGCCGATGGCCTTGAGCTCGCAGCGCAAGCGGGCATTCGCGCCGTTGCGCAGCCGGGCGGCTCAGTTCGCGACGAAGAAGTGATTGCCGCTGCCAACAAACACGGCGTCGCCATGGTGTTTACTGCCACCCGGCACTTTAATCACTAGAATCACCGCACCCAAGCCGATTGAGCGGGAGTCAACCCTTGAGGCGCGGGTGTGGTCCGACGAAGGGAGGCGCGAGCGCATGCGCAGTTCAGCCGTAGCGACACAAACCCAACAACTCACGCCGCTCTCGCAGACTGGCTGATCATATCGCTTGCGATACGCAACCCTACGCTGTGTCGTATGGGGTGCTATTGAGTTCACTTTTGAAGCAAAACCACGCTACAATCATATCTTCTTTATGCGCGTCATGATTCTCGGAGGCGGTGCGCGCGAACACGCGCTAGCCTGGAAGCTCAAACAATCTCCCACTGTCAGAAAGCTCTATGCCATGCCTGGTAATCCCGGCATCGCGGAGCTTGCCTCATGCCTTGAGGGCGACATCAACGACCCGGCAGCCGTCGTACAAAGCGCGCAAGAACACCAAGTAGGCCTCGTCATCGTTGGCCCCGAAGCACCCCTCGCCCAGGGCGTGGTAGACATGCTGCAAACCGTTGGCATTCCGGCCTTCGGCCCAACCCAGCGCGCCGCCGAACTTGAAAGTTCAAAAATTTTTTCCAAGAACTTCATGCGCAAATACGGCATCCCAACTGCCGACTTTGCCACCTTCGAAGACGCTGCCTCGGCACTTCAATACATCGACACTTTTCCTGACGACGAAATGGTGGTCAAAGCCGACGGGCTCGCGGGCGGTAAAGGTGTGATCGTCGCACGTTCACGCGACGACGCGCGCGCTGCCGTGCAGTCGCTGATGTCATCACCACAACTGGCCGACGCCGCATCACGCATCATCATCGAACAAAAACTCGTTGGCGAAGAGTTAAGCTACCACGTCATCTGCGACGGTGAACGATTCACGCCCCTGAAATCGGCACAGGACCACAAACGTTTACTCGATGGGGATTTGGGACCCAACACCGGCGGCATGGGCGCTTATGCGCCTGCGCCTCTATGCACCAGCAAACTTGAAGGGCTCATTCTAACACGCATCGTTGAACCTACCCTCGCTGCAATGGCGCTTGAATCGCGCGCCTTTCGCGGCGTGTTGTTTGTGGGCTTGATGATCGTCGATGGCAAACCCTTTGTACTCGAATACAATGTTCGTTTTGGTGATCCTGAAACCACCGCCATTCTACCTTTGCTCGAGAGCGATCTAGCGCCCTGGCTCTTAGGTTCCGCCAAAGGAGAGCTACCTGACAGCGAACTGCGCTGGAAGAACGCAGCATCGTTGAGCGTCGTGCTGGCCTCACAAGGCTACCCCGCCTCGCCGCTGCTCGATCAAACCATCAGCGGCATCACCAACGCCAAGAAACGTGGGTGCAACGTTTTTCAGGCAGGCACACGGCTTGATAACCACGAGCTTAAAACCGCTGGCGGGCGTGTCTTGGTCGTCAATGCCCTTGCCAACACACTTAGCGACGCGGCCCGCGAAGCCTATGCTGCCACCGAAGATATTCAGTTTGAAGGCCGCGTCATGCGCCGCGACATTGGCCATCACGCCTTTCAGAGCGGGTTGAAGTTGAGTTGAGCCTGGCTGAAGGGCTCAACTCAACTTCAACTCGTGCTAACGCTCCGCGAATCGCTTACGACAGCGTGGCTTCACCCACTTCGTCACCCGCAGCAAACGCAGCAAGCGTTTCGCGCATGAAGGGTTCATAACGCCCAGCGATCACCGCCGCACGCGCCTGACGCATCAAGTCGTGATAAAAATAGAGATTGTGCAACGTGAGTAGTCGCGGCCCAAGCATCTCTTTCGCCAAAAACAGGTGCCGTAAATAGGCTCGCGTATGCGTATTGCAAACAGGGCATCCACAGCGCTCGTCAAGCGGCGCCGGATCTTCTTTATGCCGCGCTTGCCGCAAGTTCACACGACCATGCCACGTGAAAGCCTGCCCATTGCGCGCGTTGCGCGTTGGCATCACACAATCAAAAATATCCACTCCAGCAAGCACCCCATAAAGCAAATCAGTCGGCGTTCCCACACCCATCAAATAACGCGGCTTGTCGGCAGGCATCTTCGGAGCAAGCGTTTGCAGCATCTCATGCATCACCTCCGGTGGCTCGCCCACCGAAAAACCTCCAAGCGCCATACCTTGCGCCGGCAACTCGGCAAGCTCGGCAAGATGCCGCTCGCGCAGATCCATGTGGACACCCCCCTGCACGATCACAAAACGCGCTTGATGTTCGGCGTGCGCGCATGCCAGACTGCGCTTAGCCCAAAGCGTGGTGCGGCGCATCGCATTCTCGATCACCGCGCGTTCACTTTGCGCTGGCGGGCACTCGTCGAGCACCATCGCGATATCTGATCCGAGCAACGCTTGCACGCGCATCGACTCTTCAGGCGTCAAGACTTTGTACGAGCCATCCAAATGTGAGCGAAAGCGCGCGCCATCGTCGTCGATTTTTCGCATCTCTGCGAGAGAAAACACCTGATAACCACCACTATCGGTCAACATTGCATGAGGCCATGCCATAAAACGCTGCACCCCACCCAGCGTGTGGATCAGTTCGGCCCCAGGGCGTAACCACAAATGATAGGTGTTGGCTAAAATCAACTGATAGCCAATGCCCTTCACCTCATCAACGCTCAAACCTTTGATGCTCGCTTGCGTGCCAACGGGCATAAACATCGGCGTCTCAACAACACCGCGCGAAAGCGTCAGCAAACCTGCGCGTGCGTTGGCATGGGTACTCTCTAGTTTGAAAATCATCGTGGGTAGCCCGACCATGACCAGCAACGCACCAAAACGCAACAAGTCCAACCAAAAAAAAGCTCAATGCGTGCAAAATCTACCTATCTAACAGATCAGCATGGCGTCACCATAGCTCAAAAACCGATACTTTTCTTCGATGGCGTGTGCATACGCCGCGCGAATGGTCTCAATACCCGCCATCGCCATCACCAGGGCCATGAGCGTCGTGCGCGGAGCATGAAAGTTGGTCAAAAGCGCATTTGCGGCGCGCACCTTGTGTGGCGGTCGAATAAAAATGCCGGTACGCCCAGATCCAGAGTGATAGCGTTCACCGTCGAAAACCGTTTCTAGCGTGCGCAACGCCGTGGTGCCCACAGCCACGATACGTTCCCCATTGGCACGCGCTGCATCCAGTTCTTGAGCGACGGTTCGGCTCACATCGTAGCGTTCCTCGTGCATTACATGATCTTGCATGTCGTCAACTTCAACCGGCGCAAAGGTGCCAGGCCCAATATGCAAGGTCACGTGCACGAAACGATGACCCGCGTGTTTGAGCTGCTCGAGCAATGCCTCCGAAAAATGCAGACTTGCTGTCGGCGCCGCCACCGACCCAAGATCGCGGGCGAACACGCTTTGATAGCGCTCACGATCGGCTTCGTTTGCGTCACGGTGGATATAAGGCGGCAACGCCAGCCGCGCAGCCTGATCACGCAACACAGCCACATCAGAATCGGCATGCAAGCTCACTTCAATTTCGCGACCTTCACGACGCCCCATAAAAACAATCTGCAGATCAGGTGTTTGATCGCATAACAACACGTCTGTGTCCCTACAGTTTTGCAAGTTTCGTCCCCAAGCAAGCCAACGTTCGCTGTGCCTGTCACCCGCCAAACGCTCGACCAACAATACTTCGGCTTCGCCGCCTGTCTTCTTGCGTACCCTTAAACGCGCCGGCAACACCTTCGTGTCGTTCATCACCCAGACGCTGGGCGACAAAAGCAACGGCAAGTCACTCACATGTCGATCGTCGAAGTCAAACGCCCCCGCGTGCACCACCAACAATCGGCTTTGATCACGCTGCGCGAGTGGCACTTGCGCAATAAGTGCTTCGGCAAGCGCGTAATCAAGATCTTGGGCACGCATCGTACGACCACCGCGTCAAACTACCGTATCAGGTGCCGCGCAGTCCAAGCACGTCTTGCATCTCATACAAACCCGGCGCTTGTTTAACCGCCCAGTGCGCGGCACGCAGTGCCCCTTGCGCAAACACTTCGCGTTTATGTGCGCGGTGCGTCAGCTCAACGCGCTCGCCATCACCCACAAAAAAAACAGTATGATCGCCTACCACGTCACCGCCACGCAACGTCATCACGCCAAGTTCACTGGCATCGCGGGGCCCAACCTGCCCCTCACGCCCATACACGGCTACATCACTAAGCACCTGCTGGCGTGCGGCTGCCACCTCTTGCGCCAAACGCAACGCGGTGCCACTCGGTGCATCAACCTTCTGTCGATGATGCATCTCGGTCATTTCGATATCGTAATCTTTACCCAAAAGCTCAGTCGCGCGGCGCGCCAAATAAATCAGCACATTCACGCCCACACTCATGTTCGGCGCAAGCACCACCGGCGATTTAGCTGAAAGCTCTTGCACGTGGGCACGTGTCGCATCACTCAAGCCAGTAGTACCGATCACCATCGCTTTGGGATTCTTTAAACAGTAGCCAATCAACGCGTCGGTCGCGCTCGGCGCGCCAAAATCGATCACGACGTCGGCCTTTGCAAGCCCGTCAAAAGACGATGTAATCAGCACGCCCAGATTGCTTTCACCGATCACGCTGCCAATATCCAGCCCAAGCAACGGATGCGCCGCCGACTCAAGCGCAGTCACAAGCTCAAGCCCGGAATCGCGAATGACGCCCGCCACGATACTGCGTCCCATGCGCCCGCATGCACCATGAACCGCCACACGTACTTTTTGCGTCATGATTATTTCCCTGCCTCAAATTGCGTAACCGTGTTGAGCACCTGCTCCACTACCTGCGACTCAGGCAACAACAAAGGCAATCGAATCTCGGCGGCTATCAGGCCGCGCGCAGCCATCACAGCCTTAATCGGGCCAGGGTTCGACTCCACAAACATCGCGTTATGCACGCGCAACAATCGTTGATGCAACGCGCGCGCCTCGACCGTTTTACCCTGACTCCACAGCCGATAAACGTCACCAATCTCTTTGGGCAACAGATTCGACGTCACGCTGACAATCCCCACCCCGCCAACTGCAAAGGTCGCTAGACTAAGCGCGTCGTCACCCGAAAGCACTGCAAAACGATCACCACACTGAGAAACCACTTCTTGCGCCCGAAGCACATCTCCCGTCGCTTCTTTGATCGCAACAACTTCCTTTACATCGCTCAAACTCTTAAGCGTCTCAACGCTTAGATCGATACCGGAGCGTTTTGGAATATTGTACAGGATCGTGGG
>JBGAKI010000102.1:0-7178 GCA_044224525.1 Polyangiales bacterium | reverse complement strand
ACCCACTCAACTCAACTACTCTTTGCTTTAGGGCTTGAGAAAATAGCCCGTCACGCGCAGTGCCTCGATGTTAAAGCGCGTCGCCCACGTGTCGCCGGGCGTTAGTAACTCAGGCAAGGTCTGCGAATAAGTCGCATCGCGCGTCAAGCGCATGATGTTCAAACTAAGCGCCGGACCAATGCTCAGCCAGTCTGTCACAAACACATCGAGCCCAATGCGCGCTTCGCCCGTGAAGCCGCCCACCGAAAGATCATTGGCGCGGTTTTCATTAAAAGTCATCCACGAATAACCTGCACCCAAGCCAAAATGAGCGCGAAAGATCCACAGCAATGTGGGCGTCTGAAAATTGAGCTCGCCGAGCAATGTATTCAGACCATAGTCGCCGTGACTGCTGCCAAGATAACGTATGCCCGGCTTAAAGAGCCAAAGGTTGACGCCCGCCGCGGCGCCAAAGGAAGGGCCCCAATCGTGCATTGCATAGTCGTTAGGAAACAAGTTGTCGTAACGATGTGCATTCACTTTGGTCGATGAATATCCAGCACCAAGCTCGACCCAAATCAACTCGGGCAAAAACTGTTGGGCTTGAGCATGTTTTGGCGAGACGAATGCGACCAGCACAAAAAGCGCAGCCACAAGCCAGCGAATGTTCAATCGTTTGGGCTGATAAGCACGGCTAACACGCATTAACAACCGCCAAACCAATCGCTAGTTAATCGATGGTTTACCATACATGGTAAACGGAAAAGCAAACATGGCACTTTGAAGCGATGTAGAAAAAGCGCCCGACATACCTACCGCCACACTGGTTGCCTTGACCGTGTGATCGATCTTGTTATGGTCATCAGAACTGTTGCTCTGGTGATCATAACTAGAATGATCATAACTAGCATGATCATGATGGTCGGCATCATTCGAGGTAAAGGAATCAGACGGATCGGCAGACGTTGCGACACGATACGTTTCCCCTAACCAGTTACCCAAGTCGATCGTGCGACATCGCAACGAGCAAAAAGGTGAAGACGAAGTGAAAAGGGTTTTTCCACACACGGCACACTTCTTATGCATGTGTCGCGGTATAGCATAATCAGGTCCCGCAAGCGAGCACAACCCGCCTCAAGGGTGACATTTTATGATCCTCCTTGAAACAGCATATTAAGGCGTATTAACGAAAAAAAGACTATAAAATCATATGGTTAATATCTCATCGCGACGTTTTGTCTGGTGTCTGTTCGATTTTGCCAACTCGTCTTTTCCCACCCTTGCACTGACGGCATTTGGATCACCCTATTTCATGGGTGTTTTTGTCGCCCCCGGTGGATTGCCAGTCGGCCCCTGGCATGTCGGCGCAACCTTGCTTTGGGGTCTCACGGTCAGTGTTGCGATGTTGATCGTAGCGCTGGTTGCGCCTTATGCCGGTGCGTGGGCTGACAAGCGTCAAGGTCGCCTCTGGTTGATGCGCCTTTTCACCCTGATGTGTATCGTGGGTAGCTTCGGTTTAGGATTTGTCTTGCCCTACGCCACGTGGCCCGCAATCGCGCTCTACGTTTTCGCGATCGTGGGTTACGAGCTATCGTTTGTGTTTTACAGCGCGTATCTACCCGACCTCGCTGAGCCACATGAATATGGCCAGCTTTCATCGCGTGGTTGGGCCCTTGGATATGTAGGCGGGCTGCTTGCGCTGGTGTGTGCGTTGCCCCTTCTACCAAAACAATACGACATCGCGCATGCAACCAACGGCGCGTGGGTGTATTGGATTGTTGCCGCGTGGTTCCTGGTGTTTTCACTGCCAGCGTTGTTCATGCTCAAGCCGCTTGATGCACCCGCGCCCGCTGCGGTGCCTGCGAGCGCACCCCAAACGCCCAAACTCAACATCTGGCGAGCGTTGCGCACCCCAGGGCTGGGCATCTTTTTGGTGACTTATTTCTTATATACCGAAGGTGTGACCACGGTCATCGAGTTTACGGGCGCCTTCACCAAAGAGGTCCTTAGTTTCACGCCCAAAGACAATGTCATTCTTTTCTTAATCTTGAACATCATCGCAGCGCCGGGTGCATTGCTTTTTGGCACGTGGCTTGATCGCATCGGCCCCCGTCGCGCCGTGCGCCGCGCGCTCGTGGCGTGGTGCATTGTATGTGTTGGCGCCGCCCTCGTATCCACACGCGCGATGTTTTGGCCGGTGGCGGCGCTTGCAGCAGTGGCGCTTGGCGCGATTCAAAGTGCAAGCCGCGCATGGATGGCACGCATCGCACCCAAAGATCGCATGAGTGAATACATGGGTTTGCTTGCGCTCAGTGGCAAAGCATCGGCGATTGTGGGTCCGGCGCTTTTTGGTATCTGCGCTGAGGGGTTCGGTCGCTTAACGTCGTTGAGCATGGGTTATCGCTTGTCGATGCTGGTCTTTGCCCTTAGTTTTGTCGTAGCGTGGCATTTGACCAAGCGAGTCCCCGAAGAACATGTCTGAAAACGAAACAGCAGCGTCCGTTGATCGAGTGCTTGCAAAAATAGGCGCAGACTTCTTGGTTGAAGATCACCACGTGTTTTTGGTGCACCAACCCGAGCTGTGTTTGCCACTTACACTTGAAGCGCTTCAAGCGGCGCGCTCCGAGATCGTGATCGAGTTCTATTGGCTCGCATCAGACAACATCGGTCAGCGCTTTGCTGCGGTACTGGCCGAGCGCGCACAAGCCGGCGTTGCCGTTTATATCATCTACGACGCGGTAGGCAGCTGGCAAACCGAGCCCGCGCTTTTTGACTCGCTGCGGGCGGCCGGGTGTCATGTGGCAAGTTACCACCCATTTTATTATTGGCTAACGCGTCTTGAGCTCGATATTCTCAACCAACGCAACCATCGCAAAATGCTGGTCATCGATGGTCACTATGCCATGACCGGTAGCGTCAACATCGGTGACGAGTGGATGCCCATCAGCCAAGGCGGATCAGGTTGGCGCGACGACGCCATCTGGGTGGTCGGAGCCATCGCCGGTGACATGCGAAAATTGTTTTTTCGTTCTTGGCAGAGGCTCAGGCCCGGGTTTCGTCTCGCTAGCTTAAAGCAGTTTCCCAAACGCTTGCGTCGCCCTCAAGCCTTTCGCCGTGATTCGCTTCCACCACCCAGCACGCAGCGTTCGATCCAGGTGCTCTACAATAGTCGCACCAACCGACGCACCATTCGCCGCTTTTATTTAGACATCATTTCACGTTCCACCAAAACGATTTGTATCAGCAACAGTTATTTTATTCCCGACTGGCGTGTGCGCCTTGCCTTGTGTCGCGCCGCACGCCGCGGTGTTGATGTGCGCGTCCTCTTGCCCGAAAAAAGTGACGTGCCAGCGGCGCAATACGCAAGTCAGCTTCTTTATGGCAACCTCTTGCGCAACGGTGTGAAGATTTTCGAATATCAGGGTGCGGTGCTGCATGCCAAATCAGCGACCGTCGACGATCAGTGGTGCACAGTGGGTTCGTACAACCTCGATTATCGTTCGTGGATGCTCAACCTTGAAATGAACATTGCGGTGGCCAATGCGCCCGTTGCGCGCGCATTACGTCAGCAGTTTGATGAAGATCTTAAACAAGCACGCCAGATTGACCTTCAAAACTGGAGCGCTCGACCCATCAAGCAACGTTTGCTTGAGACTTTCTTTTTCACCTTCCGCCGCTTGCTTTGAATCTGAACGTCGTCGAGTCGAACTGACCGCTACGTACAGCGTCCTACTTCGAAACCACCGCAAAAGCAGGTCAACTTGGCGCTTCGGCTGCTTTATGCTACATATGCGCCGCTCGTCACAACCGTGGCCGGCATTTGACAACCCACAGGCACGCATCCGCTGGACAGGTTCGGTGCCGCAGCGATAACAAGGCAAAAAACCAAGTTATCTCAAGCGGTTAGCCCGTTCAACGTGCCGAGGAACAACCGAAAGAAAAGGACCCCATGCAACAACAAGACATCGAAACCCAAGACGAGAACAAAGAACCCATCTCCATCCAAGCCATGATCGAGTCCGGCGTGCATTTTGGTCATCAGACCAAGCGCTGGAATCCAAAAATGCGCCCCTATATTTACGGTTCGCGCAACGGCATTCACATCATCGATCTCGATAAAACGGCCGACCATTTTCGCCGTGCTTATTATTTCATCCGCGAGGCTGTGGCCCGTGGTGGCGAAGTGCTTTTTGTAGGCACCAAACGTCAAGCGGCTGAAGTCGTCGTCGACGAAGCCAAACGCGCGGACCAGTTTTATGTGACCGGCCGTTGGCTCGGTGGCACACTCACCAATTTTCGCACCGTGAAGGTCGGCATCGAGCGCCTGCGCGAACTTGATCGCATGGCTGAAGACGGCTCATACAACAACCTGCTCAAAAAAGAAGCGTTGCAACTTGATCGCGAGCGTCAGCGCCTCGAGAGCTACCTTGGCGGCATCAAGATGATGAACCGCGTACCTTCAGTGCTCTTTGTGGTCGATCCGACCCACGAGCACATCGCTGTGCGCGAAGGTCGAAAGCTTGGCATTCCGATCGTGGCCATCACCGACACCAACTGTGACCCAGACTTGGTTGATTTTATGATTCCTGGCAATGACGACGCGATTCGTGCCATTCGTTTGGTTACCGCCCGCATTGCGGACGCGTGCCTTGAGGGCAAACAACGCCGCAAGTTCTATGCGCAAGATGGCCAACAAGAGGGCGCCGCACAAGGCGGCGAGGGTGGCGTGCAGGTCGAGTTCGCACGCAGCCGTCGTCCAAGTAAGTCACGCGCGCAAGCCGCCGGCCAAGAGGCTTCGGGCGAACAAACCGCAGACACTGACGCTGCTGACACTGCCAGCGCTGCCAACACCGAGACCGACGCTAACTAACTACGCTGTTTCTGTTGACCGGGTGCGTTGAGGTCATACTCAGCGAAGCATTCGGTCAGCACAAACGCCATACTAACTTTAGGAGAACGAACGTGGCTGATATTAACGCAACAATGGTAAAACAACTTCGCGATCGCACCGGCGCAGGCATGATGGACTGCAAAAATGCGCTCGTTGAAGCCGCAGGTGACGAAGACAAAGCGGTCGAGATCATTCAAAAGAAGGGTCTCGCCAAAGCCGCCAAAAAAGCCGGCGCGATTGCAGCCGATGGCACAATCCACGCTTACATGCACCCTGGCAACCGCCTTGGCGTATTGGTCGAGGTCAACTGCCAGACAGATTTCGTCGCGCGCAACGAAGACTTCAAAACATTTGTCGACGATGTCGGTTTGCAAATTGCATCGATGTCGCCGCTTTATGTGCGTCGCGAAGACATTTCGGCGGCCGATGTTGAAAAACAGAAAGAAATCTTCAAGGCTCAGCTTGAAGAAGAAGATCGCAACACCGGCAAATCACGCCCTGAAGCAGCCGTTGCTAAAATCCTTGAGGGCAAACTTGCCAAATGGATGGAAGAAAGCTGCTTGATGGAGCAAACCAACGTGCGCGATGGTGAAAAAACGTTCCAACAGATGAGCGAAGCGCTCACCGCCAAGCTTGGCGAAAAGATCTGGGTGCGTCGTTTCGTGCGTTTCGAGCTCGGTGAAGGCATCGAAAAGAAGCAGACCGATCTTGCCGCCGAAGTTGCAGAAGTGCTCAAAGGCAGCTAAGCGTTCTAATGGTTTGTGTGAAGGCGGGAGCAGGGCTCTCGCCTTTCTTATTTAATGACCGGCTTCTTGGCATCCGCATGCATTGCGGCTGGCCCACGGCTTCGAAGTCGGGTATACAAGTATCTATCCATGGCGAATAAGACCACGCATTACAAACGCATCATGCTCAAATTGTCAGGCGAAGCGCTTTGCGGCAAACCTGGCAGCTTTGGTGTTGATCCCGAGACGTTGTTCAAGATTGCCAAAGAGATCTCTGAGGTTCACGCGCTTGGCGTACAAATCAGCATCGTCATCGGCGGCGGTAATATTTTCCGCGGCCTCAAAGGCAGTGCCGCCGGCATGGATCGCACCAGCGCCGACTACATGGGTATGCTCGCGACGCTCATTAATAGTATCGCTCTACAAGACGCGCTCGAAAAGCTCAATGTGCCAACGCGCGTGCTCAGCGCCCTTGAAATCAGACAGGTCGCCGAGGCATATATTCGCCGCCGCGCCGTGCGTCACCTTGAAAAAGGTCGCTTGATTATTTTCGCGGCAGGCACCGGCAATCCCTATTTTTCAACCGATACCGCCGCGGCATTGCGCGCCATGGAGATCCAAGCTGAGGTGCTGTGCAAAGCCACCAAAGTAGAAGGTGTCTATGACAAAGATCCGGTTGAGTTCAGCGATGCCACCATGATTCCCAAACTCAGCTACGATCGGTTTTTGATGGAGCGCATGCGCGTGATGGATTCAACGGCGGTCAGCTTGTGCCGCGATAACAAGTTACCTATCCGAGTGTTCGCCTTGGCCAATGAAGGCAATATCAAGCGCGTGGTCATGGGTGAGTCGATCGGGACGCTCGTCAGCGAGAAATAGCGTAACGAGAAATAGCATACCAAGAAATAACGTGTTAGTGGAGGAACCATGGTCAACGACACAATCCAAGAACTAAAAGCGGGCATCGAAAAAGCCCATGAAAACCTGAAAAAGCACTTGTCGCGGTTGCGCACCGGTCGTGCCAATGCGGGATTGCTTGATGCGGTGCGTGTCGACTATTACGGCTCGCCCACACCGATTCAACAAGTCGCGGCAGTGACTGTGCCTGAGCCGCGTTTATTGGTTGTGAAGCCCTGGGACAAAACACAAATCAAGATGATCGAAAAAGCGATCGTCGAGGCCGATCTTGGTCTCAACCCGCAAAACGACGGCGAGATCATCCGTTTGCCCATGCCCGCGCTCACCGAAGAACGCCGCAAAGAGCTTGTCAAAGTCGCAAAAAAACACGGCGAAGAAAGCAAAGTGGCCATTCGCAAAGCACGGCACGATTGTAAAGACATGATCGACTCGCTCAAAGAAGAGGGCGACATTAGCGAAGACGAACAAGAGCGTGCACTTAAGCAGGTCGAAGACATCGTGCAGCACGCCGTCACGCAGGTTGACGAGATTGTGTCTCGAAAAGAAAAAGACATCGTCGAAATCTAGTGTCGCGTTGAAGTTGAGGTGAGGTGGTCTGGCGGAGGTCAAACCCGCTCACTAAGCGCTACGCCTGCGGCTTCGCGAATCGTTCGCTACTGTTTGAC
>JBGAKI010000101.1:0-7187 GCA_044224525.1 Polyangiales bacterium | reverse complement strand
CGGCGACGAGGGGGGCGATGGCGTGCCTGCTGACAGGTCGCAGGAACGCGCGCGCGGTTGTGGGCCCGGTCCCTGGCTTGATTACGGTGAGCCCCTCGAGGATTGCTCGCGCACGATCGCGCTTTGGCATGATCAGCCTTTGTGTGAGCCTCTGCTTCAAGCGCTCAAGAACGACCTCAGTATTCGTTACATTAGACCCTTGATTGTGCAGATCAAGGCCACGAGCACGCTTCCGGTCTACGAGTATCTGACGCTGATGCGCACAACCAACAAACGCTCCTTTCAAACGAGTTCCACCATCCCCTTTGCTGACAGCAGCACTATTTTAGAAGCCATCCATCCTGCAAATGTGAAGGTATATCGGGCGTTGTCAGGTGAGGCGAAGCGCGCGTTTGATGACCTGACGATGGTTGCGTCGCTGCAGGATGCAATCGACATTCACTTATGGTCGCGTCAAGAGGTGAGCGTGGATGCCATGGTGACCGCGGCAACCAGTGAAGTTAACCACGTTTGGACGTTTAACACTGATCGCGCTGTGGATTACAGCGCCGTTGGCTACACGCTTGATGCCAATGGTAAAGAAACCGAAGTGTGCATGTCGCCCACGGATATTGATGCCGCGCAGCGCGCACACGTGTTTCATGAAGCGATCACGTTTTTGCGCGATCATCACGCGCAGTATTGTCCGTAGCTATACACAAACAGATTGAGCGCGGGTCAAACGTTTGTGTTTAGTTGCGTGGATCTGGCACTCGGCAGGTGTTCAGGTCACCAGAGCGGTCGACACGCCGCTCGATGGCTCGATATAGATCCAAATAAACGTTGGCATGAAAATCGCTTGACATGAGGCGAGATCCGCAAGGTTCAGTGCTTCGCGAGTTTCGTGTGTTGCTCACTTCAAGCTGCATTGCCGCGCCCTGAAAGGGAGGACGACCGACCTTAACTTCTGACAACCTTAAGTAGCTCCATACACCCGCAGAACTTTCTGGAATTTGTGCGAGAGGCACTTCAAGACCCCTTCTCGAAAAGGGCCAGAAACTTTTTGTGACGTAAGTGTTGTCATCGATTTCTTCAAAGGGTGTGACTTCGTAAATGACACTAGGGCTTGCGATAAGATCAGGGGAGTTTTCGGCGATCGTTCCGGATGATTTCAGTTCGCCTGCCTTCAAGGCTTGTTCGATCATCTTTTGGATTTCACCGCTGCATCGCCCGGACTTCCACACGGTGAGCCACTCCTTTTTTGTGCAACCTTCAGTCGACCGGCCGTTGCGTCGTTGTGGGCATGCGGGGGTGACGGATCGTTCAACCACAGCCGCACCAGAAGTTGTCGGGGCTCCATAGGCGAATGCGACGTCGTCGTTTATGGGTTCTGATTCGTATGCGACGCAGGCAATAAAGCAGGCGGGTACGAGCGTAAATGCAACGGAATGTGGTTGCGGTAGTCGCCTATTTCGGGATGGTGTTTTGCGAAGCATGGGCAAATACTTTAGCATGTTTCGATTATGGTACAATGGTTTAGTCGCTGGCTTGCGTACAGATGTCATCGGATAGGCGCTTCATTTCTGCGAAAATCGCAGCAAACTTGTTGTCGTCATGGTCGACGGTTTCAAGTTCTTCGAGATCGCAGTCAAATGTTGATGTGTGACCATTAATTCGTTGAGTGCCCAGCGACATCACGTTGTTCAGTCGATTGTAACCAAGTGAATACAGGTTGCCCTGCTGTTCAACCACACCCCAGTACCTAGCCGCTTGAGGTCTTCCGAAGGCCACCGCTTCGTAGTAATCGAGCATGGCCTTACCGCGAACGATCTTAGGTTCAAAGGTTACAAAAGGTGTGTCGGGGACCTCCAGTGACGGTATCCAACTTCGTGGGACCTCACGCTTGATGGGTGGTGATTGCTGAAAATTAAGCTGCAGGTAAGTCAAAATCAGGTCATCTGGACAGCGTGATGGAAACTGGAATTCTTCGAGTGTGTAACAAAAACTTTCGAAAGAAATAAGGTTAGGGCGACAACCTTTTTTTCCTTCAAGCCCACTTGTTTCTGTTGGCGTTTTGACCAACGCGGGTGCGTCCGATTCTGTCACGCTACGCTGCTCGTTGCTTGGCATGCTCGCTTCGCATCCTGCTGTAGTGGTTGCAAATGCAAACCCTATACTCCACGACACGTACCTATTTATTGGCGGGCGTTTCATTGACGACGGGGTGAATAGGTGCCTTCCTAGTCAGCATTGGGTGGATCGTTCGGGTTGGGGCATGCATCTGAGGGGCTGCTTTCATAAAAATCCAGGAATCCGTGTGCGATCTGAAAAATTGCGCCTTGCTTGTGTGCAAAGGGCAAGTCGTCGTTCATTTCGAGTGCATAACAAGGCTCTAACACCGTTGACCCATGGATTTTTGTTTTGTTCGGATCAGAAGTATCGAGATGAAGTGTATGCTTCACCCTAACGTTTTCGGCAGCTCCGTCACCAACAGTTACACTTGTTACGGCGTTTTGTGCTGCGATGATGAAGGCGCTCGCATTTTGATTGTGCGACGGGAACGAAAACTGCGTTGAGAAGGTATTGTAAGGTTTTTGCAGTATCGTCGCTCTGAGAAACGCGACGAAGTGGGCAGGCGTGCATGCGCTAGGAAGCACAAGCACGTGTTCGACAGCACGACATTCGTTGAAAAAGAACATTGTGTTGCAGGTGCCGGCTGCTTCAAGGGAAGAGTCAACGCTTGAGGTGCTAAAAGCGACTGCTTCATTTTCTAAAGGATTGGTGTTTTCGCAGGCGACCAGGAACATTATTATGAAGGCACTGGAAACGAATTGTTTATGAGCTTGCATGGTTTCATCACCTTTATGTGTAGGTGAAGAGGCCTACCACGATAAGCGGTTAGAAACAAAGTCGAAACAAATGCGTAACAATTTAGTGTCTTGACGTGTGTGGTGCATGCGGTATCATTCGCCGCCGCTCGACGGATTAGCGTGTTTGTGGCGGAAACGACGCATTTTCCAGGTAAAAACGAGCCATCCGTATCGATTCGGGTAAACACGTGTTTGCCCGCGTAGCGGGGATGCTGCAGGATGAGATCGCTATTCGGCTTTGATCTTGCCGGCGATGTCGAAGATCGGCATGTACATGGCGATCAAGATAAACCCGACCATGCCGCCGATGAACACCATCATGATGGGCTCAAGCATTGAGGTCATCGCGGCCACAGCGGCGTCAACTTCTTCTTCATAGAAGTCGGCGATTTTGTTGAGCATTGAATCGAGCGCGCCGGTTTGCTCGCCGACGGCGATCATCTGCACCACCAAAGGCGGGAAGATGTTGGTTTCCATCAAAGGTTCGGCCATCGGTTTACCTTCGCGGATTTTGTCAGTGGTTTGGCGGATGGCGTTTTCGATGATCACGTTGCCCGCTGAGCGCGCCACGATTTCAAGCGCGTCGAGGATGGGCACACCTGAACCAAGCAGCGTGCCCAGTGTGCGCGTAAAACGCGCGACGGCAATTTTGCGAATCACTGGGCCAAATACGGGGGCTGCGAGCATCAGCTTATGCCAGAAATATTTACCTTTGGGGGTTTTGTAGCTGTAGCTTACACTCGACACAACACCGACGACGGTCAAAATGATCCAATGCAGGTTTCCCACCACGGCGTCTGACATCGCGATCACGAACTTGGTGAGCGCTGGCAATGAATCTTCACCACCGAAGTCTTTGAACATGGCTTCAAAGCTTGGAATCACCCATGTCAAAAGCACGAACATCACCGCCATGGCGATGCAGAACACGCCGGCCGGGTAGACCATGGCGCTACGCACTTGGCCTTTAAGTTTGACGCGCTTTTCAATATACGCCGCAATGCGCACCAAGATGGTGTCGAGGATACCGCCAGCTTCGCCTGCGCCGACCAAGTTGACATAAAGCGTGTCGAAGACCTTGGGGTGTTTGCCCAGGGCTTCCGAAAATTTGCTGCCGCCTTCGACTTTTTCTTTAACGTCGAGCAGAACCTTATTAAAAGAGATGTTATCGCCTTGCTGCGCCAGGATATCGAGACATTGCACAAGCGGCAGACCCGCATCGATCATGGTTGCAAACTGACGGGTAAAGATCACAAGATCTTTTTCGCTGACGCCCGTGCCGAACTTGATCGAAATCTCTTTGGCTTTTTTCTTAACCTTGACGGGGTTCATCTGCTGCTGACGCAGACGCGCCTGTACAGCGTCGGCATTGTCAGCCAACATGGTGCCCTTGCGGAGCTCACCCGTTCTCGTTCGCGCTTCCCACGCCCACTCAGCCATGGTTAATTCGTTCGATCGTAGCGAACTTGCAGCGGATCGGTCAACTCTTTAGCTTTATGGTGCCTTTCAAAAAGGGTGATTGGGATCTTGAGGCGTATTGCTTACGCGAACAAGAGGAGCTGCGCTCCCCCCATGACTAAAGTCATGGGGCCCCCCTGCATGTTCGCTCCAGCAACACACCTCAAGACCCCAATCACCCTTTTTGAAAGGTGAAATGGATTATATGCGAGGCGGGTTTAGGCGCGGGGGACGGTGCCGGCGCGTGCTGCACGTATCAAGCTCTCGAGCTCGGCGGGATCACCCGAGCGGCTCATGGCGTCGTCATGGGTGATCAGCCCCTGCAAAAACAGATTACACAAAGCCTGGTTCATGGTTTGCATGCCTGAGACACCTTGGCCCGATTGCATCGACGAATAAATCTGATGGATTTTGTCTTCGCGAATCAAATTGCGAATGGCGGGGTTAAGCACCAGCACTTCAAGCGCGGGCACGCGACCTTTGGTGCCTTTACGCGGAACGAGCAGCTGTGTGATGACGCCCTGTAAAACAAACGAGAGCTGAGCGCGGATCTGGGATTGTTGGTGGGGCGGGAACACGTCGATGATACGGTTGATCGACTGAATGGCGGTGTTGGTATGTAGTGTGGCAAACACCAAGTGACCGGTTTCTGAGATCGACATCGCGGCTTCGATGGTTTCTAGGTCGCGCATCTCACCCACGAGCACCACATCGGGATCCTGGCGCAGCACATGCTTTAATGCGTCTTTGAAGGTTTGTGTGTCGCTGCCGATCTCGCGCTGATTAATGACCGAGAGTTTGTGGTTGTGCATGTACTCGATCGGATCTTCGATCGTGACGATGTGCATGCGTTTTTCGCGATTGATTTTGTCAAGAATGGCGGCGAGTGTGGTCGATTTACCTGACCCTGTGGGGCCAGTGACGAGCACGAGCCCGCGGGGCATGTTGGAGAGTTTTTCAACGACGGGTGGTAAGCCAAGCTCTTCAAACGAACGAATGCGGTACGGGATCATGCGAAAAGCGCCGCCCACGGCGCCGCGCTGAAAATACAAGTTGCCGCGGAAACGTGACAAGCCTTTGATGCCGAACGAAAAATCGAGTTCGTGCTTTTTTTCGAAGGTGACTTTTTGTTCTTCCGACAACACCGAGTAACACAAGAGTTTGGTTTCGATGTTGCCAAGGGGCGGTGTTTTCAGTGGCACCAGATTACCATCGAGGCGAACCAAGGGTGCTGAGCCGGTGGTTAGATGTAAATCAGAGGCGCCTTGCTCGACCATTGCCTGCAAAAGTTGTTGAATGGTAAATGGGTAGGGCTGATCGTTGAGGGCGTCCACACCCATAACCTACCGCCAAACGTTGTGGTTTTTCAAGAAGCTAACAAGGGGTCTATACATAAGCTGTCTGAGCACGCGTCAGAGGTTCGAGGGCGGGCGCGGACCAACAAAAGTGCAGCGTGTAATCGCGGATTAAACAGGCTTGAGACCAATGTGTTGGAGTTGCCGGTAACGGCGGTTTGAACCGACGATACGCTCGGCGACTTGCCGGGCTGCCCAAAAGATGCCTTCGTCACCTAAGCGGGGGAAATTTTGGGCATTGCATACATAGACGCCATCGACGGCGGTTTCACACGGTAGCGCGGGCAAACCAAGCAAGCCGTAGTCGTGATGCGTGTAACGGGTGGTGATAAGTTCGGTGAGCTGGGCGCGCTGGGTTGCAGATAGGGGGTGATGGGCAAGCTGTGGTACCTTCAGGTGCTCTAATGGGCAGTGCACGGCTTTGAGGTGGTTTTTGTAGAAGGGCACGATGTGTTCAGCGAGCACGAGGAGTTTGTTTTTTGTTTTGTGAAGCTGTTCGGTATTGCTAAAGAGCGGATCAATCGGAACCATGGCTTGCAAGGTGATAAGGGTTTCGTCGGGGCTTTGTAAGCGCGATAGGTGCACCGCGACCCCTTTTTCGAGTTCGTCGTCGGATTGATTGTTCGGCAACCAATACAGGGTAGGTTTCATTGCTTGGGGTATGGCCTGAGTGTCGACCACCAACTGTAGGGAAACCATTGTATGTGTGGCAACGGCTGGAATGTTTGAAAGAAGCGTGTTGCCCGTGGCTTGCACCAACGATTGCGTACGCTGCGCGTCAAGCGTCGACACGACTACGTTGCACGTGATGGGTTGGTCGACGTTTTTTAAGCGCATGACGCGTGGCCGATCGGGTTCGGCGACAATTAATTCGACACGTTCGCGTTGATAAACCCGCCCACGCTGGGTGGTAAATAGCGTTCTGAGTGTGTCGATGAAACGTCCATGTGAAACGCGATGCGTGTGGGCGCTCAGTGCATTGGCGTAAAGTCGCGCAAAGAATAGGTCGCTTTCAGGTAGTTGCATGGGTTCACTTAAGAAGCGGCAAAGTGTGCGCATGCCGAGCACAAAGGGGTGAAACGAGCTTAGGTCACGCAGCAGCGTGCGCGCATGGTAGGCAAGTTCTACCAAACCGCTGGCTTGTGCATCGCGCATCGTGCTCCATCGCCTAAGCGTGGATCGCGGTGGCCATTCGGTGTATCTGGCCATGAACGTGTCGAACGTGTTTGAAATATCAATGGCACGGTGGTGAAAGCCTTCGATGCTTCGCTCGACTGAAGCGAACTCGCGGCGCATTTCTCGCAGCAACATGGCGTTGTCGAGGGGCATTTCAAAACGGTGTCCTGGTACCGCGATTTGTAGGTTGGGATCAGCCAAGTCTTCGCGTAGATTTTGGCCATATAGGCCAAGCTCGCTTAGCACTTGTTTGCCGACCGTTGTGTCGAGTGCGGTGCAGGGTTCTGGCATGCAGGGTAAGCGGCGGTGGTCGAGATCGACATAGGTGGGTCGATCGGCATGCGTGATG
>JBGAKI010000100.1:0-7505 GCA_044224525.1 Polyangiales bacterium | reverse complement strand
CGAGACGCAGGCCAGTGTCGAAAAGCTTGATGATATCAAGCCAGTGCTGCCAGAAGTGCCCACCCTGCCACCCCCCCCTTACCCGATGCGTTATTCTGATCAGGCTTATTCTATTTATGGTCTGCGTAAGAGTGCGCGCAGCGTGATCGACAAAGAGGTCACCGTGCGCGGCTACATCACCAAAATCTACGAGGCACCCGCCTGCTCAGGTAAACCCGGCTGCGAAAAAACACTTTCACCGCATGCCTGGATGGCAGACAGCCCAAGCGAACCCCAAGAAAAGTGGATCAAAATCACCGACTACGCCGACAACCAGGCCGATGTCGACAAAGCCATCGCCCAGGCGCGCGCCGGTAATTATAAGCCACCCCCCGCCGAAACAGGTCTTGCGCCCATCCCTACCGACTTTGCTGTGGGCAACCAAGTCAGCGTGCGCGGGCGTTTTACCTATGTCTCAAGCCGTGGTTTCAACGACAGCGCGGGCCTACTTGAATACCTAGGCCACCAAACCATGCAAAAAGCCCCCTAGACTAGAGTTGAAGTTGAGCTGAGAACGAACGATTCGCGAAGCCGAACGCGTAGCGCTTCCGCGTCGCATAGCGGCGCGAGAACAAGTGAGCGGGTTTGAGCCCCTCCAGCCTGACTCAGCTCAACTTCCACTGCGATCTAACGTTGACCGCTTTTTTGACGCGATCACGCTGATTCGCGATGATCAACTCATGGCACTGGTCACATTAATGCTCGTTGCGCTGATCGCCGGTTACGACATGCTTCACGCAGCAGCACATCGCAGCAACCGTCTTTAGTACATGCGCTTGTGCATGAGGTTGAAAGCATGAGTTTGTCAGCGCTGCGATCACAAACAAGACGAACGCCGGCGAACCTACCGATCAAGGCAAGCGGGCAGACTTTGCGCAGACTTGCGCCGCTCGTTGCAGGCGTGTGCGTTGGATGCGCGCTTTGGTTTGTCTTCGTGCGCCCCACACCAAGCGCGCGGGCCATCAATGCCGCAGAGCCTGCTGCGCGCAAACCACACCTGCGCAGCGCGGGCAGCTTGTTAGCCAACGAAAACCTCAGCGGCGAAACCTACCGCAGTGGCTTGATCATTTCTGGATCCACACCGCATCGCATGTTGCTTTTCACCTTTGACGATGGGCCCAACTGGAACACCACGCCGCTTTTACTCGATTACCTCGATAGCGAGGGCATTCGCGCCGTGTTCTTTTTGAGCATGAGCCGCCTCCAAGGCGACGGTTTTCGCGAGCAACAGCAACGCGCCATCGCGCAAGACATCGCCCGACGTGGCCACCTGGTCGCCAACCACACGGTGCAGCACTTGCAGCTTCCCACGATGAACAACTCCGACCTTGCCACCGAGCTCGACAACAGCGAGCAAATCTTTCGCGAGATTTTCGGCGCCAAACCTTGGCTTATTCGCCCGCCAGGTGGCGCACGGTCAGACCGCATCGACGACACCTTGGCGGCCCGCGGTTACACGACGGTGCTCTGGAACATCAACAGCGGCGATGTGTACGCACGCACCCCCGACTCAGTGCTGGCCACTTGGCGTAAGGTCATGCACCGACGCGAACGTGAGTTTGGCGAACAAGGTGGCATCATCCTGATGCACGACACCCACCCATGGACCATCGAAGCAGTACGTTTGGTGGTCAACGATATCCGCGCTACCAACTGCCGCCTTTTAGCGCGGGGCCAAGAGCTTTTTGATATCGTCGATGATCTTGCTTACTTCTATGCGCCACGCCGTCAAGAGCCCGCATCTACCTTCGCACCCCCTGCTAAGCTACCCAACGCAGTTTTTATCGAACGTCAAACCCGCCTCAGAGCACACTATCAGGACCTCTGCAGCAAAAGTTTGCCCTAAATATTGCCTCGCACGGCCGAACCGCTAAACTGCAGGCAAGAGGCGCACCATGAGTTTAAACAACGAACCCCAATCCACACTGTCTCACGATACACCACCAGACGGATGGACGGGGCCTAAGTTAGTCGTTTACGGCTTTGTCGTTTTGGCGATCGCCCTGGGCATTATTTATGCCATGGCATCGCTCAAAGTCGAATAAGGTTCTGGCGAGTTCAAAGCCAGCTCAATCGAAATCGAGTTCGGCGGGCTCTTGAGGCTCTTCAGCAGCAGTGAAGGTGGCCTCTTGAAAGAGATCGTCTATCGACCAGCCAATTTTCTGCCCACTGCGGATTTCTTCGCGCTCAAACTCTTCAATCGAAGTGTACGATTTGGGTCCACGATATGCCATATTCACCTCGTTTTCAGTCCTTTAGTAGCCAGACTCTATCATCGACATGATAAATCTCAAAAAAATGAGCAGCTTGGCTAATAAACTTATTTTTGTTCTAGATTTTGCAAATTGTCCGAGAATCCTTGAACGAAATCAAAAGCCTGGTAGTGGTAATTGAAGGCCATGGCCTATACCCTTGCCATAGCAAACCAAAAAGGCGGCGTCGGCAAAACGACCACCGCGGTTAACCTCGCCGCAAGCTTGGCCCAGCTCAATAAGCGGGTGCTGCTGATCGATTTGGACCCGCAATGCAACGCATCAAGCGGCGTCGGCGTGCGCGCCAGCGAAAGCAAGGCCAGCAGCTACGGGCTATTGCTCGGCGAAATCACGATTTCCGCCGTGGCCCAAGACACCGAGCTGCCAACACTTAAGGTAGTGCCAGCCACCGCCGATTTGGCCGCGGTCGAAATCGAGTTTGTCGACCTTGATGATCGCGCGATGCGCCTGCGCGAGGCGCTGCGCTTAGCACGTCACGGGTTTGATTACGTGATCATCGACTGTCCGCCCTCGCTCGGCGTGTTGACACTCAATGCGCTGGTGGCAGCCGATGGTCTGCTCGTCGCCATGCAGTGCGAATATTATGCGCTTGAAGGTTTGTCCAATCTTTTGAACACCGTTGAACGCGTGCGCAGCTGGAACGATCGCTTACACATCGAAGGTGTGGTGCTGACGATGTACGACCCACGCAGCAACCTTGCTCAACAGGTCGCGGGCGAAGTGCGCAAACGCTTCAAAGTTTACCAAACAGTGATCCCGCGTAACATTCGCCTCGCCGAAGCGCCCTCATTTGGTAAACCCGCGTGCCTCTACGACCCCACCAGCCGCGGCGCACAAAGTTACCACGAGCTTGCTTATGAACTGGTCAACAGTCACGATAAGCCTGCAATGCGTGCCAACCACAACCTGCAAGAGAACGCCTGATGTCGAGCGCTGATATAAGAAAACGACGCGCATTGGGGCGTGGCCTCGATTCGCTTTTGCCGCCACCGCCTACGCCAGCGCGCGAAACAACCGCGGTGTCGTCGATTGAACCAAGCACCGTTGCCATCGAAAAACTGCGGCCGCATGCTTCGCAGCCGCGCACACAGTTTGATGAAGCCGCGCTCGACGAGCTGGCCAAATCGCTTAAAGAAGTTGGTTTCTTAGAACCCATTTTGGTGCGCCCCGTCAACGAGGCGCACGCTCATGATGGTGTGACTTACGAAATCGTGGCCGGCGAACGCCGCTGGCGCGCCGCGCAACGCGCGGGCATTCACAACGTGCCCGTCTATATTCGTAACCTCAGCGACAAAGAGGCGATGGAAGCCGCGCTGGTCGAAAACTTACAGCGCACCGACCTAAACCCAATCGAAACCGCACGTGCTTATCAACGCTTAATGAGCGAACACGGTCACACACAAGATTTTTTGGCCAAGCGTTTAAGCAAAGACCGTTCGTCAATTTCAAACACACTTAGATTGCTCAAGCTACCTGTTGAAGTGCTCGACTTGGTCGAGCAAGGCACCCTCAGCGAAGGTCACGCGCGCGCCCTACTCACCACCGAAGAGCCCGCTGCACAACGGCGCCTGGCCCACGAGGCCGTTCAAAATGGCTGGAGCGTGCGCGAAGTCGAGCGCCGCAGCCGCTCGTCAAAACCCGGCACAACGAATAAAGCTGCCGGCAAAAGCGTCAACGTGCGCGACCTAGAAACCAAACTTACACAACGCCTGGGCACCAAAGTCACCATCGCCGAGCGCCGCGGCAAAGGTTACCTCAAAATCGCTTACCGCGACTACGACCAACTCGACGCTATCTTAGCCAAACTCGGCGCTCGCTAATTTTAATTCCTTAACGCTGAAATCCTCCCAACCCCTCTTGCTCAGAGCCTGCGTATGAATTTGCCGAAACCAAAAACGCAGGTAGTATGACCGGGTATCTATGGAATTTTCAAAACATCGTTGCTCAACGTGGTTTTCGGCTATTGTGATGGTGATAGTCGTTGGCGGCGCTCTTAGAAGAGTGCATGCTACACCATTCGAGCTCGTGTATGCCCTCGATTACCGCGCCACGATTGTTGACAACGCTGAAGTAGTAACCACGCAAGCGTACAGTGCGGCATGTGCCCAACTTATCGCTGCAGACCCAGCCAATTTCATGACGCTGGATAACCTCCACACTGAATTCCTACAACGGTTTAAGCAACGCTGCGTCAGCAACGGGGGCGAATTCGTTCCGAGAACGACATCTACGAATAATGTGCCAGACCCAGAAAACGCGTGCGTGCGCGTGCCGACGCCACCTGCTCCCGTAGCCCTGAGCAGTTAGAGAAGCAACTCGCAAGAAAAGCGAAGCAGGCATTGCTATTCATTAATGAGCAACGTCCCTTTTTTCTCAATCTCACAATCCCCAGTGCGTTTACGACTACTCAACCCTACTCCATGATCAAAAGCGTACAACCGATTTATCGAATATTTACGCCTCAGAATCGGCATTTACAAACGTGCTCGCATCTGCGCAGCACTGAGTGTGTTTTCAAGTAACATGGCAATGGTCATCGGGCCTACGCCACCTGGCACAGGGGTGATAAAACTCGCCCGCGTCCTTGCCGCTAGGTAGTCGACGTCACCGACAAGCTTGCCGTCGGCCAACCGATTAATACCCACGTCAATCACAATTGCACCTGGTTTGATCCAGTCACCGCGGATGAACGCCGCTTTACCAAGCGCGGCAACCACTACGTCGGCCTCGCTGACGCGAGCCGCCAAATCAACTGTTGCAGAATGCGCGATGGTCACCGTTGCATTTTGATGCAGCAAGAGCATCGCCAAAGGTTTGCCTACCAAACGACTTCGACCGACCACAATAGCGCGGGCGCCACGCAACGCACGCCCTGTCTTCGCAATCAAACGCATGCAGCCAAGCGGCGTACACGGATAAAGACCACTGTCTGCATTCACCAAACGACCAAGATTGATCGGATGCAGTCCATCAACATCTTTTTGCGGATCGATCGCGTTTATCACCGCGGAAGCGTCAATCTGGCTAGGCAGCGGCATCTGCACCAGAATACCGTCAACATCTGGATCTTGATTGAGCTTATGTACGTGCTCGATCAACACCTGCTGGCTAAGCAACGCATCAAACCTATCGGTGCGCGCGTCAATACCCGCCTCGAGCGCAGCTTTTTCTTTGTTGCGCACATACACCGCCGACGCTGGATCGTCACCCACAAGCACCACCACCAACGAAGGCACTCGCGCGTGGGCTTGCTTAAAAGTTAACACCTTGTTTTTAAGTTCAGCGCGTGCCTCTTTGGCCAGCGCACGTCCGTCAAGATCGATGGCAACACTCATGACGGCTCTTTTATATCATGTTTTGAGCGCGATTCGAGTGCTTTATGAAGCCACACCAACGCCGGCACGCTCAGCACTGCAACCCACTGTGAGGTTGACAACCACCACCAACCCCCTCGCGCATCCGCGCGCCAAAACTCAATGACAAAGCGCAGCGCCGCATAACCACCCCAATACCACACAAACAACGCGCCATCGCGGTGTGCACGACCTTGCCTCCACCACAGCAGCACGCACAAGATCAATAACCCAAGCGCTTCGTAGAGCTGTGTGGGATGCACTGGTAGCGACACAAGTGACGGCGACGAAAGTAAGCCATGCTGAAATTGGGTTTCGCTTGCAGGTGAAAAACTTGGGAAGCGCAAACCGAACCGCGCGTCGGTTACGCTGCCATGACAACACCCCGACAAAAAGCAACCCAAGCGCCCAAGAAACTGCCCAACCGGAATGCAAAGAGCCACCATGTCGAGCCCTTTTCTGATCGCAAAGCGCTCCTTTTTTGCAAACCAAACACCAAACCCAAGCCCGAACGCCACGCCGCCATAATAAGTCAACCCGCCACGCCAAAAGGCAAGCCATGCGAAACAATCGCGCGCCTTCGGCGTGCAGAACGTGTCGTCTGCAGACCATAAGCCTTCGATCTCAAGACATTGCGCTTGCGTGATCTTCCAATGCACCTGGCTTGGGTCAGTGCAAAGGTGAATGTAGTCGAGTAAATAGCCATCAAAAAGCACGTGGGCTAAACGTGCGCCCAACGTGCCCACAAGCACCGAGAACAGTGTTAGGTCAATAACAAACTCGCTATCAAGTCCGGCGCGTTTCGCCCAGCGCACCGCAAGCCACCCAGCGACAACAAATCCGAGTGCAAGACACACCGTAAATGAAGAAACAGGCTCTTCAAAGACGGTGCCTAAAACCGGGAACACTCAAACCTCTTTCACTGACGCGCGACCTCTGGCTTAACGCTCGCGCCCTTTGCTGCTTTGTGCGACTTATTGAGTAAGCTATCAAGGAGCAGCACTGCAACCCCGATGCTGATGCAAATATCGGCCACGTTGAAGGTGGGCCACTCCCAACGATCGGCGATATGAAAGCGAATAAAGTCGATCACGTACTCTTGCCGAATGCGATCGATCAAGTTACCCACCGCACCGGAACCGATTAAAGCCAGCCCCGTACGCATGGTTGGGTTATTCGGGTTTTGCAAAAACATCATCACCAACGTAATGCCCGCAATCACTGTGGCAATACCAAACACCGTACGCCGCACCCAGGGCGTCGCGTCGCGCAAAAAACTAAATGCCGCGCCACAGTTCTCGGCATAACGAAACTCAAGGTATTCTTTCGACAACACGACGGGCTCAGTGCGCAACCGTTGCATGGGCATCACACCACTTGCGTCGCTCTCACACACCGCAAACGATTCGCCTACGCGCGCCGCGGAAAGGTTATCTTGCGCCCAATGTTTCGAGTAAACATCGAGCCACAACGTCACCACAAACAGCACACCAAACCATAGTCGTTCTCGCCAAATCATCAGTTTTCCTTAATAAGGCGCTTGATACCAAGCGTGTCGCGAGCTTAACATGCTCAGCGAAGGTTTCAAGACTTACCCACCACTAACACCAAACAGGCGCCCAATCCGCGTCAAACATTCTGGCTTCGCGTAATATGGATCAACGCCTGCCGGGCAGCTTCCATAAACTGCGCGTCGATCAGAACTTTTGCGCTTAAGCGCTGATGACCTTGTCGCAACGTGTCGCTCAGTATGCCAAATACTCGCTCAACACCTAGCGCGTTGACAACCCGGCAAGAAAGTTCAATCGTTACGCCTGGCACCGCAAGCTTACTAGCACCG
>JBGAKI010000099.1:0-7962 GCA_044224525.1 Polyangiales bacterium | reverse complement strand
CAAGGCACAGGCTGGATCATTACAAACATGTTCTCGATTCTTGGTAACGGTAAACAAACGCTCATCATCAACCATTTACTCGAAACCCATCAGACGGTAGAATCGGTCAAAACTACCTTTAACGAGAACGCCCTCTTATCGGGTGTGGGCGGAGGATCGGCGTGCGATGACAGCTTTGATAATCCAGAATCGTTGCCAAGTCTGTTATTCACACTCGACCGAGAAGTCGCAAAATGCCCTACAGGCACAGACCCTGGTTTACTAGATTTCTAACCATCAACCAAGGATGCGTGGGGTATTCTTAGCACCCATTAGCCACTTAAAAATGCGCCTCACCCAACGATAAAGCGCATCGCTGTATGGGAACCAATAAGGGTCGCGCTTGAGAAAACCCAGACGACTCACCGCAACATGGCGCAGATGGCACATCGCCTTAAGGCCCTCCTCACCATGTTCGCGGCCCCACCCGCTGTGCTTCACACCACCAAAGGGCGCTTCCGCGATCAAATAACCCGTCAGCACATCGTTGATCATGACCGTGCCTGCATTCAGTTGTTCCGCCATCTGCTGGCCTTTATGCGTGTCTTCGGTAAACACGTAGTGAAACAAGCCAACCTCTGAATCATTGGCAAGCGTAATCGCCTGCGCTTCGCTCTCTACCTTCATGATTGGCAGCAAGGGTCCAAAAATCTCTTTGTGCATCACATCCATCGCAAGCGTGCACTCACCAAGCACAGTGGGTGCAAAAAAACGACCTGCCCCTTCTTTGAGCGCACCACCCGTCAACACTTTCGCTCCCTTGCTTTTCGCATCCGCAATCAGCCTATCGGCAACGGTCACTTGATTTTCAAACGTAACCGCCCCCACATCCACCATGCCCTCGACCGGATTGCCCTGTTTGAGCGCATTCACCAGTTCCACCACCCGCGCTACAAAACGATCGTGCACCGCTGCATGCACAAACACACGCTCGACGCTAATGCACACCTGTCCGCTATTCAAAAACCCGCCAAACACAGCCGCGCGCGCAGCACGTTCCAAATGCGCATCCTCACATATAATCATCGCTGCCTTGCCGCCAAGCTCAAGTACACTGGGGATAAGCTTGTCGGCGCACGCCATCGCCACCTTGCGCCCCGTCGCCACCGCGCCTGTAAACACCATTTTGTCGATGCCAGCACTAATCAGCGCACTACCCGTCGCTCCGTCGCCCGTCACCACTTGAAACAAATCGGCGTCAACGCCCGACTGATCAAAGAGTTTCTTTGTCTCAAGCATCATCAGCGACGTGCGTTCACTCGGCTTGAGCACCGCAGCATTGCCCGCGGCAAGCGCCGTAATCACGCCACGCATCGGAATACTAAACGGAAAGTTCCACGGCGAGATCACACCGACCACTCCCACCGGGGCATAATACAAATAACTTTCGATATGCTTCATCCAGCGCATGTGGATCGGCTGCCGGGCCAAAATGCGTTGCGCATGGGCTTCATAATATGCACACAAATCGCATACCATCACCACTTCATGCAGCGCCTCCATACGCGCTTTGCCAGTTTCGCGCACCAATGCTTCGACAAGCGCATCGCAATGTTCGACCAACATCCTTCGAAACGCACCCAGTGCGCTCGCACGTTGGGAAAAATCTAGGCGTGCCCACTTCTGCTGCGCAACGCGAGCGCGCTGAACCGCTTCACTCACGTGTTCAGGCGACTGTATGGAAATTTGCCCCACGTTCTCGCCCGTATGCGGTGCATACACCAAAATCGACCGCAACGACTCATTTTGCACTGCGGCCGAAGGCTTAACCGACACCTTTGCGTTGTTGTCAAGCGTCGCTTCACTCATTTAATAAGTTTACCATGACTGAAAGCCCAGCAGAACCTTGTCGGCCAACAAGCGGGTTTTATTGCGATTTCAGTGTTAATAGAAGCACACCGCGCTTTATCGTACGTCGTACACCGCCGCTGTAGGCTTCATTCTCGCCAAGCCTTCGATTTGTCAAGCTATTCACTTTCATCACTTTGTGGTTAGCTTGAATAAAGGATTTATGAACGCGCTAGTTTATCTATTGGGTGCCATCACATTTGAAGTCATTGCAACATCAGCGTTGCGCGCCACCGAGGGTTTTACCAAGTGGGTGCCCAGCATGCTGGTGATTGTAGGCTATGGCCTCGCATTTTGGCTCGTCTCGCTCACCGTCAAACAGATCCCACTCGGCGTGGCCTATGCAACGTGGTCAGGCCTGGGCACATTGGGCGCCGTCGCTGCGGGTATTTGGCTTTATGGTGAGTCGTTCACCCTCATGCGCGCGGCAGGTGCAGTGCTAGTGATCCTAGGTGCGGTGCTACTTAATCTCGATATTAAATAAGAAACCGCACCCTTTGATATGATCGCAGGATGCGGCGTCCAATGGAGGTCAAGAAAGATTAGTCAGTTAAGATCTACTCATTCAAGGCGATGCCGCGACGAAGATAGGCTGGGATATCCAGCACGGCTTCGTCATGCATGGCTGCGGCCCCAAACGCGCGTGCGTGGTGCGCAGGCGCATGTTGTTGCACGGGCTGCATCGCGGGCTGACTACCGCGTCGCAATGCGTGCCTCATGTTGGGAATCGTAGCATCCGCTCGCATGTCATTGCGGCTATCATGACGCACGTCATAACGACTGTCTGGGCGGCTGGCGCGTGGTTGCGCATAGAGCCCCTGGTTATATTCTGCCTGCGCTTGTTCGGCGAGCATTTCTTCTTTACGCGCAGCAGCCTCAAACCCAGTGGCAATCACCGTCACCTTCACCATGTCGCCCATCGTTGGATCGGTTACCACACCGAAAATGATGTTTGCATCTTCGTGCGCAGCTTGTTGAATCAAGCTCGCCGCTTCGTTGACTTCGCGTAGACGCAGATCGGGGCCACCCGTAAAGTTGATCAGAATGCCCATTGCACCATCCACACTCACGTCGTCGAGCAGTGGCGAGTTAACCGCCATCTCGGCCGCTTCAAGCGTTCGGCGCTCGCCCTTGCCATAACCCGTACCCATCAGCGCACGACCGTTGGAACTCATGATGGTTTTGACGTCGGCAAAATCCACGTTGACCATACCTGGATTGATGATCAAATCGGAAATGCCACGCACCGCTTGCATCAACACATCATCGGCGCGGCGGAAGGCATCCACTATCGGCGTATCTTCATCAGAGATATTAATTAGTTTTTCGTTAGGGATCGTGATGATCGTATCAACAGACTCAACAAACTCACGAATACCGTTATGGGCATTGGCCGAACGACGCTTGCCTTCAAACGAAAAGGGTTTGGTGACCACACCCACGGTTAGTGCGCCCTGATCGCGCGCAATTTGGGCAATCACTGGAGCCGCACCCGTGCCGGTACCGCCGCCCATACCCGCAGTGACAAATACCATGTCAGCGCCATGCAATGCTTCGGCCACACGCTGCACATCTTCGAGGGCAGACTTGCGACCGATTTCGGGATTCGCACCTGCGCCCAGACCCTTGGTCAGATTGGGGCCAAGCTGCAGCTTATGACCTGCCAGATTGGCATTAAGCGCCTGGATGTCGGTGTTGGCCGCAATAAACTCAACCCCGCTCAGGCCGCCTGCGATCATGGTGTTGATAGCGTTACCGCCCGCTCCCCCAACACCGATCACTTTGATGCGCGCCTGCACTTCTGAATCATCCGCAAAATCGATTGAAATCGCCATGACTATTTCCTTTCTTCTCTCTACTGGTTAACGCTGCTCGCTAAACTTTCGCTAAACTTAGAACACTTCTTTGAACCAACGGCTCACCTTCGACCCCCAGGTCGCACTCATCGCCGGATGAAACACATCATGTGGTTCGTAACTGACATGCAACTGCTTGGCGCCATACTTCACAAGCCCAACCGCGGTCGAGTACGAGGGACTACGCACAACGTCCACCAAACCGCCCACGCCCACCGGCGCCGCTGTCCTGACCGGAAGCTCCAAAACACGTTCGGCCACTTCAACAATGCCATCAAGCAACGTTGAACCGCCGGTAATCACAACCCCGGAGGCGAGCACGTCATGCAACCCCGTTTCGGTAATCACATGTTTGACCGCAGCAAAGATCTCTTCAACACGTGGCTCAATGATGTTGCACAGTGTGCGGCGCGAAATCACGCGCGGAACACGTCCACCCACGCTCGGCACTTCGATGGTTTCCTCTGGGTCAACCAACGCCGAGCTCGCACAACCATATTTGATTTTGATGCGCTCTGCTTCTGCTAGAGGCGTGCGTAAACCCGTCGCAATATCGTTGGTCAGATTGATGCCGCCCACAGGAATCACAGCCGTGTGCGCCGCCGCGCCATCCGCATAAACGATAATATCCGTTGTGCCGCCTCCGATGTCGATCAGCGCCGCACCAATTTCGCGCTCGTCGTCTGAAAGCACAGCATCCGCCGAGGCAAGCGGCTCAAGCACCACTTCGGCCACATAAAGCCCACAGCGCTCAGCGCACTTCACCACGTTCTGAATGGCGGCAGTTGACGCGGTCACCAAATGCACACGGGCCTGCAAACGTACGCCGCTCATACCGATGGGCTCGCGAATGCCATCTTGTTCATCGACCACATACTCTTGTGGCAACACATGAATCACTTGGCGATCACTTGGCAATGGAATGGCCTTGGCTTGCTCAAGCACACGCTCAACATCCGTCCGCGACACTTCACGACTTGAAATCGCAGCGATGCCTTCTTGGTTGATGCCGCGCACGTGGCTGCCAGCAATGCCAGCATACACAGTGTTGATGCGGCAACCGGCCATCGTCTCTGCTTGTTCGATCGCTAGCTTGATCGCTTGCACGGTCGCTTCGATGTTGACCACAACACCCTTCTTCAAGCCCCGCGACGGCACCGAACCCACCCCAATAATATCAAGCCCTTGGTCGGTGTGTTCAGCGACGATGGCACACACCTTGGTGGTGCCCAAATCAAGTCCAGCGATGATTTCGTTGTTGGCCATCCTCATCTCCATCTCTGTTCAGCAGATGATCTGAGAGAAACACACTGAGGGCCAAACCACCAAATTTCTGTCTAATTTCAAGCACTTCCAGGCCTATGGCCACGTATTGTCACACGCAAAAAACGTTGTAAGTAGCGCCCTTGAGCAAATAAAACTCGAACGCGTCTAATTTCACTTTTTCCACACATGACAAGCCGTACAGGGTCGTGTCTGCGCTAAGCAAGCCAGGGCGTACCCATTTGATGGCAGTCGTCAGCGGAATGTCGGCCATGGCTGGTTGCGAGCGAAGTGCGCCGCTGGCAAGTGAAAACGTAAGCAGCGAGGTTGACTGCTTGACTCGGGTCGGTTTGTGAGTTGTCCGCGCCTTGCAAGCACGGACAGCGAATATTGTTTTGCAAGACAAGATGAAGCCTTGGGTCAGTGTGATCTCGACATTGACCTCATCCATATCGATCGATGCCACAATATCTTACAGTAACAAAAAACTATCGCAACGGTGCATCTGTCTGACGACAACGCAAAACTAGATGGTGGTAGTTGGAGTCTTATTACAACCTCAACCACTGAACGCTTAGCCAGTTTTGTGGTCAACTCAAGTCAACCTGCTGAATATCAACGCACACTCACAGTCTCTGCAGAGTGTGTCAACGAACAAAACATTCTCTGACTTAGGGACTTACGTCAGTGCGTGACGTTGAGCTCATATAGAACTGCCTCGCCAAAAGCGGGCGTACTACCTTCGGTGGTGGCGTTTGATTGCGTATACACACCGGCCTTGAAATAACACCCAGTGGCGACGCGCTCGAAGTCAACTTTAAGTACACCATTGTGATGAACTTGAATTCGCCCGTTGGCTGCGACGATGCGAATCGTGAACTCGCGACCAAGCTCATAGTTCGAATCAAGATCTGGACCTTCTTGCGCGCTAGAGCCTTTGCCAAGTGAACGCTGCACAAAGAGTTTTTTTCCTTCAAGTCGAATCATGATCACGTCGTCGTTTGCGTCGTGAATCTGCCCGACAACAACGTGTGGTTTCACGTTAGGAATACTGGTGATTTTTTGGCGAACAAACATCGTGTGCGTTCCTGCCGTGGTGCTCCAACTTGCATTGGCAGCGCCGTTCATGGCCATTTCACGCAGTTCCGATCGAGGATACTTCGAGCCCGAGGTTGTATCTCCGTGGGTGCCGGCACGAAAGACAACTCCTTGGTTGTTTGCGCCGACATGAAAAAAATCGGCGGACTGGTAGTCGTTGAGTTCGGGTTGTTTGATTTCATCTGGGCTGCCAGCGTGGTCGGTATCAACGGGCAAAGTTAACTTCCAGTTAGTAAGGTTTATTATCGTAGACGGGATCTCACCCGACATGTTACCGCCGCCTGTGGGGGGTTGCTCTTGAGGCGGTTGTGTTGGGCCCGATTCGGTCAGCGCTGATGATTTGACGTACTCGAACACCGCCGCTTCGCTGAGACTGTTCCACATATTCTCGCTATTGCCCCATCCCATCACCCGCACAAATCGCGCCTCAACAACATCAAAATCAAGTTTTTCAATCGTCGCCTCAAGGTTGCTTGTGCGTCGATTGGCCACCACAACATAGTTTGTGCCGTCGTTAGACACGTCGACTTGATACGTTTGCATGCGTTCGAGCGCATTGTGCCATGCGAGATCGACCTCTTTAACTTGTGCTGTTTTACCTAAGTCAAAGCGAATCCATTGCGCTTCGCCCTGCGCCGACCAACGTGTGTTCGGGTCGCCATCGATAGCGTTGGCGGCAACGTTACCATCGTCGCTACTGGCGCTTGCTTCGCTGATCGCCACGAGCACGCGCTGATAGCTCGTGTTGTTCGCTTCGGTGTTCTCAAAGAGCGGATGAGCAGAGTTACCGTCGAAAATCGAACCCGTCTCACACGCCGAAAAGCCTAAAAGCAACAACATAATAGAACCGCGAAACAGCGATAGCGAGAATGATCGAGGTACCTGGTTGTTTTTCATACGTCATGGATCCGGATGTTGCCAAGACGTACTTCAAGAAGCGTGCCACCGGTGCGACCACGCAAAACCTAACGTTTACAGATGACTAACAAACGACGCAAAAAGAACGCTGGCGCATAACATGTGCCACGCGCCGAGCGCGCATCCAAAGCAACTTTGTTTTTATAAGAAAAATTAAGCTAACTCAGTTTCAACCCAATCAACGAACCACGATAAACAGGTACGTAGCAATATCACCATTATCCTCGTGACCCGAGTTCTTTTGAAACGAAAGCGTCTACAACAAAAGAAAGACATGAGATGCGTGTTATTTTGGCAATAAAAATCCTTAAGGCGGGCTAAAATTAAAAATCGCGCCTTGACGCAGCATTAGCGTTGTCTAAACAAAATAAACAAGGAAATCAACATGTTCTGCCACGAATAGAATTATTGATTCGACCGCGCCGGTCACTTAAGCGAAGCTGCCACTTAAACATGCGGCAGAACAATGTTTCTGTCGACGCATCCATTAACAAATAAAACAGACCTGATTCATTGGCTTACACGCGCAAGTGATGCCTAGTTTAACTCGACTTACCATTTGCTCTTAGTCGTTGCGCAGCTTCACGATGACGCGCCACACAAGTTCGCGCTCAACCACATCGATGTATTCGGGCTTTTTGCGCTCGTTTTGCAGCAGATTGAGCACCCTGGCCACTTGCTTGAGCTTAACTTCAAAGTCTTTGGCACCCAGATATACTTGTGTACCCCATGGCATCAGGTCAACGCTCAGCATACCGTCGGTTCCTACGCGCACTTCTTTGATCGGAAAACGCTCAGCGATTGGCAACCCACGATAGGCGTGAATCAGCGATAAAATGTTTTGAACGGTTGCATAACGCAGCACCACCGACTGCGAAAAAGCATGCGGATCAACGCCACTGATCACCGGTAACCGTCCCACCCGGTCGGTTTTTTCCAG
>JBGAKI010000016.1:0-60537 GCA_044224525.1 Polyangiales bacterium | reverse complement strand
CCACCCGACCCGCGATCAATGCAACCATGTTCTGCGCGGAGTGAGGATCCCAAACGGGCTCTTTGCCAGGTTCGTTGAAGACGGTGTCGGCATTAAAGCCGTAGCCGCCCTCAAAAACCATGACTGCTGCCGTGCTATTGAGAAGCGATCCGTCCAATTCGGGGGTGTCGCGCATCTTTGAAACCAGCCGCCCGAAGTGGCCAGTGAGCCAGCTAAGGCATTCACCTTGGTCTGCAACCTCGCCTGCGCCGTGACCGATTTCATGAAGATCGCTTCCAACACCCGCGATTTTGGTCATGTCGATATAGCCCTTGATATGCGTGTACATGAGTGTTGCCACGCGCGTGAGGTCACACACAAAAGCCATGTGCACCAGATCAGACATCACCTTGATGCGGGTGTCTTCGTCTGACCAACCGCGATGTGTCTTATTGTCGTCTGTAACAATTTCGGTATAAGGAGGATCGTTGCCCGGGTCTGGGAGTTGAAAACACCCTGCTCCGAATGAACCAGGCATCGATTTCATTCGGCGTTCGAGAGCAAGAATTTCGTCGTAGTGTTGTTGCATGCGTGTGCGATCTTCATTACCCAAACGCTGCATTAGACGATCGCTGCGCGCGCGTACTAAATCGATAACACTTTTTCCTTGATTGAGTTCGTGTGTTGCTTTCTCTACGTCGGCGGGGTCGGCTGGTGTAAAACCGGTGAACAAATCTCGGTAGGCGGCTCTGGGGCTCGCGAAGGGATCATTTGCAATCGACGGGCTTGTATCGCCAGGGCTTGGTCTACGATAAGACATGCGTGCGCCTTGGGTATTTTGGCTAAGCGCGTAACTTCGATCTTGCCCTCGTAGATGCCAACCGCGAGGTCGCACATCGCCACCCTGCACTTCAGCCACGATTTGATCAGAGGTGGGCCCGTTGGGCTGAGCTGTTCCGGGGCGCGCGGGGTCGACACGCATGCCCGAAAGCAGAGGGCCCACGGTACCGTTATGAAAGTGCCCTTCGCGCCCGGTCCAACCTCCGGGTGGGATCGGTTCGCCTGAGGGCAACTCAAGCCCGGTGACAACGGTAATTTCGTTTTTTATGTTGCCGTATTGCGCCAGCGAAGCGATGCCAGGCTTGAGGTCATAGCCCGCGCCTACCTTATCAGGGTTCATCAACAAAGGATGACCACCGCGCATGTTTTGACCGAGCGACATGCCGGCAAAACAAACAAGGTAGCGCTTGGGTGCGTTGCCTAGCGCCGCGCGCGCCTTGTTGTTGTCGAGCATGATCTGCAAAAGCGGGATCGAGACGGCTGTTCCGCCTACACCTGCCAAGAATGCGCGCCGCGATAGACTCCATTTTCTTGCCATGCTCATTTACTCCACCACCCGGTAGCCAGAGCCAGGAGAACCCACTAAACTCAAGAGCAACTCGCGAAAGCGGTAAGCGTCGCCGCGAAACGAGTCAGTCAAATCGACGATGGTTTTGCTTTCATTCTCGCCCTCGCGGCGACCTATCGCAAAACGAAACATCTGGCGTGCGACGCACGCTTCAATGCTTCCTGACGAGACCATCAGATCTGCTAACTCACCTGGGCCTTTGAAGTCGCCAACACCAACGAGCGACCCTGTGCCAGGGATTTCGCAGTTTGTATTTTCAATTTCGTGCGTTCTGTACTTTCCGAACTGGTCATAATTCTCTAGGCCAAAACCGACCGGGTCCATTTGACTGTGACAACCAGCGCAAGCAGCGGTGGAATGAGCTTTATATGCGTCTGACTTACACGAACCCGCGCTCTGTGCAGGAGGGTCATCTGATTTGATGTCTGGAGGAGGAGGAGGAATCTCTTGGCAGAACAATCGTGTGCGAATCAATAGACCTCGGCGCGTGGGGCTTGTATCGGCGCCTTTGGGCGCAACCGCTAGGAACCGTGCATGCGAAAGAATGCCCTTTCGGCCCGACGACGCGTAGTCTACCCATGCAGACTCGGTACTCGCGGTCCAAGGCAACCCATAGTGTTCAGCGAGAGGTTGGTTGATAAACGTTGAGGTCGATTGAAGCAGATCGAGCCACGAGCTGTTTTGTTCGAAAATGACGCGCTCGATGAGTGCATTGGTCTCCGCCTGCATTGCGCCTGCGAGCGCCGCGGGTAAGGTGGCATCGTTGTAACCAAGCCACATGGCGTGAAAGCGTTCGATTTGCTTGATGGCACGTGGATCCTCGAGCATGGTGCTGGCGGCCGCACGCACCTGGTCAGGGTTCGATAAAAGCCCAGCAGCGGCTTTGTCGAGCAGTTCATCGTCGGGTGTAACGCCCCATAACAAGAATGATAAACGCGAGGCTACCTCCCAGTTGTTTAGACGCACAACGTCGGTGCGACCGCCGATGGGCGTGCCTAGCTCTACTCGATACGCAAACTCTAAGTCTTGCAGGAATGCGCGGGCAATAAGCTCGATGCCTTTATAGAAATCACCGCTTGTTAGCTCATCTGCCGTGAGCAACATGAACTCTTCGAGCTCGTCGTCGCTCAACGCACGACGTAAGGCCCGGCGACCAAAGGTCTTTATAAAAGAGCGATAACAATCAGCGGCGCCGAGCGCATCGGGTGTACAGCCAATCACCTGATCGCGTTTTGCCGTATCGGCAATAAATCGCGCAACGGCTTGTTCACCGATGACTTTAATGCCTTGCACCAATGCGTCTGAGGCTCGTTGATTAGTGTAATCGTTGTCAAAGTAGGTTGCGCTGTCTTCTGGAAGAAGTTGCATGTCATTGCCTGGGTCTGAGCCAAGCAAGTAAAATAGCGTTGCTTGCATCTCACTGCGATTTAGGCGCCGCAACTGGCTATTGCCTAACGACCTAGCGCCCGCTAAGCCCGTCGCGTTTAGCGCGGGGTCGGCGCCCGACATCAAGCCTGAACACGCACTTAGGGCGAAGCCAAGGACTAAGTACGAAAGCATCGCACGTTGACCTTTCAAGGTTTGGCGAATGCGACTTAGGACCCACGTGTACATGACCTTTTACTTGAGCAAGTCTTGTGCCATCAAAAAGCCGCAAAACGTTCGATTTTTTGGGTCCCTTTGGCGCTTTTTGTGCGCCGACGAGCATTTATGGCGCATGATCGGTTGTATGGTGAGTGACTGAATGCAAGGTGTTCAGGGTAAAGCGCGCCGAGCATAGGTCCATTGCCTCTTACTGACATCTAGGCAATAGTGGCGTGGCCCATGTCCAACCGAAGCGTCACGCAACCCAGAACTGCAGCGGTGATTTTCATCTTCATCACGGTGGTGCTTGATATCTTGGCGCTGGGTGTGATCATCCCGGTCTTACCTAAGCTGGTCGCCAGCTTCTTGAACGGTGACACGCACAAAGCTGCGCAGGTGTATGGCGTGTTTGGCACCGTGTGGGCGCTGGCACAGTTTTTATGCTCGTCGCTGCTTGGCGCGTTATCTGATCGTTTTGGACGACGTCCCGTAATCTTGCTTTCCAATCTTGGACTCGGTCTAGATTATGTATTGATGGCGCTCGCACCTTCGCTCGGGTGGCTATTTGTGGGTCGCGTGATTTCGGGCATCACTGCCGCAAGCTTCACTACCGCGAGCGCCTATGTAGCCGACGTGACCACACCGGAAAAGCGCGCTGCGGGGTTTGGCATGCTTGGCGCGGCCTTTGGCCTTGGTTTTGTGCTGGGGCCGGCGCTTGGGGGTGTGCTTGGCAACGTCGACCCGCGTTTACCTTTTTGGGTCGCCGGTGCGTTAAGCCTGCTCAATGCCGCGTATGGTTTTTTTGTGTTACCCGAATCGCTTGGCACCGATAAGCGCGCGGCGTTTTCATGGCAGCGCGCCAATCCTTTAATAGGTCTCGTTTTTTTGGCGAAGCATCGACAACTCTTGGGTCTGGCGGCGGCCACGATGTTTTACAACTTAGCCCATGAAGTGTTGCCGAATGTTTTTGTGCTTTATACGAACTACCGCTTTAAGTGGAATGAACGCACGGTGGGGCTGACGCTCGCAGGCGTGGGCGTGTGCTCGATGATCGTGCAAGGCGGCTTGGTGCGGCATGCCGTGCGCTATTTGGGAGAACGCAAGTCAATGCTCACCGGCTTGGTGTTTGGTGCCCTCGCCTTTGCGATGTATGGCCTTGCCGACACGCAGATTTGGATGTGGGTGGGTATTCCTGTGATGGGGATTATGGGCTTTTATAATGCCGCGGCACAAAGCATGATGACGCAGCACGTCGACGCCCATGAACAAGGCCGCTTGCAGGGCGCACTCAATAGCTTGCGCGGCATCATGGGCATTGTTGGGCCGGGCCTCTTCACGCAAACCTTTGCTTATTTCATCGCAACCGACCGCCGTGTTCAGATGCCTGGTGCCCCTTTCCTGCTGGCGTCCTTGCTTCTGACGGCGTCGTTCGCGATCGCGCTGTTGGCAACTCGTCAACATCGACAACGTGAAATATAGCCTACGTCCTATTGTAGATGTTGTTGGCTGAGCATATCGCTTGGCGTAAACAACCGTGTTTTTATGATGCGTTGTTTGCACCGCAGGGCAGCAATACCTCAGTGGTCTCAGTCCTTAGGCATGTTCCACGTTGCCATTCGCTCTCGCTGATATCAATTTTTCCGCCAGCCGCTTCGCAAGGAAGCGTAAGCTGTAGCACGAGTTCTATTTTGACGCGTTCGTATTGGGATGTTGCAAGCTCGGCTAGCGTTTGCTTATTTGGGCTATGGTCACCGTATCGTTTCTTAAGTTCGATAGGCGTCGTGCAGGCGAAGTCTTCAACTTTAGAGTCGATATCGGCGGTTGCCGTGGTCTCGATACTAATTGTTATGGGGATACCGTAACTTCTGATGCGTCCAAAAAAATATCTTTGAGGGAGAAATCTTTTGTAGTCATCCAAAATGTCGGTTCCGATTCGTGCCCCTATGAAAAAAGCAGGGGTTTGCAAAACTGCTAAGTCTGGTTTAACGAGATAAGCTCAAGACAAGAACTTGTGTTCGCAGCCGCATCGAAAGATCCCGAAACCATCGCGAGCTTCAGGGTTGCTTCTTGTAAGTATCGGCCGAGAGCTCGGAGGGTCTGCCTGTGTTGTCCACCGATTGTGGGTCACCGGTTTGCATAGTGTCGCCCTGCACTTTGATTAGGTCTAAATACAGGTCGCCCACGCTGAGCGCGTCCGGCAAATCGGCTGGACCAAAGCCGCCCGCGTTGAGGGTCATGACCATGCGCGATTGATTGACGTAGTTCTGCCAGTCGTTATACCCGCCCACCCCAAAGGTATTCATGACGGTCGCCGCGGTGGTGTTGAGTGGGGTGATCACGATAATGGTGATGGTCCAGTCGAGCCCATAGGCTCCGAGCGCCTCGTTCTTAGCGCCGGTTATAAAAGTGCCGCTGATCTCGATCCGTGCGGCTTCGCTTGCAGCGCATGTGGCATCAAAGGCATGGACTTTATGCATCAAGGTCAGTGCCTCCTGCGCAAAGGTCAAGTACGTGTGGCCGCTGACGTATGCCGACTGTACGGCGCAGGCGCGCGCCCATGTTCCCTGTAGGTTATCTGGAAATATCTGACTATTTCCCGTCATCCCGTTGTTTTGATTGCTCGCGTCACCCAACGATGCGTCGACTGTCTTTGTCCCGGTATCGTCGCCACAAGCGGCCAACATAAGGCACAACAAGGTTGGTAGACTAAGGATAGCGAATAAGCGATTGAGACGAAAAGGCATCCTTTAAGATGACACTTGGAAGGCCCTCTCGCAATCTTGCTCTCATCTCGAACAAACACCGCGTGTGCTGTGGAACTGCGAGCGAAAGTTTACGCTCAAGGACATAAGCTCGGCAGATAAACGGCGAGCAAAGCCTGCCCGAACTGATGGCACTTCGGCTGGCAAGAAAATCATAGTTGATATCACTTGCAGAAGTGCTAAGCCCGTAAGGGCCGCCCTTCAGATGGGCGGCTTGGGGGTTCAGATGGAGAAATACTTTCGATTGGCTCTACTGGCCGCTGTAGCGTGCCTATCGTGCAACCAAAACCTAGAGAATACCGAAAGTCTTGCGTTGGCTATTGGTAAGAATGATGACTGTTATGCAGCAGCATCGATTACCAACCCGCTCTATGTTTCGTGTTCGGTTGCCCTCGATGTGCAACTGAACGAGATAGCCAAAAACCAAAAGAACACACTCGCGCGAGCATTCATCGCGAACCTCGCTGAGAGCGCGGGCTACGGGGAAGGTCATCTCGCTGCAAATGCAGTCTTGGGACGAATCAACAAAACAGTGCATGTCGTGAAATACACGTGCGGCGCACCAGCCGATTCTCCTCAGGGAAAGACTTATGCATGCCGGCACCTTTTAGATAACGAGGGCAAAAGCGCATGGGCCGAATACGCGAACTTTGTTCGGCCAACGTGTTTTGCCGTGTACAACCAAGTTGGTAATCAATGCGAGGCTGCGGGCGGTGTTTTTTCTTATGGCTCAACGCGCCAAAGCATGCAACCGCGACGCAATCCGTATGAAAACCAACCTGGGGATCTTTGTAACTTTCAGCGCTTTGGCAATGACAATGGCCTTGTTTGTCGCGATGCGACACGCAGCGAAGTTTCAAGATTCTTGTGTCCGCCTACCAAAGACTCAACGTCATCAGGCGCGGATTGAAGCTTGGTACTCTTGAATCGAGCTTAATGGCAGCGCTTGCTTGCGACGTGACGCAACGGCTTGCACCATCGCATCGGCAGCGGCCACGGTTGTGAAATAAGGAATGCTCGACATCAGGGTTTGCCTGCGCATGCTGTAGCTGTCCTCAATGGCTTTGGCGCCAGCGGTGGTGTTGATCACCATTGCGATGGACCCCGTGCGTAAAAGGTCAACGATATTCGGGCTGCCCTCGTAGGCTTTTAGAACAATTTCAGGTTTTAGTCCGGCCTTCTCTAGCTCTTTACCGGTGCCGCTCGTCGCTACCAAAGTGAACCCGAGCCCATCAAGCGCCTTTGCGAGCTCGATGGCCTTGGCTTTGTCGGCGTCGCGCACGCTAATAAACACCTTGCCTTGCTCCGGCAGACGCATGCCCGAACCCAACATCGCCTTATAAAAGGCCTGTGGGAAATCATCGGCCAAGCCCATCACCTCACCGGTTGAGCGCATCTCAGGCCCAAGCAAAATGTCCACCCCTGGAAACTTCACAAAGGGGAAGACCGACTCTTTGACGGCAACATGTTTAACTTTGACTTCATCAGTCATGCCAAGGTCTGCTAGCGTGTGGCCCACCATCAACTTGGTGGCTATCTTAGCCAGCGGTTTGCCGATAACTTTGCTAACAAAGGGCACCGTGCGCGATGCGCGCGGGTTCACTTCGATCACAAACAGCTCATTTTGGCGCACAGCGAACTGCACGTTCATCAACCCGACCACACCCAGTTCAAGCGCCAGGGCTTTGGTCGCTTGACGCACCTCGTCAAGCACGCTTTCAGGCAGGGTATAGGGCGGCATGGCCATGGTTGAATCACCCGAATGAATGCCCGCTTCTTCAACGTGTTGCAAAATGCCACCAATAACGGCTTGTTTGCCATCACAAATGCAGTCGACATCCAGTTCAATGGCGTCGTTCAAAAATTGATCCACCAAAATGGTCTGCGCGCTTGCGTCTTCGACTGCCTCAAGTGCCACCCTAAAATAACGCTCGAGCTCAGCTTCTGAGTTGACGATTTCCATCGCGCGGCCGCCGAGCACGTAACTTGGTCGTACGACCACCGGAAAACCAAGACGTTTGGCGATGGCAAATGCTTCCTCGACACCGCGTGCGATTTCGCCCTTAGGTCGCTTTAACTTTAGTTTTTCTAGTAAATCTTCGAACTTTTCTCGGTCTTCTGCGCGGTCGATGGCGCTTGCTGGCGTGCCAAGCACTTTGACGCCGGCCTCGGCTAAAGCGACGGCAAGCTTAAGGGGCGTTTGCCCGCCAAACTGCAGCACCACACCTTCAGGTTTTTCAGCGTCGATGATCGACATCACGTCTTCAAAGGTGAGCGGCTCAAAGAATAGCTTATCTGAGCAGTCGTAATCGGTGGACACTGTTTCGGGATTACAGTTGATCATGATCGACTCGTAACCCAGTTCGCGCAGCGCAAAAAGCGCGTGCACGCAACAATAGTCAAACTCAATGCCCTGCCCGATGCGGTTGGGTCCGCCACCAAGAATGATCACTTTCTTACGCGTCGACGGTGTGCCCTCGCTCTCGTCGCCATAGGTCGAATATAAGTATGGTGTTGAGGCCTCAAACTCGGCTGCGCAACTGTCGACCTGGGCAAACACGGGCTTGACGCCGTGCTTTAGACGCTCGGCGCGCACCAAGGCTTCGGTGGTGCCTCTAAGCGACGCAAGCGCTGCGTCCGACCAGCCGTGCGCTTTGAGGCGGCGCCAGTGTTCAGCATTCCAGTGCGGTTGATTTTTGGCCCAATTTTCTTCATCAATGATTTCTTTGAGTTGCTCTAAAAACCACGGATCGACCGAGGTTGCCGCGTGCACCTCATGGATGCTTGCGCCCGAACGGAAGGCATCACCCAGCATCCAAATGCGCTCGGCTGAGGGCATTTTGATCGCCTGCAAGATCGCTTCTTTCAGCGCTGCACCCGCTGGATTGTGCTGCTCGGGTCTAAGCCGAGGGTAACCCTCAAAGGTCTTGCCTTCGTTCAGTGCGCCCTGCACTCGTTCGGCCAACTTTTGATAATCGAGCTTGTCAACCAGCGAGACCAACCCTGGGCGACCAAGCTCAAGCGAGCGCAAGGCCTTTTGCAGCGACTGCTTAAAGGTTTTGCCGATCGCCATCACCTCGCCGACCGATTTCATTTGGGTGGTGAGACGTGCATCTGAACCCGCGAACTTCTCAAAGGCAAAACGCGGTACCTTGGTGACCACGTAGTCGATCGAGGGTTCAAAGGCAGCGCTGGTGCCGGTGATGTCGTTGCGCAGCTCGTCGAGGCGATAGCCTACCGCAAGCTTGGCGGCTATTTTTGCAATCGGGTAACCAGTTGCCTTAGACGCTAGCGCGCTTGAACGCGACACACGAGGATTCATCTCGATCACGACCATGCGCCCGTTTTCGGGGTTGACTGCGAACTGCACGTTCGAGCCACCCGTTTGTACACCAATCTCGGTCATGACCGCGCGCGCGGCGTTGCGCAGCATCTGGTATTCTTTGTCGGTGAGCGTCATGGCGGGCGCCACAGTAATCGAGTCGCCCGTATGTACGCCCATTGGGTCAATGTTTTCGATGGTGCAAATCACGCCAAAGTTGTCGGCGACGTCGCGAATCACCTCGAGCTCGTATTCTTTCCAACCGAGCACGCTCTCTTCGATCAAGCATTGGCTGGTGGGGCTTTGCTGCAGCGCCCAACGGATCGCCGTTTCGAACTCGCCCATGTTGTAAGCGATGCCGCCGCCCGAGCCGCCCAACGTGAATGAGGGGCGTAGAATGATCGGAAAACCGATTTCTTGCGCTGCTTTTTTGGCTTCTTCAACGTTGTGCACGGTGGTCGATTTCGGGCAACTAAGACCAATGTTGACCATCGCCTGCTTGAAAAGCTCGCGGTCTTCAGCTTTGCGAATCGACTCAACACGGGCGCCAAGCAACTCTACGCCATACTTTTTGAGCACACCGCGCTCTTCGAGCGCCAGCGCCAGATTGAGCGCAGTTTGGCCACCTAGCGTGGGAAGCAAAGCGTCGGGCTTTTCGCGGGCGATGATCGCCTCGATGACCTCGGGCACGAGCGGCTCGATATAGGTGCGATCAGAAAACTCAGGGTCGGTCATCACCGTGGCTGGGTTTGAGTTGACGAGCACCACCTCGTAACCTTCGGCCTTAAGGGCTTTGGCGCCTTGGGTGCCTGAATAGTCGAACTCGCAGGCCTGACCAATTACGATCGGGCCTGAGCCTATTAATAGGATGCGGTGGATATCATCACGACGCGGCATGAACCTGTCCCAAAATGAGTAAAATCACCTTGGTCTAGTCGACACGCGCCCTTTTAGCAAGAGCCTTCTTTAGGCCCGCAAGCAAAAGCTCGCCTCGCGCCCCACGGGCTGAAATTCGAGCCTCGCGCCGATTCTCGTCGACGTACACAAGCTCGATCAGCAGTGCATCCATACCCAAGGCTTCGGCAAAACGCGCGCCCCACTCGCACACCAGCACCGCGCCCCCTGCCAACTGCTCTTGCAATCCCAGTTCGCGTACCTCCGCCTCATCGCTTAAACGGTACAAATCGCAGTGCACCAGCGGCCAGCGGCCTTGATAAATCTGCACCAGGGTGAACGTGGGGCTCTGAACCGGCGTACTTGACGGCACACCCAGCGCATGAATTAACGAACCCGCGTAGAAGGTCTTGCCAGCCCCAAGCTCACCTTCGAGCAGCACGAGATCCCCGGGCGAAAGCAACGTCGAAAGTTTGCGCGCGAACGCTTTGGTCGCAGCGCGATTCGCGAGCGTCACCACCACGTGCGAGTCGACAGGCATGGCCGATCGTTAGCCGATTTGCAGCTGAATGCCCAATGACTCGCGTAGACGGAAGTATTGCTCTGAGACACTAAACAAGATCATCTCGCGCACCTTTTCCTTCACGCTCATATCGCCTGGGCCTTCCGACGGTTCAGCCGCAATCATGCGTGCCGCGATATCTAGGTCGTTTGCCACCAAGAAACCTGCGCGGCATGCGCTGAGCTCAACTGCTTGGATCCACTCTTTAATGTCAACCTTGGCGCCTGCTTCAACGAACTTACGCACAACGGCTTTCAGTGCTTCCATATGCACAGGCTGCATCTTGGAGCCCAGTTGCTTGGCAGCTTCGTCCACTGCTGCGTCTTCAGGCCCCACACCCATGAGTCTCAATGCCGCCAACAGCACCAGTTTCAACTCTGCTGCGGTCGGTAAAACGCGACGCACATAATGTTCGCCACGGTAGTAACTGAGATGTTTGGCGATTACAAAGATCAAATCTTGCGGGTTGACACCCATCAGCAAGCTTGAACCACATACCGAGGCGGGTTGTGCAGTGATCGCGTACGCCAAACCACCTTGCACGTCAGGGCGCAAAAACAGCCTCGGCATCGGCAGGCTTAGCACCTGCGCCACGAAGCTGAACGCTTTAGCAAATGCCGCGGTTGACGTGGCAGGGTCCACCTGATGCTTTTTGTTCAAGCCATATTGTTTGTCAGGCGCGACACGCAAACTCAGCACCGCTGGGGTTACCGTTTCGAAAATCTTACCCACTAGAATATCTTCAGTGGGGTGCATCAAACACTTAAGCCACAACTCGTTGTCGACGCGGTTGACCGGACGAATCATGCCTTTGTTGCGATATTGCTCAAAAAACTGATTCTGTTCTTTATCGGCTAGCTTCAGGAACGACAATGCCGACGCCACGCACCACGCTTTATCGTATTGGCGGGTGTCGAAATACAGCTTATAAAGCGTCTGTATCGACTGCGTGTTGTTTGAGTCGTGTGACAAAATCCAATGCTGTTCACGCACGGCGTCTTCAAGACGACTGGGTAGCGCCATGTACAACTCAGCTAGGATCTGATGTTCGGTGGCGTCTTCAGGCTTGATGCGACTTGCCATTGAGAACGCTTCGGCGGCGCTTTCAAGATGCTGCAAGCGATCACGGTAAATCAACCCAAGGTTGTGCCAGAGATTAAACTCAAGAGCGTAATCGCCCTTGCCGGTCACGCGGTGGAGCATCTTCCTGAATGCACGTTCAAGCTCTTTCCACTCTTTCTTCTGAGTGAGGATTTTATTGAGCGACTCGAAGGCCCTCAGCTGTGTGGGATCCATGTCGAGCGCTTCATCAAATCGCGCCAAGGCCTCGTCACTGTTCTTGAGCTCATCGCGCAAGATCACGCCAATGGTGTACATGTACTTGGATTTGGCAGTGGGACGTTCGTCCAGATCGCTGATGCGCTCAATGATCTCGATTGCCTTTTGCCATTGACGCGAGTCTTGATAAAGGCCCAATAGCTTGTGAAGCAGTCGATGATCATCAGGCTTGATGTCCATCGCATCGACCAAAGCCTGAATCGCTTTTTGTGGATTGTTGAGCTTGCTTGACCACAGCTCGCCGATGTCAATGAGCGTTTGGTGGCGCTCGTCGACTTCGGCCATCTCGGCAATCTGCGTCTTGAACTGAATCACATGTTCGAAGTCACCCTGAGTTTGGTAAAGTTCAACCAAGGCCTCAAGCGTGGGTCGATGATGTGCGTCTTCCTCAAGGGCTTTATCGAACATGCTAAGCGCTTTTCGACGTTCACCCTGCTCGCGCTTGATTACGCCCAAGCGGTAGAATGTATCGGTGACTTCGTCTTTGGCCAGCGCCGAGCGGTGATGCACTAGCAACATTTGGTAGAACTTGAACGCCTTTTCCCACTCCTTCAGAGCGTAATGAGAAGCGGCTAGCCCGGTCAACGAGGGCACGTGTGCTGCGTCGAGCTGATAGGCACGCGCGTACGCCTTGTTAGCCACATCGTGTTGTCCAACGTGTGAAGCGGCTTGTCCGAGCAAGAAGTTGAGACGGTGTTGCTCGTCTGGTTCGCGCTTTGTAACGCGCAGCACCATGGCTTGTAAGAGCGGCAAAGCCTCTTGCCAACGTTCTTCTTTGACATATTCGTCAACGAGTGGCTGGGCGGCATCTTCGTTTTCAGGCTCGTCTTGAAGCGCGCGCTCGAACATCGTGAGACCCTTCTCAGGTTCGTCGAGACGCTCTTTATAGAGCCGACCTAACTCAACCAAACAACGCGCGCGATCACGAGCGCTCGATTGCACCTTGACCAGTTGCTCTAAAATGCGCGATGCATCAAGCCAATCGCCGGTGTCGGTGTAGATGCTGCGCAGGGCTTCAAGCGAAGGTACGTGCTCTGGATCAATGTCGAGCGCAGAACGGAAGGCGTCGATGGCGCGCGCTCGATCGCCAAGCTTTTCTTCGATGATGCGACCCGACCTAAAGTACATGTTGACACGGTCGGCTGGCTTTTCGAGTTTGTCGACCAGACGTTCATAGACATCGAGCGCTGCGGCGTGATCACCTTTGCGCTCGCGCAACTCGGCCAATCCAGTGAGCGACTCTTTATCCTCGGGTTCGAGGTCGAGGGCATTGAGATAAGTGTCGACCGCACGATCGTAGTCGCGCAGCTCGTCGGCTTGTACGCGCGCAAGTTGCTTGTACAGTTCGACCTTCTCGGCACGCGCAGGCACGGCCAAAATATGGCGCTCATAGGTGCGCACCACATCGTCCCAGCGCTGCATCTGTTTATACATGCGCGATAGTCCACGCAATGCTGTTTCGTCGGCAGGGTCGACGTCAAGCACCTGCTCGAGGCGCTCGGCGGCTTTATCGGGCTTACGAAACTGCTCTTCGTACATTGTAGCAAGACGCGTCAAGACATCGATGCGCTCTTTCTCGGTGGTAACAAGCTCGTACTGCTTTTCGAGCACCTCGAGCAACGCGGGCCAGCTCTCGCTTTGTGTATACAAGCGCTCAAGTCCGTGTAATGCTCGCAAGTTCTCAGGCTCGCGTTCGTGGACGGACTGGTATGCGCGAATCGCATTGGCGGGGTTCTCGAAACGGAACTCGTAGAGCTCGCCGACCTGGATCTGCGCAGCCAATGACTCTTCGACGTTGGTGGCGGCATCGACCTTGCGTTGCAAGACCGCAAGCAAATCGTCCCACTGCTCGCGCCCCTCATAGACTCGCTCTAAGGCGGTGATGGCGCCCATGTTGCGCGCATCGATTTCGAGTGCTTGGGCATAGTAGCCGGGTGCACGATCAGGGTAACCCAGCTGATGCTCACACAAGGTGCCCATTTCGACATACACATCGGCCTTTTCCGCAGGCTCTTTCACCATTTCGACCAAGCGACCAAGCACCTGCGCAAGCAAGTCCCACTGACCCGTGATGCGGTACAACGTGACCATCTGGCGCATTGCGGGCACGTTGCCTGGATCAAGCGCAAGGATCTGTTGGTAATAAGGGATGGCATATTCAGGATGCCCGAGTTCGACGCCGTACCAGCGCGCACAGTTCAAACAGATCGCAATCTTTAGATCTTTGTCTTCGACATGCGCCAACGCCTCGTTAGCACTCGACAAGAGTTCGTTCCACTTTTGCGTCAGCGCAGCCAAGCGTTCGATCTCAGCGGCAGTCTCTTTGTTGGTATAGTCTTCGCTCCAAGCGAGTTGCAACGCTTCAAAGGCTTTCTCGGTGTCACCCATGTGCTTTTCATACACATCGGCAATACGTCGAATGATGTCGACACGTTCGCCAGTCGTTTCCGCTCGCTCGGCCCACTGCAAATAGAGTTCGATCAACTCTTCCCAACGCATTGCATCGCGATGCAGCGATTCGAGTCCTTTAAACGCTTCGACTGAGTTTGCGTTAATCTGCAACACGCGCTCGAATGCCCCAACACCTTCGTCAGGTTGGTTGGCGTTCTCGGCCCACATGCTGCCCACCTTCAAAAGCAGCTGCTCTTGTTCTTCGGCGCTGCTGGCAAGGTTTGCGCGTTTTTCAAGGATCGTAATGCATTCTTCCCATTGACCACTGTCGCGATAAATCTGCTCGAGGTTTTCGAGGGCTTCGTTGTCGGTAGGCTCAACCTCAAGTGCGCGACGGTAAGCATCAGCGCCGTCGACGGGGCGCTCTAAGTATTGCTTATAGGTGTGGCCAAGACGCAAGAAGACAGCTTTGAGTTTCTCAAGCGGAAGGTGATCACCGGCCACATCGATGATGCGGTGCAGTGTGCTTGCTAACTCTTCGTACTGTTTGGACTTCTCTTGAATGTCCGCGATATTAAAAAGTGCATCGGCGTTAACCGGATCGATATCGAGCACCGCTTTAAAGCTCTCAACAGCATTGCGCTCGCGCTGCAATTTATCATACCAAACGCGGCCTAAGTCGTTCAGAATGCGCAACTTGGTATCGGTCTCGGTCGTGACCGCTGCTTCGCGCTCTAAGAGTTCGACAACTTGATTCCACTCTTCGCGTTCAGCATAGAGATTGCCCAACGCATTGAGCGCCTCGACATCTTCACCCACTCGTTCGAGTACGTCACGCCAATAGCGCACCGCTTGCTCGTGATCGCGCTTTTGATAAGTGGCAATGCGGGCCATGAGCGCCAACACTTCGGCCTTGGCGGTGTCACCCACACTTAGATCAAGTTCGCGCTTGAGCGCATCGAGCAGCTTGTCCCAGTCGGCGCGTTCAGAATAAATGGCCTGTAAACCGTGCAACGAATCCACATGCTCAGAATCATATTTCTCGAGCACAAGTTCGTACGTTTTGATGGCCTCTTCGACCGTGCCTTCACTTTGAGCAAGTAGACGCGCCAGTCGATAGTTGAGATCGCGCAGCTGGCCTGTTTCCTGTGTTAGTGCAATTCGACGACGCAACACCTTGGTAAGCGAACCGTACGATTCAAATGAAGAGTAGATCTTATCTAGGGCCTCAAGCGCAGGTTGATGATCGGGCGCCAGTCCAAGCGCAAAGCGATAGGTTGCCTCGGCGCGATCGGTATCAGCCAGCATGGTTTCATACAGACCCGCCAGCTCCATTGCAAACTGCAAGCGTACCGTTTTGTCGGCGTCGCTTTCGATAATGTCCGCGTAGACCTGGGCGAGTTCTTCCCATGCACCTGATTCTTTCGTCAGTCGCGACAACTCCTCGGCAGTTTGCGTGTTGGCCGGACTCTCCTTGAGCGCGTAACCCATCCATTCAAACGCCAAGTTTGGATCGCTAAGGTGCATCTCGGCGGTCTCTGCAATGCGGTGCATGAGCTGCACACGTTTGGTCGCATCCTGCGTATTTTCAATTTGAACGCGATACACTTCAATCAGCCGTCCCCAAGCTTCTTGGGAGCGATAGATGGGCTCCAGCACTTCACCAATCGCAACCGGACTGATGCCTTCGGCAAAAAGCAACTCAAGCGAGGCCATCGCGCCTTGGTGATCGGGCGCCGCTGCGAGAATGTCGCGATAACACGCGATCGCTTGATCGTTGTTGTTAAGGCGCATTTGATAGATTTGCCCGAGGCGGAATTGCAACTCGAGTGCCTCATCAGCCGACGCGGCTGAATCGATTTGCGCACGAATCACCTTGGCAAGCGCCTCAGCTTGATCGCTTGCTTCGTAAAGACGCGAAAGGGCCTCAAGCGCTTTGGTGTGCTTGGGATCGTTCGCTACAGCAATTTGGTAACAATCGATCGCTTGATCGACGTCGCCCAAACGACTCTCGCACAAATAGGCAGCCCTCATGGCCAGCTCTGCGCGCGTGTCGCTTTGATCATCGGCGCTTTCGAGGCTTGCGATCTGTGAGCGGTAAAGGTTGACCAATGCGTTCGCGTTATTGGTGTCGTCCGCTAAACGTTCTAGCACGTCAAGCGTCATCGCATTGCCGGCATCATAGGGTAGCGCCTGCGCCAAGGTTGCGAATGCTGCCGCTGAGTTACCCTGCTGCAGCTCTTCAATCTCTGCAATTTCATGTAGCAATTCGACCTTGCGGCGGGTGTCGTTTTCGTTTTCAGCGTCCTTGCGCTTGATACGAAGCAACCCATCCCACGACCCTGAGCTGCGCAGTACCGGTTCAAGCACGGCCACAGCGGCTGCGGCATGGCGTGACTCGTTGACCATGCCTTCGAGCGCGGCGAGCGACATTGAGTGTTCGGGGTAACTTTCGAGAATATCGCGATAAGAATCGATGGCACGTTGCGGATCGTCTAACTTGCGCTCCCACAACTCAGCTACACGATAGCGCAACATGACGCGCTCATCTTCATCTGACACAAGCTCGGCCTGTCGCTCAAGCACGCTGAGCAACTCTTTCCAGTTTTCAGTCACCGCATAAAGTCGATCCAAGCTCGACAAGGCTACGATGTCATCCGGATCGATCTCGAGAATATGTTGATAAGTATCGATGGCCTTGGGAATGTCTTTGAGTTCACGTTCGTATACAGCGCCAATCTCGAAATAGATGCGTTTACGTTCGTCCAGATCGACCACCACGTTGATCTTGCGTTGGTAGACCTTGAGCAACTGATCCCAATCACGCGCGCGCAAATGATGTTCAATGAGTTTGTCGAGGGCACGCAAATCCTCGGGGTCCGCTGCCAAGACCCGCTGATAGGCTTCAATCGCCTTGGGCGCTTGATCGAGCATGTCTTCATAGATAAACGCTGCCTGAAACAAACTTTCGCGATATCCGTCGCCCGAACCCAAGAGTTCTGCCTTGCGCAAAAAGTTCGCCGCCATGTCTTCATAGCGCTCTTCCTTTTGGTAAAGGCGCTCAAGTGCTTCGATGGTCTCAAGACGCTGACCTTCGCCCGAAAGCGCAACTTGATAATGCTCGATGGCTTTGGCATTTTGCCCAAGCTCGTGCTCATAGATGTTCGCACAGGCGTGCCTAAGCGAAACTTGCGCTTCGGGGTCTTCGGTTTTTTCGATCAATGATTCATAGACACCCACCAGTGGTTGCCAGTCACCAAAGGTGCGCGACAGACGCTCCAGTTGCCCGCGCGTGGTCTCGTCGAGCGGATCTTCTGCCAATGCCCGCGCGTAGCTCGCAAAAGCCTGCCCCGGATCATCTTGCGCCATCTCATAAAGATCAGCGACCTTGTGTAGCAGTGCGATGCGCTGCTCGCGCGATCCGGTATGCGACACCTGCAAGTCGTATAGTCCGATCAGTTTTGCTACATCTTGTTTGCGCTGATAGACGGACTCAAGAATTGTCGCAACATTGTGTTGATGCGCCTCGTTGCTCAGCAGACGCTCAAGTGCGGCGACGGCCTCTTTGTTCTCAACGTCGCGATCTAAGACGTCGCGATACATTTCGATCGCGGTATCCATGACGCCCATGCGGGTTTCGTACACGTGGGCCAAACGCAGCATCAGGCGAGTCTGGTCGTCAGGGTCGACAACCAACGACATGCGGCGGGTCAAATGGTCGGCCAAATCGCCCCAGCGCTCTTTTCGTTGATAAAGTTCATCAAGCGCGACAAGCGCGTCTTCATTACTTGGGTTGAGCGAAAGAATATCTTGGTAGGTACGAATCGAAGCATCCAGATCACCAAGCAGCTCTACTTGAGCGCGCGCTGCGCGCGTAAGCAAAAGCTCCTTTTCGTTGGGATCGGTGGCAAGTTCGGCGCGACGATAAAGCACTGTCAGTAAATCAGACCAACGTTCGGCGCGCTGATAGAGCGATTCGAGCACCGTCAACACATCTGGATCTTCGGGCGCAAGTGCTTGAACTTTTGTGTACGCTTTGATGGCCGCGTCGATGTTTTGTAGCTCAACATCGTGAACGGTGCCGGCCTTGGCCCAGAGCGTCTTAGCCACTTCTGGATCGTCCAGTTTGCCTGCGACGTCTTCTAACAACTCCACGAGCAACCCATGCCAACGCTCTTGTTGAGCAAGATAGTCAAGGGCAGCCAATGTTTCGGGTTGGCTTGGCACCTCACGCAGCGCACTGGCATAGGAATCAAATGCCGTTTTGTTGTCGTTCAAACGCATCGCTGCAATCTGGCCAATGCGATGCCAGAGGGCGACACGCTCCATCGGCTCGCGCACATTGGCCACCGTCACCTGAAGCACTCGCATGAGCGAGGTCCAATCGCCGCGCACTTCGTAAATCGGCTCAAGAATCTCAGCCGCATCTTGACCCACAGAACTGTCGGTGAGCATGCCTTCAAGCGCCGCACAGGCGTTGGCGTGTTCGGGCTCGAGCATCAAAAGCTCGCGATAGAGCTGCAGCGCAGCAAACCGGTCGTTTTGATGCTTGTCTTTGATTTCGGCCAAACGCTCAAGCCATTGTGCACGCTCTTGATCGCTCACCCCCGCCTCAAGGCGACGTTCGATGAGGCCTGCTAAGTCTTCCCAACGCTCGGCACCGCGCAGCAGTGCGTCGAGCGCAACGTATGCACGTTCTTCCTGGTCACCGTATTGAGCGATAATTTCGTTATAGGCGTCGATGGCCGCATCGACATCTTTGATCGCGCTCTGGAGCAAGTCGGCACGCTGATAGCTCACCTCGCGGCGCTGCTCGTCGTCTAGATCAAGCGAAAGCACGTGATCGAAAAGACCCTTCAGCTTCTTAGGCTGATCGGTGGCGGCATAGAGCTGTTGTAATGCTTGCAACACGACCAAATTGGTTGGATCTTGATCGAATAGGTTCTGGTACTCGTCAATGGCCTCTTGGGTTTTGCCCAAATGCGCCAATATCGACGCCAAGCGCACTCGCAAAATCACCTGCGACTCGCCACTTAGATCATCGATGGCCGAGCGGTATTTCGCACTCAGTTTGTCCCAACCCTGCTCTGTCGTTGCCGCCAACCGTTCGGCGTTCTCGAGCGCATCTTCGGTCATCGCAGCAGGCAGGACTGCCTCAAGGTAATGCTCAAAGGCTTTTTCGGGTTGATTGAGTTTCTTTTCGGCAAGCGCCGCGGCCTTTAGCAAAAGGATCACGTGCTCTTCGGGCTCAAGTGGCGCCTTCAGCTGCACCGCGTAGACGGCGTACAACTTCTTCGGGTCGCTGCCACGCTCGTACGCCGGCGTGAGTGCCTGAGCCGCTTCCAGGTTATTGGGATCAAGCGCAAGGATTTTCTCAAACACGTGTGCCGTGCGATCGGCACGATTAAGTTTGGTTTGCCATAGCTTGGCTGAACGAACCAGCAAATCAATTTTTTCTTCGTTGCTGCGCTCGGGAAGTTCCGCTTCGCGCTCATACACACGAATGAGCTCATCCCATTTTTGGGTAATTTCATAAAACGACTCAAGTTCGTCCCATGCCTTGAGCGCCGCATACCGTCGTTTGAGCTGCTCTTGTGCACGCCGCTCTTGCGGATTGATCTCGAGGATGCGTCTAAATGCCGTAATTGCCTTGGCGTCATCTGAGAGTTTATCGGCATAAATCATGCCAAGCGTTTGCAGCATGTTGGCTTGTTCGGTGGCATCGCTGCGCGAATCGATCAGTTGCTCTAACACAACCGCAAGCGCATCCCACTTGCGTGCGCGTTCGTAAAGTTTTACCAGGCTTTGCAGCGCTTCTTCGTGCGTGGGGTCGATTTTGAGCACGAGCTCCCACAGATCGATTGCAAGCTCAGGCTTGCGCATCTTATCAACGGCCATGCGCGCCATGTCGGCATACTGCGTAAGCCGTTCGCTTTCACCAAGCTGCTCGGCTTCTTTGCGCATCACTTGCACAAGTTTGTCCCAATCGCGACGACGGTCGTAGATGACCCTTAGGCGTTCAAGCGCGACGGGGTGGTATTCATCGATCGCAAGCACCGCGTCGAGGCATTTAATCGCCTCAGCTTGGTTAGACGATTTTTCGATATATAGATCAGCCGTCTTGAGCCAGAGCTCCACCTTCTCGCTCGGATCGCTGACAAGCTCTGCCTTGCGCGCAAGCGTGCGGATATAATCCGACCAACGCTTCTGACCTTCAAACTTGGTCAGCTGCTCGTCGAGCTCGGCAATTGTTGCCGAATGATCTTCTTGTTTAGATGACACGCCCTCTTTACTCTCTTGCATTCTTAAGCTCCGCCCTCAAGTTCTGACAGCTGACTCTGTGCGGCCTGAATGTAGTGTGCAGGCGCACCGCCTGACATACCCACAAATCGCGACAGATAACGTTTGGCCTCTTCGCGGTCACCCGTGGCCACATAAGCCATGCCCAACGAAAAAAGGGCATTGCGCAAACTGGGCACAATGCCAAGCGCACGACGGTATGAACCGATGGCCTCTTGATAACGTTTTTGTTGATGATAAACCGTGCCCATTAAATAGTGCACCTCGGCCTCTTCTTCGGTGCCGCCATGCACCACGCGCAACGCTTGCTCGAGCACTTGTTTGGCCTGATCGACGTAACCCAAATCACCATAAAGTCGACCGAGCGCCGCATAGGCCTCGAGCAAACGCGGACCCTTCATGATCGACTTGGTGTAGTAGCGCAACGCGTTTTGCGGATCATCAAGGCGTTCTGAGACCTGACCCAGTTTGTAATATGCTTTGTAAAGATTTGGGTCGCGCTTGATGGCTTCTTCAAGCGACGCGCGCGCAAGCTTCCAGTCTTCAAGCTCAATCAGCACGGTGCCAAGCTTCTCGTGATAAGCGGCGACATCAGCCTTGACCGCGATGGCCTTTTGCAGTGCCTCGCGCGCAAGCTCGTATTTATGCATTTCGATCTCGACCATCGCAAGGTTCGAAAAAGCCTGATCGTTTGACCCATCGACTGACGTTGCTTGTTGGAGCTTCTCGGCCGCGGCCACATACTGACGCTGCTGCGCAAGCTGCACCCCTTCATTCATTAAGTTCATCGACTCAACACGGGCGCGCGAGCACCCTGCCCCCCATACGCCAAGCAGTGCACCGGCAACAAAGAAAAAGGCCTTGGGAGCAAGCATGTTTCGACTTTCTTGTGTCATCTCATCACCTTTCGAACGTTTTGCACGCTGGGGCTTGTCGATCATACGCGCTCAAAGACCCTCGATACAACGTAAAAATACACATCGGTTCGATCAAAAAGCGCAATGTCTATGTTACTTTACTTTGCTTGGCGTTGCCTACAAATAGGCCGCTTGAACACGCTTGTGAGGTGATTGGGTGAGCGACGAAGACTGCCCGGGGCGGCGCAGTTCACAGGGCCGGTGCGTATCGCTACCGATCCTGGTCCGCCGCGACAACTGGCTCATCGCCGATGCTTATTCGCCGCCGCCTGCTGTCAAAACGAAAGGATATGTGACAACCACGATACCACCACCCTCAGGCGAGGGGAAGGTCCACATGCGAACCGACTTGGCGATACACTGCTCGACCTCGTTGCTGCCAATTGTCGAGCTATCGGGTGTGGCCGATTGCACCGAACCGTTAGGCGCAATAATGAACTTGATGGCGACACGCCCATCCAAATCAGGACGCTTTTGCAATTCTTGTTCGTAACAGAAGCGCACCTCGTTTAAGTGACGCTGCACGACGCGCCTGATGACTTCTTTAGACAATGAGCCCATCACAGAAGGCGTTGCGGGGCGAATGCTGGGTGCCCCCCCACCTTTACGACCCCCAAGGCCACCGGCGCCTGAGCCATACCCTGATCCGCTGCCACCGCCGGCACCATGCCCAAGTGTACCAAGTCGCCCTAGCCCGAGCGTTCCCATACCGGTGCCGCCGCCGCCTCGACCCGTGCCGCGTAAACCAAGACCGCCATGGCCATAGTTGTCGCCGGCTTCCACACCCATCAGCGCACCAAGCGCGTTCACGTCATCGGTACCAAGCGCGCTGTCGCGACCATAAGGAGATGTGGGTGTATTGAATGCGCCTGCCATTTGCCTGAGCACACCGATCACACCGGCATTGCTCGCCTGCTCTTTGGCCTGCTCACGTGCCATATGCGGATCGGGATTGTCTTTGGGCCCTTTAATGGCGTATTTGTTTTTGGTTTTGGCGCTGTCTTCTTTACCCATCTGGCCTTCTTCGTCTTTATGACGTTCGCCAGTGCCACCTTCGTCGCCTTGTCCTGTGGCGTTGATCTTTTCTTCTTCAAGCTCCTCGGGATCGATTGTGTAATCGATCATGCGGGGGTCCATGTTTAATAGATCAAGCGAAAGCGCTGAAGGACGCGGAGGCAAGAAATACACCATGATCAAAAACGCCAGATGCAATGCCGCGGACACGATCGTCCACATTTGCTCGCGCATGCTCATGGTTGTGAGTGAACCGATGCCCACTGGGCGGCCTGCGTGCACAGGTTTCACTAAGAAAACAAAACCTTTGTATGCGACGCGTACCGACGAGCCTGCAGGCAAGGTCAATTGTTGCGCACCCGCCAACTGTGGGCATGGCGACAGTTTGTTTTCAGCAGCAAGCTGATTGAGCCCAAGCGTGCGATCGGCGAGCGTCAACGACGCGTCAGCGCCATTGGGGATCACCACGTTGACCACGCCGCCACTCTCGATGATGACTGGCATCAACTCGGTGCCAAGCGTCTCGGCACCAATCAGATAATCAGCGCCTGAATGTTCTTTTGTTTTTTCGGTCTCGCCGACATAGAAGCTGCGCGGTGGAGCCAAGTGCGACACGTGCAGCACGCTGTTTTCGCCCCACATGATCATCACTTCGACAGCACTCTGGTGGGTTTCCACCTCGTCGGGCGACACGGGTCCACCACTTGCGATCATGCGGTAACCTTCGCCCTCTTCTTGAAAGAGCGAGGCGCCTGCAGAAACGGCGAAGGGATTGAGATTCGAGTTGGTGTCGGGCAAGAATGCGCTAGGCGCACCCGAAGGCGACGACGTTGAAAAGGCGGCTGCGCCGCGGTTCTCAAAGGGGTCGGGCTGTGACGCGCTTGTCGCAGCCGCAAAGCGACTTTCAGAAATTTTGGGAGCGCGTGGTGCCGCAAGCGGCGGGGGAGCTGCCGATTGCTGCACAGTAGGTTCGGCGGCGGGTCTTTGAGGTGTGACTTGTTGGGGCGATACCTGTGTCGCACGGGCGACGGCGCGATCGACTTCTTCCTTGGCGCCTGGATTGGTCATCTCGACAACAGTTTGATCGTCGTTTTCGTTATATGCGAGCGCCTCGGCGGTCTCACCAAGCAACACGTTGATCTTGATGTTACCAAATGCCAACTCGTCACCGCTTCGCAGTTGCGACTTATTAACCTGCTTACCATTGACGAAAGTGCCTGAGGCCGATCCAACGTCGATGACATAGATTTCATCGCGACTGGTCACCTCGATAACCGCGTGCATGCGCGACACTTTGTCATCATCCAAGAACAGATGACTGGTAGGGAGTCGACCCACCTTGATCACCTTCTGCGCGAAAGTCTTTTGTTCAACTTTCCCGTCAGGATAATGAATTACGAAACCAACTGAAACCTGTTCTGGACTTGCCAAGATAGACCCCGAAACAATGAAATGTTTTTTAACCAATCACCAGGATTCAACACACTACTCAAGCACTACAATCTATGGACCCTACAAGTTCTCAACCGACTTAAGCATTTCTGGAATAAAGTGTTCACGAATACGAATCAACGACGAACGCGCACCGCGGCGGCGCACGCTAAGCAACTCGCCATCTGGACGCACCAGATCACCTGTCACCAGGTCGTCTTCAAAGTCATAAGTGGTCGTGCCTGCTTTGGCGGTCGTGCCACCCGAACTTGCCGCGGGTGCCGCTTGCGCGACATCAGCAGGTGCGGCTTCTGCAGGCGCAGGCGCTGCGGCCGCCGCCGGCGCTGCTTTGGCCCCGGCCCCGCGTTTGGCTTGCGCGTGTTCAGGACTCAGCATCCATGTAAACGCAAGTGAAGTCATCAACACAACCACCGCGATGCGCGTGTTGTAACGATGGACTGAACGGTCAGTCGCCTGAGTCTGTTTAGGATATGAGAAGGTAACGCGTGACATGGTGATGTTCCTTTGAAAATCATACCTTTCTTCGAGCATGGCCGTCAATAAATCAATCCTGAGACCGCCGTCTTTTAGCGCTCAAATTCGAGACATTCACCATGTAAGAAATGTCTACCCTAAACTGCGGGTCATGTGCTGTTCGTCGACTACGACTTGGCTGCTCGCAAGGCTGCAAGCGCCATATCGATCACCTGCAGTCGACCCGGCTTACATCCAGCCGCTTGGCGTTTAGCACGCTTGCTGGTACCACCGAGTTGACAGGTTGCCTTCAGGTCTTTGACCTCTTGACCGAACGAGCCCCCTGCGCGATTCAAGAATTCACCATAATAACGCTTCGCAGACTCCAAATCGGCGATCGAACCCGACATATAACCCTGATACAAAATACCTAGGTTGTAATAGGCTTCAGGTCTGGCCGCGGCGGGGGGGATAGCCGTCTTGTATTGGTCAATATCGTCTGGGTGACGCGTAAAGCCGCGCAGCGATGCGCCCAAACCGAGTCTGATTTCGTATATTTTGGGGCTGAGCTGTGCCGCACGCTCAAAGGCTTTATGGGCGTCCTCAAAACCGCGGTACGACAAGGTCAACTGAGCAAAATTAATGAACGCCTCGACGATCTGATTGTCGAGGGTGAGCGCCTTTTCAAACATGCGGGCTGCTTCGATGATGTTGCCCTTTTGCATATAAACAAGGCCCCACGTGTTGTAGATCGCACCATAGTCGCGATCGACAAGCTGCGCTTGACGACACACTACTGCCGCAAGTTCGAGCAGCTCAGGCTTGGTCTTGGATTGCTCAAGATAAAGCAGCGCCATTTCATTGAATGCTGGCAAATAACGCGCGTCGATCGCGAGCGCGCGCCTTAGATTGTTTAATGCATCCTTCACGCCCGCGCCGCCACGCTCACGCTGCAAGACCGCCAAGTTCACGTATCCCTCGGTGCATTGTGGGTCCGCCTTGATCGCGCCTTCAAAGATGCCAAAGGCCGAAGATTTGTCCCCGCGATCCACTGCGTCAACGCCGATCGCTACTTTGGCTTTACAAAGTCGCGGATCGATCTCGAGTGCATGGCGATAGAGTTCCATCGCCTTGGCGTGGTTTGCGCAACGATCATGGACCAGCCCCTGCATATAAATCGCTTCGGCGAACTTGCCGCCTTGCTTATCGACTGCTGTCTCATACTTATCGACCACATCGTCGCAACCGGCTTTGCTCCATCCCTTCTTCTCGAAGTTATTAAAGGCTGCGTTGGCGGCGCTCCAATCTCGCTGCGCTTGATCAGAGAGCACGGTCTCTTGTGGACCCGCGGCCTCTTCAGAACCTAGCGGACCGGCGCTTGTTTTGCCGTGAGGGGTTGTGCCGCCGCGTGCAGCTTGCTGCGGTGCGCTCTGGGAACCACCACCGCATGCGCCAAGGGCAAGCGATGTCAGGCCGACTATTAACGTGACTATTAATTTAGCTAAACTCATGGAGAAGCCTCCAACTCTGCCTCTTCTGCCCGGTTGCCCATCACCAACGCGCCCGGACGCGCCACCACGCGTTGCGCGTAGGTCGCGCCGCCGCGTAGCTCATCCTCGATCGGGTACTCTGCTGGGTTCAAACGATTGAGCTCACTTTCGCATTGCTGAGACCACTTGTTGAACCAACGCACTTTCGTTGCGCGCAGCAAGCAGAACTCAAATTTATCGATCGCCGGCTTTTCATATTTCTTCGCCTCGTTTTCAAGCGCGTCGACGTAAATGCCATAAAGCTCGTCGTCACGTTCGATCTCCGTGGGGACGGGCGCCTCGCGGAATGCGTCGATAAAGCTCACATACATTTCACCGATGCGTGCGGCAGAGGCAATCATCCACTCGGGCACCTCGATCTCGGCGATCTTGTTATACTCGGCCTCGGTGGCTTTGAGCGCTTGTTGCTTGGCGAGCACCCACTTTAAGAACTTGTTCTTTGACCACTTGTTGACCGCCATCAAATCGCGACCCCCACTGTATTCGGGAAACTTGATGCGCCTAAACTCGTTATACTTCAACTCGGCCAAGTAGAAGATGGCTTCGGATGCCGCGTTCTTTGCTTCAAACACCGCCAACTCTTTGCCTTCGCCTAAATCCAGCTTGGCAAGTTTGCCGCTGACGCTGTTCCACTCTTTAACCGCAGATTTGAAATAAGCCTCGGCTTTGGTCTTGTCGTTGGCCTCCCAAAACGCGCGCGCAATCTGTACATACGAGCGTATGACCTGATGTGGTAGCGCTTGTTTCTTATAGCGCTTGAGGAACTCTTCGTAGTGCTCCTTTGATTTCATGCGATCACCGCGCGCATCGTAAAGCGAACCGAGCGAGAAGAACACTTGCGTGGTTTCACGAGGCAAAATCTTCTGATAGTTTTTGCCAAACAAACGCACATCATCGACGGCTTTTTCTTCTTCACCCGTCGCTAAACGGAAAAAGACCGCGTTCTTAAGCGCCTCCGGAGCGATGGTGCAGGTGCCGGCCTTCTTTTCATCGGCGCTACAGTTCTTACCAAGTTCGCCGCTGTATTTCTTGGCGAAGTCCTCGTAATAATCTGCTGCACTGCTGTAGATGGCCAGCGCATGATAGTTGGCACCAATCAGGTAGATGGCCTTCTTAGCAAGCACACTGTCTGGGTAACCTTTGATCAAGAACTTGCGCACCTGAATCGCACGACCGAGCAAACGCGCTGCTTCAAAGTTAATGGCTGCGTTATAGAGCACCTCGTCCATGCGACCACTGCACTCGCCCGCGCCACTGCGGTAACGCTTAAAAATACGCACATAGGTGTATGCCGCGTTCTTATAGCGACCCGCGGTTTGATCCGCCTCCGCCTTCTTTCTGAGCAATCCGCATTCCAGCGACGAAATGGTTGGACACAAGTCAGCGTACTTTTGATCGGACTCGGGTGAGTTACAGTAAAGCTTGGCAATTTGCTGCACGTCATCGGTCATCTGCGTCAAGCATGCGGGTTTGGGTGGCTGACGCACGGTGCTGAGCACGTTGAGCGAATCAAGATAAAGATTAGCGGCGAACTCGGCCAGGTCACTGTTGCGATGATTCCAGGCGATGTCTTTAAACATTGCTGCCGCTTCTTCGAAACGATTGGCCTCGTAGTAAATGCGCGCGCGGCGGTATTTTACCTTGGGAAGCTCGTCGCTCTTTTTGACAACGCAAATATAGCGATCGAAGGCACGCAACATGCCCTCTTCAAGTTGTGAGAAACTGCGAGGTTCAAGCGCAGGGGCCGCGGGCTTCTTGGCGTCCTTGCCGTCTTTCGCTTCTTTGGTGCTCATCGCACCTTCACGTAGTTCACGCTCGCGCGACTCGTAACGCTGCTGGTAAAGATTCTTGTCAAATGCTGGGCCACACTGCGCCCAGTCTTTTTGTTTCCACGACAGGTCGGCACTGTAGTAGGCAATGCGGTAACGCGTGGGCCAATCACGGCGATCGAAGTTGGGGAACTCCATGCGGTCCATGTCTGGAAACTTTTCAACCGCCATTTTGTAAAGCGCGGCTGCGGCACGCATCGTTTTGGCGTCGTTGGTACCGGGGGATGCTTCGGTGCCCACTGATTCACGATGCCAGGCGATCGCAAGTTCGATCAACACCGACGCCGCATTGGAGCGACACGCTGCAATAATAGGCTTGGGGTGCGACTGCTTTGAGAACACCTCTTGTAGTTCGATCAGACGTTGCGCCTCGCGCACCTGATCGCCCTTACCCTTGGACGAGATCACCGCGTTGGCGATCTTGCCTTCCCATTCGCACACCTTGTCGCTGGTGGGCAGTTTATCGATCAGCTCGTGATAGACGATGATCGAGTCGTCCCATTTCCCTGTGTCGAAGTAGGCTTCTCCAAGACTCTCGAGCATGTCGAAGGCGTCGTTCTTGGCTTTGGCGTAGCGCGTAAAAAACGCGAGTGCTTTTGAAGGCTGGCCGATTTGAGCGTAGGGCAGCACCAATTCACGGCGCGCTTGTTTCGCCAAGCTCTTGGCGTCTTTGGCTTCGGGGTGCGAATCGGCGTACTCGATCACGTCAGCAAACTTCTTGAGCGAGTTCTTGAAGTCCTCGGTGTTGTAGTAGGCCCATGCTTGTTTGTAAATGGCATAGCCATACACCGCGTTGCGCTCGGGCGGGTATTCGAGCACTTTGTCATAGAACTTGATCGCAGCTTTCATGTCGCTGCCGGTAAAGAAGAACTCGGCGAAAGACAGATAGGCGTGCGGGATGAAGCGACTTTGAGGATACTCTTTGATCAAGCGCAAATAAACCTGGCGGGCTTTGTCAAACTGCTTTTGCTCTTCCAGACCGAAGGCCAACGAAAAGAGCACCTCATCCATGCGCGGGTAATCAGGGTGTTCCTTGATGAGCAGTGCATAGGTCCGCAGCGCATTGGTGCGCGCTTCGTCGAGGTGTTTTTGTGCATCTTGCTGTTGTTTCTTGAGGGTGTTGTAGCGGCCTGCGTCTTTTTTCTGTTTGGCCAGGTACATGGGCTCGTCATATGAGCGCACTTTGGTGTTGAGATGTTGTTGCATCTCAAAGTAGGTCTCTGCCAAACGCAGCAAGATGTCGGGCCGACGGTTGTCGCGTGTAGGCGTGTTCTGCACTAAGCGCGTCAGCACTTGCACTTCACGCTGCAAAAGATTCCATGCGCGCGCTTCGGTGCGCTTCTTATTAAGGCGCGTGGCGACATCAAGCTCGAACGACGGTTTGCGCGTACCGCCGGTTGATGAGGACTTCTTGTTTGAACCGCCCGGAAGTACGCCGCGAGGTGTGCGCGCGCCGCCGATCGTTCCGCCGCCCGAGTAGCGCGAGCACTGCGACTCGAACTGCTGCATGATGTTGGCTGGAATACAGACGTTGGATTGGCTCGCGAGTGCCGCCTTTGCCCCTGCGCCCTTGTCATCTGCCGGTTTGGCCCAGCTACTTTCAACAAATGCAAGCTCGCCAAGCAGCCCAGCCATAAACATGGCTAAACATAGCCAAACATAACGCACCGCTAAATAACGCATCACTAAATCACGTATCACTAGCATCGCTAGCCTACCTTCCGAATTCTGTTGAGTGTTTGTTCGCGTGGCATCTGACACAACGGATTAACTTATCGACCACAACGGGACGCAACTTCCTGGCGATAGAAGCCAAGCTCGTCGCGCCAATATTCGCCATCAAAAGGCCAAATCTGGTGTTCGTCGTCGACCACCACTTTACCTTTACCTGAACGCGCCGCTTCAAGTTGTTGTTGCTGCAACTCTTGTGAGAGCTGGCCACGTTCGTAGGTGGCAATTTCAAGATCGACGGTGTCGATTTGATTTTGCAGATCTTGTAGCTCATCGATCAGACGACGATAGCGACCTTTGGCGGCGTTACCGGTTTCGTCGATCGCGAACGACTTGGCCAGTGCAATGTCTTGCAAGATACGCGAGCCCAGAGCGGAGTCTTTAACCTCTTTGGGACTGTCTTGAAGGCGCTTTTCCTCGTCTTGGAGCAAGCGATGGTATTCAAGGTGCCTAAGCAACGTGCGGTCGGAAAATGCTGAGTTGACCAAACCTTTAATCTTGGGCGACAAATCGGCCTTGCCGTCGCGCACACGCTGCATGAACTCGAAGAACGCAGCGTTATCTTGATAACGCGTCAACACTTGCTCAAGCTCAACTTTAACCGGGTCGTAACGATCGTGAAAGGTGGTGACCATCGCTGCAGCGTTTTCCATCTGACAGTTAGAAAAGAAGACCACTGCTTTGAGCACCACGGCTTCAGGATAATAAGCCTTCTCAAAGTAGGGCGAGAGCAGTGTGTGAATGTTGCCAAGCGATCGCGAATACTGATCGGCTAAAAACAAGGCCCATGACTCTTCAAAGATCGCGTCGAGCCAGTATTCGCTCGCCTGATCAATTTTGTTCCACGCTGTAATGGCGTTACCCAGCACACGACCATCCACTTGGCGCTCGCCTGTGGTTAACTCGCGGTTGGCCGCTGAATAATAGACGCGTGCCAACGACAACCATGCGAGATCGTAAAAACGATCTTCTTCCTCGAGGTTGGTTGCTTCGCCGCTGTCGATCACTTCGATGATGCGACGAAACGCCGAGATTGCCGGTTTGGCGCGGTGCATACGCACGTGGCCGATGCCTTCAAAGAACTTGCCCTTCACGTACCAAGGTGAACTTGAGGGCAGTTGACCAAAGAGCGTATTGGCTTTTTCGAATTCGCCCTGACGATACAGATGTTGTCCCATCAAAAACACAATGTGATGATAAGCTTCGGGCTTGAGCGAACTTTCGAGCGCCTTTAGCTCGGCAACATCGTAGCGGCCCACCTTATCGATGATGCCGGCGGTCTCGGGAAGTTTAAGCGCCAACTCACCCAGCCAACGCAGCGTGTCTTTGTAAAAAGCGTGAGTCTTGTCTTGACTAATTTCGTCAAACACAGCGAGCGCTGACTGGTAAAACTTTAACTCATATAAGGCCTTACCTAAGTGAAACTGCGCACTCTGCAGAATGCCTGTGTTGTTGGCTTGGGTGTCGACCAAACGCTGAAAGGCAAGCGCCGCTTTTTGGTGTTCGCCTTTATCGAAGATTGCAATCGCTTCATCAAGCGCTGCGTAACCGGGCCCCTTGCCTTTCTTGGCAGCCGCGTGTGCGTCGCTGATAAAAGGGGCGTTACCGGCGATATAAAGCGCAGAAAACACCATCGCCGCCAGCGCTGATAGGAGTGTACGCGACGTTGATCGAGAGGGTCGGGTGGGTTTGATTTGATTCAATGGCATGGTTGTCGGATCCATTTGCGAGTTAGGATAGCTTTAGGATGATAAGAAGCGGTGAATCATGTTGTCAAGGTTCGTTCCTTATTCAGGGTGAAATACTTGATGCGTGCTCGATAGCTTCTTGACAGGAAGCATGGTCTCGCCTTAGCCTCTGAGCAGCTATCTGTACTTTAACTGCCGCGAGGTTATTTCGATGTACCGCAATTGTCTGAGGTCTGTTTTGGCACGCCCACACGTGATGCGCCGCTATTTTGTTACCCCTTTTTCGCCGGTTGCTTTTTCGCTGTTCTTTATGTCGTTCGCCTTCATGGGATGTGACGCACCTGCTGTGGGTGATCCATGCAGCCCTGAAAGTGTGCCCGAAAACGGCTTTGTAAGCTCAGAAGTGTACCTTGAGACCAGTTCGGTGCAGTGCCAAACACGTGTTTGTATGGTGTATAAGCTGCAAGGCGATACCCGCAAAGTGGGGTGTAACGACACCGGGTGTGTGAGTGAGCAAGACATCAAGGATCGCGTTTATTGTACGTGTCGTTGCGACGGACCGCCGGAAGCCACTGCCAAGTTCTGCGAGTGTCCAAGTGGATACACCTGCGAGGAAGTTTTACAGAGCGATAAGAGCGGCCCTGGCGTGCGCGGCAGCTATTGCGTGAAAAAAGAGACCGCCGCCAAATAAGCGATCGCCGAACAAGCATGCACTGAGCCGCTAGCAGGATTACTTATTGTCGGGTGACGGAGGAAGATGCGACGGACGATCGCTGTCCATCAATACTTTCACTCGGCTAACCACATCCTGCGCACCCGGATCATTACCGAGACGATCGACCACTTCTTGCAACATGGCATGGCGTTGGCGCCGTTGTGCACGTAAGCGTTGCGTCAGCGAACTAAGCGAATCGAATACATCTTGTAGCTCGTCACCGCGCCGTAAGCTGCCCTGAATATCAAGGTTTCCTTGCTCGATCTGGCTCATTAGCATGCGCATCTTGTGCGCGGGACCCACAACTTTATGAGTGATCACCACACCGGTGAGGCCCAAGGTGACGCAGATCAAAGCGATGCCAAAGAAAATGCCCAAAAGCACGCGCCGATCGTGTTGCTCGGCAAATTGCCTGAGCTCGCGCGCGGTCATTGGATCCATGTCGGGTTGCGCGGCGATTTGAACGGTGAGCGCTTCGGTCTGACCACGGGAAAAATCGTAGGCAAAGTAGCCTAACACACTGGCCACCGCGGCGGTTACAGCGACCACCATCAGCGAATACTTGAGCTGAAAGCGCCAGTCGAGAAGGTAGTTGCGTAGTTGCCGCCTAGGATGCGAGGGCGTCATAGCGTATGAGTCTAACAAAGCCTTCTTGGGGTTACCATAATTGCGCTAGTTTCAAAGATTCGAAAACTGCGCCGCCGAGGGTTTGAGTTCAAGGGCAGCATGGAGGCGATTGAGTGCACTCTCAAATGCTGTCGCGAGTGCTACTTTCTTGGCTTCCTCATCGGAACCGGCATCTTGCACCGTGGCGGCGCCAGATAACATCATGCGAAGATCGTTGCCAGGATAACTTTCAACCAGGATCGACACTTCGGCACGCGCTTGACCGGGGCCGTTGCTTGTGAGCTTCAACACGTTGCTACGCAGCTGGTAGCCCGTTAGTGATCGGCTGGCGACAATGTTCTTGGCATCGTTGGATTTTTCACGCATGGGCGCCATCAAAACCTGCGGTTGGGCCTGTAAACGCGCTTGGATATCGTCGCGTAAGGTGGCGAGCCATCCCGCGTTGATGCCTTTGATCTTGCTGCTGATGTTTTCAACGCGAATGTAATAACGAGCTGTATTGGCCGCTGCCGCCATGCGGTTTGTTTCACGCTCTTTGGCCTCGAGCTGAGCGATCGCACGTTGTACCGACGAGCGCACGCTAAAAGGCAGATCGCTTGCGTGCCTACGCAGCTCGCTGAGCGCCTGCGGATCACCTAAGCGACCCAGCGCACTTGCAGCCGAGATGCGGACGCTTGGTTCAGGATCGCGCAATGCGTCGCTAAGACCACGCACAATTCTATCGTTGGGTTTAAGTCGGCCAAGCGATAAGGCAGCTTGGACGCGAACTCTGAACGCATTCGAATCGCGCAGCAGTCCAAGCAAATAGGACTCTTGCGTTTCGGCGCTGGTCACTGAGGTTGTCGTAAGCGCAAGCAATGCACTCAGGGCCACAAAGCAGACCATGAGCGAACATTGAATGCTGCCTACCCAGTCGAGCAGTTTTCGCATCTTCATCGCTTTTAAAGTGTATCATACTCACCCTCTTTAAATAAAGTAGATTGAGCGACGCTCTTGATCCCTTTTTTTAGGGAATTTGCGATTTTTGCGGCGCTTATCACAACGGGCGCTTGCATCGATGCCGATCCGCGGCCAAACCTTCAACCCCATGTTGACGCTAGGCCTTGCACTGATTGGTGTCGTCGTCGTGATCACGTTGATCGCGCTCGTCAGACGTCGCTCTACTTCTTCTTCTTCTAAAACGCTGCATGCGCAGCCTCAGTCCGCACCCGCTGAACCAGCGCCTTCGCCCGCGCTGAGCACGTCAGGGCAAGACCAAGACCAGAAACGCGCACTGACGAGCGCGCTTGAAAACACACGTCGCTTCTTTAAAGATCGACTGTCGTCGTTATGGAGCGGATCGTCGCAGCCACAGTTGCGCGAACTGATCGAACCGCTTGAAGAACAGCTACTCACGGCCGATTTGGGCGCACGCACCACCGCGAAGTTGATCGATAAGCTGACCCACGATCCGGCGCTGCAGGGGCAGACCGATTTTGCGCTGATTCAGGCCCACCTGAAACAACATCTGGCAAGTCTGCTTGAAGGCGCGAAGGTTGACTTTGTGCTGAATGGTAAACCCACCGTCATTTTGGTGGTGGGGGTGAACGGATCAGGCAAAACCACCTCGATTGGTAAGCTTGCCAAACATTTTTCAACTCGAGGGCTCAAGGTGTTGCTTGCCGCGGGCGATACCTTCCGCGCGGCCGCAGTCGAGCAGCTGCAGGCCTGGGGGCGCCGTGTTGATTGCCCCGTGGTCGCCGGCGCTCCCAACAGCGACCCTGCTGCCGTCATCTTTGATGCGGTCAAACGCGGCGAAGCCGAAGGATACGACGTGGTGATCGCCGATACGGCCGGCCGGCTGCACACCCAGACCCCTTTAATGGACGAGCTACGCAAGGTGAGTAAAGCGGTTGAACGCGCTCACGGATCGCCGGCCGAGCATACTTTGCTTGTGATCGACGCCACCATGGGGCAAAACGCTATTATTCAGGCACGTCAATTTACCGACACGGCAGCGGTCAGCGGGCTTATCCTCACCAAAATGGATGGCACCGCGAAGGGCGGTGTTGCGGTGGCGATCGTCGATACCTTCCAGCTACCGATCCATTTTGTGGGCGTAGGGGAAAAAGCCGATGCGCTGATACGATTCGATAGTCAAACTTATCTTGATGCCCTTTTCGCTTAATGTGACACGCTCGTTGCAATCAAAAAGTTGAGCGTGATATAGTGCCCCGTGTATCGTTTGACCCATTGCCTGTCCTTCAACGTTTGAGAGGTTTCAATGAAAGTAAGGGTTCTTCTTTTTGCCGTCGTGTGCACGACAACGCTGAGCATTGTCAGCGCGTCCAGGCATGCCATGGCACAAGACATGAGTTTCGACGTCGATGAAACCGCGACGGGCGATGCCAGCAAGAAGAGTGCTGGAAAAAACGCTAAGAAAGATGCTACCGAAGCGGATAACAACGCTGAGGCCGCCCCGGCGGGCGAAGGCGACGTGATCAGCGAGCTCGCTGCCGAAACCAGCGAAGGGCCCAAGCGTGAAACTGGCAAGAAGCAGACCAAGCGGCACGCCAAAGAAGAAATCTATGCCGTGCAGCAGATTTACGCGCTGCGTCAGGGGCGCTTTGAGCTGCAACCCTCGATCGGTTTCACGATGAACGATCCGTATATTACGCACAATTCTGCCAACGTGGGGATCAACTATTGGCTTACCAATGTGCTGGCGATTGGGCTTGGCTTTCAGTGGTACCAAGGCCTTGAAAATGAATCAGACCTCAACTTTTTCGCGCGGCGCAGCACACGTTTAGCGCTGCCGACCAACGAGTTTCAGTTGGGGATGAACTTGAACTTCTCGTATGTGCCGCTGTATGGAAAGTTCGCATTCTTTAACAACAACATCTTTCAGTGGGATGCCTATATCGTGGGCGGTTTGGGCGCGATGCGCACACGTCCCATTCCAATCATCGATCCCGAGATTCGTCAGTTTGATTATGACTGGCGCCTGGCATTCAACGTTGGGTTGGGTCTGCGCGTGTTTGTCACCCGCTACCTTGCCATCTTCGGTGAGCTACGTGACTTTGCGTTCCTTGAACGTTACGAAAACGTCAACGTTGCCCTGGGCGCTGAACGCAACAACAAAGGCTCGTGGCTTGCCGATAGCCCCACGCTCACCAACAACATCACGGCACAGATCGGCGTGTCGATCTTTCTTCCCTTCGCGTTCGACTACAAGCAACCGCGATAACTTGAGGCACCATGACCATGATGAACTTTTTCACAACACACACCATGCCCCAAAGAAAGACCGATACTCGCGTTGCGCTGTCCGCCTTGTTCATCGCGTTATTGGCCAGCATTGTTGGTTCGAACGCTTCGACAGTAAGCGCGCAAGAAGTGCAGGTCTCGGGCCCGCTCAAAGATGCACCGGCCGTGCGCCATATGCGTTTGTTTCGTGAAGGCCGTTTACAGCTTTTTCCGCAGATTGGTTTTACGCTGCAAGATGAATACTCGCGGTCAATTATGCTTGGCGGACAAGCGACTTATCACTTCACCGACTGGATCGGTTTGGGTGTGTGGGGCGCTTACGGCATTGTTAAGACCGACACTGACTTAACAGACAAAGTCAAAGCACGTGGCCAGACCACCGCACGTAATGTGCTGAGCCTGCCCAACGCTGCAAACTTTCCTAAGCAAGTGGGTCGCATCAACTGGATGGGCGCATTGCAAGCCAACTTCGTACCTTTACGCGGCAAACTCTCGCTCTTTCAAGATATTTTCCTCGACACCGATTTTTATATCTTTGGTGGTGTGGCGGCTGTGGGTCTGAAAGAACGCGCAAACGACAATGGCATATGCGACGACAATGCCACCGCTGATTTGGGTGGTGCGGTGAGCGCGTGTAGCGCCAATCAGACCAAAACAGCATCGCGCACATTGGTGGCACCAACCTTCGGTGTGGGTTTGACGCTTTATGGTCAAGACTGGTTTGGCATCGCCTTCGAGTGGCGCGCCCTGCCCTTTTCGTGGAATACCTCAGGCACCGATGAAGGCGGTCTCGACAAGAACGGCAATCCGAACTCCTCGGGACAGTTTCCAGACGGTCAAATCAACTCGGCCGATCGCGTTTTTCATTTCAATCACATGATTTCCATCGGCGCGGTGTTTTATTTGCCGACGGCAACAAAAATTACTAAGTAGTGCGGCGGTCAGCGGGGATGGATAGTGCCTTTTGCCGCGCGAATCATCGTCGGTTGAAGAGCTGGCCTTGGATTGACATTTAGGGCTAACAAAAAATTCGATACTGTTATATAATTTCACTTTTATAACAGGAGTCGCCATGGGTTCAGTTGTGTTGTCCTCGTTTGCAGGCAAGCGCGTTGTGATCGGTGCGTTTATCGTTTTGGGTCTTGGTGCTTGTTCTAACTCCGACCCAAACGCCAACTCGCGCAAAAACACCCTGGTCTCGCTAAACGTCGAACCGGGTGATGTGTCGCTTGAGATCCAAAACGACACCTCGGTCACGCAAGTGTATACCGTCACGGGTACCTACCAAGATGGTCATACGGCTGACCTAACCAATACCGTCGACTTGTCGGTGGACCCAAGCAGCCTTGGCGCCTTCGCCGGCTCCATGTTTACCTCTAACGCTACCAACGGTGGCGTTGCCGAGGTGATTGCGAAGCTTGGTGAAGTAGTGGGTAAGGCCAAGATTTCAATTAAGTACAACAAAGTCTTATTGAACACGGCAGATGGCACATTGCCTGCTGACCCAGCCAGCCTTTTTGGAGGCACCGTGAGCGCTGCGCGCAAACCCATCATCGTCTACCCGGTGGACAAAGTGATTCTGCCGCCCAACCTGGGCGTGGTTGAAATCCATTGGCGCAAGGGCAACGCCGCTAACACGCTTTTTGAAGTATCTTTTGCCAACAGCATCAGCAATATTAAGGCCTACACGCGCTGCAAACTGAAACAGTCAACGCTGGCGGATGGTTGCGTGTGGTCGCTCGATCCAGCGGCCTGGTCGGCCATCGCGAACACGAATCGCGGGGCAGAGCCTGTTACGGTGAGCATTCGAGCCACCGACAACACCGGCACGGCAGTGGGGCAATCCGATCTGCAGACGCTCGAGTTTACTCGTGATGCGATCAACGGCGGCGTTTATTACTGGTCGATCGACACATCGATGATCGGCGCGTCGGGCGTCAAACGTTTTGATTTTGGTGTGCCAGGCAAGAAGCCCGAGTCAGCCATACCCAAGGATGTTCCAATTCATGATCCAAATAGTGACACCCCGCAGTGCATAGGCTGCCACGTAGTCAGTCGGACTGGTAATCGCCTTGCTGCGCGTAACTTCTCGTATGGTGATGGCTATTTGCTTTACGATTTCTTGAAACCTGCTGCGGTGGTTAACGAGGGAACGGGACCGCTGAAGCCCAGCATTCCCGGTTCGGGTAGCACATCGTCGATGATGTATGGCTCGTTTAGCCCCGATGGCACGCAGCTTGTGGCCACGCGCAACAACTCGGCGAAGCTGCACTTTTACAAAACAGACTGCGATATTGCCACCCCCGATGCGTGTATTAATCCGTTTACGCAACTGACGCTGACGGACGTGTACGCGATGCACCCTGCTTGGTCGCCTGATGGTCAGCGCATTGCGATGACAGCAGGCGTACCCTCGTCAAGTGGTATCGCCAAGGGTCGTATTGTTTACACCGAGTGGGATGGCAGCGCTTGGTCTGACACCAAGGAGTGGGTGGCCGCGGCCGATGGACTAAGTCGAGGCGCACCGGGTTTTGCACCCGATTCATCGTTTGTGGTGTATACCGAGAGCAGTTGTGCGGTAAAAAATGGCGATTCAGACCCGGGTACCTATGACGGATGCGACTTATATGTCGATATCAGTTCAAAAATTTGGGCGGCGGCGAAAGGCTCGACCACGCCCATCGCGCTCGATAACTTGAATGCCGGGGGGCCGCTCGACAGCACACCTTATTTGATGAACACGTTCGCACGCTTTGCACCCTTTGCGTCGCGATACAAGGTTGGCAGCGACGAGCAAATCTTTTGGGTAACCATCGGTTCGCGTCGCAAACCCGGACTTGGTCAGCCTGCGCCTGGTGTCGACGCTGCCTATCATAACAACGCGTACCTGTGGATGGCCGCCGTGCGCCCAAGTGAGCTTAGCGCTGGTCGCGATCCGAGCGTGCCCGCCTTTGTACTGCCCTTCCAAGACTTCGCCCACACCTCCAATATTATGGCTGAGTGGACCGAGCAAATCGCCGCACCTATCGCACAATAAGTGCGCAAAGGTTGACCTCCCCCAGACCACCTCAACTCAACTTCTCTTTGCTTTAGAGTTTGGCGATGAGGTTGCGGATGCGCAGACTCTCTTCGTTCTCGGCGTGCTTTTGAAGCGCGGCTTTGTGCTCGGGCGCGGTGTCTTGGGCCAAAATCGCCTCGACGGCGTGAAAACGGACCGCCTCGTTGGCGTCGCCGATAAAACGCAAAACGGCTTCAAGGATGCGTGGGTCTTTACGTTCGGCGAAGGTTGCAAGCACCTGGATTTTGCGTTGGGGGTCGCGTTCGTAATCGATGCCCATCGGCGCGAGCAGGTTAAGCAAGTGCCCAATCACCTGATCAGCCGGCAAAACGGCATCGAGCACCTTCAGATCCCAGCTGATCGATTCCGCACGAGCTAAATGTTCGGTCACTGCCGACATGGCCTCAGGGCCTTGATCGACAATCACCTTGAAAGCGAGCTCTTTTTCTTCTTGATCGACGGTGCTGGGTTCGACGTAATAGCTAAAACGGGGCAAGAGGGCGCGCACCGCATCGGCACCACCGATCTCGGCTAGCGCCTGAATCGAGGCCCATCGATCGGGTGATTGAGCGCGACGATTGGCTACGCGTTGTGCATGTTTATCGAGGGCGCGTGACGTGCCTGTGTCGCGCTTGAAGAGATCGAGCAAACCCATAGGCCGCTAGCATAGTCTCAAGCGGCAATCTTTCAAGACACTTATGCGTGCCCAACCTCGCATAACGCTGCTGGGCACTGCAGGTTGAGTTACGTTACGCCGGCGGATTGTTTGATGCCGATGACTGGTTTTCTTTGCCTTGCCATTCGCCACCACTGGTGCCTTCTGGAGGCATGGACACGCGACCATCGTCATCTTCTTCGTTGACGCCCGTAAAGACGTTAACCAGCTGATTGATGCGATAAGCCAACCCACCTAGTTCAGGGCTGTGAACATCAAGGCGGTAGTCGGTATTGCCGTTAATAATGCGCAAAATGCCATCCTCGATTTCTTCGATGGGACGCAAGATGGCGCTACCAACGACCGATCCGTAGCCAATCACGGCGACCACACCCAACGCGGTCAAAATAAGCAACATGTTGAGCACCGACACCCAGCTGGTGGCTTGGGTGCGATCAACCGAAATGCTGTAGACGACAGGCTTGGATTGTGAGGTAGGAAGATACGACAACACGCCTACCACATCATGTCCGCCCAAATCGGCCTCCCACTTGGAGCCTGCAGCGCGTCCTGAGGCAAGCGCCGATTGAACCGTCGATTTACCTTGGCCTGCAAGGTAAGTGCGCAGCTCGCCAACACGCGCCGAATCCAGCGATGAGCTATACACGCCCTCGCCCGTGATAAAAGCAACGTCGCAGCCAAGCACTTCGGCCTCTCGTGCAGCAAATCCGTTTGAAATATCGTATGCCACAACCAAACCGCCAATGATCACACCCGATTCGCTTGTAATAGGCGCAATCGCTGTTTGAAAGACCTTCTGTTCGTCTTTTTTGTGCCAAACATCGACAAGCACCTGGTCTTCACGCAAGGCGGTCTGCACCGATGGAAGCTCGGCCTGCAATGATTCACCCACCATGCGGTTAATATCTTTGTTACGGGCGATGACTTTGCCGGTCTCGTCAACGATCACCACCACATCAGGGCCGCTTGCGCGATGGCGCGAGGGATCGGCAAACCACTGCTCGACCGTGCCGATGGCATTGAAGGCGCGGCTGCGTTTACTTTGTTCGTCAAGGCCGGTAAACACCTGCTGAATCGTCTTTGATCGCGCTTGCTCGCGCGCTTCTTCGACAAACTCGCTGCCGGAGAGTTTCCAGGAACGCTCAAAGAGGATTTGCTGATGCTCTAAAGACGACTCAGCAGCCTCTGCGGCATGACGTTTGATCTTTGAATACAGAAGTACGTAGGAAACAAGCCCAACAAATAAAACAGCTATCAGATTACCAGCGATAATTTTCGCGCGCATCGAAGCCCCCAATTTTTCTAGAACGAAGCACAGTGTACCTGGTATTGAGGTCTAAACTCAAATTTGAATAGATAAGAATTTTGAGAGGTGTATCTCGAATGTTGCGAAAAAAGATTGCTTTCACGCGAGAAGACGCCTTAAAATAGGCTGTCAGGAGGAAGAACTATGTCTTTTTGGTCTGAAGCGAGTGGCTTGGTCAAGGGCGCGATCGTTCTGGGCGTGGTGGGAATTCTATACCTGGGCATCGCCAAAGTGGCTCATCTGGCACCCTTTGCAGCGCCAGGAGCCGGTGAGGCAACCCAACAGCGTGGTCTGACCGCGCAATAAGCGAGCCTTTGGCAAGTCAGCCCGTCTGTGTACTCACCCTTATCTAGTGCAACATAGGTTGATATCGAACCATCGTTGCGATGAGGCGTGGGGCCAGATGGGTTTTTTTTAAGCGTTCTGAAGCGCTGCTTCGCCTGTCTCTGTGTTGTGAGTCAACAAGCGCACAAACGCATCTGATACCGTGGCATTGGCGGCGTAGATTTCAAGCGTGTCGTCGACTAGAAGACCTAAGCCGCCGACCTCGATGGCCTCAAGGTAAGGCGAGTGGCACACAAGAGCCTGTGACAACGACGCAATCATTGTCGATAGCCGGCCGATCAGTGCTGCGAAGCCAGTGTCGCCTGCTTCGTAAACGTGCGTAAATACTTGCAATCGCCAGAGGGCGCGAGCGAGTGCGATCGGTGACATCGTGTGGGTCAGAATTGCAGTCTCGTGCGCGCGCTGCCCGCTGAAGGTGTAAAAACCCAGTTCGAATAATACCGTGTTTGTGCTGTGTGCTTGGGCAAGAGCGGACGCGCGCACCAAAACACCTTTTAACCACAACCGTGCTTTGTAGGCATGGGCGCGCGAGACACTCACACCAAGCACACGTTCGTTTGCAAAGAAACGCTCGGCGTAGTCGAATAGCTGGGTGAACCCATGTTTGAGCGCATTGGGATGATGGATGTCGTTAAGCTCAAGTTCCGGATGTTCGCTAAGCCGGGTTTCGGTCAGATGTAATGCGAGCTTAACGGGAAAGCCCAGGGCTTGGGCGCGTTTATTGATTTGCGACATACTCTGCGACAGCGCGTCGTGGCATACAGATAAACCAAGCGCAGCGAGCAGTTTTTGTGTTGTCGCGTCCGATAAACGCCGCGCCGGACCGTAAAGCGTGTTGTGCCACAACTGCTCAATTCCGTGCGCATGCGCCTGAAGCGGCGTTGCGGTGTCATAGGGTGCGACCTCACCGATTGCAACCAACGCATCGAGCAACCACTCGAAGGGCGCAAGATTCATACCCTGGGTATTTGCCGATCGGCGCCATGCGATCATGTTCGCGTCGTGTCGGACAAAGAAACCATGCCGCGCACCGTCCTTGTCGATGACATGAGCCATGCGCGCGCGATCGCTTTCACCTAAGAGTCGTAGGGACACACGACGAAAACTCGTCAACGCGCTGCGTGTGTTCGTGGCGAGCGCTAAGATCGCCAATGCCGCAACGAGCGCGCCCAACTTATCGACAGTGACAAATCCCAAATCGGATGCAAGACGCCGCGCGTTCGAGGGCACTGTAAATAGCAGAACGCATGGTTCATGAGGTTCGATCACCTCACGCAAGGCGACGAGCTCAGCCGCTTGAGGTGCCTGTTGAAACACCACGGCGAAAGGGACCTGCCCCGCTTTGCGGTTAAATACAGCTTCAATGCCCAATCGAGCGTCGATGGGCTGACCGGCGATCTCGGCCCAATAGCGTAGCTCGGTGGCCAGCTCAACTGACTGACAGAAGGCAACGGGGGGCTTTTTCATGGCCTGCGTGTCTTTAGGTAAGCTTGCAAATTGCGCGCAGTCAAGGTGGCAGCGTTTTCATAAGCTTCGCGCGACCCGTTGAAAACAACCTGCGATTGGGTATGCGCCGCGTTGGCTTCAAGTTCGATGACGTGATCGGCAAAGGCGACAAGTTCAAGGTGGTGTTCGGCCATCAGTATCGTATGACCTTGCTGGGCCAACTCGTGAAAGATGTCGGTCAAGAGCACAAGCTCGCGCTGACCTAAACCTGCGCTTGGTTCATCAAGAATGAAGATACGACGCTCATCTTTCACGCGCGCCGCACGTGCCAAAACGTATGCCAAACGCAGTCGCTGAATTTCACCACCAGAAAGCGAATCCACTGGCTGTCCAAGCGCCAGGTAGCCCAACCCGACTTGTTTGAGTGCCTCAAGACCCACGCGCGCTTTGCTGATCGCGGCAAAGAGCACCGCCGCGTCTTGTACGTTTTGTGAAAGCACATCACCGATGTTGAAGCCGCGGAAGGTGACCTCGAGCACGTCACTCATAAAACGTTTACCATGACAGGTTGGGCATTCAACACGCGCGTTGCGGGCCATCGATACGTCAAATGGCACATCGCCGCGCCCCTCGCAGGTTTCGCAACGCCCGGCGCGGTGATTCAAACTAAAGGCGGTGCCTTTAAACCCGCGCGCGCGGGCAAGTGGCATGCTTGCAAACACGTCGCGAATAGGTTCCATGATTTGCATAAAGGTCGCTGGTGTGGAGCGATTGGCTTGCACGACGGCGCTTTGGTCGACGATGAGTACTTGACCAAGCAATTCATCATCGGCTTTTTTGGATTTCGAGCGCTTGGCCTGTCGGGGGCCGCCTGACGCACTAAGGGCTGGCAACACCTCTTCAAGCAAAAGTCGCGTTTTGCCACTGCCGCTTAAGCCAGTCACAACAATACAGCGCCCGCGAGGCATCCGCAGTTCAGTGGGGGTAAAGAAGCCCGTGTGGTCGGTGTGCACCACGAGTTCGCCCGGCGATTTTGGCATCGGAAAACGCACCCGACGCGCAAGTGTGTCTTTTTCCTGATGGGCTATAAAACGATCGACGTTACCTTGGAAGGTAATCGAACCTCCTTCGTTGCCAGCACCGGGACCCAGTTCGACGACGTGATCGGCCGCGTGGATAACATCTCGGTCGTGTTCAACCACGATCACGGTATTGCCTTGTTCGCACAGGGCACGCAGACCTCGGTTTACACGCTTGAGATCTTCTGCATGCAACCCAGTGGATGGCTCATCAAAGAGATACGTTAACCCGCTCATCATGTCGCCCAAGAAATGAGCGAGGCGCAGACGCTGCAACTCACCGCGTGAGATTTCAGATAAGCGCCTATTCAGTGTCAAATGATCGATGCCAAGGCTTGTTAATCGTTGGACCCGCGTTGCAATATGACTGACCAACGACGCCGCCAGACGCGCGCGTGGCGCCTCAAACACAATGCTGCGCAGAAATGCAACCACCTCATGCGCGCTTAGATGGCCAAGGTCGGCAAAGGTCTTGTCGTTGAGTTTGAGCGTGGGCGAGTTGTCGCTAAAACCAAGCGACGCGTAGCGGGCCCCACACCCGGGGCATTCGAGTCGACTTGTATAACGCACCGACACATCCTCGCCATAATAAACATCAACAATCCCTCCAGATAGGCGTGTTGCCAAACGTAAGCTCTCTAACAGGCGTGATTTCGCGTTGGCATCGACCGACAAACGATCGACCACCACGGCAAGGCGCTTTACCTCGGGGGCGCGCGCGCCGTCAAAGAGCGCCAGGGCTTCGTCGATATTGAGCCACTGGTCATTGAGATGAACGCGCAAGAAACCTTGTTCGCGCCACGCAACAAGCTGAGCTGTGGTGTGTTTGGCTGAACCTGCCTCAGCGGGCGCGCAAAGAATGAAGCGTGTGCCTGATTCACGCGCAAGAATCACGTCGCTCATATCGTCGAGCGAATGTAGGTCGATTGCTGCACCACACCGCTGACAAAACGCGCGCCCTAATTGTGCAAAGAGGGCTTTAAGATAACCCTCGATGCCGCAAAAACGACCGACGCTGGCTTGCATGGCCACGGCCGGCAATGTTTGCTTAAGCATGACCGTGGGCGAGAGACCTTCGATGCTTTCGGCATTTTGCGAAAAACCCTCAATATCAAAACCATTTTGCTGGTGTTCAAGGTAACGGCGCGTCGCTTCAACATGCAAGGTGTCAAACACCAACGACGACTTACCCGATCCGCTGGGCCCTGTGACCGCGACGATGCGTTGGCTCGGTAGCACCAGATCAAACCCCTTGAGGTTGTGTGCACGCGCGCGACGAATGGTAATCGTAGGACGCACACCCGACTGTGTGTCTCTTCTTTTGGGATCGGTTTCAGTCATCGCTCACGAGCTCTTGGGCCAACTTGATTGCCGCGCGCATACCTTGGGCGCTGGCCACACCGCGACCTGCAATATCGTACGCCACACCGTGATCGACACTGGTTCGTACAAAAGGTAGCCCCCACGTCACGTTGACAGCGTGCTCCCAGTCTAAGAGTTTCGATGCGATGGTGGCTTGGTCGTGGTACATTGCGACCACGCCGTGATAGTCGCCTTGGCTTGCGAGCCGAAAAGCACTTTCAGCGGGCACTGGTCCGTGCCAGATGATGTTCGACTGGTGATTGCTGCCGCGCAACATATCGATGGCCGGCTGAAGCACGTCACGCTCTTCGCTACCTAACAATCCGCCCTCGCCGGCATGTGGATTGAGGCCTGCCACGGCAAGCGTGTATGACGGACGCGCGCGTGGTTGTGTATGGTTGCATCGACTCACCACTTCGGCGAGATGTCGCATGCTTCGTTCGACGCGCTCGATGGTGATGTTCTTAGACACTTGGTTTAGTGGCAGGTGCGTGGTCACCAGTGCCACCACCAGACGCGGGCCCACAAAAAGCATGGTCACGTCGTCTTTTTTTAGACCGGCGGCTTGCGCCAAGTGCTCGGTGTGACCAAGGAAGACCTCGCCAGTCATGCTCACCGCCTCTTTTGACATGGGTGCAGTAATCAACCCTTGCGCATGTCCACTCATCACATGGCGCGTGGCAGCATTCAAAGCGGCGAGCTGCAATACACCCGCTTCAGGCTGTGGCTGGCGCTTGGAAAAGGCCGACGCATCGAGCGCGCCGACATCGACCAACGATACGCGTATCGAGGCACCGCGATCATGGCTGAAGGCTTTGCCGCCAGAACACACCGCGTCCAACCGCAGGGATGCACAAAGTGAAGACAACTGCGCGGCGTCACCAAACACCACATAGCGGTCCGCGCGATGCGCGGCATCGGAAAGCACGTCCTTCAATGCGGCGATGGTCACTTCGGGACCTACGCCCAGCGGGTCACCGGCGGATATGGCAAAGGTGTGCATCGATTAGTTAGCCCTAAATTTGTAACCCACCGCACGAACGGTTTCTATCGAATCGGCGGCCACGCCAAGCTTTGAGCGCAAGCGACGCACGTGGATATCGACCGTGCGGCTTTGGTTGCGGTTTTGCACACCCCACACACGCGCCAACAGATCAAGACGGCTGAATGCTCGGCCGCGATTGATGGCGAAAAACTTAAGCAAGCTGTACTCTTGCGGCGTGAGTTGAATACGTTGACCGTCGACGTGGGCCTCGTGAGCGGCTAGATCGATCAAGAGTGCGCCGACTTTAATGCGTTCTTGGGAGTCGAACTCGCTGGTCTTCCATTCGGCGCGACGAATACGCAGAAGCAGTTCGGAGGCGATGATGGGCGTCAGCACAACGTCGTCAAAATGCTCTGTTGGATCAATACGCGCGAGCGCTGAGACCGGTAGTGCAACGAGGATCGCCACCTGTCGAAGGGCAGGCACCTCAAGTAAGGATTGCCTCACGTAACGAGCAAAATCGATATCGTCACTGATTTCGATCACGCACGCCGTTGGAGGGTCGCTAGCAAAATCAGCGAAATTGACACCCTCACCGCGTACACGAACGCGACAGCCAAGATCTTTTAGCGCAAATGCTACACCGTCTCGTTCCTCACGATCTGGCTGCTGATTGATGACTAAAATCCACATTAATGATCAATCTTTCTTAATTTTGGTAGGCTTGGGGATATCGTTGTAGCTTAGCCTCAAATTTGTGATATTCCAGGCCCTATTGTTAAGGAGAGAATGCTTAAGCCAGGCGCTAAATCAGGATGGAAAGTTGAAGTCAGAAAGGGCATCGACGATCCGCCTCTTCAGTCGGTCACCGTTAAGGCCGAACACTGGATGGACGCACTTGCGCAGGGACGCGCCAAGTTCGCCGAGGTTGCACAGGTGCCACCCGGTGCCAACTGCACCATTGAAGCCTCTGGACGCGTGGTGATTCAAGACCCACAAACCCGGCGCGTGTATACAATCACGCCGACCGATGCGCAAAGCCGCACCAATATTGCCAACGCCAACCTGGCCAGCGCGCGCCTGAGCGCCGCAACAAAACAACCGGCATTCCAAACGCGTGGCTCACAGAAACCCGCTAGCACTTCGCTTCAACCTTCAAGTTCAGTCAGCACGCCAGGTAAAGACATCGAAGCGAGTAAAACGGTGCTCAGCACTAAAGAACATCATGCCAACGAACTCAATCCGCTTCACTATCGAGAACGCAGCATTGCGGTGTCGGATGCAATTACGGCAACACAAACCGAGACGTTGCTGAAAAAAGAATGGTTGATGCTCTGCTCAACGCTTGAAAATGCCACGCCGGGCAAACTCATTCGCGTAGCACTTTTTGTGCGCAATAATCAAAGCAAACTATCAAGTTCGCCCGTGGCGGTGCTCGAGTGGAAAGACTGGGTAGGCGCGCCGACTTTAACCCATTATCCAGCCGCCACGCAGCGCATGCTTGGATCTCTCATGCCACCAGTAATGAGTCAAACCCCACCCGCGCCGTCCATTGCACCGACGGCACCGCTTGCAGCCGCGGCACCAAGCGTTCGTCCTGGCGCCACGCAAGCCTCACCATCCGTGCAGCCCTCACCGTCGCCCGAGCCCGCACAAACTTTACAACAAGGGACAGCGTCTGTTTCGATAAGTGCGCCTGCGAAGGGTGCCGCTACAATCAGTGTACCGGCGGCTGCCGTGCAGCCATCTGTTGAGGCCGCTGGTTCTGAGGTACAAGCACCTGGGTCCGAGGTGCAAGCACCTGGGTCCGAGGTGCAAGCACCTGACCCACCTGCCAACACCGATCCACAAGAAAGCTGGACAGCAGGTTCCAAGCCGCCGACCGACGAACTTGGTCTCTTAGGCGAGCGCCCACCCAAAAACCTAGGTGTGACGGAAGATCGTCCAACCAAAGAACTTGGCGTTGCGGCGGCGCGCCCTCAATCGGTGATCGAAGAAGGTGATGCGCTCGGTTTGGTCTTCGAAGCCTTTCAACACCTTTATCATATTGGTACGTCGCGTGAGGCGCTGCGTTATGCGCTGGAAGTGCTCAAGAAAGCCATCCCTCATGAAGCGGCCAAGGGCGAGGTTTACGATATCAACGCGCATTGTTTGCGTGCGCTTGCTGCACAGGGCACTGAAATCGAATCGCGCGAACATCCGGTCGATCGCGGATTTGCCAAGATCGTCTGTGATGGCGTTGAACCTGTTGTGATTGTAACCGACTTCGCTCACGACCCAGCGTTTGATGCAGAGGTTGATCAACCAGCCGGGGTCGAGGTTAAAAATGCCCTCTTTGCGCGCATCTCGCAGGGCAGGCATTTGCTCGGCATGCTCAGCTTGTACAACCGACAGAACGGTGCATTTACGACGCAAGACAAACATGTGATCGGTTACGTCGCCACACAGCTGCATGGCTTCTTGCGCATGCGGCGGTATAGCTCAGGTCCCTATCGAACCGTTAGTTGAGCTCAAAGTGGCTTGAGGCCAAGCAAGCGGCGGATATGGTTCTCGAGTGTCTTGCCATCACCTTCACGGTAGCCCCCACGAAAACCTGCGTGAGCGTGCGCCACTCGGCCTTTTTGATCGATAATAAACGAAGACGGCATGGTCTTAGGTTCGTACTGATCAGCGATAACATGCGTGGTGTCGTAAACAACAGGAAAGGTTAGCTTGGTCGACGTTTTGCCGAGCTTGCTTAGGAAATCCTTCGCCTTACTGGGGTCTTTGTCGACACTTACCGCAACGATCACCAATCCTTGAGCTTTGTAGGTGTCGAAGATCTTCTGCAGCACTGGTAATTCTTGTTTGCAGGGCTTGCACCACTGGGCCCAAAAATCAACCAGCACCACTTTACCTTTGAGCGCTTTAAGGTCGCTTACGCCCTGCGCCTTGATAACAAAATTGGGCGCCTTGGCACCTTCGTCGAGCGCATGAACGGCGTGCGATATACCAAAAATCGGCATCACCGCCAGATAAAGACAGGTCATCCACCAACGTTGAGATGACCTAAATCGATTTAAGCGAGGGATTTGTTTCATCGTCACAGCCGCTATGCACCACGCTGCAAGGCATGCTCGTGATGCCGCAAACAAGCTTTAGGACTCGCCGTAAGTAATCAACTGTTCGCGAATGACGTTTTCATTTAAACCTGAAGCGATGTGTTCTTTGAGGCAGTCCGCCAAAGTAACCAAAAGTTCATCAATACCTTTATCTTCGATCAACTTGCCGAGCAAAGCGCGTGCCTCACGGCTGTCATCGTCACGAAGATACTGGCGGACCTCTTCGATGGTGATGCCACCCTGAAAGTCGATATACGCGTTTTCAAGCAAGTAACGTGCCAATTCTTTCACAAAACCTCCAGGTCGATAGTCAACGAGAGACTAGTCTACTAAGCTAGCACGATCAAGTTCCATCCCATTTTTATCGATTTGAGGGTGGTTCCGGGATGATCGAATTGCGCCAGGGCTAAAGCGCTGATATGACTAAGTCTATGGCAGACGAATCGAATATGCCATCGGCGCTACCATCGGCACTCCCATCGGCACTCCCATCGGCACTCCCATCGTCACTGGGCACGCCCCGTCCGTTGCCGTCGGTGCAGATACCTTTATTGCCCGAGGAACGTCGTGCTGCACGCGTGCGCGCCACCCTTTTGCTCGCCGGCGCAGCCGTTATTTTGATGATTACCACCTTGGTTGTGCGCATCGTGCACCGCATCCACGATAATGACGCGGAAGCGACGTCAATCGACGGGCCCGTGGGAACGCAAACGGCTGAACACCCTGCCTCACGTCCAGGCGCAACACCAAGCGATCCCAATTTGCAACGGATTGTTGGCACGGTCGGACAGGTGCGCACCTTTTCTGATGCATTGTTGAAGCTCGGGGTGAACACAAGCGAAATTGACGAAATCATCATGGCTTTTAAGGGTGTGTTCGAATTTCGTACATGCCGCGCAGAAGATAAGCTGGTGATCGAGCGTGGTGCGTCTGGCAAAATACAACGTTTTGAATATCGACCTACCCTGCTGCGTAAGTACGAGGCGATCCGCGACTCGAGCAACGTGTTGATAGGAAAAAAGGTTGATATTCCGATCGAAGCCCACCGCATTGTGCGCGCTGGGCAAATTCAGACCTCACTTCGAGATGCACTGACGCAGATCGGGCTCAGCGCAAGTCTTGTTGGCGCCTTTACCGAGGCCTTTCCGACCATGCACTCTTTTTCGTCGGCATCGCAGTCGGGCGATACGTTTAGGCTTATTGTCGATCAAGAGATGCTTGAAGGGCGCTTGTTGGGGTTTGGAACCGTTCACGCGATCGAGTGGCGCGCCTACGATCGCAACCCAGAAAAAGCGTATTGGTTTGTCAACAGTCAAGGTCGCGGCGAATATTACAGCATGGAGGGCCGCGCCATGCATGGCAGTTGGCTGCGCACGCCCGTACGCTACGAGCGCATTTCGTCTCGCTTTGATCCCAAGCGCAAACATCCGGTGCTGCGACGAACCATGCCCCATCTGGGCGTTGACTACGCGTCGGGCTACGGCGCACCTGTTTGGGCCGGCGCGGGAGGGGTCGTGACCATAGCGGGCAAAAAAGGTGTCAATGGCAACCTTGTAGGCATTCGCCATAACAATGGATATGAAACGCGTTACGCACATTTGTCGCGCATCGCCAAAGGCATCACCATTGGCAAACGAGTAACGCAAAAACAATTGATCGGTTATGTGGGCTCAACCGGGCGGTCGACGGGGCCACATCTGCACTTTGCCCTCAAACACAATGGCACCTTTGTCGACCCGTTACCGATCATTCAAGCCCCAGGCAAAGCGCTCACCGGCGATGAGCTTAAGCGTTTTCAGACGCACATGCATCATCTTGATCGCGAACTGAACAAGGTTGGCAGTCAGGGTTAAGCGCGCAATCATGCCCGCCACGCCACACCCATTGGTCCCGCGAGGGCGTCAGAAACTGCAGTTCATCGAGCAGATGAAACCATTTGATCGTCGGCTCGCGGGCGCGGCCATCATTATGATAGGCGGCGTGGCTGCGTTGATCTTTTGGGGTCTGGGGCGAGAGGGTCTTTGGCAACCCACCGAAGCAAGCCTGCTGGCCATTAAAGAGTGGAGCGCGGCGCCTAGTTCACTGCTCGATTCATGGCTTAACCGCCGACTGATTCTCGCAATGCAGCCCTGGGCGCTGTACTCGGACTGCGCGGCACGTTTACCTTTTGCGATCTGCGCACTGGGTTGCCTCGCAGTTTGCCTTACAGTGTCCATGCGACATCTCACAACGCGTTCTGCATGGTTTGCAATCTTGTGTGCGCTTACATCGCCGATCCTGCTATTGAATGCACGCAGTGTGGCAAGTCTCGCGCCCGCCATGGTTGCTCAAGCCTTGTTTGGCTGGACGCTTTATGAAAGTGTAGTGATTTGGCGCGACACGCAACATGTGGCAACCGACAGACACTTTTGGCGTGTAGGACTTGCTTGGTGTGTAGCGGCGCTGGCCTCTGGTTCGCTGGCAGTGCTTGGCGCCGGTGTGCTTCAAGGCTTGTTGCCAGCGATGGTTGCATTGACGCTCACCCAATGGACACACTCGACAAAGCCCACCACTGCCATGAGCGGATGGGGGGCGCGTCTGGCGTGGCGTGCACCGAATATCATCTTGACGCTCGCTTCGCTTGGCGCGGCAGCAGCCACCCTTTGGACTGTCTTTAGACACCAGGCATCGTTCAATGTCTGGGTGGGCGCTCCGTTACAACACGCGGAACCCGCGGTGTACAGTGATGCGTTGGTACGCCTTTCGCACGGGCTTGCGTGGTGGTTTCCTTTTTTTGTTCTGGGATGGAGCCAGGCAATCATGGGTCCGGCGCAAGAATCCGCTATAGTCGATGACGCACAAGCCTCACAACGCCCGCCATCGCCCCTGCTGAGGTATCTTGCGTTATGGTGTGCGAGCAGCCTGGCTGCGCAAACACTGTTTAGCGCCAACTACGGTCAAAGCGTGTTTATCGCGCTGGTGCCCGCCGCATGCCTGGTTGGACACTGGTACGCCGAGCGACAAGCATCGGTTTCGTTGGCCACATGGATTGTGGTGGCGCTGCTTATGTTGCTGCCGATCCGCGATATGTTTCTTTTCCCGCTAAGTCCACTGCATGCATTGGCCATCAACGCACCGACAGTCACAATGCGCGTTGAGTCAGCGTGGATGTTAAGCTTGGGCGCGTTTACGCTAGCATTTGGTTTTTTTGCGCGCACGTTCAACTTTGTCAATCGTCACGAACGATGGGCACGCGTCACGCGTATCGTGTCAGTGTCTGGCACAGTGCTTGCTGCGATGTTCGTGGTGTTTCGTTGGTCCTCGGCGCTGGGGGCTGAACTTTCGAGCAAAAAGCAGTATGAGCAGTTCTTGTCGCTGCGCAACAATCAAGAACCGCTTGGGCACTATCGTGTGCAAACGATGCTTGCCGAACGTTATGTTAAGCACGCTTGGCGCGGTCTGGATAACATCGATCAAGTGGCGAGCTTTCTTGATGTGACAGAAAAGCGCTGGGTGTTGGCACCGCGCGAAGAAGTCGGCGCACTCGACAACGCATTTTATCACCGGCACAAAACGCATCTATTTGCACCCTCATGGCCCGAAGCAGGCAACTTGCTTTTGGGGAATACGGCAGTCAAAACACTGCGCAATCTTAACCCCATTGCAAGTGCGGTGCGCTCGAGCGCTCCGCAGCTTGCGCATCCGATGGATATTCAGTTTGAACAAGGCGTTCACTTGCTTGACGCCGAGTTCATTGGACATCCAAAAGTGGTTCGTCGCCATAGGGACGTCACCCTGCGTTTGGTCTTTCGTGTTGACCATGCGCTAAGCCAGGACTGGCGCATTTTTGTTCATTTTGAACATCAAGAGCAACCCGACTTTCGCGTACTTGGTGATCATGATCCGGTGCACGCGGCATATCCGACCCGTTTCTGGCAGCCAGGGCAGATCATCGTTGACGATTTTGTGATGCATATTCCGCGCACAAAACGTGGCGCGTACAATCTCTACTTGGGGCTTTTTATCGGCGACACGCGGATGCCTATTAAAGTGGGTCCACAAGACAAAGAAAAACGTGCGCTTGCCGGTCGCTTCACTGTCAAGTGATCGACTTGCCAAGCGTGCCTGAAGTGCTCACGAGGTATGTTTGGAGCACACGGGAAGTTGAGTTGAACCAGGCTCAACTCAACTTCCCGTGTGCTCTAGGCGTGCGTGCGCAACCACGTGGTCACATCGCTGATCATACGGTCGAAACTTTCTGCGACGAAAATGACGGGTTGATAGTCGGTCGGGTCAAACGATACATGGGAGGCTTGCTCGACATCAAGCGGTCTAAGTTCTGCATCGGTTGTAAAGCGGTTGAGCTCGCCAAACGATGACAATAACCCCGCGCCGTAGGCTTTGAGCTGCCCATCTTCGTAGGTGGCGCCAAACTCGACGGTGTGCCAATAGAGATTTGATAGCTGCGTCAGTAGGGCTTCGTCCGCATGATGCGCTGCAAAACCAAACAAGCGGTTAATCTCGGCAAAGGCTGGATGCAAAAAGGACCCAGCGTGCCCCACAATTTCATGAACCAAATCGGGTTCGGGTGTGTAGAGTGGCACGCTACCGTGGCGAATATATTGTGTCGACAAAAAGATGTCATGGCGCATGTAGCTAAGAAAAGTGCGTGTCGAGATCAACCCAGAGACCGGAAGCATGCGAAACCCTGTTTTAGGCTCAAGTAGTTGATTGAGGTCTTCAAGCTGCGGAATGACGTTATGATCAAGCGCCAGTTCATTGAGCGCTTCGAGGTACTGCTTGCAACCATAGCGCATATGCATCGGTGTCAACCCCTGCCATACGGCGCGCCATACCGCATGCTCCTCTTCGGTGTAGTCGATACGGGGTGCAGGATCGCCCGTCTTGTACTCAAGCGCCTTACGCGCGATTTCGTTACGCCTTTGACGATAGGCAAGATCGCGGAAACCAGGGTGATTGGGGTCGAGCTTAACAATTTCCTCTTCACCACCAGCGTGTATCTCGGGCACCAACGATTGCATGATCATCCTTCGGTCTGCTTATTGCGCATGTTCAACGATTGATTGAACCCACAGGAGTAAACCTGCTCACTAGGCACTAGGTACTAGGCACTAGGTATTAGGCCTTTGGCTTCGCGAATTGTTTGCTATCGCTGGCCTATGCCGGATCGCGCCTTTTTTGAACATGTAGTATAGCCTAAGAGTTGCCACAGATTTTGGCAAGCCCGTCTGAGTCCGCTATAAGAGAAATTGTTCATGCCTTTATCTAGCCAACCTCCCGGCAGCAATCGACGTAGCTACGAGCGCTTCGAGGCCTCGCTGCAGGTTGATTATACCCACGGTGAGAACTTTCTCTTTTCGTATGTTTGCAACATCAGCGAAATGGGGATTTTTATTTACTCAAAAACGCCTCTGTCGGTGGGCACACGCCTGCGGGTGCGTTTCAGCCCGCCAGGCGAAGATAGCTTTGAAATGCAGGGGCAAGTCGCATGGGTCAACCCAGTCAAGGACGCTAGCGACGACATTAATCCAGGCATGGGCGTGCGTTTTTTAGAGATGTCGGCCGATCAACGCGAACGCGTCGTCGAGCTGATTCACACCATCGCTTATTTGGATGGCGACGTGCACAAACCCTAGTACAAGCGGGAAGTTGAGTTGAGTCTGGCCGAGGCGAGCTTCGCACACGGCGGGCGGGAGCGTAGGCGCAGTTCAGCCGTAGCGGGCGGGACCCGCCACGCAGAAGCTCGCCTCGGCCAGACTCGCTCAACCCTTGTGTTAGACGGGGACGGCTTGGCGAAAGCTGATTTGAAAACCGTGGCCGTCCCAGGTGCCACGCTGGCAACCAAAGCCTTCGTTGTCAACGTCTAAGAGCCACAACCCCTCGCGCTTACTGTAGGTTGTGCTACCCGCACAAAAGATATGTGGGTGTTTGTTGGCCTTTTTTCCGTGAAAGAAGCAGGTATGAATGTGGCCGTGCAAGATTGCGCCGCGTTCGACGCTTTTAACAGACTCAAGCAACCCCTGGCTATTGGCCAAGCCGTGGTGCGGGAAATCAACTTCTCCGTTGGCGCGAAAGACGCCGTGATGCGTCACAATAAAGATGAAACGCCCCTGCAGACGAGGGTCTTTAAGTATCACCGGTACTTGTTGAAGTTGTTTGCCGTTAACTTCACCAGACGACTTCCAGGGTATGGGGTTGGGTTTGGCGCTGTTAAGGCATACGAATGCCACGTCATCACCACATAATCGTACGAGTGGCCATGGCCCATCAACACTCAAATCGGGGCAATCGCTGGTCAGAAACTCACCAAAAAATCGCTCGAACCGTTTTTCGCGCACGTTGTTGCGCAAATAGATGTCGTGATTGCCGGGCACTGTCACAAAAACTTTGCACTTTTCTATCAGGGGCTGCACCTTGCTGCGAGCGTACTCGAGCTCTTGCACCGTGCCGGTGGTGGTGTAGTCGCCAGAAATTACCAAGGCGTCGACCGGATATCGATCCATCAACTCAGCCAGTTTACGTAACTTGGCTTCCGTTTCTTCAAAAAAAGCTTCGCGGCGAAAACGGTAGTTAAGCCAGCCGATATAACGTTTTCCAATCCAGTCCAAGAGCGGCACTTTGTCGACGGGCGACGGAATATGTAAATCGCTTATGTGTAAAACGCGTGTCATGGCTCAAGCTGTCGTTCGATACTGTAGAGGCTAAGGATATAGTCCGCTTTGTCGTAAACCGCAGTCTTCGGCAAGACCAAAACGTACATTCATGCATTGAATCGCCTGCCCTGCGGCTCCTTTGGTTAGGTTATCAATGGCGGATTGTGCGATCAGACGTTTGGCGCGTTGATCGTATGAATATCTAAGATAACAACGGTTTGTACCGCGAACCCATTTCGTGTCTGGATCAGCATCTTCGAGAATCTCGATAAAAGGTGATCCCGCGTAAAAAGCGCGCGCGGCTTCTACGCATTGCGAAGGCTCGCTGAATGCTGCGCTAGGTTTTAGGTAACAGGTGGCAAGCTCACCGCGCACCATCGGCACCAGGTGCGGCGTGAACACGATGCGCACCTCGCGGCCACTCATCAGGCCCACTACTTGCTCAAGTTCGGCTGTGTGCCGGTGCGTGCCAGCAACCTTGTATGCACGCAACCCCTCAGACACTTCTGAAAAATGCGTGCCCAAGTTTGCGCCACGCCCTGCACCCGACACGCCGCTTTTAGCGTCAACAATCAGATCGTCAACTTCGATAAGTGCTTTATTAAGTAGTGGCAGAAGGGGCAACAGCGCGGCCGTCGGGTAACACCCCGGCACGGCGATCAGGTCGGCCGTTTTGAGTTTGTCGCGATTGAGCTCTACCAGGCCGTAAACTGCCTCGGCAACGAGCTTGGGATCACGTGCATGCTCGGAGCCATACCAAAAGGTGTGTTCGGCCTCGCTTTTCAAACGAAAGTCGGCCGAAAGGTCGATGACCTTGGTGCCAAGCGTGCGAAGTTCAGCGACCAGTGGTGCACTGGTGCCGTGCGGCACGGCTAAGAATACGACGTCAGCCTGTTCGGCGATGCGCTTGGCTGAGAATGTTTCGAGGGTTTGGGCGATGATGCCGCGAAAACTGGGCATCAGATGATCGATCGCTTGGCCGGCACTGCCATGCCCCACCAAGAGGCTGATCTGTGCTTGCGGGTGCATGTAGAGCAAACGCAAGAGCTCGGCACCGACATACCCTGCCGCCCCGACCACAGCTACCCTTACCTTCTCGCCGTCCTTTGTCATGTTCGCCACGTGCTCTTTTTAAATCAACCGAATACCCTGCTCATCTGCCCTGCTGCAACGAAAAAAGGGATAGGCACGTTGTGGGCACCCATCCCTGCAATCTTGCTGATCCAGTCTTGCTGAACGCCAAAATGTTAGCGCTTGGAGTACTGGAACTTCTTGCGAGCGCCAGGTTGACCAGGCTTTTTGCGCTCTTTCTTGCGATCATCGCGGGTCAAAAGCCCCGCCTTCTTGAGGCCAGGACGCGAGTCGGTCGCCACTTCGAGCAACGCGCGCGAAATGCCATGACGCACGGCTTCGGCTTGAGCTGCGACGCCACCGCCACGCACTTTGCAATCGATGTCGAGCTTGCCCACGCGCTCAGTGATCTCGAGCGGTTGCGCGATGATCATGCGTGAGGTTTCGCGAGGGAAGTAGTCTTCGATGGTGCGGTTGTTGACGGTAATGGTGCCTTTGCCATTGCGCACAAAAACGCGCGCCACGGCTGTCTTGCGGCGTCCGGTTGCATAAGTTGTTGATGCTGTTGCCATAACGTGTGGTGTTCTTTCCTAGAATTTACTTGCCTAGAATTTACTTGGCGGGTTCAGTTGGCTGTTGAGCGGCATGCGGATGCGCTGCGCCGCGATAAACCTTGAGCTTTTTGATCGTTTTGCGACCGAGCGGCCCTTTGGGAAGCATGCCCCAAACTGCCTTTTCGATAATGAACTCAGGTTTGCGCTCGATGAGGTCGCGATAGCTCTCGGCGCTAAAACCACCGGGAATACCTGAATGGTGCTGATAAAACTTGTTCTCGAGCTTGTTGCCGCTCAGGCCGACCTTTTCAGCGTTGATCACGATGACCCCATCACCATTGTCGAGGTGGGTCGAAAAAGTGGGCTTGTGCTTGCCGCGCAAGATGTGGGCGACCTTAGAAGCCAAGCGGCCTAAGGGCTGACCTGCCGCATCAAGGATAAACCATTGTGGTTTGATATCAGCAGCTTTGACCACGTGGGTCGTCATGGGTTGAGTCGTCATGGATGGTACCTTATAGAAAATTCGCCTTAACTTATCCTAATCTTAGCGTCTGTCAAGCGACGGCCTTGCGCTGCCCGCGGAAAAACTTTTGGTCGATCCATTCGGTGATGGGCGCTGCGGTATAAACCGAAGAATAAGTGCCAATCAAAATACCCAAGAGCATCGCCAAAGCGAAATCGCGAATGACGGTGGTTCCCCACATATATAGGGCGATCAGCGACAACACGGTGGTGCCACCGGTGATGATGGTGCGCGAGAGGGTCTCGGAGGTCGACACATTGATGAGCTCCCTTAGACTCATGCCGCGACGGCGCGACATGTTCTCACGAATGCGATCGTAAATCACGATCGTGTCGTTGACCGAATAGCCCATGATGGTCAAAATCGCCGCGACGAAGGTCAGGTTGACCTCGCGACCAAGCGCCATGAAAATACCCATGGTGATGATCGCATCGTGAGCCATGGCGATGACTGCGCCAGGGGCAAAGCGCAAATCAAAGCGAAGCGCTACGTAAAGCATGATGAAGGCCATGGCGTAAAGAAAGGACTTGATCGCGGCATCGCGCAATTGTTCACCCGCTTTGGGACCCACCCACTCAACACGACGCGGCGGATTGGGGCCTGCCTCGCCCATGGCGCTCGATAGCCGCTCGATTAGCTGATCGGCGATGCCAACCAGTTGCACTTCATAACGGTGATCGGCGCGTTGACCGAACGCAGCGACGGCGCGAACTTTGGCGCCCGCCTGAAGCAGCGACGCCTTGATCGCCTCAGGATCAGCCTCGGCGTTGAACTTGAAGGTTAGCTTGTCGCCGCCTGGCGACACCTTGTATTCTTCGACCGCATTGCCCGAGAAACTTTTGGCGACGGCAGCACGAAAACTCTTGGCTTTGCCGGCGCTCATGGCGCTGACTTCACGCACACGCAGAATGTATTCGTTCTTGCCGTTTTCGACTTTGACGACCTCAGGGCTTTTATAGCCAAGCTTTGAAAGCTGCGCGCGCACTACGTCAGAGGTGACAGGCTTACGAAAGTTCACTTGGATCTCGGTGCCGCCTGCGAAATCGATACCCCAGTTGGCACCAGGATAAAACAAGAACACGATGCTCACCACGACCAGCGCCGATGACACGATAAAAGTCAGCGCGCGCCAGCGCATGAAATCTGCGTAAAAATCTTCTCTGATAAAGTTCATAGTCTTCTAACCCGTTGTCATTCTTAGCTTAATCTTAGCCCACGCGTAGTTTCTGAATGCCAAGCCCACGCACCAGCCAATCCATCATCACCTTCGAACAGAAGATGCCGCTGAAAAGTGAGGTGGCGATACCGATGATGAGCGTGACCGCGAAACCCTTGATAGGACCTGTGCCGTACTGAAAGAGCACAATACCTGCAATGAGTGTCGTCAGCTGGCTGTCGAAAATCGACCAAAAGGCACGTTGGTAACCCTGCTCGACCGCTGCCTTGGCACTGCGACCGGCTTTCATTTCTTCGCGGATGCGCTCGTTGATTAGCACGTTGGCGTCAAGCGCCATGCCCACCGTCAACGCCATGCCGGCGATGCCCGGAAGCGTCAGCGTGGCTTCAAAAAACGCCAGGATCGCAAGCACGAACAAAATATTGAGAATCACCATGACATCGGCGACCAAACCTGCGACTTCATAATAAAAAAGCATGAACAAAAGTGCGAGGCCTGTGCCGATAATGGCGCCCATCGCACCCAGCTTCACTGAATCGCGACCCAAACTTGGCCCGATCAGCTGTTCGTTTGAAGGACGAATGGGCGCGGGCAATGCACCTGCACGCAATACCACCACAAGCGCTTGGGCTTCGTCGCGTATCTCTTTATACGAGCGATAACCGCCCATGGTGATGCTGGCGCGACCGCCGCCAATCTTCTCTGAAATCACTGGCGGCGAAGAATCGATCTGGCCATCGAGCACAATCGCCATGCGGCGCTTAACGTTGCGCTCGGTCAACTGAGCAAAGATATCAGCACCTGCCGAGCTAAAATTCAACGCCACTTTGGGTTTGTTGTTCTCTTGGTTATCGAAGGTTACGAACGCTTCTTCGATATAGTCACCGGTGATCTCGGCGCGACGGAACGTGTAATAGGTGCGCCAGTCGGTAGCCTGTTTGCCTTCGATCTGTTTGGCCGCCACGGGTGCTTCCACTTTACCGATGATCAGTTGATGGTCATCGGGAACGCGGCCTGCCTGCTCGAGCTTTTCGATGTAAGCCAAGAGTTTACGCTTGGCGTCGCTCGCCGTTTTTCCCTTGGCGAACAAATAAGTGGTGGTGGCTGCTGGTCGCCCTTCCCCGGCCGAGGCTTGCTCGGTCCGTTTTTCGACGCCCTCGGGTAAGTCGTTGAGACCAGCCACGATGTCGTTGTCGTCGTCGCAAATCTTGAACTCAAGACGCGCCGTGCGGCTGATGATCTCGCGGATCTTGTTAAAGGTGGCTTCGTCCGCACCTGGGATCTCAACGATGATCTCTTCGCCGCGCGACGTCACCGAGGTCTCGCGAATGGCAAGTTCATCGATGCGGTCGCTGATGGTTTTGACCGCTTGCTCGACGGCTGTGGTGCGAATGTCTTCAAGGCGCTCGGGGTTCAACTTAAGCGACACCACACCGGCG
>JBGAKI010000015.1:0-60191 GCA_044224525.1 Polyangiales bacterium | reverse complement strand
GTCGAGTTCACGATGTGAGATCCCTTCTTTGGCGATGGCGTTGAGTTCGTCGAAGATTACCTTGCGCACATCGTCGGCTTTGCCATTGCGTGAGAGAACCGCCCATACCGAAAACAAGTCAGGTCCACGTCGATCATCGGTGCCGACCTGAATTTCTTGTACCCACTCGCGGTCCTTGACGAGTTTCTGATAAAGGCGTGACGATTCGCCTGCACCGAGCACCATGGCGAGCACTTCCAGTGCATAGTGGTCGGCATGTCGGTTGCGTGGGATGCGGTAAGCGATATGAAATGCAGGTAGCTCGGCGTTGGGATCAGTCATCTTTTCATAGATCGCTTTGTTTTGTGCCGGCAACGTCGTTGTTTTAAAGCTGGGCGTTTTATGTCGTCGGATACTGCCAAAATGTTTTTTGACAAGCGCCATCGCTTCGCTGACCTCAAAGTCGCCGACGATGCTCAATACCGCATTGTTGGGGGCATAGTACGTATCGAAGAAGGCCTGCACGTCGCTGAGCGGTGCGCGCTGAAGATCGGCCATGTCACCAATGGTTGAGTGTGCGTAAGGCCAGTAGTCGCCGTATGCAAGCTCGTTGATGCGCAACATCGATTGGGCGTAGGGTTGGTTGTCGTAGCTTTGGCGCCGCTCTTCCATCACAGTTTGACGTTGATTTTCAAAGTTGCTTTGCGTGATGTTGAGCGAGCGCATGCGGTCGGCTTCAAGCCACAAGCCCAGGTCGAGCTCGTTGCTTGGTAAGGTTTCGTAATAATTAGTGCGATCGACACTGGTGGTGCCGTTCATGCTGCCGCCACGGTTCATGATGAGATTAAAGTGCTCGCCTTTGCCTACGTTTTTTGAACCCTGAAACATCATGTGTTCAAACAAGTGTGCAAAGCCCGAGTGACCTTTGACTTCGTTGCGCGAACCCACGTCATAATAAACTGCGATGGCGACCGTGGGCACCGTGTGGTCGGGGCTGAGCACAACGCGTAGGCCATTGGGCAAGGTGGCGCGTTGTACGATGATGTGCTCGAGGGGTGAGGCCTGGGGGTCGACATTGCCGTGTAGGGCGTGCGCGGCGTGCTGGGTTGGGCTAAGGGCGAAGCATAGGCCAGCGAAGGCGCTAAGTAGTTGTTTTTGCATGTCGAAGGCATAGCAAATCACAACCGTGCTGCCCACCCCAATTCGCTTTGACGAATACGTCCACGCTGTAATCGTGAATAGTTGGCAGATTGAGGGTTAACCTTGATATAATTGTGACTCACGGAGGTATTGGGAGGCCTCATGTTGCAGATGCACCAGCCATCCTATGTTGCGCGATCGACGGTCGCGCTGATCATCACTCTGTTTTCGGTGTTTTCGGCGCCGGTGCACGCTGATACCAAGCTGAGCGTACGGTATCGTAACACTCTTAGAGGTGGTGTGGTTGTCGACGCCTGGGGTGTGCGCAGCACTGAAAATGCATTTAAGAGTGGCACCCTTTACGTTCGTATTCCGCGTGGCGCTACTGTGGTGGCCGCGTATTTAGTGTCGGGCGTGACCGACACAGGCCCGATGGTGAGCGCGGGTACACCGCAGCGACAGGTGATCATCGGTTCCGGTGCGTCGAAGATAACCGTTCCATTAGAAGGCATGCCTGACGACACGGTTACTGGGAGTGCAGGCCCCGTGTATATGAGTTTTGTTACCGATGTGACGACCGCGATCGGTGCGCTGACAGGTAGCGCGGCAGCCGATGGCACGATCAGCGTGCCGATTCAAGAGCGAGGCGACGCGCAGGTGGCTGGGGTGCCCACTTTACCGCTGATCCTAGGCCACTCGCTTGCGGTGGTGTACAGCTTCGCTGACTCGCCATTTCGCAACGTATCTATCTATATGGGTGCGTCGGGCAATACGTCTACCGATGGTTCCACCAGCCTCAATGATACGTTGTTCAAATCGGTCGCTAAGTTTTGCGGCAGCGAGGGGCTTTACCCCGCCAGTCTAACGGTGTTCGGAGAATCGGCTGGCAATGCGGGTGAAGAAAGTGGCGTTTTGACTGTCAACGGGATGGCGAACGTTTTGTCTTCAGCGGTGGGTTTGTCTGACGATGATGCCGATAAAGAAACCGATGGTGCCCTGTCGATCGCCGCTGCGGTCACCGCGGGCTCATTTGGTGCGCGGCAAGGTGCTCCAGGTATTCCGTCGGGGTCTCCCACGACGCTGACGCAAAAGCTCGACGAGTTTGCCACCGTGGCGGCTGGACGAATGGATGACGAGCTTTATGATTTTAAGCCCTTTATCAACGATAAGTCGAGCACGGTGGCCATGACCTATACTGCGATGAGCGGTTCGTTTTTGGGTGCTTGGGTGCTGCAGACGTTGGCGCGTTATTCGATCACAGACGCAGACAATGATGGCATTGGCGATAATGACCCGCGCGAAGGCTGCGCCGACAACGATGGTGATGGCCTGCCTAACTATATTGATGCCAACTCTGCACCCACTGCGGTCGATAACACGATTCGCGTTGTGCTGAACGCGAGTGCGAGTGTGCCGTTTTCAACCTTTACGGCAAATGATACCGATGCTGACAATGATCCGTTGACGATAACGGCTGTTAGCAACAGCTCGAGTGGCTTGACAGTGAATGTTAACACTGCGGGCAAGACACTTGATTTGTCTACGCCTCCGACGGGGACAAGCGGCAGTTTCACATATACCGTCGACGATGGTAAAGGCGCGACGGATACTGCCACCGTGACGGTTTATTTTGTCGATGTGGCGATTTCAAGCCCGCTGGATAGCGATGTGCTTGGCACAGGTACACCAACGTTCATGGGGACGAGCAGCCCAGGTCAAACTGTTTCGCTTGCGATCAAGAAAGGCAATACGACAGTTAACTTGTCGACCACCACCAACAATGCAGGTGTTTGGAGTACGACGGTTCCGGTGGGGATGAAACTTGCTGATGGCAATTATATGGTGACCGCCACGGCAGCTGATTTGTATGGCAGTCAAGCGACGAGCACGATTTCGGTGACGATAGCAACGTCGGCCAGCGCTGACGGTGACAGCGTGCTTGATCAGTTTGACGCCGATGATGATAACGATGGCATTCCTGATAGCGAGGAGTCGCCGATGGGCACCGATCGCGACACCGATGGTGACGGTATTGCCGATCGCGTGGACCTCGATAGCGACAACGATGGCATTCCCGACGTGGTTGAAGCGGGATTTGCGCAATATGATGCCGATCACAACGGCCGGGTTGATATCGCCACGGGTGGCGACGTTGACAACGATGGTTGGGATGATCGCATCGACACCAATCGTGGTGGCGTTTGGACGAGTAGCGCGGTGTTGATCAACACCGATGGCGGTGTCAATCCAGACTATGTCGATGTTGACAGTGACAACGATGGTGTGCCCGATGTGGTTGAAGCAGGGTTGCGTGCGCTTGATGCAAATAAAGACACGCGCGTTGATAACGTAGGTGCGCTTGGCATGGATAGCGATGCCAATGATGATGGCTGGCACGACAGTGCGTCGGCGCTTGGTAACGTAGCGATGTTGCCAAACTCGGATACGCCGTCTGGCGGCAGTGCGGACGCTACGCCAGATTATCGCGACCTTGATAGTGACGATGACAATGTCGCTGACAACGTTGAAGCGTTTGATGGCGATCATAACGGCCAGCCTGATGCGGTCGCGCTGGGCATGGACAGCGACGGTGATGGGCTCGACAATGCGTTTGATCCGAACAACGGTGGTGTGATGGCGGCCGGTACCTATGCGCCACTACCTGATACGGATGGTGACACAAAGCTTGATATGGTTGATGTCGATGACGACAACGACACGTTGCTGACCAAGTTTGAAGACCCAATGCACAACGCAATGGGGGATCCACGCATGCTGGATGATGACAGCGATGGGCGCCCCAACTATGTAGACAGCGATGATGACGGTGATGGTGCTTTGACGAGTAGCGAGTCGCCTGATCCAAACGGTGATGGCAGCCCCGCCGATGCAGGCAATACTTTTACAGGCGACAATCCGGACGTGCCCGACTACTTGGACAAAACGACGTCGCCGATCGATAGCGATGGCGACGGCATTTCAGATTCTACCGAGCTGCGCCTAGGGTTGAAGAGTGACACGCCCGATTCTGATGGTGATGGTTTGTGTGATGGGGATGTTGCCATACCGGGCACCTGTTTTGCCGCCGAACATGCGGCATCGCAGATTGACAGCGATATGGATGGCGTGATCGATGCGCTCGATGTCGACGATGACAATGACACATCACCCACACGCGACGAAGATGAGAATGCTAACGGTAACCCTGCCGATGACGACAGCGATGCTGATGGCATCGCAAATTATCTTGATGTCGATGATGACGGTGATGGCATTTTAACGGCAGACGAAATCGCAGCGTCGACGAAGGTTGGCTCAACGGATATCGATCTTGATGGTCTGAAAAACTGGAACGATGGCGACGCCAACGGTGATGGTATTGCCGACGCGTTGCAAGATCCCAACGCCGACCTGGATGGCGATGGGTTCCCCGATTGGACCGAACCAAGTGCCGGTGGGCTCGCCGGGGGAGCGTCAAGCTTTAAGGGCTGCGCTATAGGGATAGGGCGCCACAGCCTTGGGTCTGAGGGATGGGCGTACCTTATTTTCATCGCTGCCTATGCGTTGTGGGCGCGTCGAGGGTTTAAGGGGCGCGCTGGCCTTTAACTGAGCTCGAGTCTAGGGCTTCGTGGGGTATCGAGATGGGGGGCCGTCGACCATTTTCGTATCACGTTGCTTACCATGGTTCGTGCTTTTTTTTTCACCCCTCGCGGCATTGTAGTCGTTCGCGGCTCTGCTAAGCTTCAGCGCATTGGTAAGTCAATTTTGCTTAGCTTGCGTCCAATAAGAAGGAGACGTTTTGATATGAACAATCTGGTGCGTGGTCCAATTAAGTCAGCGTGGTCGGTGGCCCTTACAGTACTGTGTCTGGTTACCTGCATAAGTGTGACCTCAGGTGCTGAGGCGCAAGTGGTCAAACTTGTTAATCGCTACCTTGGCGCATTGCGCGGCGGCGTCGTTTCGGACAGTTGGGGCACGAAGAGCTCTCAAACCACATTTAGTGCAGGCAAGCTTTATATTCAGATACCGCCAGGTTCAACGATTGAAAAGGCTTATCTTGTAAGTGCCTTTCGTACGAATGCGGCGTCGATTCCCGCTGGCACAGAACAGCGTAAAGTCATTTTGGGCGCTGGTGCAACAGCGAAAGATTACCCGTTGGAAGGTGCACTCAGTAGTTTCCTTTCGCCGTATTTCGGTTCTAAGTTACAGGATGCAACCGAGACCATCAATGCGTTGCTTCCTACCGCCAACGCGGACGGGTTGATAGAGGTTCCTATTCAAGAGCGTGGCGATCAGAGCTCAACGCGTAACCTTCTTCCCATCGTTTTGGGTCATACCTTGGTTGTGATTTACAAAAATACGGCTGCTCCGCTGCGTAACGTTGCCGTGTTCTTAGGCGCGGGTGGAACGTCTGGTATCAGCGATCCAGGTGGGCTTAGTAATACCAATCTAACTTTTGACTTCACCAACAGTGTGGCGTCGCTCGGCTGCGCCAACCAGGAACCTTTCCCGGCGAGCACGACCATTTTGTATCAGGTGGCCACTTCGGATGCCGAGCAAAATGGCGTCATCAAACTTAACAACTTCACACTGTCGAACAAAGCCGGATGGAATGATGATTCTGATAATCCGCTAGATACCCTTTACATGTCGCTGATTACTGGCGGTTCGTTTGGCGCAGGGCCTGCGTCGTCAGGTAAGCCAGTGGGATACCCCACCTCGTTGGATGCGAAGGGTGATCTTTTTTCGGGCGCTGGCAATGGGCGACAAGACGACGAACTTTACGACTTTACGCCGGCGATCTCGGATGCTGCCAAACACGTTGTGATGACCTATGCGCAACATAGTTATTCATTTCTGAGCACATTTGTTTTTCAAACACTTGCACGTGTCAATGATACCGATGCCGATGGCGACGGCGCTGCCGATAATGATGCTGCCGAGGGATGCGCTGATGCCGACAACGACGGTATTCCTAACTATCTAGATGCCGACAGTCCCAATGTGGCACCCGTTGCTGTTGCGGACACCTTGCGCATTGTTGCCGGAACGACAACCAACTTTGCCACCTCGGTGCTCTTGGCCAACGATTCAGACAGCGATAACAATCCTATCTCGGTACTTTCCGTGTCGAATCCTTCGGTTGGATCGAATGTAACGCTTAACGGAACGACCGTCACGTTGACGTTGCCTGCGAGCGGCACGTCTTCGACATTTAACTACACCATCAAGGATAGCTTTAACGCGCAGGCTTCTGCGCAGGTGAATATCGATTTCTTGAATGTCGGCGTAAACAGCCCGACTGAAAATGCAGCGTTGGGCATTCGCACGCCGACAATTTCCGGTACGACGCTGCCCAATCAGGCTTTGACCGTGGTGTTGTCGTCAATCTCGGGGATTGTTTTGACGCAGTCAATTACATCGGACGACGCTGGCAACTGGCTACTTGTTGTGCCGGCTGTGAATGCGCTGGTCGATGGTATGTATACGGCAACCGTGTCGGCGACTGACGCGTTTGCACATACCGTGTCGGTTGATCGTCATTTCACGGTTGCGTTCACCAATACAGGTGATGGCGATGGTATTCCAGATGTTAACGATGCGGACGATGATAACGACGGCATTCCCGACAGCGAAGAAAAGCCGGGTGACGTTGCCCGCGACACCGACGGTGATGGCATTCCCAATCACCTTGATCTCGATAGCGACAACGATGGCATACCCGACACTGTGGAGGTGGGCCTTTCACAGTACGATGCCAACTTTGATGGACGCGTCGATGTGTTGATCGATGCCGATGGTGATGGTTGGGACGATCGCATCGACAATACGCAAGGTGGTATCTGGAGTATCAACGTACTGATCCAGAGCGATGCAGATAACATCGCCGACTATTTAGATCTGGATAGCGATGCCGATGGCATTACCGACAATGTTGAAGCGGGCTTGTTAGCGCAAGACGTGGATCGTGATGGTCGTGTCGATAATGTTGGTGTGGTTGGCATGGATACTGACGACAACGACGATGGGTGGCATGATAGCGCGTCTGCATTGGCGGATGTGGCGAACTTGCCAAACAGCGACGATACGGATCAGAACGAGTTGGGCAACTTGCCAGACTATCGCGATACCGATTCGGATAATGATAACGTTCCCGACGCGACAGAGGGTCATGATGCAAATCATGACGGTGTGGCGGATGTGGTGGCAGCATCACAAGACACCGATGGCGATGGCTTGGACAACGCGTTTGATCCAACCAATGGTGTAGCGGTTACCGTTGGCATCCCAGCAACATTGCCCGACACCGATATCGACGGTACGCGCGACTACCGTGACGCCGATGACGATGCGGATGTGATCCTGAGTGCCTATGAGGACGCCAATCGCAATGCGACAGGGGATCCACGTGCGGTGGATACCGACGGCGATGGTCGCCCGAACTATCTGGATAGCGATGACGACGGTGATGGTTCGTTGACAGCGAGCGAGATGCCCGATCCCAATTCTGACGGCAAACCCACCGATGCGATCAACTCGAATCACAATGATAACCCGGACCTACCTGATTATCTTGATGCGTCGGTGGCACCTGCCGATGGCGATGCGGACGGATTGTCGGACGTGCTTGAAGCGCAACTTGGTACAAGCACGACGTCGGCTGACACCGATAACGACGGCGTATGCGACGGTTCGACGTCTGTGCCAGGTACCTGTGTGGCGGGTGAGAATGCGCAGACCGGTCTTGACACCGACGGTGACGGTGTGATCGATGCGCGCGACATCGATGACGACAACGACACGTTGTCAACACGTACTGAGGATGTGAACAAGGATGGCAACCCGGTAAACGACGACACCGATAAGGATGGTATTGCAAACTTCCGTGATACGGATGATGATGGTGATGGCATTCCAACGGCGATCGAAGTGGCGGATGCCAAGAAGAACGGCAGCGATGACACTGATGGCGATGGCATTCCGAACTGGCTCGATTCAGATTCGAACAACGATGGCATTGCAGATGGTCAACAAGCCAACCTGGACGCTAATCAGAATGGCATTCCCGATTATGTTGAGCCCGTCGGGGCTGGCGTATCGGGTGGTGCAGCCATCGATTGCTCGGCGCACGAGGGCCCTGCGGGTGCGGGTACTTGGTTGAGTGTGATCGCGATAGCGGCGGCCTTGCTTTTGGGTCGACGACGTCGTTTGGTCTAACGCCGACTAAATGAGAGCGACGATCGCGCGATAGCGATGATCGCGAAAGAAGGGCGAGGTGGCGACACCTCGCCCTTCTTTTTGATAGCGCCGAACACCAGCTCTTTTGCATGTTGGTGTAAACTTGTTATGCTGTGAAGACTGCGTCTAAAAGGCCGCAAAAGGAGCGAGCGAATGTTTAGTTCTCGAAGGGTGTGCGCCAAGCGCGTAGGCGGCTTGGGTTGTCAGCTGGCTGTTGTGATTGCGCTGATATGTTCAACTTCAGAGCGGGCTTACGCCCAGACTCAGCTCGATGAGTTTTACAACAAAGCGATCAACGGTGGCGTTGCGGCTGATAGTTGGGGCGCGCGCAGCACCGAGACCACTTTTGCGACTGGAACGCTTTATATTCAAGTGCCTGCGGGTGCGACGATCGTGCAAGCATGGCTGCTTTCGGGTGTTAAGAGTCCATCGGATGTGGTGCCTGCTGCAGGTGTTGATCGAGAAGTTCTGCTTGGTCCCATGGCGACAGCGGTGCCTTTGATCTTGCAAGGCAATGCCGACCATTTTGTAACCGACACTGTCGGAACCGGTGAAGTATATGCGGCGTTTTCTTTTGATGTCACTTCAACCATTCAAGCGTTGCTTGCTACGGCTGATGCCAATGGCGTTATTGCTGTGCCCATTCACGAACGTGGCGACGATAACGCGTTAGGGTTGCCACTGATCTTGGGGCATACTCTGGTTGTCGTCTATGCATTGCCCAGTGCGCCGTTGCGAAACATCTCCATATGGCTCGGTGCAGGTGGAACCGATAGTGTGATTGGCAACACGTCGTTGACGTTTACACTCGCCAAGGGTGTGGCTAGGTATTGCAGCACCCACATGCCTTCGGAGGAGCCTTTCGTGGCAAGCGCGACTGCCTTTTGGCAGGTGGCTGGGACCGCGGACGAAGAGAATGGTGCGATCCTTTTTAATACAACCAGTCTTTCGTCGAATGTTGGGTTAAACGACGACAATGCCGATGCGTTGTCAACGACGGCTGCATCCGTTACCGGTGGTTCGTTTGGTGCAAGCCCTGGAGCGGCAGGTGTTGCACCGGGATTTCCTAGTGTTCTTGCTGCCAAGGGCGACTTGATTTCGGGTGTTGCTCTTGGTCGTCTAGACGACGAACTTTATAATGTCTACAGTTTGTTCGCGGACAACGATCCAAACGTTGCCTTTACGTATACCGATAATCATTCCTCCTACTTGGGGGCATTTATCGTACAGACACTCGCGCGTGTGTCTGCCACCGACGGTGATGGTGACGGCAAGCTTGATGGCGATTTAACCGAGGGCTGTAACGATGCTGACAACGATGGCATTTTTAACTACCTTGATTTCAATTCGGCACCGACGGCAAACAACGACACCATAAGGGTGGTACGTGGTGCAAGCGCGGTGGTGCCAACTTCGACATTGCTTGCTAACGATAGCGACGCGCAAAATGACGCGTTAACTATCACTGCTATTGGCAGTGTGTCTGCTGGGTTGACAGCGATGCTTAACGCAAACCAGATTGCGCTCACTGTCCCTGCGAATGGGAATACAGCGAGTTTTGCGTATACGGTGACTGATGCTCAGGGCGCGACTTCGACGGCGAACGTGACCGTCGATCTACTTTCTGTAAGTATGACTGCACCTGTCGACAATGCGGTGATCACCATCTTAACGCCGGCTGTCTCGGGTGCCACGCTGGCAAATCAAGCGGTCTCTGTGGCCTTTCGTACCAATGGTATGAACGATTTTACACTTTCCACGAATGCCAATGCGCTCGGCGCTTGGTCGGTCACGGTGCCGATGGTCAACGCGTTGAGCGAAGGTGCGCATGAGATCATTGCATCCGTTTCCGATGTGTTTGGTAATCAGGCGTCGGTAACTCATAACATTGTGATTGCGGTGACCAACAGCGATGGCGACACCGTGCCTGACTATCTTGATGCCGATGACGACAATGATGGCGTGCCTGACAGCGAAGAAGCGCCCGCCAGCGTTGATCGTGACACCGATGGCGATGGCGTAGTTGATCGCTTGGACCTCGATGCGGATAACGATGGTATTCCAGACGTCGTCGAGGCGGGGTTTGCTGTTTTCGACGTTGACCACAATGGTCGTGTTGATGTGACGACAGACGCCAACAGTGATGGTTGGGATGACGGCATCGATACAGCCACCGGTGGCGTTTGGGTAAGTGATGCGATCTTGCCGAGGGCTGATATCGATGCGCTAGCTGACTATCGAGATCTTGATTCGGATGCTGATGGCATCACCGATGCTTTCGAAGCCGGTTTAGGCTTGCTTGATGCCGACAGCGATGGGCGCGTCGACAATGTTGGTGTTGTGGGAATGGATACCGACGTTAATAACGACGGTTGGCATGACAGTGCGTCGGCGCTTGCTACGGTGGCCAATCTGCCCAATTCGGATGCAACCTTGCTTGGTTCCGATATGATTGCAGATTATCGCGAGGTCGATGCTGACGACGATCATGTGCCCGATGCGGTTGAAGGTCACGACACTGACCACAACGGTGAAGCAGACGTGCTTGCAACGAATGTCGATACCGATGGAGATGGCTTAGACAACGCGTTTGACCCAAATAATGGCATGGTGCTTGCCAATGGTATGCCTGCGTCGCTGCCGGACACCGACAACGATGGACGCCTTGATTATCGCGACATGGATGATGATGCCGATACCGTGTTTACGAAGTTTGAAGATAGCGCGCGAGATGGGTCCAGTGATCCACGCGTCAATGACACCGATGCGGACGGCACACCCAACTATTTAGACATCGATGACGACAATGATGGCACACGCACGTCGGGTGAGTTGCCTGACCCCAATGGCGATGGTAATCCGGCCGATGCGTCGAACCTCAATCGCAATGATAACCCGGATGTGCCGGATTATCTTGATTCGACCACGGCGCCGACCGACAGCGATTTTGATGGCATTGCGGATGTGCTCGAACAGATGCTTGGCACCAATCCCAAGGATGCCGATACGGACAACGATGGCGTTTGCGATGGGCAAATCTCGCGCGACAAACTGTGTGTCGCCGGCGAAAACGCGCAGGCGCGTCAAGACACCGATGGCGATACAGTGATCGATGCACTTGATGCCGACGACGAGAACGACGGTAACCTGTCACGTGATGAAGACCTTAACAAGAATGGCAATCCGCTTGACGACGATTCAGATGGTGATGGTGTTAGCAATTACCTTGACGTTGACGACGACGGTGATGGATTGCTGACGCGTGACGAAATCGGCGATTCGGCAAAAGTTGGCACCAGCGATTTGGATTTTGACGGCGTGCCCACTTGGCTTGATACCGATTCGGATGGCGATCGTATTTCGGATGGAGTTGAAGGGCGAGTGACTGACAGCGATCACGATGGGTTCTCCGATTACCTTGATTCGCTACTTGGGGGGCCTGCAGGTGGTGCGATGCATAAATGCGCGTTGAGCCCAACCAACAAACCCATGAGCCTGATTGAACTTGGCAGTGTGCTTTTGTTAATGGCGTGGTTGTTTGCACGTCGGGCCAGGCGATTGACTTGATCTTGGCGCAGAAGGCGGCACACTTAGCAAGTGACGACTGCGGCGATACTGTCAATTGGAACTGAAATCACACGTGGTGAGTTAACCAATAGCAACGCTTCATGGCTTGCGGAAAAACTCACCGATGTGGGCTACGACGTGATCGAGCACGTTAGCGTTGCTGATGATCTCGACACGATGCAGTCGACGATGTCGCGGCTTAGCCAACGCGTGCACGTCATGGTGTGCACGGGCGGTCTGGGGCCCACCTCAGACGATATGACGCGAGAGGCGGTTTCGAAGTTGTTAAACATCGAGCTTGTGCACGATGCAGAAAGCCTTCGTGCGATTGAGGCACGCTTTCGAGCACGCAACATGCCAATGCCAGCGATCAATCGCAATCAAGCATTGGTGCCAAAAGATGCGCGTGTGCTGAAGAATACGGAAGGCACGGCGCCTGGATTTGCACTGAGCATTGGTGGGATGTTCAGCATTTTTATGCCGGGGGTGCCGCGCGAAATGAAGGCCATGTTCGAGCCGCTTTTGGCTGAGCTCAGTGCGCGCGTTCAGCGTACCACGCATCAGATCCATTTGCGCACCTTTGGTAATACCGAATCGCAGGTGGCCGAAAAACTTGAGGGTGTTGAGCAAGCCTTGCCTGGGGTGACCATCGGTTATCGTGCGCACTTTCCCGACATCGAAGTCAAAGTGTTTGCGCGTGCAGAAGACGATGCGCGTGCCCGCATGCTTGCCGAGCGCGGTGTTGTGATGGTGCGTGAACGCCTGGGTGATATCGTGTATGCCGAAGGTCGCAATGATTTGCCACGCGTGGTGTTTGAGATATTGCGTGCACAAAAGAAGACGTTGGCATTCGCTGAGTCGTGTACGGGTGGAAAACTTGCCTCGCTTTTAACGGAGATTGCCGGTAGTTCAGAGGTCTTTTTATTATCGGCCGTGACCTATTCAAATCAAGCGAAGAGCACGCTGCTTGGTGTGCCCTCAGTTTTGCTTGAGGGGCCTAGCGCGCCGGGTGCGGTGAGCGCTGAGGTGGCGATCGCCATGGCCGAGGGTGCGTTGCGTATTTCGGGGTCCGATCTGGCGCTTTCGGTGACCGGCATCGCCGGCCCAGGTGGCGGATCGGACGCGAAACCGGTTGGGACGGTGCATTTTGGATTGGCGCGCCGTGATAAGCCAACCCAATCATTTCATTATGTTTTCCGATGGGATCGCGGCCGCAACCAACGCTTGAGTTGCTGGACGGGACTCAAGATCGTGCTCGATGCGATCACAAATGATCCCTCGACGTAAAAAAACTGAGGCGACGTGGCAACTGAAGCCGTGCTATAGCGATTAACACCTGTCGGTCTTATATTGAGCGACTGCATTGGGAGGTTTACGTGGATACTAATAAGAGCAAAGCACTTGAACTCGCGTTGGCGACACTTGAGAAGCAATACGGTAAAGGCACGATCATGCGCCTTGGCGCTGCCGAGGCTGCGCAAAAAGTGCCGGTCACGTCGACGGGCTCACTTTCGCTTGATATCGCGCTCGGTGTGGGTGGTTATCCGCGTGGCCGTATTATCGAAATCTTTGGCCCTGAGTCGAGCGGTAAAACAACGCTGACTTTGCATGCGATCGCTGAGTGCCAGCGCGCAGGTGGTGTGGCAGCGTTCATCGATGCCGAGCATGCGCTCGATACCGGTTATGCCAAGAAGCTTGGCGTCAACGTTGAAGAACTTTTGATCAGCCAGCCCGATCATGGCGAGCAAGCGCTCGAAATCGCCGATACGCTGGTGCGTTCGGGTGCGGTTGACTTGATCGTGGTCGACTCGGTGGCGGCGCTGGTGCCCAAAGCTGAGATCGAAGGCGAGATGGGCGATAGCCATATGGGGTTGCAGGCGCGCCTGATGAGTCAAGCACTGCGCAAGCTAACGGCCACCGTGCATAAGTCGAGCACGACATTGTTTTTTATTAACCAGATCCGCATGAAGATAGGCGTGATGTTTGGTTCACCTGAGACCACGACGGGTGGTAACGCGCTTAAGTTTTATTCGTCGATTCGCTTGGACATTCGCCGCATTGGCACGATCAAAGTGGGCGAGGATGCCATTGGCAATCGCACGCGCGTCAAGGTGGTGAAAAATAAAATGGCGCCACCCTTTCAAGATTGCGAGTTCGATATCTTGTTTGGTAAAGGCATCAGTTATAGCGGCGATGTGCTCGACTTGGCAGCAGAGGCCAACATCGTCGAGAAGTCGGGTGCTTGGTACAGCTACAAGGGTGAGCGCATTGGTCAGGGTCGCGACAACGCGCGCGGCTATCTGGATGAGCATCCCAAGATGTTAGAGGCGATCAGAGCACAGGTCCTGCAAAAGCATGGGTTGGCGCCCGAGGTTGCAGTGCCCGCTAAAGAAATTGCAGGCAAAGATGGCAACGGTGCGGCTGCCAAAGGCGATGACGCTGCAAGTGCCAAAGCCACCCGCAGTGCCGGTTCAAGCGCACGCAATTAGCTCTCATAAGAGATCCACCTACGGCAAAAGGGAAGTTCTTGAGTTGCGCGGGTTGGGAGAGGTCAAACCCACTCTCTAAGTGCTACGGCTATGGCTTCGCGAATTGTTCGCTACTGTTTAACCTGCCCCAGACCCTCTCAACTCAACTTCATCTTTGTTCTAGGGGGTGTCCTCAGTTAGCCTCGCCGTTAGGCCGGTGACGCTGCAATGCACTTTTGTATTCTGCGTTTGGGTTGCATTCTGTAATGCATATGATACTTATTTGGCGCGTGAAATTTTTTGGGAATCTTGCCAACCTTGGGCTTTTCTTAGTGAGTCCGTATGTGCTTTGTCTTGTGGAAGGCTGTGAGCCGTCAACATCGCTCATGGCGGCGCGTTCCTCTGCAGAGGGCGACGACAATGCCGACGTTGTGGGTCAGGGGGCGTGTGGTCCAACAGATGACTCTAACAAATTGATCGGGTATTCGGGGCCAGACGGTTGTTATATCGGCAGGAACGCTCAAATTACTAATTGGTGTGACGCGGCAAAGAACTATTTTTCTGATCCCGACACGTATAAAGCGTTTAGCGTGCGTATTGCTGATATGACGCTTGATGGCGAGGGGGGTCGTCAGGTTGTTGAGATGGCGTATTTTCATGACCTGCGCGACAGTAAACACTTGCAGTGGTATTTTTTTCCCGCCGAAGCCGACAAAGCCAACGCGTTAAAACTTAGCCTTGAGCGAGAGCTGGCAGGCGCCTCGTCATTTCAAGTGGTGTTTACGTCGTTGCTTGCTTATCAGCAACTCTCAAAGGAGATGCAGGGTGTATTTGGTCGATACACAGGACTTGGTTTTAGCTACGATAACGGCACGCAGTCGTATTGGTTGTCGGCCGCCGTGCGCAAAAGTCGAGGGCCTTGTCCGGCACAATCACCGCTAAGTTTACCGCGCCACGACTCGGTTGAACGCTTGATTTGGCAATATGTTAACACCCTTTTTGAGGCCACGGTTCAACAGGTTCAGAGGTTTTGTGGCGACAAAGCGGTGACTTTTCCAAACGAATCTTAGGCGTTCTACAAGTGAAGTTATCTGCTCTGCGTTCGTCAAGGGCTGCGTGTTGGTGTGCTTAGAGTATGCTACGCTAATCGTTCATGGAGTCTCTCGACTTAACATATGATGCTGCGGGGTTGGTGACCGTGGTGGCGCAGGATCGTTTGAGTGGCGAGATCCGCATGCTTGCGCACGCCAATCGTGACGCGCTTGAGCAGACGCTGAAAACGCGCGAGGCACATTTTTTTAGTCGGTCACGCCATGCGTTGTGGAAGAAGGGCGAAACGAGCGGGCACACCATGCAGGTGAGTGAGGTGTGGGTCGACTGTGATCGTGATGCGGTGATTTACCTTGTTGAACCTGAGGGACCCTCATGCCATACGGGCGAGGCGACATGCTTTTTTGAACGGCTTGATGAATCGGCGGGCGAGGTGACCTGTGCGACGCCTACCCTGAGTGCGCTTAAGCAAATCATCGAAAAACGTGGCGAGAGTTCACGCGAGAAGAGCTATACCAAGTTGTTGCTTGAACGGGGCGTCGTCAGCATCAACGAAAAAATTGCGGAGGAGTCGGCGGAGCTTATCCGGGCGCTTAGTCAAGAGAGCGATGAACGGGTGGCAAGTGAAGCCGCTGATCTTTTGTTTCATATGCTTGTGGGCCTGCAAGCGCGCGGCGTTGCGTGGCGCGATGTACTTGGCGTGCTCGATCGACGCATGGGTGTTTCTGGTCACGACGAAAAGGCCCGGCGCCATGCGGATAAAGGCTAGTTTGATACGAATTGACTGATGGTCAGGGCGGGGTTTTTAAGAAGACTTGATTTTGTCGCGATTTTCGATAGAACTAGCCGACCACAAAAAAAGGCAATACATGGCAAACTTATCATTAGACGGTTGGGCGATTGTTTTGGGTGCATCGAGTGGTTTTGGCGAAATCACCGCCAAGACGCTGGCGAAATACGGCATGAATATCATCGGTGTGCATTTGGACCGCCGTGCGACCATGCCCAAGGTCGAAGAGATCAAACAAGCCATTCAAAGTGAAGGTCGCGAAGCGTGGTTTTATAATATTAACGCGGCCGACGATGCCAAGCGACAAGAAGTGGTGGCCGACGTGCAAAAACGCTTTCAAGAAAAGGGCATCAAACAACCCGTTCGTGTGTTGATGCATTCGCTTGCGTTTGGCACCCTGAAGCCTTACTGGGAAGGTGCACCCGGCGAAGACCCCAAAGCAAACATTTTGAGTCGCGCTAATTTTGAAATGACGTCTGATGTGATGGCGCACAGTTTGGTGTATTGGTCACAAGAGATTTTAAAAGCAGGGTTGTTTGGCAAAAACAGTCGCATTTATGCGATGACCTCTGAGGGTGGCAGCCGCGTGTGGGCCGGGTATGGTGCGGTGAGCGCGGCCAAGTGTGCGCTTGAGTCGCATTGTCGCCAGCTTGCTGCGGAGCTTGCGCCTTATGGCATCAGCGCCAATGCGATTTGTGCAGGTGTCACCGATACACCAGCGTTGCGTAAGATCCCCGGCAATGAAGAGATGATCGCGCACGCCACCAAACGCAATCCGCACAAACGCTTAACCACACCCCAAGATGTCGCCGATGCGATCGCGGTACTTTCGTTGCCGCAAGCGCAGTGGATCACCGGCAATATTATTTATGCTGATGGCGGCGAGTTTATCGCGGGTTAGTACTTCGGCGTGGACTCGTGTTCATTTGAATACTACATCGACGGGTGTGCTGCGATCGCTGCTGCTTGCATTGCCAAGCTGTCCGTAGATATTCTCGCCCCAGCATTTCATTGAGTTGTCCGTTAAGACCACACAGGTATGTCGAAGGCCTGCGCCAATGAGTTTTGCGTTGCTGATCCCACCCACGTTGACCGGTGATGGCGAGTTGCCCGATGAGTAGCCACCAAGTTGGCCAGCGTTGTTGTTACCCCAGCAATAGACGAGACCACTGCCTGCAATGGGACTGTCGACAATCGCACATGTATGTTGATCTCCCGCGGCGATGGCCTTGGCTTTGCCCACGAATCTAACTACTGTGTCGGCCGTTAACGAATCGTTGAGCGTGCCGTTGCCTAGCGCGCCAAAAGTATTGGACCCCCAACATTTGACCGTCCCATCGGTCACGATGGCGCAGTTATGGTTGGCTCCTGTTGCAATCGCGGTGGCAGCGGTGACGCCCATCACAGTCACGGGCACATTTGACTTACTTGTGGTGTTGTTACCCAGCTGTCCCCATAAATTATTACCCCAGCACTTTACGCTGCCACCGGTTGTGACGACGCAGGTGTGTGAGTAGTTGGCATCGAGCGCTTGTGCGTTGTTTAGGCTACTTACTTTCACTGGCACGTAAGAAGCTGTAGAAGATGTGCCGTTGCCTAGTTGACCATCACGATTGCCACCCCAACATTTCACGCTGCCACCATCGACAATTGCGCAAGTGTGAAAGACGCCACTCGCCACGGTGCTGGCGGTGCTGATGTTTTGAACGGCGACCGGCGTTGCTGAGCTGTGCGTTGTTCCAGAACCGAGCTGGCCATTTCCGTTGTTGCCCCAGCAATTAAGGTTGCCATCATTAAGCGCGGCACAGGTCTGTAGGTTGCCCGTGCCAATAGAGGCTACATTGGCTAGACTGCTTACGTCGTATGGAACGGGTGAAGACTCGGGCGTGTTGCCCGTGCCGAGTTGACCGAATGAGTTGTCGCCCCAACACTTAATTGTGCCGTCAATCAAACGTATACAGGTGTGCTGGCTGCCGCCGACCACTTGAGTGATCTGTGTCGATAGTGGGGTGGGTGTTGGTTGATTGTCGTCGACGTTGGGGTCAGCGTTCGGCGCCGTATTGGGATCTGCATTGGGATCGATGGCCGGAGGGCAGCCTGGGTCATCGGCCGCGCATTGTGTTGGCGTGTTTTGCATGGGTTCACTCTGCGATGCACAACCCAAAGCGAAATTGAATGCAAAGATAAGATAAGCGTAAGTTGATAGGTTAGTAGCTAAGCAATGCATTGGCGGACTCCTCTAAGATTTTTCTGAGCTATGTGTCGGTGTTTTTACAACACCCTTTCGATTGTATTGTTTTTGTTACATCGACAGATAGTGCCGATAATTGCACCGGTCCGATAGCGCAAAAAGATCAATCGTTAACGTGAGTTATCGAGCATTCGTTGCTTTGATTAGGAAGGCGATGAGCTTCTTTTAAACGCACACCGGACCAGTTGTTTACACATAAACGGATTGAGCGTGGGTCAAAGGTTTGGGCGCGGGGACAGCCCTCCTCAGGCGGGTCCCGCTCGCTACGGCTGAACTGCGCATACGCTGTCGCCCAACTTCGTCGGACTGCACCCACGCCCAAACCTTTGACCCACGCTCAATCCGTTTATGTATAGGTGGGTAGGCGGGACTTAATGAGCTTTTACGATGAGATCCGCTGAGATGGGCGTGTTGTAAGCGTTTGCTTGCTCAAGCGCTATGGCAAGGTCAAAGGCTTTTACAAAGTTAGGGTTACCAGGATGTTCGCGCGACACGTGAACGGTGACCTCTTGGCCGCCCTTCGTTAGTGTTAACTTCACATTGCTCAGATTGCGGTCGTCTTTCATGTGCGCGTAGCCTGCTGAAACCAGCGTTATCGTCACATCACCCACCGCTGTGGGCTGATTTTGTATAAGTGTTAGCTTGAGGAGCTTATCGGTATGTTCGTGGGTATCGTTCTTTTGTTGCACGGCATGCTTTGGGTTATCAGGCTTGTTCGTGTTTAGAGCGCAGCTCAGCACCGTGGCCACCACGGCTACAACGATGGGTTTTATATAAGCGTTGCTACGCTGACTTATGCTGTGTTGGTGCATCCACATGGTTTATATCGTAACCCGTTACGAACGATTTATATACGCGAAATGCTTTTTGACGACTATCGCAGTACGGGTGTGACAAAGGGTTCGCCTGCGCCGGTGCTTACTAAACAATCTAACCGATTGTAAGGGTAAAGCGCCACAACATCCTTGCGTGGATACGATGTACTGGTGCGTGTGATATCGATGGTAGGTGAAGCGCCGTTGGTGCTTGCTGAACTTAATGTGATGGCATAGAAACGATCGGACAGGCGCCCGACGCAACTGGCCGAAATAACCATATCCAATTGATAGCGTACGCGCGTTTCGTTGATGCCTTGTACGGGTTTATTTCTAAAACAACGCGTCACAACACGTTCAATAACCCGTGGTACGCCCGCATGCGTGGGCGCAGGCGTCACAAACGCGAGCGCTAGCGGTGCAAGCGTAAGGCTCAGGGTCGTTAAGAAAAAAACTAAGCGCACTGAGGATTCCTGGTCCGTATGTAGCATAATCGATATATTCTGCAAAACCGTGGTTGTGGTTTTGGGCACAAATTGGCGCTGGGTACTGGGTATTAGAGGACGAGACGAACTCGTTTTTAGTGCTGATTTTGTGTAAACTGATGAGATGAAGCGCATTGGTATTGTATGGGTGTTGTCCGTGTTGGTTGTTGTGGTTGGTTGTGGCGACGATGACAAAAAGGCAGCAGGCCCTGATCCCAATAGCAACATGTTGCCGGGCACAGCCGTGGTCACTGATCCTGCCGCCTTGTTTGTTGGCACGAGCTGCGGGTCGGCGGCATGTACTGTCGATCAGGCATGCAATACGCAGACCATGCAGTGTGAGGCGCTCGCGACGTTTGATTTAGAAAAACGCAGTCAGAACGAAGTGTGCACGCGCTTTAAAGAGCGCTTGCCCAAACAAGATTTAAGCAAAGCGGTGTGGACGGGCGACATCAGCAAGTGTGAGCTGGGCGTGTGGACTGATCGCAAGGCCACCATGCAAGATGTGCTTAGGTATCTGAATGCCATGCGTTGGATGGTGGGTGCTGCACCCAATGTGGTCGAAGATGCCGACAGCTACGGTAATGTACAATCATGTGCTGTGGTGATGGTGGCAAACAATAAACTCAACCACGAGCCACCAAACAATTTCAAATGTATGGATAAGCTGGGTGCGCAGGCCAAACTTGGTGCAGGAAGCAGCAATTTAAGCTCGGGCGTTAATCAAAAGAACGAGTTTGTGAGCCCGAGTTTAAGCATTTGGCAATGGATGCAGGATGGTGGCGGTAATGTTGATGTGGGTCATCGCCGCTGGATTTTGAATCAACCGCTTAAAAACTTTGCGTTTGGCTGGGCAGAGGGCCCTTGGAATAACACCATGTATCCTGACTACAACGAAAATGTGGGTTGCGGTCGAGTCTTTGACACAAGCGGGATCACCTCACGTAGCTGGACCGCGTTTCCTAATCCCGGGCCCACGCCCATCGAGTTTGCGCTACTTGATTTGCCCGCGATCGAACAACGATGGTCATTTCACAGCAGCCAGATCAATCTTAACGGTGCGAGTGTGAGTGTTACCAACACAGCCAATGATACGGCGATGGCGATCACGGTGAGCAAACCGGTGGATGGGTATGGGGAGCCGGCGATAGCGTGGGTACCGATGGGTTGGGTGCCGGCGGCTGGCGAGAGTTATCGCGTGACAGTCAAGCCGCAGGGTGCCGCCGAAGTGAGCTACGTAGTCAACTTCGTTACCTGTAGTTAGTGTAAAAGATAAGTGGAGTTGAGCGAGGTTGGGCAGGCTCAAACCCGCTCACTAAGGTTGGGCAGGCTCAAACCCGCTCACTAAGCACTACGCCTTTGGCTTCGCGAATCGTTCGCTACTGTTTGAACCTGCCCAACCTCGCTCAACTCCACTTATCGTTCCATCTAAATCGTTAGGGGCATAAAAAAAGGCGCTTGGTTGCCCAAGCGCCTTTTTTGTTAGGGAGTGGAGTGTGGTTATGCGTCGTCCGAGAAGATGCGCGTTGCGGGCACGCCCATCGCTTCGGCGATTTTCGCAAGTGTCTCAAGCGAAGGTGTGTGACGACCTGCTTCGACGCGTGCGATATTGGGGCGGTGAATGCCTGTGCGACGTGCAAGCTCGGCTTGCGTAAGGCCAGCGGCCAAACGAAGCTGCTTGAGACGTGCACCAAGCTCAGAGCCTTTAAGGTATTGCTTGCTCGGCTTGCCGGCACGCAGGTTACCTGAATCGGTGGCGCGACGCTGTGGCAGGGCGCGGCGAATATCGAGTTGAAGCGATTTGCCACCTTTGAGATCGATCTTCGCAGCACTTGAGCTTGCGTTGAGTTCGATCTTGGTGACTTCGCTCAAATCGTCGTTCTCATCGAGGGGGCGTGACAAGAGCACTGAATCGCCATTGCCGAGCACCGCCAAGATGTCTTTGCCGTTGGGGGCCACGGTGACGTATTCAAAACGCTTGTTTTCAACACCGTCGAGCTTGCGCGCGAGCGAGGTTGCAAGGCGTTCTAAATCGCTGTCGCGTTGAGCCACAAGGCCATTGCAGACGTCTTCAAGCACCTGAAGCACAGCCGGATTCGACACTTTGCTCGGGGGAATGGAAACCGCCGGGAATGCGCCCACCGCGCGGCAGTAACCTGCCGTTGCGAGAAGCTCGTCATCATCATAGCCTTCGGATTGGCCATCGATCACAACCACGCTTTGGCGACCAATATTGGTGGTCAACTCAGCAGGCTCCATGATCTGTGCGTGCACACCCTTGTTACTGCGCAGAAGAGCGTTCCACTTTTCTTCGAACTCAGGTCTGTTGGTCACAACGTAAACTGTATTTGCCACGGCTAGCTCCCTTTCTAAAATCTGTATCTGAAATGAAGTCGTATCTTAAGTGAAAAGGTGTACTACATGCAAGATAAAAGTGCTACCTTTTTTACACTCAACTTTTGTGTAAGTTTTCATCGTCACAACCACTACATTCACGCGCACACCGGTGCCGTGAACCGACGATGTTTCTGCATTGGCGACACCCATGCTCAACTTCACGCCAATACCTAAAACACTAATAATATGTACTATTTTTTCAGGTTTGCAAGCCGACACGTAGCACATTTGTTGTACCCCGCGTTTTGACTAAACGCCCCTCATCTGCTACGAAGTGGCCCAATAAGCGGGCTTGATTGTCGCGAGTTAGAGGCATGCCAAGAGAGGCCGAGGAGGCTACGTGTTAAAGTCGATCTGCGTGATTGCAGGTAAAGCGAATTCTGCGCTCGCTGAAAAAATAGCCAGTCACCTAGGCATTTCGCTTGCGCGCTCAAAAGTTTCTCGCTTTTCCGATGGGGAACTTTTCGTTGAGATCAACGAAAACGTTCGTGGCGTCGACGTGTACCTGGTGCAGCCCACGTGTCCGCCCGTGAACGACACCTTGATGGAGCTACTCATCACGATCGACGCGGTCAAGCGTGCGTCTGCGGGATCGATTACCGCGGTGATGCCTTATTACGGTTACGCTCGGCAAGATCGTAAAGTGGCACCGCGCACGCCGATCACGGCCAAGCTTGCCGCTGACTTGATCACCGCTGCGGGTGCGCAGCGTGTGCTCGCGATGGATCTGCACGCGAGTCAGATTCAAGGTTTCTTTAATCTGCCCTTTGATCATCTGTATGCGCTGCCAGTTTTCTTGGATTATCTACGCCCACGTTTTTCTACGCCGCCTGTGCTCGTGTCGCCCGATGCGGGTGGTGTCGAACGTGCGCGCGCGTACGCCAAACGTCTTGGTGCTGATTTGGCGATTATCGATAAACGTCGCTCGGCGGCCAACGTCAGCGAAGTGATGAACATCGTCGGTGACATCGAAGGTCGCGATTGTGTGATCGTCGACGACATGATCGACACGGCGGGCACCCTTGTGAACGCTGCGCAGAGCCTTAAAGAGCAGGGCGCCAATCGTGTGATGGCGGTGGCCACGCACCCGATATTGTCTGGGCCAGCGCTTGAGCGCATCGAAAATTCCGTGTTAGAACAGGTGGTTGTAACAGATACGGTGCCGCTGGTTGCAGAAGCGCAAAAATCGAATAAATTTGTCGTCCTTTCGGTCGCCCCCCTCTTGGGCGAGGCGATTCGTAGAATTCACCATAGTGACTCGGTGAGCTCGTTATTTATTTGAGTGAAGTTATTTGAGTGATTCGAGCACTGATTAGAAGATTTAGAAGTTAAGAAAAGGATACTAAGATGCAAAGCTTTGAAATCAACGCACAGGTTAGACAAGAGCGCGGCAAAACCGCGGCGCGCACACTTCGCCGTCAGGGTTTAATTCCTGCAGTGATTTATGGAGGCGACGGGTCGGTTGCGCTGACTGTGTCACCCAAAGAAATGAGCAAAGCATTGTCGACTGAATACCGCCGTAATGTGGTGTTCACCATGAAGATCGACAACAAAGATAAACTTGCGCTCGTGAAAGATATTCAGCAAGACGCGCTCTCGGGTGCGATTGAACACATCGACTTTTATCAAATCCAAAAAGATGCACCTGTTGATGTTGATGTGCCTTTGGTGACGGTTGGTCGTGCAGCGGGTGTGGTGGCGGGTGGTCACTTGGGTGTGATGTATCGCAAGCTGCCGATTCGCACACTTCCAGATAATATCCCCGCAAAGATTGAAGTGGATGTGACGCATGTTGAGTTGCATGGGCATATCCACGTTGATGAGTTACCTTTGCCCAAGGGTGTCGAAGCACGCTTGCCTGCCAAGACCACCGTGATCTCGGTGCAGATGCTGCGTCGTCAGAAAGAGGCTGAGGAAGCCAAGCCCGGAGCAGATGCAGCAGCCGCTGCGGCAACGGGTTCCACGCCTCCTGCGGCAGGGTCGACGCCTCCTCCGGCAGCTAAAAAAGAATAGTTTTGGGGTAGTTAGACCCCATGACGGTTCGAGACAAGGTAGCTCAAGAGCAAACCTGGCTTGTTGCTGGGTTGGGCAATCCGGGCTCGCGTTACGAGCGCACGCGGCATAACGCTGGATTTATGGTGGTGGATGTGCTGGCGCAGCGTTTGGGCGTGAGCGGCGCATTTCGCGAACGTTTTGAGGGGCTTTTTGCCCAGGCCAAGGGCAGGGAGGGGCTGGCCGAATGCCATCTGCTCAAACCACAAACATTCATGAACTTGAGCGGGCGCGCGGTGCAGAAGGCGCTTAAATCCGGGCAAATAGACCTCGGGCATTTGTTGGTAATTCATGACGAGATCGACTTGCCTTTTGGCACATTTCGAGTCAAGTTTGACGGCGGTTTGGCGGGCCACAATGGTCTGCGTTCAATCGCTGAGGTTTGTGGAGGAAGAGCGTTTTGTCGAATTCGGGTTGGCATAGGTCGACCTGAAAACAGCCAACAAAGTGTTGAAAGTTATGTGCTCGCACCATTTTCGTCGGATGAGCGAGCTGCGCTGGGTGACTATTTTGGGCGCGTGGCCGACGCTGTTGAAAGTGTTCTGCGTCACGGAATAGAAAACGCCATCCAACCATCAAATCAGAAACAAAAAGCTAAGCCTAAAGTGTAAAGAAGACAGGGAAAATCATGCAACAGCAAATCGTTCGAGAGTACGAAACCGTTTATATCCTGCGCCCGACCACCTCTGCGTCGGATGCCGAGAAGATTGCGTCGAAGGCAGAAGAAGTGATTTCGCGCATGAGTGGCAAGCTCTTGGAGCTGAGCAATACAGGCAAGAAGCGCTTGGCTCATCCAATCGCCAAGGCGTCGCGCGGTTATCTTACCCACCTGCGTTATATTGGCGCGCCTGGCATCGTGAAAGAGCTTGAGCGTAATTTGCGTTTGATCGACAACGTTGTGCGTGCGCAGAGCATCATGACGAACGAGGACGTCGATCTTGGGGCGATCAAGGTCGATCCTGAGGCGATCAAGTTTAAGGCAGTCGATGCAAGCGAAGATGATTATGAGCCTACGCTTGAAGAGCGTTTGGGCTTGGCGGGATCACATCGCATGCGTCATCACGAGGCTGATCCGGTTGAAGAAGAGGTTGAAGAGACCGAGGCAGCACCCGAGGCTGAAGCAGCCGCTGAGCCGAGCTGAAGGGTACATTGAGTTAACATTTGAGTTCGAAGTAATTTTTTTAAGGGAGACATCATGGCTGTGGCGATTGAAGTGGTTTTACGAGAGATGGTAAACAAGCTGGGGCATCCCGGTGATGTGGTGCGTGTCAAACCCGGGTTTGCACGTAACTTCCTTATTCCCAAAGGATTGGCCGTGGTTGCATCGCAAGGCAATCTGCGTCAGGTCGAGCACGAAAAAGAGCAGGCAAAGCGTCGCGCTGACAAGCTTCAGGCGGATGCACAAGCGGCCGCTGAGCGACTATCGGGTGCGGTGCTTGAAGTGGCCATGCCAGTGGGTGAGACCGACCGCCTTTTTGGTGCGTTGACCACCAAGGATATTGCTGGCTTATTGCATGCTAAAGGGTTTGAGATCGACAAGCGACAGATTCTTATCTCGCAGCCGATTAAACAACTTGGCGAGCATACCGTGGAAGTGCGTTTGGCGCCGACGGTGGTGGCTTCGGTCAAGATCAACGTTGTTCGTGAGGGATAACACCTCGGTTTGAAAATCATGCCTGACCTTGGGCCCTAAAGGTAGGGGTTGCGCCGAGCTTTGTTCTCGCGCAGACTTCTTTTGGGACGCCGCGTGACCGTGCAAAACGTGTTTGAACTGACGCCTTCGCGAGAGGGCAATCACAACTTGCCGCCAAGCTCGCTGGTGGCCGAGAAAGCTGTCATTGGCAGCATTCTGCTCGACAACGATCTTTTGCATACGGTGCTCGAGATCCTTGAGCCTGATAATTTTTATGTTGAGGCACATCGCCAGATCTTTACGGTGATCACTGAGCTTTTCTCCAAGGGCAAACCGGTCGATTCGATTACCGTGCGCGAGGAGCTTGAACAACGCGGCAAATTGCAAGCGGTGGGTGGTGACGAGTATCTGCTTTCGTTGACCGATACGTTGCCGGTGCTCGCGCATGTTGAGTCCCACTCAAAAATCATCCGCGAAAAGGCGATGGTGCGTAAGCTTATTACAGCGTGTCATCAGATTGCGGGCAAGGGTTATACGGATTACGGCGATTTTGAAGAGTTTTTAGATACCGCCGAGCGCTCGGTATTCGATGTGGCCAAGGAGCGCATTCGTAGCCCCTACGAGCACATCAAAGACGTAGTGTTGCGCACTTTTAAAGCGATCAACGAAGCGGCCGAGCGTAAAGAGCGCATTACGGGTTTACCGAGTGGTTTTGATCGCCTTGATCGCATGACAGCGGGTATGCATCCTGGCGATTTGATCATTGTGGCGGGACGTCCGGGCATGGGTAAAACGGCATTTGCCATCAACGTGGGCACCAACGCATGTATTGCTCGCAAAACAGCGGTGGCGGTGTTTTCGCTCGAGATGCCTAAAGACCAAATCACGCGTCGTATGTTGTGTAGCGAGGCGCGCGTATCTGCTTCGCGTTTGCGCACGGGGCAGCTGACGCGTGAAGACTGGCCAAAACTGGCCAACGCGGCAGGTGCGCTCAGTGAGTTGCCGATTTGGATTGACGATACGCCCAGCTTGAGCGTGATGGAACTGCGCGCCAAAGCACGACGCTTACATTCGGAGCATAAGCTTGGGCTTATTATCGTCGACTATTTACAGTTGATGCGCTCGGGCATACGCAACGAGAGTCGTGAACAAGAAATCAGCGAAATCAGCCGATCGCTCAAGGCCATGGCGAAGGAACTCGAGATCCCGATCATTGCGTTGTCGCAGCTTAATCGCGCTGTTGAAAGCCGTGCAGGTAAAGACAAACGACCCCAGCTTGCTGATTTGCGCGAATCGGGCGCCATCGAACAAGATGCCGATACCATTTTGTTTATCTATCGCGATGAGCTTTACCAGCGTGATGATCCAACCAATCGCGGCTTGGCGGAAATTATTATTGGCAAGCAGCGTTCAGGTCCGACCGGCATCGTCAAATGTAAGTTCTTTGCTGATTTCACTCGCTTTGATAACTTGGCAGATGACGAGTACGGCGAAGATGATTTCGAAGGCGCAGAGTTCGGGGCGTGAGCGATAAGCCATGAACGAATATCTTAGCGCCGGCGAGCGCCCAATTTCTAGGAGTAGCTACGTGCTGTTGTGGTTGCTTGGGTTTGTGACGCTTGCAAGCTACGCCATCGTTAGGCCGGGTATTGAGTCGCTTTTTTTGGCGCGACACGGTAGTCGCGGGTTGCCGCTCGTGTGGGTGGCGGTGGCATTTGCGACGGCCCTTGTGGTGGTGGCACTCAATCGTGGGTTTGATTGGATGAGCTTACACCGGTTGTTTTTGGTGACCCTTACGGTGAGTGCGGGTGGGTTGTGTTTGCTCATCTCAATGCAAGGTCGTGGGCTTAAGCATGCCGAGTGGCTGTTATATGTGTGGAAAGATGTCTACATCATCAGTTTGGTGGAGCTGCTTTGGACCACCGCCAATATTTTGTTTTCCATTCGGGCTGCGAAACGCGCGTATGGTTGGTTTTGTTTGTCGGGTTCGCTGGGTGGTTTATTTGGCAATCGTGTGATGGAGTATGGCGTCAAGATGGTCGGCACGCTGAATGTGCTCTATTTGTCGTTGCCTGCGTTTATACTTGCTGCACTTTTTAGCACGCTCTTGCATTCGCGTTTGGGGCTTGAGAGCGTTACTGTACAGCCCCGAAAGAAAAGCCATGGTTTTCCGCTTTTGTCTAAGCTTACCGAGAAACGTTATGTTGCGTTTTTGGTAGCGTTGGTGGCCATTGTTCAAGTGGTGATCACGCTGACAGATTTTCAGTTTCAGTATCGTCTTGAGCGCGTGATTCCTGATATCGATGAACGCACTAAGATCATAGGGCGTGTTTATGGTGGGGTCGATGCACTCTCAATGTGCCTTCAGCTTTCAACGAGTCTTATTTTAGGAATGCTTGGAGTTCCCATTACTTTGGTGGCGATTCCTGTTGTCGTTGGAACGGCCCTGATTGCGTTTGTCGTGAACCCCAGTGTTTCGGCACTGATTGTTGCCAAGATTTCTAGCAAGGGCTTCGATTATTCGATCTTTCGATCGGCAAAAGAGATCTTGTACATTCCGCTCAGCGTGTCGGACAAGACTGTGGGTAAGGCGCTGGTCGATATTTTTACTTATCGAGCGGCTAAAGCGCTTGCTTCGCTTGTGCTTTTCATACTCGTGCAGTTTTCACTGGAACTGCAGGTGGGGGTGTTGATCGTATCGCTTGTTGTTGGCTGGTTTGTGATCAGCCTAGCCATTGTGCGTCGATTTAGCCGTTTGACCCATTCGCCGCAGCAGTCGCCCCATTCGCAGCCTGCTTAGCCGCTAGCACTTCGGCTTGTGTGCGAATGGCAAGCGAGCGATAGAACTTGAGCTCGTTGATTGAGTCTTGGATATCTTCGAGGGCGCGATGCGTGCTCTTCTTTGGTGGGCATGCATTCGTCACTTCCGGCAACCAGCGTTTGAGTAGCTCTTTAACGGTGGATACGTCGACATTGCGGTAGTGCAGATAGTTGTCTAAGTCGGGCATGTATTTTTGCAAGAAGCGTCGGTCTTGATGAATGGAACTACCCGCGAGCGGCGTGCTTTTGGGTCCGCAATATGCCTGGATGAAAGCAAGTGTGTCGGCTTGGGCTTTTTGCTCGTCGATGGTTGAGGCGCGAACGCGATCAATCAATCCCGATTTGCCATGGTGTTCTTTGTTCCAATCGTCCATCTTGCTAAGCACGTCTTCAGGTTGGTGAACAACCATTTCGGGACCCGAAGCGACAACGTTTAGATCGCCATCGGTAATGATCGTCGCCATTTCAATGATGCGTTCTTTTTCTGGATCGAGGCCCGTCATTTCAAGATCCATCCAAACCAAGAGTTGTTCCGCCATGATGTTCGAATTTCCTTTTTAAGATGCGTTAGTTTTGCTTGAGCGTGTCGAGCATAAATGTTTGTACTGATGCCATCAGGTCTTTAATGTCCGCACCGTTTGGATCGAGTGCCGGTCCGAAGGTAGCACGAACCGGTTGGTGATGGTGTATCGAAAGACTTCGCGCCGGCATAACATGACGCGTTCCATCGATGACGAGCGGTAAAATCGGAAGCCCTGTTTGTTTGGCCAAATGAAAGCCGCCACTTTTGAATGCGCCAAGCCGTCCATCGTTGCTGCGCGTGCCTTCCGGTGCAATCCAAACATTGACTTGGTTTTTCACCATGTCGTTGCCTGCTTGTTTCAGATTTTCGATCGCACGCACACGATTGTGACGGTCAACCTCGATGAAGCCCGATGCTTTCATGGCACCACCCCAAATGGGCACCTTAAACAGGTCTTTTTTAGCGACCATCCGCAAGGGTTGTTCGAGCGCACAAAACGCAACCGGGATGTCATAAAGCGACTGATGATTGCTCATGACGATGTAGAGTTGATTGGGCTTAATATGTTCGCGGCCTGAAATCTCAAGCTGGATATGGGCGTCACTCACGAGTCGTTTCGCCCAGAACTGAAGACGGCGGTTACATGTTTCGACTGAGGTTCGGCGCAATAGTTCGTCGATGACGGTGGGCAAACTGATGCGCAGCGTCACCGACACAACTTTGATGATCGTCCATAATGAAAGAAACATATTGTACCGCGCCGTGCGAACAAGCGCGTCGGCATTATTTATGACTGCTGCATCTGTCACGTCTATTTCGTACGCAGAATGTCGCGGATTTCGGTCAAGAGCTTTTCTTGTGCGGTGGGTTCTGCTGCAGCCGCTGCGGGTGCTTCCTTCTTAAGCTTGTTGAGTGCACGCACCATTAGGAAAATAGCGAATGCGACGATTGTGAAATCGACAACGGCATTGATGAAGACACCAATTTTGATGACCGGTGCCCCTGCCTTAACGGCTGCATCAAGCGTTTCGTAGGTTTGGCTTGAAAGGTTGATATAGATCGAGCTGAAGTCGAGGCCCCCAGTAAGTAACCCAAGTGGCGGCATCAGGACGTCGGTCACAAATGACGAGACAATCTTGCCAAACGCACCACCAATGATCACGCCCACGGCGAGATCCATGACGTTACCTTTGACCGCAAACTCCTTGAACTCTTTTAGCATGCTTGTATCCTTTCAATGATCGCTTTTCAGGAGCAGAATCTGACCGATTTTGCTATGAAAGTCGAGTTGGGGCGCGCGAATTGTTGCGTCCAGTATCGTAATCGCATCATGCGTAGTGTTTTTCCTCAGTCGTCTTTGTTACACCCAAAGCAAACCATCGCCGTGATTGGGAACCCGCGGGCTCGTGGTTTTCGCCGCGGGGTTGGTCTGGCGGCTCGCCTGCAGGCACCATTGCAAGGAGACGATCAGCTCTTTTTACCGCGATCGATTGCCGAGTTAGACGAGGTGATCGAGGGTTGTAAACAGAGGGGCGTGGGTGTGATCGCCGTGTGCGGCGGTGATGGCACGCTGCATCAAACCTTGTGCGCAATGCATCGAGTGTATTCAGCTGAAGAATTGCCCCAAGTGTGTATCTTGCGAGGTGGAACCTTGAACACTGTTGCTCACGGTTTGCGCATGCGAGGGTTACCTGTTGAGCGACTCAAGCGTTTGGTGAACGCACGCAATCAGGGGGCGATGATTCACAGTTATGTGCGCCCGCTGCTTGCCATTGAGGATCGCGTTGGTTTTATCTTTGGCAACGGCATCGTGATCGATTTTCTTAAGGAGTACTATCATCGCAAACAACCCAATCAGCTTATTGCTGCGGTATTGGCTGCAAAGGCTGTCATTCAGGCCTGGTTGGCGCCCGATCAGATTGCGTCGTTGACGCGCGGCGTTCGATTGACCATGCGTTGTGATGATGCTTTGCCAGCGCCTTTTTCGGGGCTAGGGCTGGCGGCCGCGACCGTGCCCGAGATTGGTCTTGGGTTTGCCCCATTCCGCCGTTATATCCAAGAAGCGGATCGTTTCGCGATTTGGGGTTATCGCGGGTCGCTGCGCAGTTTTTCGTTGCGATTGCCGAAGATCTATCTTGGCTTTCCGGATAGTTCAAGCAATGTGTCACTCGCTGCCCAGGCCAAACGCCTTGAGCTGGTGTCGGAGCAGCCTTTTTCGTATACCATCGACGGCGATGTTTATGAGTGTGAGGGTCGCTTGCGTCTAGAACTAGGCCCAAGTGTTACGTTGCTCGACGTGCCTGGTTGATGCTGTTTTCAGGGTGAATTGACGGCAAGTTCACTCTCTTGGGGCAACTCCGCTATAATGAGCTGTTCGGCAGCATGGGGGCCAAGACTGTGATACACCTGGCCCGGTGCCGTTTAGACACCCATACCGATCGCGTTCAGCATGACACAGGCAGGAGACATACTCGCAGGCAAGTACCAACTCGATTCGCAAGTCGGCGAGGGCGGGATGGCGACGGTATGGCGCGCGGTGCAGCTGCCGTTGAATCGACCCGTTGCGATTAAGTTTTTGCATGCAGTGGAAGGCCCGCGGTCGGCCGAGATCATGCAGCGCTTTTTGAGCGAAGCGCGTGCGCTGGCAGCGGTGCGGCATCCCAATATCGTCGATATCATTGATTTTGGAAACGATGACAGCGGTCAGCCTTATATGGTGATGGAGCTGCTTGAGGGCGTAAGTTTCGCCAGTCGCTTAGAATCGCGCGAGAAACTTTCGCTTGATGAACTTGAAAAAATCATCGAGCCGATCATGAATGGTCTTGCCGCTGTGCATGCAGCCGGGTTGGTGCATCGCGACGTGAAACCTGAGAATATTTATCTGAGTCGTGGGCTACAAGGGCTGAACCCTAAGCTGCTTGATTTTGGCGTGTCTCGAAGCGTTGGCAAATGGTACACGGGTTTAAAGTCAGCGGTACCCACGATGCATGGCCTGATCGTTGGCACGCCACATTATATGTCGCCCGAGCAGGCGCGAGGGATGGCCGACATCGATCATCGCACTGATATTTACAGCGTTGGCGTGATCATTTATGAAGCGTTGACCGGGCAGCTGCCTTTTGAAGCGGAGCATATCGGTGACCTGATTGTGCTTGTAACCACGGGTCACGCAAAACCTTTCGGTGAGCTGCGACCTGATTTGGGCCCGGCCATGGCAGCGCTTGTTGATCGGGCGATGGCGCGTGACCGCGATGTGCGTTTTCACGACATGCAGGCGCTGATTCAGGCGTTCAAAGCTGCCATTTCGCAGGCGCGGCGTCCAACGTGGGTGCTGGGTGGTTTTGATGCAGCCAACGATGCCAAGGCTTCTGCATCGCCTCCGCCTCCGCCACGACCTGAACCTTTGTCGCAGGTGCCAACACAGCTTTTGTCGGATGCACCTGAAATGTCAACGGGCAGTTTGCGCCGGCGTCGAATGACGCGCACGGTGGTCGGATGGGTCGTTGTTCTTGCGTTGCTGGTGGGTGGCGTGCTTGCGATGATGCATCTGCGTCAAACGTTGATGCAGAATGGCGACGAGCACGAGGGATCCAGCTACGGCGCCAATGAAACGGTCACGGTCAAGCTGATCGGTGTGCCCAGCACTGCGTCGGTATTGCTCGATGGTGCGCCGGTGTCGAGCACCACGCTGACGCTGTCTAAATCGGACAAGCCGTATATCATTGAAGTCAGCGCCCCGGGATTTAAGACGTGGCGTCAGGCTCATGTTGCCAATGCAGATGGGCGTTATGAAGTGTCGCTTGAAAAGCTACCTGATGTTCGTGCTGAGGCCGTTGAAGAAAAGCCTACGAAAGCGCCCGCGCGGATTGATGCTGAGAAAACGGTTACTGCACCCGACGAACACAAAGAAGTCGGCCAATCGACCGTCAAGGTGAACGGCAAAACAGGTGCAAAGACAAGCGCGAAGTCAAATACGAGGACAAGCGCGAAGTCCAATGCTCGTGAGCACGATACGCGTAACAAAGCGGGTGCGCAAAGTGCATCAAGCAAAACCAAGTCGGCGGCTGCCAAAACAGCGCCCACTAAACCCGTGGCGAGCAAGCCGGCACCCAGTAAACCAGTCAGCAGTCCGAGCACTTCTAAACCGCCCGAACCCAAGCGCAGTTTATTCGACGCACTTAATAAGTAGCGAGCGAAAAAAAGGCCGTTTTTCTCGTCCATGACGCGCGACAAAGGTTGGTTTGTTTGCGAAAATCTGCGCTTAAGCGATACACTTAAGGGCGGAAAGACAGGGAGACCATGAGCGTACGCGTACCGATAACAATTGCTGAAGGTGATGGCATTGGGCCTGAAATCATGCCGGCTGTGCTTCGTATTATCGAAACGGCGGGAGCCAAACTTGAGATTCATAAGATCGAGATGGGGCTTTCTGTGTTTGAACGCGGCGTCATGACCGGCGTTGAAAACAGTTCTTGGGATGTGCTCAGGCGTACGAAGGTTTTCTTAAAAGCACCCATTACCACACCGCAGGGCGGTGGCTTTAAGAGCCTTAACGTGACGGTGCGTTCGACGCTTGGCCTTTTCGCCAACGTGCGACCGTGCGTGGCTTACCATCCTTATGTGCGCACCAAACATCCCAATGTAGATTTGGTGATTATTCGCGAGAACCAAGAGGACGTTTATACCGGCATCGAATATCGCGCGAGCGCCGAGGTGGTGGAGTGTCTTAAGATTATTTCCCGTCCGGGCACCGAGCGGTTGATTCGTTATGCGTTTGAATACGCCAAAAGCCATCAGCGCAAAAAGGTCACGTGTTTTACCAAAGACAATATCATGAAGATGTCGGATGGGTTGTTTCATCAAATGTTCGACAAGATTGCTGCCGAATATCCCGACGTTGAACACGATCACTGGATTGTCGATATCGGGGCGGCGATGGTGGCCGATACACCTGAGCAGTTTGATATCGTGGTACTGCCAAATCTATATGGCGACATTGTTTCGGACATTGCCGCACAAATCGTAGGATCGGTGGGTCTTGCCGGCTCGGCCAATATTGGCGAGAGTTGCGCGATGTTTGAAGCGATTCACGGTTCAGCGCCCAAGATCGCTGGACAGAATGTGGCCAACCCCTCTGGACTTTTGCAGGGCGCGATCATGATGCTCAATCATATCGGCCAGGGTGAGGTGGCCATGAAAGTGCAAAACGCGTGGTTATCAACCCTTGAAGAGGGCATTCACACTGCAGATATTTATGATCCACGCAGTAGCGCACAGCTTGTGGGCACCAAAGAGTTTGGTGATGCGGTGATCGAACACTTGGGCAAGGTGCCGCAAAAACTCGCACCAGCAAAACCCGTGGCGGCGCGCGCGCGCGCGTCGATCATGCCTAAACCACTTGAGAAGCGACCGGTTAAGACCCTGGTGGGAGTGGATATCTTCTTGGATTGGGCGAAGGGTACACCCAACCAGCTTGCTGAGACCTTGCTTAAGTGCAATGTGCCTTCGGTGCGCTTGGCCAATATCACTAACCGCGGCGTTAAAGTATGGCCCGACGGATATCCAGAAACGATGTGTGTTGATCACTGGCGGTGCCGTTATGTCGCCGAGGATAAGCAAACATTTTCGCGGCAATCGGTGCTTACTTTGCTCGGTGCCCTCGATGCAGCCGGTTTTGATTGCAGCGAAGTGCAGTATCTTTTTGACTATGATGGCAAGCGTGGATATACGCTCGCGCTTGGTGAGTAATCGGGTAAACGATGACCAAACAGTGCATTTTGCTTGTTCCGGGATTCTTCGGCTTTGAAGATCTTGCAGGCATTCGCTATTTTTTGAATGTTAGCGAGGCACTTGAAAAGGCCTGTGCACGTCATGGCGCCGACGTCACTATCAACGAACTTTCCATTCCGCCAACAGCGTCGATTCGTCATCGTGCCTCAAAAGTGCGTGAAGCCATCGCGGAACTCGCCGCGCAACATCCTGGATGTGAGATCCACTTGGTGGGTCATTCGACCGGAGGTTTGGATGCACGATTGGCGATCAGCGAACAAGTGCACCTGACCACTGAACTGACACCTGAAGTTTTTAAGCAGGTTAAGTCTCTTGTGACCATCAGCACGCCCCATTATGGTACGCCGCTTGCGGAATGGTTTGGCACGTTCATGGGTAAACCTTTGCTCAAGGTGCTCGCGCTCAGCTTGGTATACAGCTTGCGCGTGGGCCGTGTGCCGCTTGAAGGGGCGTTGATGCTGAGCAAAGTTGCGCTTCACGCCAATGATTTGGTGGGTTTGCGCGATACGGTGTTGCGTACGTTATTTGAGCAGATCTTGCAGAACCTCTCGCCTGCACGACGCGAAATGCTTGGTCGTTTGCTTGCTGAAGTGGCGTCTGATCAGTCGTTATTGTTTCAGCTGACCCCAGAAGGCGTGGATCTGATTAACGCGACAACGCCCGCTCGCTCCGATATTCGGTATGGTTCGGTCGTGACCCTTGGTCCCAAGCCAGCGCTTTCGTCCACGTGGGTTTATCGCAGCGACATTTTTGGTGCGTCGATGTTTGGTCTTTACACGGTTTTATATCGCTTTGCGGGCGGCATGCCGATTTCGCGCTTGCCCGAGATCAACGGCAGTCAAGGCAATCGACTGTTAGGTGGGTTTGGACGGCTTCCCGATCGCAACGACAATGATGGGATTGTGCCTACGGTGTCGCAGTTGTGGGGCGAGGTGATCGATGCGGTCGAAGCCGACCATTTTGATGTCGTGGGGCACTATAATGATCCGCTTGCGACCATTGCGCATGTGGACTGGTTGCCCAGTGCGTCAAGCTTCAACAAGCGACGTTTTGAGATGGTATGGCAGAACGTTGCTAACTTTTTGCTTGGCTATAATGCGACAAGTTCACCCACCTTGCGTTTAAGTCGCGAGATTCTGCTTGCGTCAACCGGTAGCCAACCCAAGATGTTGGGCTAAAGTCATTGTATGACGCGTTCATATGATGCCTTTTTGCTGGTGTCGTTTGGCGGCCCTGAAGGTCGCGATGAGGTGCTGCCATTTTTAGAAAATGTGCTGCGCGGTAAACCCGTGCCTGAAGCGCGTAAACTTGAAGTGGCGGAACACTACTATCATTTTGATGGTGTGAGTCCGATCAATGCACAGAACAGGGTGCTGATCGAAAAGATTCGAGTTTCGTTTACCGAGCATGGCATCGACCTGCCTATCTATTGGGGCAATCGCAATTGGCATCCGCTGCTGACGGATACGCTTGCACAGATGCGCTCTGAGGGTGTGCGAAATGCACTTGCTTTCGTGACCTCTGCATTTAGTTCTTATTCGGGTTGTCGACAGTATTCAGAGAACATCACTTCAGCGCGTGCTGAGGTTGGTGAAGGCGCGCCAGCGGTGGATAACCTTCGCCGTTTTTATAACCATCCTCTTTTTGTCGATGCCCTTGAAGCGCGACTGCGCCAAGCACTTGCGTCGGTGCCCAATGCAGTGCAACCGATGGTGTTATTTTCGGCGCATAGCATTCCGGTTAGTATGGCCGATGGCTGCGCCTATGTGGCGCAGTTAAACGAGGTGAGTTGCGAGCTTGCGCGCAGGACGGATACCCACCATCATCGGCTGGTTTATCAAAGTCGTAGCGGTCCTCCTTCCATGCCGTGGCTTGAACCCGACGTCAACGACGCGATTAGAGAAGCCCACTCGGCCGGCTTTCAGCATGTGGTGTTGGCGCCAATCGGCTTCGTGTCCGATCATATGGAAGTGCTTTATGACTTAGACGTCGAAGCCAAGGCGACCGCCGCCGCGCTTGGGGTGACGGTTCACCGAATGGGGACCGTTGGTGAGCATCCGCTTTTTGTTCAGATGATCAGCGAGCTTGTTTTGGAGCGTTTGGACAATGCTCGTACAAAACGTGTATTTTCGGGCTCGACGCTCGATGTTGAATTGTGCACACCTGGTTGTTGCATGTACCATCCGCGACGTTAGAGCAAAGAGAAGTTGAGTTGAGGTGGTCTGGGGGACATCAAACCCGCTCGCTCGTTGCCGCGCCGCTACGCGCCGCGGATGCGCTACGCCTACGGCTTCGCGAATCGTTCGCTACTGTTTGACCTCCCCCAGACCACCTCAACTCAACTTCTCTTTGCTCTAGTCCGCTCGACCTCTCTAAACGCTGCGGTAGTAGTGTCTAGAGAAAGGGCGATTGATCTCGAAGGCGAGACCAGTCACCCTTTTTTGTAACAAACTAAGGTTTGGGTTAAAGCATCGAGTAGATCAGGTTGATCGTCGTTAGCGTGTCGAGCTTTTCTTTGCCAGGCACGGGCACGTTGTCATAGCGTGCCGCAAACATCAGGCCTAGAGAGAAACGATCTGATAGTTTGCTGTTTAGTTCGCTGACCCACTGCGAGCGGATATTTTTTGAATTTTCGATATCGTATAAGAACTCGATGCCGGTTACAAAGGTTACCGCTTCGTTGAGAAGATTCTCGTATCCAGCAAAAACGCGAGGCGAGTGAACGCTCTGGTGATCCGAGAGGACGCGTGTTTTGGTTGCATCAGTCGGATCGATGAGTGGGTTGGGATAAAGATTATCGTAGGTAAAATCGTAACCGACCTCGCCCCATAACCGATGCTTTTCTTTGCGAAAGAAGTGACGCTGGTAACCGGCCTGAAGCTGAATGCGAGCATCTAAGCCAGCGAAGATATCGCGACGAAAGCGTGTGCCGACGAATGCCGCGTCGAGATGCGAAATAAAGCGCTCGTAGCGCGCTTGTGCGTTCAGGTTGTCGGCATTGCGTTTGTTGCCGGTGAAGTTACCATTGCTGTCGCGAGTGTTCGCTGAACCATAGACGTATTGAATGTCTCCCGATACCGAGTTCATGCCTCGAACGAGAAGCGCGCGTGTGCCAAGATTGACGTTGTACGAACGCGTGTTACCGGTGTTGATGGCGCCACCCGCGTTGAGTGACCACGATGCAGTGTCATCTGATGGCGCTTTTTTTTCTTCTTGTTTGATGATGGCATTTTGGTCGCTTAGTTGAGCGGCAGATTCGTATTTCGTGGGCGCGGGCGTAGGCGCTGGCGCGGCCTTGGCGGGTGCGGGTTCAGCGGGTGCGGGTTCAGCGGGTGCAACTGCCGCACCAGCAGGTGCGTTTTCGTTGGCGGTTTGGGCCAGTACGATTTGGCTCATTGTGCACACACAAAGTGAGCTGAGTAGGGTCAATGCGCGTAGTTTAGCGGCAAACATGAGGATCTCCTGATTTGATGGGGTCGATGGATACGCTTGATCTAGCGTCCGACGCACGAGAGCGTAGTAACTTTTGTGCGCGATGCAAGTGTGCTTATCGTCGACGATAAACCTAAGCGACAATGCGGCTAGTGTGTGGTGCGGTTAGCGAGCATGTCGGCGGCGCGCCACGTGACGCCCATGATCGTGTGCTGCGGGTTGACGCCAAGATTGGTTGGCAAGGCGCTGGCATCCATCACATAGAGGTTACGAATATCGTGCATTTCGAGCGTTGGTTTGAGTACTGCATCTCGCGGATTGACTCCGGCGGGCGCGGTGCCAAACAAATGTGAACCCACCATATGATATGCACGGGTGCTGACCGATGCTGTTTCCACCAAGCGCACTTCGTCGATCGATTTTAGGATGGGCGGTATCCCGGCGATGCCTGGATAGACTTCGGTGGCGCCCACTGTAAACATCATTTTGCAAAGAAGCGCTAAGGCCTCGCGCAGCAATACGACATCGCGCAGCAAGGGTTCGTAACGAACAAGGGGCGTGCCCAACAAGGGAATGCTTTTGACGCTACCCACAGCCTTCATGCGCACTTGAACACACCATTGTGCATAGTGATCAAGATCGCCTAAACGTGATGTCCATTCGTGACCGGCACCCGGTAGACGAACAGCAAGCATTTCAGCCGGCATCGAGAGCGACTCGAGCTTGTAGCCAAGGGTGCGTCTTGGTACTTCATAACCCTGCGTCGCGCCAAAGCTCATGTTGATGCGTTCTTTGAAGCGCCCTACGACGGCACTGCCTGGGTGGGCTTGAAAGTTATTGCCGACTTTTCCACGTATTCCGCTGCGCTGTAACAAGAGCGGTGTTTGGATCGCGCCGCCGCTGATGATGAGCGCTTTGTGAGCATGTGCCTGAAAGCGCTTGTTGGTGTTGGTGAAGCGACCCGACACGTGAGTGGCTTTTGCATTTTTGATGTGCACACGTTCGACGTGTGCATGGGTTAGCAGTTTTGCGCCTTGGCGTTCGGACATGGGCACATAAGAAGCGTCCATGCTTTGCCGTGCGAAGGTCGCGCACCCTTTTAGGCAGTTGCCGCTACCTTGGCAGCGTGCCGCGTTGCGGTGGGTGGGCTTGCCTTTGAGGCCCAATGCATCGGCGGCTGTGCGCATCAGGCGCGAGTTTTCGCCCAGAATGGCCTCGTTGGTTTCTTCGATCATTAACTCGCGTTCGATCGTTGAGAAGACCTCATCGATTTTCTTTTTGTCGACCAACTCGCTAAGTCCAAAACGCTCAGACCAATCGACTTGGACGTCATCGGGCAAGCGCCAAATGATACCTGAGTTGATCGCGGTGCTGCCTCCTACACAGCGGCCTTGTAAGAGTGGCATCGGTGTCGTGGCCGTGGTGGCTTGTGTGCCAAAATCGCGCAGATTTTGCGACATGGTTTGAATCAACGGTTTTTTTCGTTCTTCAGCGGAAAGCAAGCGCCCTTCTTCTAGAAAAACGACACTGTAGCCCGCTGCGCTCAGCACGCGTCCCGCGGTGGCGCCGCCAGCGCCGGTGCCGACGATGACGAAATCGGCCTCAATGTGTTCAGCGGATGCCACGATGCACCTCAAAAAAGCTGAATGACGCAACAACTTTCAGCAGCATGCAGAGTTCGCGCAAAAGAAAGTTTCGGCTGTTGAGCCAGACGTTGAGTTTTTCGCTTTGTGCTTGTGCGGTGAGCGAAATAAACAGACGTGGCCGCATGCCTTGAAAGACTGGCAAGAGTGCAATGATCCACAACGCAAGTCGCATGGCGAGGCGCGCTTGAGGTGTCGATACCTGACTCACGCGGACAAAACTGCCTGCAAAATCGACACGTGACAAGTGCACCCAGTTGGTGTGGGCGATGTGTTCTTCGGGAACAAAGAAGAACGCTGATGAGAGTTTTTGGATCCAGCGTTGCTCAAAACCTAGAAGCGACATGTGATGTTGTCCTCGTCGCGGGGCTGGTCTTAGGCGAAACGGCTGGCCTTGTTATGGGTCGGGCGGTTGGCGAGCACTGAACGAATGCAACTGATCAGTTGATCAAGGTCGAAAGGTTTGCGCAGCCACATGTTGGGTTGACCTTTGGCATCAAGCCTGCGCGGGGGGCTTGCCCCGGAGCACATGATGCAGCGATCAACTTGGCCTTGCTCGCGAAGTTTTGCAAGGAGGCTATCACCACGCATGGTGTCGAGGGTTAAGTCGATTACGGCCAGATCGAAATGTTGGGTTTGTGACATGAGCGCTTCTTTGGCGTGGGTATAACTTTCAACGCGCGCGCCGCGAAGCTCAAGCGCCGTGGCGATCAGCTCTTGTACAGTTGGTTCGTCGTCGACCACAAGAATGCGCATGTGTTCAAGCGAGTTAACCTCGCGAATGCCGCTACTGTGATCAAAATCAGGGCGGGTGGGTGCGTCGGCATCATTGTCGGTTGTGTCGTGCTGATCGATGGCATCGTGTGTCGCGCTGGGCAACGTTACACGGCAGAGTGTGCCTTGCCCGACGTCGCTGCGAATGCTGAGCTCGCCGCCCAAACGTTGTGTCACGGTGCGAACCCACGGCAAACCAAGGCCTGTGCCATGTGATTTGGTTGTGAAATAGGGTTCAAGGATTCTATCTTGAATGGGCTTGGGAATGCCAGGGCCGTTGTCTTGTACTTCGATAATGACTTGCTCGCCCGAAGCTGATGCACGCAGGATGAGCTTGCCATTTTGGCCATCGAACGCTTCGAGTGCGTTTTTGGCAAGGTTCCACACAATGCTAAACAGTTGATCATCTTGAGCGCGAACGTAAAGATGATCAGCGATATGGGTTTCGATTTGTGCGCGACATTGCTCGATTTCTGGGCGTAGGCGCTCCACCAGTTCGGCTAAGAAGGTGCTTACGTCGAGTACTGTTACGTCGGAAGAACCCACCGAAGCGCGGTGGATCATCAACGTGTCTTTGCGCCTCAAGCGCTGTGTCATCGCTTTGGAGGTTGATTGCGTTGAGCGTGAGCTTGATTCGATATGGTGCAGTGCTTTTTCAAGCAGTTCGGGTTTGCGTCGTGCAAGCTGAACCCAACCGAGGTTGGCGCCCATGGCGTTTGACACTTCGTGAAACCACGACGCTGTTTCGTGTTGATCGGTGGGGGCTTGTGCGCTTACTGGGCTTGCGCTCATGACAAGAAGTTTTTCGCCGGCGGCCGACTGCATCATGGTCAGACGCCAGGTTTCTGGACCCGTTGGCCGCATCAGATTGATTTCGACAAAGGGTTCTTGGCCGCCCATCAGCGTGGCAAACAACACACTTGGATCGTGCGCCGAGACGCTGAGCTGGCAAATGCGCGCAAGGATGTCTTGCATTGATGGGGCGTCGGTGCCAATCAATGAACGTAACGCGGAAGACAACTCGACCCGACCTTTCGTGCCCTCAAACGCCAATAGCCACTCGAGCCGCTCCGCTAAGTCTAAAAATAGCGTTTCTATCAAAATTCTACATCCCTATTGAAATAATAGCGCATCTAGGCCCTTTAAGGCAACTCTTAAGGGGTTAAACACGAAAAACCACTCGATATTACACCGTTTTGGGTGATTTGCGTGCTTTTTCGCAGGCGGCCCGGGCGTCCCGCCTTCAAGATGCCAACGACATGACAATCTGCTAGCTTGGCCGCATGTCCACGAAGACGATCACCACAGAAGAAGTGCGCAAAGTTGCGGGGCTCGCTCGCTTGGCGTTGAGCGATGAAGAAGCGAAGCAATACCAAGCGCAACTAAGTAATATCTTGTCGTATGTTGCGCAGCTTGATGAAGTGGATGTAAGCGATATTGAACCTGCGGAGCACGCAGCCTTGAAAGCTGCGCGCGCGGATGTGGTGCTGCCCTCGTTATCGCGCGATGAGGTGCTCGCGCAAGCGCCAGCTTCCGAGGCGGGTGGCATCGCGGTGCCCAAAGTGATGGACGGAAATTAATATGTCGACAGATCTTACTCGGCTTGATGCAGCCGCATTGTCTGATGGTATTCGCAACAAGACTTATTCTGCGGTAGAGGTGATCACTGCACATCTTGATTATGCGGAACGCGCCAATCGTTCACTGAATGCGTTTTTACATGTCGATCGCGAAGGCGCGTTGGCGCAAGCCACGGCGGTGGATCGCAAGGTTGCAAAGGGCGAAGCCTTGGGGCCGCTTGCGGGTGTGCCCGTGGCTATCAAGGATAACCTTTGTGTGCGTGGGTTGCCGACGACGTGTGCGTCAAAGATTTTAGAAGGTTATCGCCCCCCTTACGATGCACATGTCATTCAGTGTTTGCGCGAAGCCGATGCGGTCATGATCGCCAAAGCCAACATGGACGAGTTTGCGATGGGTTCCTCGAACGAGAACTCGGCGTTTGGTCCATGTAAGAATCCGTGGGAACTTTCGCGCGCGCCGGGTGGTTCTTCGGGTGGTTCGGCTGCAGCGGTATCGTCGGGCATGGCAGCGCTTGCGCTTGGCAGCGATACGGGTGGTTCGGTGCGTCAACCTGCCGCGTTTTGCGGCATTACGGCGATCAAGCCGACGTACGGACGCGTGTCGCGTTATGGCCTGATCGCCTTTGCGTCGTCGCTTGATCAAGTGGGAACGATGTCGCGTACGGTGAAAGATGGCGCGACATTGTTTGAAGTGATCGCACAGCCTGACGTGCGAGACGCAACATGCACGACGCGTTCAACCGACGCGTTTAGCGCCGTAACGAACAAGTCGACCAAAGGTTTGCGCGTCGGGATTGTGCGCTCGGCTATGAAGCAAGGCACTGAGACCGACGTGGTGAACGCCGTTGAAGCCACGGCCAAAAAGCTTGCTGCGCAGGGTCATCAAGTGGTCGACATTGATTTGCCGCACGCTCAATATGCGGTTGCGGTTTATTATTTGGTGGCGACGGCTGAGGCGTCGTCGAACTTGGCGCGTTTTGACGGGATGCGTTACGGCTTGCGCGTGGAGGGTGACAACCTTCTTAGCACCTATCAGCGTTCGCGTGCCGAGGGTTTTGGTGCTGAGGTCAAGCGCCGGATCATGCTTGGCACCTATGCGCTGTCGGCGGGTTATTACGATGCATTTTACGTCAAAGCCCAGAAGGTACGCGCGTTGATTCAGCGCGATTTTGCACAAGCCTTCGAAAAGTGTGACGTTGTTGTTACGCCCACTGCGCCGACGGCGGCCTTTAAAATCGGCGAGAAGTCACAAGATCCTTTGGCGATGTATATGGCCGATATTTTTACGCTACCGGCGAGTCTTGCTGGACTGCCTGCTGTGAGCCTACCGTGCGGGCTGAACTCAGCAGGGCTTCCGTTGAGCGTTCAGCTGACTGGGCGGGCTTTCGCAGAGGCCGATTTGCTGGCGCTTGCGCAGACGATCGAGCGCGATTCTGGGGTGGTGCAGGCCTTACCCCGAACCGTGGTCTAGTTAATAACGTCACGCCCAGCGTGAGGGTTGTTTGCGTAGATCCTGGCTATTTTGTCGCGGGGCGTGATAAACTTAACGCGTGAGCATTCAACCGCAGCACGGTCAACGCGAGTTTCATGGTACGCAAATCCGCGACGATGGGCAGGGGCCCATGCTCGTGTCGCATCGTCAACGTGTGGTGGTGGTTGAAGGTCCTGACCGCGGGCTTGAGTACGAGCTGTCGACCACGCGCATGACGGTGGGCTCGTCGCCTAAAAACGAAGTGGTGCTTAGTGATCCAACGGTGAGCCGCGTGCATTGTGAGATTGTGATCGATCGTGATCGTTATGTGATTCGCGATCTTGGCTCGACCAACGGCACCAAACTTAACGGCACGCCGGTGGTTGAAGCCGTGCTCGCTGCAGGTTCTCGCGTCCGGCTTGGTGACAGCGAACTTTTGTTTGAGCCCAAGAAAAAATGGGAACGCGTGTCGGTGTCCGATCAGGACCATTTTGGTGAGCTTTATGGCACGTCGGCGTCGATGCGGTCGGTGTTTGGTTTGCTTGCGCGGGTTGGTGTGACGGACTTGTCGTGCATCATTACTGGTGAAACTGGAACAGGTAAAGAACTTGCCGCGCGTGCGCTACATGGTCTGAGTTCGCGTGCCAGCAAACCTTTGGTGGTGGTTGACTGCGGTGCGATCAGTCATACCTTGATCGAGTCTGAGCTTTTTGGTCACGAGAAGGGTGCTTTTACTGGCGCGGATCGCACTCGACCAGGTGCTTTTGAGGTGGCCGATGGTGGCACCATTTTTCTTGATGAAGTGGGAGAGCTGCCGATCGAGTTACAGCCCAAGCTTTTGCGTGTGCTTGAGCGGCGTGAAGTGCGTCGCCTCGGCGCCACGTCGGTGATTAATATTAATGTTCGCGTGCTTGCGGCGACCCATCGCGACCTGGTGAGCATGGTGAAAGAGGGCAAGTTTCGCGAGGACTTGTATTACCGCTTGGCTGAAGTGGTTGCGCATATGCCTCCCTTGCGCGCGCGACCGGGTGATATTCCGTTAATTGCTCAGCGTATTTTGACCGATCATGCGCAAAGCAGTGGCACACCGCCGATTCAAATTGCAAACGATGGCGTAGCGCTTTTACAGTCGTGTCGCTGGTCAGGTAACGTGCGCGAGCTACGTAACGTGCTGCGTCGTGCTGCAGCGTTGACCAATACCACCTTACTAACGGCTGATGACCTGCGTTCTGCGATGTCGAGCGGTGCGAGCATCAATCAAAGCTGGACCGTTGAGAACGATTCCACCAAGCAGATCGATTTGGGTGAAGCATTGCCGATTAAAGATGCGCGCGAAAAGTGGATGGCACCCATGGAAAAAGAGTATTTGGTGCGTTTGATCCAGCGTTGTAATGGTGATTTGAACTTGGCCAGCGAACAAGCTGGGGTGCATCGTAAGTCGCTCGAGCGTTTGTTTCGTCAGCACGGCATTCAGCCCTCCGACTATCGCAAGAAATAGCCGTCACGAAGGCTGCGTGGGCGGGTTTTCTTTTTTGAGCGTTTCTAAGAACTGAAGCGTGGTGTGTGCGATGCTTAAGGCATCGTCCATGGTGTGCTCGGGATAATAGCTAAGCTTCATATCGGGTGTGAGCTTCCAGCGATCCGAGAGTTGCGTGACCAGTTCGAGCACCTTGGCTGGATCCAGCGTTGTTTCGAGCGCCAGGTGAAGTGTGAACCGTTGATCGTAAACCTCGCATGCGAGCACACCCAGTCGACGAAGGCCTGGCTTCAGCTGCATGATGCGCGTGTAGTATTTGGCTTGCTCAGGGAGCGCACCAAAACGCTCTTCGAGCTCTTCAGCGAGTTTGTCGACTTCTTCTTCGGTCTCGGCTTCAGAAAAGCGCTTGTAAAGTGACAGACGCAGACCCACGTCGTCGATGTAGTTTTCGGGTAGAAAATAAGGAACGTTCACGTGAATTTCGGGATCAAATTGTCGCGCGACGGGCTGGCCCTGTAGCTCGGCCACAGCTTCTTCAAGCATGGTAATGAACAGATCAAAACCCACTGAGGCGATTTGACCACTTTGTTCGGCGCCGAGCAAATCACCTGCGCCGCGTAGTTCCATGTCGAGCGAAGCAATATGAAAGCCTGAGCCCAGTTCGCTAAAACGCTCGAGCGCTTCAATGCGCATACGTGCTTCATCGGTCATTGTGCTTGGTGCGGGCGTCAACAGATAACAATACGATCGCTCTTTGGCGCGGCCAACGCGCCCGCGCAATTGATAAAGTTGAGCCAAACCGAATGCGTCCGCGCGGTCGATGATAATGGTATTGGCGCGCGGGATATCTAGCCCGCTTTCAATGATCGCGGTGGCGCACAAGATATCATACTCGCCTTCGACAAAAGCCGTCATGACGCGCTCAAGCTCTTCTTCGCGCATCTGACCATGCGCTACTGCAATGCGTGCTTTGGGCACTAGGTCTTGCAGCTTGCGCGCACGTTCATAAAGCCCTTCGATGCGATTGTAGACAAAGAAGATTTGCCCTGTACGTGAGAGTTCATATTGAATGGCTTCGCGCAAGGTGTGATCTTCCCAGCGTGACACGTAGGTGCGCACCGAACGTCGGTCGATAGGTGCTGTCGTGATGAGCGACAAATCTCTTAGACCGCCAATGGCGAACTGGAGCGTTCGAGGGATGGGCGTTGCGCTTAAAGTCAGAACGTCAATTTCGGCGCGAATCTGCTTGAGGCGTTCTTTGTGTGACACACCAAAACGTTGTTCCTCATCGACGATCAGCAGGCCTAGATTCTTGTAGTGGACGTCTTTACTAAGTAGACGATGCGTGCCCACGACAATTTCGCAAGTGCCCTGTTTTAAGCGTTGTAAGGTGTCGATCTGTTCTGTTTTGCTGGTGAAGCGTGATAGACCGCGCACGGTGACGGGATAATCTTGGAAGCGATCACGAAAGGTTTTTAAGTGTTGCTGTGCAAGCACCGTTGTTGGGCACATGACCGCGACTTGTTTGCCCGAAAGAGCCACCAGAAATGCGGCGCGTAAGGCAACTTCGGTTTTTCCAAAGCCCACGTCACCGCACACGAGGCGATCCATCGGCGTGCTGCGCTGCAAGTCTGAAATGACATCGTCGATGGCGTGTGCTTGATCGGGTGTTTCGTCGTAGGGGAAGGTGGCTTCAAATTCGCGGTAGTCACGTCCGGGAGCGTTAAGCGCGGGTCGTGCGCTTGCTTTGCGTTGAGCATAAAGTTTGAGTAAATCGTCTGCGAGCTTTTTAACAGAACGTTGAACTTTTGCTTTGCGTACTGCGAAACTTTTTCCGCCAAGGCGATCGAGTTTTGCGTTGGGGCTTCCGCCTTGGTAACGCTGAATGGCGTTCAGTTTGGTGATGGGCAAAAATAGCCGGTCGCCCGCGGCGTATTCAACGACCAGTACCTCAAACTCAACGGGCTTTACGCCGCGCATTTCGTCGGCTTTAGAAAGCGGGAGTGTTTTGCGCTCGAGGCCAAGATAACGCCCGATGCCATGGTGCTCGTGAACAACCAGATCGCCAAGTTTCAGATCTTGAAGGTCGCGCAGCGTTGATTTGAAGCTGCGCTTTTTTGTGCTGGTTGTGCCGCGGGTTCGCACACCAAAGAGCTCTTCTTCGGCTACGAAGACGAGCGCATCTTGTGTGAGCTGAAAGCTTGATTTGAGCGTGCCGTAACAAACACGAACCATCGGTGTGCCGGCGGCGCGTTCGGGTACACTCTCGCTATCTTCAACGCGAGGATAAAGCGGCAGAGAATAAGCTTTCAGTAGCTCTAAGACGCGCTCGCCTTGTGTTTGTGTTCGCGTGCATACAACGATGTGCATGCCAGTGTCGAGCCATTCTAGGCATTGTTTTGAGAAGAGTTCAAAGCTTGAGGGGGCGCCGGCTTCGCGCTTGGTGTTGCGTAATGTTTGACGAAGCGCGGGCAGATCGTCGCTTTCGATGGTGACGAGGTGCTTTGCGTCAGCATGTTGCAAGACGTCAAGCGAGGGCGTGTCGGCGTCAAGTGTGGCGTGCACGGCAACGCGATGGGCCAACACAAGTTTTCGTGCTGATAGATGTTCGGCGAGTGTCGACTCGCTTAGATAGAAGTCATCGACGCTAAATGACGCTTTACCATCGCTTGATCGTGCGTCACGGTCTCGCGCGGCGCGTGACCAGACGTCGTTCGCGCTTTGTATGCAGGCTGCGGGGTCGACGATCACGAGTGTGTCGGCGTCGATCCATTCGAGCGGAGAGCAGCGGTCGTCGACGAAGGCGGGAAGGTAATGCTCCATGCCTAAGAACTGACGTTCTTCTTTTAGGTCTGCGATGATGCTTTGTGCTGTAAGGCTTGGCACGCTGCTTTCATCGAGCAGCGCGCGCACACGTTGCAACCCTTGTTCTTTGTGCTCGGGAGCGAACAACAAATCCGAGACCGGAGGGATAAAAAGCGACAGACACGCTTCTGCCAAACGCTGGGTACTGGGATCAAACGCGTGGACGCTTTCGACCTTGTCGCCGTTGAATTCGATTCTGAGCGCCGCGTCCGATTGTGGCGGGAAGATGTCAAGCAGGTAACCGCGTACGGCGAAGCACCCAGGGTCTTCGACCATCGGCACGCGTAAATAGCCGATATGTACCAGTTGGTGAAGTAAGGCATCGCGGTCGAGCTCGTCGCCGATGCTGATGGTGATCGATGCTTTGCGCAGGCGCGAGGCGGAAGGCATTTTGCGCAGCAAAGCACCAATGGGTGCAACCAGCGCATGCCACGCCTCACTTGAGGCAAGGTGGCTTAGCGCTGAAAGTCGATCAAAACTTTGACGGCGGTCGCTGAGTACGTCGACGAAGGGTGTGTGATCGTAAGAAGGGAAATACCAAACACCTTGGGATACGAGTGCGTTGTTGGCTTTGAGGAAAAAGCGCAGATCGCCTACGAGCTGATTGGCTTGCTCAATATGAGGCGTGATAAAGAGCGCTTTTGCACCGAAGGGTTTGTCGCTACGCGCGAATTGCTGTGCAAGTGCTCCTAAAGGAACACGTTCGAGGTCAATGCGGTGCATGTGATGGCGAGGGATTGTAGTGACCCGTCACTACTACAGGCGGCGAATGATAGCAGCTTTTTTTCGTAAATCCGTGAGAAAGATTTTTTCTTCACGTGTCATGCGTTGCTCGATCAGCGAACGATAGATGGTGTGTTTTACCTCGTCGTAACTGGGGATTTGCCCACCGCGTTGCACTTCCTTGAGCAAGAAGACATGAAATCCGGTTGGTCCGCGTACGGGGGCACTCACTTGGCCCACGCTTAGCGCGCGCACCACCACATCGAGCGCCTCGGGTAAGTCACCCTCTTTAACCCACCCCAAATCGCTGCCGCCATGTTTTTTGGTTAGTTCGTCGAAGTTGGCACTATTGGCTTGTTCAGAGAGTTGCTTAGCCAGCTTGGTTTGTTTGCTCGTTTCGTCGCTTGATGCTTTGTCAGAAAGCGGAATAAAAATATTGGCGACATGATATTGCGCAGTTTGTTGAACTTGACGTACCACATCTTCGTAACGTTGTTTAACGTCTTCTTCGGTGATATTGACACGGCCGCGCACGCGTTGATTGAGCACTTTGAGCCTGAGTAACTGGCGGCGGATGTCTTGACGGTACTCGTGTTGGCTTAGGCCTTGCTCGAGGACGGCCGCCCAGAAGTCTTTTTCGGACAAACCACTTTGGGCTTGCACGTTTTGAATGGCTCGGTCTTCGTCCTCGCGCTCGACGCGGATTTTCATTTCATGCGCTGCATCGGCGATCAGCGATTCGTCGACGAGCCGCTCGAGCACGTCTTTATAAAGTGTCGCTAGCGCTTCAATGCGTTCAGATTCGGTTTTGGCTTCGAGGACACGCGGTAAGATTGGCGCGCTGCGTTGTCTGACCTCGGATAAGAGAATGGGGCGATCGTTAACGATTGCCACCACTCGTTCGATCATTAGCGCATGTGCGGCCAATGGGCTCGCACTTATGCAAATTGCAGCGAGGCACAACTGCACTTGCCACGAAAGGGCCGGGCGAAGGCCTTGTGGCTGCAAAGCCAGGCGAGTATTTGATGTATTCATGATGAGAAGGGTTAGGGTTGTTTGCGGGCAGACTGTGCGTAGAGCAGATCTAGCGCCTTTTTGTTTTCTTGCACGGGATAGCGTTGTTTTAAGCGAACAACCAGTGCGTCGATTTGTCGCTCGCGTTCATCGCGCAGCAAGCGATTACGAATCATTCGCGTGGCTTCGGGCAGTGTGCGTGCAAGCGGCTCTCGTCGTCGGGCGAGCATAATCACATGATAACCGGCTTGAGAGTGGACGGGATCTGGATAAAGGTCGCCCGGGTTTTTTAGCGAGAAGGCGGCTTTGATGACTTCTTTCGGAATGGCTTTATGGGCATCTTTCACCGGGTTTTCAGGAAAAAAGTTGAGGTCTCCGCCAAGGGGTTTCGTGGCCGTGTCGAGGCTTTTTTGGCGCGCTACGTCTTCAAACCAATCCAAGTCAGCCGGGTGAGCCTTCAGTTGAGTGATTATGTTGCGTGCCTCGCTTTCGCTTGCAAGCAAGATGTGGTTTGCGCGCACTTCTTCGGGCTTGTTGAATTCCTTGCGGTGCGATTCATAAAACGCGCGTACTTGGGCCTCGGTGAACTGCGATTCTGAGAGCTTTGCATCGACTTGTTCTTTGAGCATTTGTTCGATCATGAGGTGTCGTTTATAACGCTCGACCTCGGGTTGTTGCGCGATGCCTCTTTTTTCAGCCTCTTGCACCAAGAGTTCAAAATCGATCATGCTTTCGAGTAATTCGCGGCGTCGCTCAGGGCTGCGGTAGCGGGCCCGGATATAAGGCGACATGTCGTTAAGGGCGGCGACAAAATCGCCTACCGTGATGGTGCGTTTGCCAACCCGCGCGAGCGCTTTGGCGAGCATGTTTTTGGGTGCATGGGCACGATCATCCGTGCTTTTTTTTGCCGTTGCTTTTTGTTCGCTTGACGCGTGTTCGTTGGTTTTGGTGTTGCATGATGCAAGCCATGCGCAAACGTAGACGAGTGTCAGCAATCGCATTGTGTGGTGGGCGAACATGGATAAGCAGCAAGTTTAGTCGCTTGGTGCGCGATCGCAACGCAAAATCAGACCCGTTGTTGGCTGATTTCCGATTATGGCTTGGGTAGGGCTACTAGCACAAAACGTGCTTCTCCAGCCAAAGGCTGGACTTCGCGTTCTTGCGAACGAAACCCAGGTTTGCTGACGTGGATCCAGGTGCTTTCGTGTGTGTCGGTGAGGCGGATTGCGGCGGGTGTACGCGACGAAATTTCTTTACCGTTGACACGCACGTGGGCGCCGGGTGGCTCGGACACAATCCACAGGACCGTTGCCTCATCTTTTGTATTGGTGTCGTCGGTTGCAGGTGTGTTTTGCGTATTGTCGGCAGTATGGGGCAGGGTGCCTTCGCTTGTTTGCTCCAGCACGGCGTTTTGAACACTTTTTTTCCAAAGGAAGTGACCCGCAACCCCCAAAATAACGATGAGCGATGCAATGATCGAGTATTGCAGCACACGGTTAGGCTGGGTTGGTTCGTCCGGGCTTGATTGGGCAAGCGCCGCGCGCGCTTGGCGCACTTGTTTTTGTTTTTCGGGAGAGGTTAAACTCTCGACACTGCTTGCCGGATAGGTCACCACATCTTGATCAAGTGAGGGGTTGATCTCGATTGTACGGGGGTGGCCTCCTGGTCGCGTCATGGGTGTGTAAGCGTCGATGTCGCGTTCATCGAGTTCGGTCGTTGTACCGGAAACTTTGGGTTTACCTGAGAGCGACATTGAAGTGAGCGTTGCTTCGCGTCGTGGCGCGCGTAACACGCTTGAAAATGATTTGGGCTGCAGTGGGATGGGACCCTCGGTATCGGGGACAAGCTCGCTTACCAAGAGCGCTAGATCACCCATCGTTGGGATAAGCCTGGCTTGCACCATGAAATCAACGATCGACATAATAAGCGCGCGCACGTTTTCAGGTCGACCCTCGGGGTGAGGCGCAAGGCACTTGACGATAATCTTTTCAAGTTGTGAAGGAAACTTGGATACGACATCGCGCGGCTTGCGATAGTTGGCCGAGACGATGCGTTCGAGCAATTGGCGTTCGTCGTCGACATCGAAGGGGTGGCAGCCTAGGCATGTCTCGTAGAGAATGACGCCCAGGGCGAAAATATCGGCGCGGTGATCGATTGGGGCTGCATGGGTGAACTGTTCGGGCGAGATGTATCCGTAAGTTCCTTTCACCACACCCGTGCGTGTTTCGTAAACACGGCTTGCGGTTTTGGCGATACCAAAGTCGATCAGTTTGACGATGCCGTCGTAGCTAACGATCAGATTCGATGGGTTCAAGTCGCGATGCACGATGTTGAGCCTGCGTCCGAGCTCGTCGTGGCGATTGTGGATATAGTCGAGCGCTTCGGCGAGCGCGAGAATAATGCCCAGCGATTCCTTGAGCGGCAGACCGCGCATCTTGTTGTGGCTTGCTGCGCCGAGCATGTCGCCCAGCGTGGGTCCGCGCACATACTCCATCACCAGATAGTACGAGTCGCTTGATTTACCCACATCGAAGACTTGGGCGATGTGGGGATGCGACAGCGCAGCCATCAAGCGCGCTTCATCGAGAAACATGGTGGTGAACTCTTCGTCGCCCAAATACTTGGGGAGCACGCGTTTGATGATCACCTGGCGTTCGAGACCCTCGATGCCTTGTTGTCGAGCAAGGGAAATTTCGGCCATGCCTCCTACCGCGATGCGTTTGAGGATCTGGTAGGGCCCGTAGTCGCTTTGTACCGCCATGCTCGTTTTGAATTATCGCAAAATTACTAACCAATTCGAAAGTTTACATCAGCGCTTTGGCCGACTATTGTGTTTGGCAGCCAAATGGTATCATAAAACGTCTTACGATCGATACAATACGATGCTGTGTTGTTCATCATAACAACTTTGCATCTCAAACCGAGCGCTGATCGTATACTATTAAGCGATTAAGGTGCACCCTTGACGATAGACTCAGATTCCGACTCCGGGCCGGGCCGCCAGAACCCTGTCAGCAGCATGCCACCCCCTCATGTCGAACGCGGGCAGACAGTGCGCCATGAGGCGTTAGCGAATGATGTGGCGCATGGTGCAACACAACAGACAGCGGTACCCGAAGGCACATCTGAGATCAACGTTGATGACTTAGAAGCCGATGAGGCGAGCGATAACTGGGCGGTGTCGACGCAGTCCGGGCCACAGAGTACTGGCGATCCCTTCGCGGACTTTGAAGGCGACATCGATGGCGATGATACGCAGATCGAAATGGAAGATGAGCTGCCAGAACAGCACACACATCTGATTCGTGATGTCGTCGAACCGGTAGCGTTGGTGGCCGTTGAGGGCAAAGATAAGGGTCGGCGGTTTACGCTTATCAAGGGCGAAAACTCGATCGGCCGTAGTCTTGACAATGACGTTATTTTGGCTGATCCGGCTGTGTCGCGAAAACACACCAAGATTATTGTTGAGGAGGATGAGGTTATCCTCGTTGACTTGGGCAGCGGCAACGGCACGATGGTCAACGGATTGAAAGTGCATCGCACGCAACTGGCGCATGGTGATCGCGTCGAGCTAGGTGCTACGGTGCTCTCACTTGATTTGCCTGAGAATCATCCGGCACGGCGGCGTCGCAGCTTATCGAAGATTATTAAAGAACAGAATCCCGCCAACGAAGTGCCCGTGGCAGTGGGTCTTGAGCCGCACCAAGAACAAACCTTGTTTTCGTCGACAGCAACGCCGACCGATCACATGGCCAATACCAGTGTGACGTCGACAGAGCTGGTATGGCAGCAACATCTTCGACCGACGATTGCGATGATGCGCGGCAGTGCGATGGGACAGAATGTGTTGATTCCCAAAACGTGGCTGATCGCGTTGATTCTGGTGGGTGTGATGTTGGCGCTTCTTTTGGGCGCTACGGTGACGGTGCTCGTGCTTAAAAACTCTGGTAAACGCGCCGACAGTTACGATGCGGTGACGCTTGCCCAGTTTGTAAAGCAAGGGCGCGACGCCTATCAGCACAAGCAATGGGATATGGCTGAGCAATTGTTTTCACGTGTGCTCGCGCATCGCCCCGGAGATCAAAGTGCGATGCAGTACCTGCGGCTGATTGGAGATGCGCGTGAACACGAGACCCTTTTGCGTAACGCACGAGAAGCGCTTAACCTTGGTGACATTCGTGGTGCGCTGAGTCAAACAGCGTCGATTCCTGCGACAAGCCCTCTGGCACCCGAAGCGGAGTCAGTGCGGTTTTCTGCGCGCGCTAAAGAAGTGGCTGAGCATGTGGCAGCGTCAGAAGCAGCAAAGCGGCGTGGCGATTTGCGCGAAGCACAGCGTCGCATGAACATGGCATTGATGCTCGACCCGAATCACGAACTGATTCAAGAAGATGCAAGTCCCGTAAAAGCTGATCCTCATCGATCAGCCACGTATGGCAAACAAGGCGTTGCATCTACGGCGAACACGCCGGCGAGTTCGGTTAAGAATCGTATTCTTGCCCTATACCAAGCGGGCGATTTTACCAAAGCTTCGGGTGTTGCACGCACCTATGTCGCGTCGCACGGTGGCGAGCCTGAGGCGCAAGAACTTGCACGGTTGTCTGGGCAGATTGATCGGTTTAGCGTCTATTATGGTAAAATTCGCAACGAAAAAAATACGGCATCGATCGTCAAGCAGCTTCAAAGTGCCTATTTGCTCGATATGCAGGTGAGTGGTGGGTTTTACGCACGTGAACTGCGAACGCCATTGTTGAATGAGTACGTTGATCAGGCAAAAAAAGCTTGGCAACGCGCGCAATACAGTTTTGCCTGTCAGTCGGTGCTACAGGGTTGGCGTCTAGATCCAGTTAACGCTGAGGTGCAGCAGCTAATGCAAAACTGTGAACAAAAAGCTGAGCAGTTGCTCAAAGATGCCAAGCGTATAGAAAAAACCGAGCCCACGCGCGCGATGACCCTATATAAAGACGTTGTGTCAATGGTGCCGCCCGGAACAGGTCTGTATCGACAAGCGTCTGAACGCTTGGATTCAAAGGGCAGCAGCGCACGCGATGAAGACGAGAGCAATTAACTAATAGCGTTGCGCTATTTCGTTTTCTTCTTAGCAGCGAGCATCGCTTTGACCTTTTTGTCGAGGTCAGAAAACTCGAAGGGTTTATCGAGATAATCGTCGGCGCCATAAAGCGGCGAGGTCATTTCGTTGAGGCGCTCGCCGATGGCTGTGAGCATCAGTACAGGCGTGCCCTTGATGCTGGCGTTTTCGCGAATGCGTTTACAAACTTCCCAACCACTTAGGCCGGGCATCATCACGTCGAGCACGACAAAGTCGGGGTGGTGTTTTTCCACCGCCGCAAACGCTTGTTCACCATCGGTTGCTTCGATAACCTTGATGCCTTGTGAGCGAAAATGTTGCGATACCATCGCAAGAATGTCGCCGTCGTCGTCGGCGATGACGGCTTGTAGTTTAGTCGATTGTTTAGTTGCTTTAGTCATTGTATTCGGTGAGTTATCGTCCCCCGACAGTGCATGTTTTGTCAATTATGCTTCAGCGTGGGAAGGTCGGCGCCTATCAGAACACAGAATTGCCTTTTTGAATAGTCCTAGCTGCAGCTAAAAATTGGGGGGTTGGCTTGGCAAAGCGGGTCATCTTGGCTATCCTTGGCCCATGGATCAGCGAAAAGCCCAACGTTTTCTGGTTTGGTTTCCGGTGCGTATCGTAGGGCCGGGCGCCGAAAATGATAGCGCGCAGCTCGGTGTGACCCACAATTTGAGCGAACAGGGGGTACTTTTGGCCTCGGGTCGACCTCTTAGCGCAGGCGACGAAATCTGTGTGGCCTATAAAGTGTCCATGGCCGACCTGACCGAAAAGAATGTGAAAGGTCGCATTGTGCGGGTCGATCGCAACGAAGAGGACCCCAACGGGCTATGGCCCTACCGAATGGCGGTGCATTTTGAGCATCCGCTTGAAGGTGTGGAATCAATGGCTTCGGGCGCGCCGGCGCAACCGAGCATGGTTTAGTATGGATGAGACGGCCTACCGCGCGCGGGTCGATCAAGCGTTTCGAGTGATCAGCGACGCATTCGAAGATGTCGACGCCGAACAAGCGGATATTGACAGTGCAGGTGATGTACTGACCATTACGTTTGCAAACGGCAAACGTTGTGTGGTCAATACCCAGCGCCCTGTACATCAGATTTGGCTTGCAGGCGGCAAGAGCGCTTGGCATTTCTCGTTCGACGAAACAACACAACGTTGGCTGGACGACAAGGGGCACAACGCGGAGTTGTTCGCGACCCTTGCGCAGATTGTTGCACAAGAGAGTGGCCTCAAATTGACGTTCTGAGGTGAAGAAAAATTGAGTTGAGCGAGGTTTGGCAGAGCTTCGCTAACAAATTATTTCTTGTGTGCTTTGACGCGACGTGTGGCGTTTGCGTTCTTGTTTAAGAAGTTGAGGCGTTGCTGCGCTAGATCGGCGCCTTTGGGATCTTTATTGCCCAGTGCTTCGATATAACGCTCGTATGCGGCGCGTGCCTCGTCAGGCTGTTTGATCTCTTCATAACAAAAGCCCATGTCGAAAATAGCGCCCGGTTCGGGAGGGTTGGGGTTGATGGCAAATGCGCGCTTGTAGTAAACAACGGCTTTGTCGAATTTCTTTTGTGCACGCAGCGTGGAGGCCAGATTGAGCTGAAACTCGAAGTTATTGGGGTCTTTGTCGGCTGCTTTGGTCAAATGTTTTTCAGCTAGATCGTACTGTTTGCTGTTGCGATAAGCGACACCTAGATTGTTGTGCAGCATTGCGTCTTCTGGGCTTTTGACGAGTGCATCTTTGTAAATGCGAATGGCTTCTTCGTTGCGCCCTGATTTCTTGAGCGCAAGGGCGAGGTTGCTCATGACCGTTGGATCGCGATCTTTGGGATGGGCTTGTTCCCAGGCGATGGCTTGCTCTAAGGGTTTGATCGCATCGGCGGGTTTATCGAGCCTAAGCAGCATGGCGCCTTGCATGGCGAAGGCCGGGCCATAATCCGCTTGGTAAGTTGTGGTCTGACGAAACGCATTAAGCGCCTCTTGAAACTTGCCCTGCTGGCGCAGGATGGAACCCATGGTGAAGTACGCGGTGGCGTAGTCTTTGCGCAGTGCAATTGCCTCTTTGACAAGCTTGAGCGCATCGTCAAGTTTGCCTTCTTTTTTGAAGGCAAGCGCGGCGCGGTATTTAGCATCGGCTTCGTCGGCGTGGGCCTGGTTCAACGCGAAAATTTGGCATGCAGCGGTGATGGCTGCAGCGAATAGGGTGAGTTGGTGTTTTTTCATGGTTCACCTCGATGTGGGGTTTGACGCAGGATCCTAGCAAACTATTCATCAATTGGCATTCGTTTGTAAACATACTAGTTTAAGCGGGCTAAGTTTAAGTGAGCCAAGAAGGAGTCGCGTGTGAGCAAGTTGGTATTATTAAGGCATGGACAAAGCACCTGGAACCATGAAAACCGTTTTACGGGTTGGACCGACGTTGATTTGTCGACGCAGGGTGTTGAGGAGGCCAAACGTGCCGGGCAGGTATTGCGCGATGCCGGCCTTCGGTTTGATCATGCACACACGTCATGGCTTAAGCGTGCTATTCGCACGTTGTGGTTCGTGTTAGAGGAGCTTGATCAGTGTTATTTACCGGTTAATAAAGATTGGCGTCTTAACGAACGACACTATGGCGCGCTGCAAGGCCTCAACAAGAAAGAAACGGTGGATAAGCATGGTGCTGATCAGGTGCAGATTTGGCGGCGCAGTTATGCGATTCGACCGCCTGCCCTTGACGCGAGTGATGATCGCGCACCGGGTCACGACCCGCGATATCGGGGTCTTGATCACATGCCTTTGACCGAATCGCTTGCAGATACGGTGTCGCGCGTGGTGCCTTATTGGCAATCGCAGATTGTGCCACAGCTGAAAAAGAATGAAGTGGTGTTGGTGGCGGCACACGGCAATAGCTTGCGAGCGCTTATAAAGCATTTGGATGGCGTGTCTGATGATGACATTGTCGAGCTCAATATTCCCACGGGGATGCCATTGCTTTATGAGTTGGATGCGAACTTGCATCCGCTAAAAAAACAGTATTTGGGTGATGCCGAAGAGGCGCAGCGCAAAGCGCAGGCCGTTGCCAAAGAAACTGGATAGGAGCGCTGTTGTCAATACTTGCGAACTTGGTTGAGCGCGACGTTTGGGTTCCCAGTGGAAGTGCTCGCGCACTTTTGGGTCATGCTCAGCCAGCGCTTGAGGCAAAAAAAGTTCGTGCGCTTGAAGCGGTTGACCTTAGTAGTCTTGACTATTTTGCTGCGGCGCAACTTTTGATGCTGGCAGGTGATCTTGGTGAGGTCGATCGCCTCGCGCTTGAGGCGTTGCTTTTGCAGTTACGTGTTGCGCTTGGACGTGGATCGACCCGATTGTCGTTAGGTTCTAAAGACGTCGGCACGATGTTGCGCGTGCTTTCAGTTGATGAGGTAGTGATTGACGAAGCGTTGAAGCATATTGCGACGCTTGCGACGTTTGACGCGGCGATCCTAGAAACACACGCCTACGCTACGCTCATGGGGGTGCCGGGTGCGCGTAAGCCGCTGATCCTCGATGGCGATTACCTTTCAATTGAACGTTATGATGCTGCCGAGAGGTTGCTCGCTAAACTGGTCGTTGATACCTGTGTGTCTACGAGCGCGTCGATTGCGGCGGACGATTTAAAAGCGTTGATGCAAAAATGCGGATTTGTACTTAGTGATGAGCAACAGTGTGCGCTGAACCTGGCGTTGACCCATCCGCTTACGCTTGTGACCGGTGGACCAGGCACAGGCAAGACTTCGATTACGCTTGCGCTGGTGACTGCGCTCACAAAAGGTGCGGGTGTTAGTGCGAATAAGATAGCGCTTTGTGCACCGACCGGAAAAGCGGCGTACCGTATTCGCGAGGTGCTTACGCGTGCGCTTAATGATGTTGGTGATGCCAATGCGCGTGCCTTCGATGTACAAACGTTGCATCGTTTGCTTGCTTATTCACCATCGCGCGGGACTTTTGGTTTTCATGCGAACAATCGCTTGCCTTATCGATGGATTGTTGTGGATGAGGCCAGCATGATCGACACGGAGCTGATGCTTGCGTTGTTTTTGGCGCGTGCGCCAGACGCACATGTGGTGTTGATGGGTGACGCAGGGCAGTTGTCGGCACTCAGTCCGGGTGATGTGTTTGCTGACTTGTGCCGCAGCGATTTTGCTGCAAAACAAGTGCTTACTAAGAATTTTAGAATGAGTGCATCGCACGATGCGCAGAGTTTAGCGCGTTTAGTGGATACGTTGGCGATCGGTCGGGCTGATGGTGCTATCGAAGGTGCAGATGCATCGCGACTTTCGCTTGCGCCCTTTGCATCGCGTCCGCGCGTGAATGACCCTTCAGGTGACGCGGGACTTCATTGGGCGGGCGAGTTAAGCGAGGCTTCGCTGGCGCTCTTCTTGCGAGATTGGTTTGATGCATTTATTGATCCGTTGCTTGGTCGTGCGTTGGCAAACATGTCGGATGGGTTGCTTGCAGGGCCCACGGTGGTGGTTCTCAACGAAGCACACCGAGAGCATTTTGCGCTTCTTGCACGCGCGCAGTTGCTGTGCGTAACACGCCAGCGGGTGACGGGCACCGAGCGCATCAACCGCTGGTTTGTACGGCACGCACGAACCCGCGTGGCGCAGGAACAAATTGATCGCACGACGGGTTACTTGCTGGGTATGCCGATCTTAGTGACCGAGAACGATTATGCTTTGGACGTTTATAATGGTGACGTGGGAATTCTTACGGGCGGCGAGACGCCAGGAGCGGTTTTTATGCGTGGCGAGCAAGGTTTTTGGGTGCCTTTTTCTCGCATCGCACGCAAGATTGAGCCGGCGTTTGCAATGACCGTGCATAAGTCGCAGGGGTCGGAGTATGATCATGTGGGGCTGATTTTGCCTGAGAGCGACACACCGCTTATGACGCGTGATTTGCTCTACACTGCGTTGACTCGGGCGCGGCGTTCGGTGCGCGTGGTGGGCGCTGATCGGGTATGGCTTGAGGGTGCCGTGCGTGCGCGCGCGCGTGAAACGGGTTTTATGGATGCGCTCCGTGTGGCAGCGCAAAGGTCGTGATGCTGCGTGTTGACGTATACTATGTCGTCGTAAAGGGTGGCATCCCACCTCGGTTGCGTCATTTGCTGACACA
>JBGAKI010000098.1:0-8127 GCA_044224525.1 Polyangiales bacterium | reverse complement strand
AAAAGTTCGGATGCCTATTTTTTGACAGTCGTTATCGCAGCGCCGCCAGTAAAATAGCGATCATTATCCGAACTAGAGCAAAGAAAAGTTGAGCGGAGGTGGTCAGGGGGAGGTCAAACGCGCTCACTAAGCGCTACGCCTTCGGCTTCGCGAATCGTTCGCTACTGTTTGACCTCCCCCAGACCACCTCCGCTCAACTTTTCTTTGCTCTAGTTCGGATAATGATCGCTATTTTACTGGCGGCGCTGCGATAACGACTGTCCAAAAATAGGCATCCGAACTTTTGGTGTCGGTGGTGTGTGCGAATCCCACGCCGATGTTCTTGAAATCGGCGTTCATCAGATTTTCGCAATCGCCAGCGTCACTGCTCATCCATGAATCGAATGTTGACTGTGCGCTTGTGTCACCGAAGGCCAAGTTTTCTGCGGCGGTGGCTTTACCGTAACCCGACACCTCGATGCGCTGACTGAAGCTGTTCCATGCCGCAGAACCCACGGGAACTTGGTCAGCGGTTGACCAATCGTGATCGAAATGATGATATTGCGCCATCATCAGCGAATGAAACCGCGCAGCCTGATCAAGATTTGGATCGCGTGTGAGCGTGGTGCGAGATGCCGCAAATCCGGTGACCTTGCCATTGGTGGTGCAGGTTAGTTCGACGGTGCGGCTGAGGTTGATGAGTTGAAAGAGTTCTTGTTCGTTGAACTTGTACCAGGTGGGCCATGCATCTTTAGGGCACGAATCAAGTGGTTTGTCGAGGGTGCAGACGGGGTTACACGCGACGCGATTGTCGTCACATGATACCGACCGCAAAAGCGGTGAGTCGGTATCTTGGTGTTGACCCGTGCACGCGGCGAGCGCGCATGCCGTCGTGATGAGTGTCAGAGTCAATGAGCGTGATCGCAAAAGCATAAATGGCCCCCTTTTTCGTTAAGCCTTAAGTAAGGTGGATCAAGGCTAGCAGAACGCAAAACGAAAACACAACCTTTTCGGTCGCTTGTTCGGATCAGGGAAAAATAGGTGTTGAGTAGACTGATCAGAGGCAACCTCGCTCACTCGTCGTCGCGCCGCTAAGCGGCGCCGAAGCGCTGCGCCTTTGGCGCCGCGAATCGTTCGCTACTGTTTGAGCCTGGCCAGCCCGCTCAGCTGCTATTTTTCTTACTCTGACTTAAGGGCCGATGCATCTGTGATAAGCGTGGCCATGCTGGCGGGATCGCTGCGATAGAACCCGCGGATTTGACCTTGTGCGTCGACCAGCACCCAGCGTGTGCTGTGTAGGATGTCTTCTTTACCATCGGCTCGCAGCTGTTTGGCGCCCAACGCTTGCTTGAACCCTTTGACGATAAGGCTTTGGAGTGCCTCTGAATTGCCGGTCACAAAGGTCCAGCGGTCAAAATCAGCGTGGTGTTCTTTACCATAGGCGAGCAAGCGCGCGGGGGTGTCGTAGTCTGGATCGACGCTGAATGAAATAAGTTGAATATCGAGATTTTTGGTTTTGAGTTTCGTTTGCAGCTCGGCAGTGCGTGCCGTCAGCAAAGGGCAAATCGATGGGCATCGCGTGAAGATGAAACCAGCGACCCAGACCTGGTGGCGCAGCATGGCACGCGTGATCGGTTTACCGTCTTGTGAAATCAGTTGGAAGTCGGGCACCTTACCATAGGCTGGCAGTGTCTTATGGTGGCAACCGATCGCTGGCGCTTGTAAGACGAAGAGTAAAATGACCAAGCGCGCAAGATGATGTCGACTTAGATATGTCATCATACCTTTATCGCTTTCTCGCGCAGACCACGCTACCGATAATGAGCGCTGCCACACAGAACGCCGCGACAAACCATAGTGGCGATGGCCCGCAACAATGACCCGTGGCAACAAGCACACGATGCGCGCCCAATGAGCGCTGCATGGCGCTGAGCGCGTAGCTAAGTGGGTTGGCGGCGACCACGACACTCAACCAACCGCTTTGTGTTGCGGGAAATACAGCACCCGATACAACCCACGCTGGAATAAGCACGAGGCTCATGATCACGTGATAGCCTTGTACTGAGTCAAGCCACCACGCGACCGCAAACCCCAGTGCATTAAGCGCAAGGGCGGTCATAAGCATGGTGGCGCCCAATGCCACCCAGTCGATCAACATGTAGGGGTAACCGGCCATGGGCGCGAGCAGCGCAAAAGCAAGACCTTGTAAAAGCGCGACGCTGCTTCCACCCAGCGACTTACCAAGCACCACCGCAAAACTGGTGGCGGGTGTGACCAGTACACCTTGTAAGAAACCACTGTGGCGATCTTCGATCACGGACATGGTGGCAAAGATCGAGGTGAACAAGATCACCATCAACACGATTCCGGGAAAGAAGTATTCAAGGTAACTGAGTTTGGGTTGACCGGGCACCTGAAAACTACGCGTCATCCCCGTGCCAATCACCCACCAAAACATCAAAGGTTGGATTAGCGCGCCCGCAATTCGCGTCTTTTCACGAAAGAAACGCAGTAAATCGCGGCGCCAAAGCACGGTTAAAGCGGCACTGTCGGCCAAGGCGTAGCTCATGATGATTGCTCGCTTTGTTGGGTTAGACCTGCGCCCGTGAGTTTAGCAAACACATCGGCGAGCGTGGGCTTGCGCATGGCAATCGAAGTGATTTGACCATTTGGAAAAGCTTCGACGATTTTTGGCACCCATGTGTGCGCTTCTTTGACCTCAAGCCAAAGCTCGTTTTGAATGACTTTGGTGTTGAGCGCGAACTTGGTTTTTAGCCCCTCGCTGAGCATTGTTAAATCAGCACCACTAAGCGTGATGACGTCGCCTGCGAGCTCTTCAACGAGCGCTTTGGGTGTGCCTTCGCGTAGAGCTGTGCCTTCGTGCAAAATGATCAAACGATCGCACATTTGCGCTTCTTCGGGTCGATGTGTGGTCAAGAGCACTGACAGTTTGTTCTCGCTACGCAAACGCGCCAAATGGTGCCACAAGGTTTCAAACGAGTGTTGGTCGAGGCCCGAGGTAGGCTCATCGAGCAGTAGAAGCTGGGGGCGGGCAAGCAGTGCGCGGGCAAGATCGAGTTTGCGCTTCATGCCGCCAGAAAAATCTTTGACCAAATCGTGGGCGCGATCGGTCAGCTGCATCAACGCTAAGAGCGCATCGATATAGGTGTGTGCCGTGCGCGCATCCAGACCATAAAGGCGTGCGGCCAGCTGCATGTTTTCATACGTCGACAAGCGCGGGTCGACGCTTGGTCGTTGAAAAACGATCGTGCTCAGCGACCGAAACGCGCGCGAGCCCAGCGCTGAGTGCGCGCCGCGAATACTGAGCGTGCCACTTTGTGCGCGCTGCAAGCCTGAAAGCAGATGCAGCGTGGTCGATTTGCCGCTGCCATTGGCACCAAGCAACCCCACGATTTCAGCCGGTTGCACAGAAAAATTTAAATCATTGAGCACACGGCGTGCGCCGTAGGCGTAGCTAAGCTTTTCAACCCGGATCAGCGGGTTTGTGGATACGTCGTTCATAACCAATGTTTGTTTAGATCGCGTTTACACCAAGCGCGATGAAAAGCGCTGTCAGATATAAGAGCGACGTCAAAAACAACTTGCGTGCCCAACGCTTACGCTGTGCACCTTCGTCGGCAACCAGCCCCAAACTCGCCACAATATAAAAAGCAATGCCGCCGAGCACTGCAACCCAGCCATAGGCGCTGCCTGCCACCCCAAGCGGCGTCAGCAACCAGGCCGTGGGCACCAGTAGGAGCGTTGTGATCACCGCAAACCATGTAGCAAAGCGCTCACCTGCGACCAACGGAAGCACGCGAAACCCAGCGTTGCTGTAGTCTTCTTGGCGAAACATGGAAATGGCCATGAAATGCGGCAGCTGCCAAATAAATAAAATAGCAAAAAGCACCCAAGCAGGTGCGTCCATTGAGTTGGTGACTGCCACCCAACCAATAAAAGGCGGCAATGCGCCTGGTACTGCACCAATCAAGAGCGCTTGTGGGCTGAGGCGTTTCAGCGGCGTGTAGGCCAGCACATAAATCAGAATGGACGCCGCGCCAAATATGCCAACAAGCTTGTTGACCGAAAAGGCTAATCCGACCGAGAGCAAGCCGAGGATCAAACCAAAAATGAGCGCGGCTTGGGCATCAAGTCGGCCCGCTGGCAAGGGGCGCGTGCGCGTGCGCTGCATCAGCGCATCGACATCGCGTTCAAGATAGCAGTTCAGCGCGTTGGCTGAGCCGACACCGAGGGCGGTGGCGAGCACGGTGATGATCGCTTTCCAGGCAGGCAGCGTTCCGGGTGCGAGCCAAAGCCCACCGAGCGCCGTAAACAGCACTAGGCCCGTCACGCGCGGCTTGGTTAGCGCGATAAAATCTTTGATGCTCGCCTGGGCTGGCAGCGTAAGGGCTACACTACTCATTTGGACTCGAAGCTAGCGCAGAAAGAGCAGTGTTACAAGTGCAATGGTAACGCCCAGAACCAGGGCACTGGCAATGAAGATCGCCCACCAGCCATAACGTGGGATATGTGACAAGCGAGCGGTGCCTGGCTCGTTGGAAATGGGCCTAAGATCACTCTTGCTCACAGTGGGGACTGGGTTTAAGAAGCTTGAAAGCACCTGGGCAAAGGTCTGTGCGTCAGGATAACGATCGTCGCGCTTTTTGGCCAACCCCTTCATCAGCGTTGTATTGAGGCCTTTGGGAAAGCTACGATCGGTGATGCGCGCACGCATCGGTAGCGGCGCTTGCTCAAGGTGGGCCTGAATGAACTCGATCGGGGTTTGCCCGTCAAAAGGTAACTTACCGGTGAGCAACTCGTAAAGCACGATCGTCAGCGAATACAGATCCGAGCGCGCATCAAGTTTTTCGCCACGCGCTTGCTCAGGGCTCATGAACTCGGGGGTGCCAAAGACCATGCCGTCTTGGGTGAGCATCATCGAACCTGGACGCATCTGCTGCTCGGTGACTTTAGCTAAGCCAAAATCGAGCACTTTAGGAAAATCGGTGATGCCACCTTGCACCGTCAGAAAAATATTTTCGGGTTTGATGTCACGATGGACGATGCCAAGATTGTGCGCTTCGGATAACGCGCCACAAACTTGGGTGATAATTCGAATCGCGCGCGTGACTTCGAAGGGACCTTCGGCGCCGAGCGCCTGCGAGAGGTTTTTGCCTTCGAGGTATTCCATCACGAAATAACACATGCCGTCTTCGAGCTCGCCGCAGACAAACACGCGTGCGGTGTTGGGATGCGTCAGCTGGCTCATCGCGCGTGCTTCGCGAAAGAAGCGCGACACAAGATCAGAGCGGTTTTTGTAGCGCGGCTGCAAAATCTTAACGGCCACTTTGCGGTTCATCGAGGGCTGCTCGGCCTCGTAGACGGCGCTCATGCCGCCACGACCCATCAGCTTGATGATGCGAAACTGGCCGTCGATCACCCTGCCGACATAGGGGTCGGTGTTTTCACCGGGCGCTCTGTCTGAAATCATTGCTCAATTATTCTAACACAAGTCGCGCGCGGGGCCCGATTTGCGGGTAAGTTAAAGCCCTGGAATATCATTTAGATGGCGCATTGTTAGCGGCCCTTCACAATCGAATCATAGTTGATTCGATTCGTCTAACGCTTACTGGCTCAATCGTCGAGGTTGACGGAGACTTCGACCGAGCTTGCCGCTTCGGGAAAGACGTCGAGCAAGTCGCGCACGGCGGGGTGACTGAGTGCGGCTTTGGTGTGTAAGTCGCGCAAGCCTTCGCGTTCACTGATTTTCTTTTGCGCCAGGGTTTCTTTCAATACGGGCTCTTTGGCGGCGCCAACGCGCACTTTGACTTCGCGACCGGCGATGCGCGCCGCGACTTCAGCGATTTCGGAACGTACGTCGGGTACGTCGGCTTGGCGTGCATAAAATGACCCTTCGGGAAAACTGATCACAAGTTCGTCCAGGGTGGGCTCATTGGGCCAGGTGGCCGAGCCGTATTCGAGCACCGCGGCCAACGCGGGGCGGCGCTCGCGCACCGCCGCCACGATGCGTTCCCACTCGCTTGCATGCTCGAGCGATTCGACTGGGGCAAGGTCAGGTGCCGATGCGACGGGCGATGGGTTACTGGCGACCGTTTTTTCGGCGCGCGCAAGTGCAACTGGTGGTGCACTCACCGCTTTGAGAGGTGCAGGCACTTTTTCAGCTGCTGTGCGCGCGGAGGTGCTTTGAACGATCGGTGCGCTGGGAGAACGTGGCGCGGGCGGCACCTGTGGGGCTGTGGGCCGTGAGCCACCGCCGCCGCCCTTAAGTGATTGCAGTTCGCTAAGCACTTTGGATAAATCCTTAAGCGGTGGACGCGTAGCCAGATACACCAAGCCCATCTCGAGCGAAATGCGTGGCGAAAGCGAGCGCGCGAGCTCGTCGATCACTGTGCCCAGCGAAAAAAAGGCGCGCTCGATGCTCAAGGTGTCGACGTCTTTAATGCGTTCGAGCGCGGATTGCATCGCCTCGACGCTCAGTTCAAGCGCCACGTTGATGTCGCCCGTGACACGCGCGTAGGTCAGATCGCGCAACAGCGTCTGCAGTTGTTTGGCAAAATGCAATAGATCGCTGCCTTTGCTGCTGATCTCTTCGACCGTGGCGAATACCTCAGGGGCGTTACCCTCGAGCACAGCGAATGCGGCCCGCAACACCGAGGGTTCGCCGGCAATGCCCAGCACTTCGAGGACTTTGTCGTGAAACACACCTTCGGGATGGTAAGCGATCACTTGATCAAGCAGCGTGAGCGCGTCGCGCATCGAGCCTGCGGCTTCGCGCGCAATTACGCGCAGTGCACTTTCGTCGCTTGCGATTTTTTCAAGATCGAGGATCTGCTTGAGGCGCGCCATCAGCTGCGGTTCGGTGATCAGGCGAAAATCAAAGCGCTGACAGCGCGAGCGCACGGTGATCGGCACTTTTTGTAGTTCGGTTGTGGCAAAAATGAACTTCACGTGCGGCGGTGGCTCTTCGAGTGTTTTTAAAAGCGCGTTAAATGCACCCGTTGAAAGCATGTGCACCTCGTCGATGATCACGATGCGAAAGCGGTCACGCTGGGGGCTATAAGGAAGCAGCTCTTGCAGCTTGCGCACGTCGTCAACGCTGTTGTTGGAGGCGCCGTCGATCTCAAACACGTCATTGTCATGACCTGCGGTGATCTGCACACATGCTTCGCATTCGTTGCAGGGCTCGGGCGACATTTTGACCAGACAGTTGAGCGCCTTGGCCATAATGCGCGCGCTCGAGGTTTTGCCCACACCGCGCACACCGGTGAACAAAAACGCATGCGCCACACGATCGCGCTCGATGGCCTGCGCCAGCGTGCGGGCGATATGCTCTTGCCCCACCAAATCGCTAAAACGTTGGGGGCGGTATTTTCGCGCTAAAACCTCATAGGCCATAGCTGCTAACTTCCCACGAACTCGGTCGGTATGCAATTGACCATGTCAGCACAATGTTGCAAGGTTTCTAAAACGCCATGACAACCGATGATGCTTCCTCTAACGACGATCCCGTCGTCGTTGCCAGCTTTACCTATGCGCACGAAGCCAAACTTTTGGTAAGCCACTTGGGTGCGCGCGGCGTCGAGGCCTGGACGACGGGCGACAGCTTTGCGGGTGTGATGCCTCATGCGTCCAATGCAGCAGGCGGCATTAAGGTGGTTGTTCGACGGGTCGATCACCGAGCTGCGAGCGAGTTTATCGCAACCTATCGACAACCAGAGAAGAACAACAGCGATGTTGAACACGGCGAATCCGTCGATAGCGCAGGTGAGCTACCAGGGGATCCATGGATGCGCAGGGCGGCGGCGGCTGGCGTTTTTATGATTCCGTTTGCGTTCGTTTACGGTTTTTGGCTCTTGTTGCGTTACGGCAAACTGCCAACGAGCAGAAAAGGCAAGTTGCTGAAGGTTGTGGCGATCGCATCGTGCAGCTGTGCTGCGTATTTGTACTTCGCGTTATTTCTCAAGTCTCTTTCGTAAGTCGAAATGTCGGCGGCGCTGAACGCACTCGGATCGAACCCCAGCTTCCTTCAAGCTCATAGACGCCGTCGCGTTCAACGAAAGAATCAATATTTCCGTAATCGACCTTGTCATTTGCGTCATAGGACGGTCGCATGGTTTTCTCTAGCCA
>JBGAKI010000014.1:57497-61693 GCA_044224525.1 Polyangiales bacterium | reverse complement strand
GTTTTGCAACTAAAAACCCTTTTTCAAATGAAGGTGTGTCGATTGCTCGCTTCTATAAACAAAACGAAGGTAAGCGCGATCCGTTTGAGCTGAATTTTCTCAGAACGATTCGCGATTCGTTTGGGCGCATCAGTATTGCGCAAGCTGAGTACTTTTATGACGGCGATGAACCACGAGAGAAATGGTTACACAATATGAAATGGAAAGCGCGGTTACGCCGATTCCGTCTTCCACGAGACGAGGAAAGCTCATCTCAAAAACCAGACCTACTTACTTCTCTTGGAGGTAAATCATGCAACGCAATTCCAAGCGAAGGGTCCACGTCTATCCTAAGTACTATCTGCGGAGCAATCACAGGATCGACGGCAGACGATTCGCAAAGCAGTTCGCAAGAAGCTGACTCAAGCGGAAGTTTTATCGACGCCATCGACAAGCTAATAGCGCACTAAGAGCAGACATGAAGAAAATACTATCAGAAATAAAAGTCCGACAGGAAGGTGGAGCTTACACGGAAACCGTAATAATGATTCCCTTTTTTATCATTGTTTGGGCATCTATCTATTTGGTAGCTAGCCGACACCTCGCTCATGTTGAAAATCTTGTTCATTCGCGCGGTTGTGCATGGTCTTATGCCATAAATGCGTGTAGCAAAGACAAACTTCCCGACGAAAAGTGCAACACCCTTTCATATGGCGAAGGCGATTCCCTTGACACAAACAACGAAGGGCTGGATAGCGAGGGCGCCGAAAAGAAAAGTGGCATTGTCGATTTTCTTAAAACCTGGTTTACGAAGATATTTGACACCGTTTTTGGCAATTTCGCCACCGTCCAAGAGAAACGAAGCTTCTCTCGTCCTTCTATCATTTTCGGAGGTGGTCAAGGAAGCGTTGACGACTCACATTTCTTACTCTGCAATGAAAAGAATCGCGATGTGTGGGAGGTAATAATAAGTACGATATGCAGCCTTCCAGGCCTTGAAAGTTTTATTCCCGAGTGTTGGTAAGACAAGTGTTAACGAGTGAAACACAATGACTCACAATAAACTGATACGAGAAATAGTAGCTAGCAACAATGAACGTATTGTCACAAGGCTTTTGCGAGTTGGGACGCTCGTTTTAGCTATATGCGTAGCAGCGTTTTGCTTCATCGCGCGAAAAATACATGCTAACGCCGGCGACACGCTCGTCCAATTTGGACGACCATTAATGCATCTAACTCAAACACGCTCTGATGAAAATCTTAAGCTGATTATTAACGGGTTTCGCTTCGCATATTCCACAGGGTTGTCTGAGAAAGATCTCAGCGAACTTACGGCGGAGCTAAAAAAGGGCTGCGCGAAGTATCCGTTAGGCGTCTACTCAAAACTCCTTGAAAACAAAGAACTTCAGCCCTCGATTTTCCAAAAAGAGAAAAATCACGCGACTATTGCGTGTTTCGCGAAGTTACGCGACGCTAAAACATTCAGCGATTGGGTTCAGCATATCGATGATTTCAGTGACTCAGGCGACTTGTCGACCTTCGGAAACATGCAGTACGCGTACCTAGAAAAAGTAGGAGATAGGACACGTTTCGTGACGATGTCGTCTGCAGGACCGCTGAACCTCACAGCCATGTTTCCCGCACAAGGGGACGCGAGCGGCACAGATATTACGGGGATGCCGCGTCCGCCTAAAGCGCGCCGTATTCTTTCAACTTTGGTCGGAGGTCGAAACGAGCACATTACTCTTTACGAGAGCACCGTATCCGAGATAGAAAAGCTTATTGAAATGTATAGCCCAATCTTGAAAAAGAATGGATGGCAGGTAAACGTGGTCGAGCACAAAACATGTAACGCAAAGCGACCGTGTGTAGTGTCTTATATGGTTCAGAAAGGCACACACGTTTTCCTCATGGGAATCGGCCGAGGCGAAAACAACACGAGCATCGTAAGTTTTGTCAACATGGACGCAAACGCAAGTGCCAACGCCACCAATCTCGCACTGAGATAAATTAACTACGGAGAAACATGGATCAAAGAAAAGCATTACTTGTGTCCTTGATTATTGGTGCCGCTGGCGCTGCCCTCACCTTTGTGTACATGAAACGCTTTGAATCCAAGGTCACCGGCGGCGAAATGATTTCCGTAGTTATTGCAACCGAAGATGTGCCGATCGGAGGGGTAATTAATCGCAACATGTTGGGCATTCGCGATCTTCCACAAGCCTATACTGAAGCAAGACACGTGCGCGCGCGCGAAATCGACCAAATTATTGGAGCGCGCGTGACTGCCGGAGTTCACGCCAATGAGTCGTTACTTTGGACTGATTTGTCGGGAGCAAGCGACGAACGTCGTGGCCTATCGGCATTGGTCCAATCAGGAATGCGTGCAGTTACTGTAAAAACAAGCCTAGGATCCAACTTTGCCGGGTTACTGCGGCCCGGCGACCGCGTGGACCTGCTTTTTCAGGGTATTGACCGTGGTTCACTCATTCCGCTACTTCAAAATATGCTGGTGCTTGCCATTGGAAGCGATATGGGCGGAAAACGTGGAAAGAACACCACGTTCGGAAACGCCAGCACGGTGACACTCAGTGCAACGCTTGAGCAAGCACAAGTGTTGGCCTTCGCGCAGCTAAACGGCCTTATCAGCTTAACACTGCGTAATCCCGACGACATCACTGTCATCGATAAACCGCCAACCACCACAGCGGCCGATCTCAACGACAGTGAAAAGCGCGCAAGTTTGCAAAAGCGTGTGGCGCCTAGCCAACCCAAGATTGAACGTGTTCAGTAACCTAAGGGCCATTGCATGATCTCGATAACCTTAACTACCAAACAAATTATGAAACAACTCGTCTGCCTAATTAACAGCGTGTTTGCTGTTCCTGCCGCTAACAAGCGCGCTCGAGCAAGACGACATCATGAATACCGACGTGACGAACACCGCGGGCGATGTTCGTTCGCTCAATCTTACAGTGGGCGAGCAAGGCAGCATTCCTGCCGCAGGTGTGAAAAGTTACTCTGAAGGCATTCCCGGAATTGTAGACGTGCGCTTGCCTCGTGATGGCTCGCAGTTTTTGATCGTCGCCCTTAAGCCTGGTCGCACCACCCTTTTGTTGATCATGAATGATGGCAAACAAGTGCAGTACCGCATTTCAGTGGCCACCTCTGGCGCCGGGCGCGGCGAAGTGGTGCAGCCGACCGACAACATCCGTCTTGATTTCTATTATGTTCAGCTCAGCGAAAGTTATGGTCATCAAATCGGGCTGGGTTGGCCAGGCACCATCGGCGGCTCGCTCAATATCTCAGCGGGCATCAACCTCAAGAGCGGCTCACTGCAAAGTGCAACCGCGACCCTCGGCGAGCGTGTGTTGCCGCGCCTCGACATGGCGCAGTCCGCAGGCTGGGCCAAAGTCATGAAACAAGCATCGGTGATCACCGCCAACGGCAACGACGCCAGCTTTGAAAGCGGCGGCGAGGTGAACTTGCCCATCCAAGGTGCGCTCACTGCTGAAATCCGCCGCATCGAGTTCGGCAGCAACCTTAGCGTGCTACCTCGTTATGATCGCCAAAGCGGCCGCATCGAGCTCACACTCAAGGCAGAGGTATCTGATCTAACCGCGCCCAGCGGCGATTCAAAAATCCCCGGTCGCTCAAAATCAAACCTGCAAACCTTGGTCAACATCGAGCTCGGTCAATCGTTGATTCTGGCCGGGTTGTCATCGCGCGCCGAAACCTACGCCAAATCTGGCCTTCCAGGTCTAAGCCAAATCCCCATCTTCGGTTTGCTCTTTGGCACCAACATCAAAAACGAAGAACACGTCGAAAACCTGATCTTTGTGGTGCCGACCGTTGTCGACGTGGTGTCGCAGCAATCGCGTGATCGCTTGGCTGAAGCGATGAAGATGTATGAAGACTACAGCGGCGGCCTCGATGATGTTGAGGTAATGGATCACAAACCCCCCAAGCGCGGCGTACCCATGCTGCCCGGTGCTACGCCCACATATCAACAGAGCAAGCGTCGTTAGGATTATGACAGAGGGGGTCATCGTCTTAGAGGTTTATATCGAGTCTGTCGAAGGCAAGATTCAAACGCACCGCCTCGAGCTCAATCAAGAGCGCACCATTGGGCGCGAGCCTGGCTGCGACATCGTGCTGCAAGCCTCTGAAGTGTCGCGCCGGCATCTTCTGATTAAACCCCAGGGGCCAAACAGCTA
>JBGAKI010000014.1:0-57456 GCA_044224525.1 Polyangiales bacterium | reverse complement strand
AAACAGCTACGAACTCGTCGACAACTCGGCCAACGGCACCTTCATGCAAGGCAGGCGTTTTGCCGGTGTACTTGTGCCTTATGTTAAAGGCGAAAAACTTGGCGTTGGGCCCTTCCTAATTAGCTTTCATTCGCAAACCGCAAGTCCCGCGCTACAAACAGCAACAAAAAAGAGCGACCCCGTTCGCGCGACGCCCGAGCCTTCCAGAACACCCTCAACTCCTGCCAAACCCACTCCGTCGATCGAACCCTCTGCTTTTGCCGGAAAAGAAGCCGCGCTCGCCAATCTTGAATACGCACGCCTCAGACGTGCGCTGCATCGCCAGCTTCTCGATCATCTTGATTTGGTCAAGCTCGACAAAAACAAGATGGACATCGAGGTGATGCGCCCCAAAGTGCTCGACGCGCTGAAAATCATCATCGGCGCCAACACGCATCAGTTACCCAAAGGCTCAACGCCCGAGCAGCTCATCCAAGAGATGTGCGATGAAGCGCTGGGTCTTGGCCCGCTCGAGCGTCTGCTCGCCGACGACGACATCTCTGAAATCATGGTCGTCGATCCCTACACCATCTTTGTCGAACGCAAAGGCAAGATCGATCTGGCAGACGTTCGCTTCACCGACGAAGAAGCCGTGCGCGCCGTACTCGAGCGCATCGTCACGCCGCTGGGCCGGCGCATCGACGAATCAACCCCCATCGTCGACGCTCGGTTAAAAGACGGCTCGCGCGTCAACGCGGTGATTCGCCCGCTCGCCATCCGCGGTAGCTGCATCACCATTCGCAAGTTCGCCAAGAAAAAACTCGGCATGAATGACTTGGTCAACTTTGGCACCATGACCGACCGCATGGCCAAGTTTCTCGATCGCATCGTGCTCGCGCGCAAAAACGTCATCATCTCGGGCGGCACGGGCTCGGGAAAAACCACACTACTCAATGTCTTGTCGGGCGCCATCCCCGGCGACGAGCGCGTGGTCACGATCGAAGACGCGGCCGAGCTGCGCTTACAACAACAACACGTCGTGTCGCTTGAAACGCGTCCGCCCAACATGGAAGGCCGCGGCGAATATTCGATTCGTGACCTCGTTAAAAACGCGCTGCGCATGCGCCCCGATCGCATCATCGTGGGCGAATGCCGCGGCGGCGAAGCACTCGACATGCTGCAAGCAATGAACACAGGCCACGAGGGCTCGATGACCACCACTCACGCCAACAGCCCCGATGAAGCCATCGCTCGCCTTGAAACGCTCGTGCTGATGAGCGGCGTCGACTTACCTAGCCGCGCCATTCGCGAACAAATCGCCTCTAGTGTCGACGTGATCATTCAACAAAACCGTTTGTCCGATGGCTCGCGCAAAATCAGCCACATCTCGGAAGTGGCCGGCATCGAAGACGGTCGCATCCAGATGCGCGACATTTTCATTTACCATCGCACCGGCACCGACGACAAAGGCAAAGTGCAAGGCGAGTACCGCGCCACCGGCTATCTGCCAAGCTTCATGGACGAGTTCATTTATAAAGGACTGGTGAAAGATGGCGACTACTTATAAGAGGCACCGATGAATGTTTCGCTAACAGCGATAAGTGCGCTAGGGATCTTGGGTGTCGGCGCCGGCATGGCCATTGCGCTTTACGCGTCGCTCGGCCCCAAGGGCGTGGTCGTCGTCGCCTGGAACAACTATGTCGCCAAAATCGACAAAAAACTGCGCTTTTTGTTCAGCGATGTGCCCCCCAAACGCGTGGCGCTCTTGCACATGGCTTTTTTGGGCTTCTGTGTCTTCATGTGCGCCCTGGCCGGTAACTTGGTTATCCTGATTGCGGTCGTGCCCTTCATCTTCGCACCCATGCTTTACCTTGATCATCTGTGCGGCAAACGCGTCGAACAACTTGAGCAACAAATCGATGGCTGGCTTTTGGTGCTCGCCAACTCGCTACGCGCCACACCCTCGCTGGGCGATGCCCTTGAAGCAAGTTCAACCCTAGTGAATTCGCCGCTGAGTGACGAGCTTGCGCTGATGGTCAAAGAAAACCAACTCGGTGTGCCCATCGATCACGCACTCAATGCCATGGCCGAACGCATCGGCAGCCGCGCCTTTTCTGGCGCCATCGTCACGCTGCTTATTGCGCGCAACAGCGGTGGTAACTTATCCAAAACACTCGAAACAAGCGCCGCCGCGCTACGCGAGATGGCGCGCCTTGAGGCCAATCTGCGCGCCAAAACCGCCGAAGCCAAATCCCAGGCCTACGTGCTTGCCGCCATCCCTGCAGTAATGATCGGCCTCATTCACGCGGTCGATCCTGAACTGATGCGTCCGCTGATTACAAATTTCGTGGGCAATATCCTTGCGGCAATAGCGCTTTGCCTGTGGGCCGGGTCGGTTTTTGTGGCACGCAAAATCTTAGCAGTCGAGTTATAACAATCGAAGGTAGGCAATCAAGGTATAGTCAACACATTATGGAATTTCTCGTCATCAAGTTGGTCATTTTTGCTTGCGTCGGCCTAGCGCTCTGGATCGCAAGTTTTCAGTTGCTTTGCGTGGTGCCGCTCGACAAACCTTCACTGGGCCGACGCGGACTCAAACGCGCCCAAGCCATTGAAGAAGGTGGCAGCTTCGCCCAGGTCGAACCCTTGATTCGTTATTTTGGCAGCTTGATGACCAAAATCACCAAGCTGCGTTACGACCAAACCGAACTTCAAGCGCGCATCGTGCGTGCAGGCGACTACCTTGGCCTCAACGCCCCCGAGTTTCACGGCATGCAGCTGATGGGTGCGGTCGTGGGTTTGCTCCTCGCACTTTTCATCGGCGCATCGATCGACGTCGCGTGGTGGGTCTACCCGCTGTTGGTCGCCATCGGTTGGTACTTACCCGTCATGCAGCTCAACGAACGCGTCGAGGGTCGTTTGGTTGAAATCAACCGCACACTGCCTGGCGCCATCGATTTGGCATCCCTCTGCATGAGCGCAGGCATGGATTTGGTCAATGCGCTCAAACAAGTCACCGCGCATCAACCCACCAAAAAACAAGCCATCTACGAAGAGCTTGAACTGATTTTGCAGCAACTCGAACTTGGCCACACGCGTAAACAAGCCCTGCTTGAGTTCTCAAAACGCAACCCATCCGTCGCCGTACGCGATTTTGTCAACGCTGTGGTGCAAGCAGAAGAAAAAGGCAATCCGCTCGCCCAAGTGCTCGAGATTCAAGCGCAAGTCTTGCGCATGCGCCGCAGCATGCTCGCCGAAGAAGCAGCCGCCAAAGCAGGCGTTAAGATGATGCTGCCGCTCACCATGCTCTTTGCCACGATCATGCTGATCGTGCTTGGGCCTTTCTTTATCAAGAACATGCAAAACGGATTTTAATCATGACCTATTTAGTACGCATCGAACGCAGCGACGGACAAAGCTCATTACACGTTTTGACGAAAGAAAAAAAAATCGTCGGCCGCTCTCAACAAGCAGATGTCACTGTAGCATCCGCCAACATCGACGATCAAATGCTTATGCTCGCACCTCGCCCCGACAATTGTTGGGTCGCAGTCGCCAAACGAGCTACCGCACAAGTCCTCGTCAACGGCGTCAGCTTTTCGCAAGGCATGCTCGAATGGGGCACTAAAATTAACGCCGGCGATATTTCGATCACGCTGCTCACCGACACACGTTCACAGCGCCCAGGTGCATCAAGCTCAGCGCCCGCGCCGCGCCACTCAAACCCGGCTGCCACGGCGCAAGCGTCCATTCCAGCAGCTGCGGTAATCAGCAAATCACCTTCCAAACCCTCACCCCGCTCATCAAGCGTCAGTTTCGAAAAAATGCCTGCCGACGGCGCACAAAAGCCCAAAGTCAATCCCTTGATTTTGGTTTTGGCCGCCATCATCGTGCCCTTCAGTTTGTATTCACTACTCACCTCTCAGGACGCCGCTGAGTTTGTCAGTGGCGCCGCACCCCAAGCGCCTGATCTCTTTGATCCAACCAAGACCTGCCCCAAAACGGGCACAGATGCTGAATGGCTCGCCGCACAAGCACTCGAGCAAGGTCTGGCCAAGGTTGAACGTTATGCCTACGAAGCACACGATGGCATCGAAGGCGTCAACTTGTTATCCAAAGCCGCCGTATGTGCCAAAAGCGCAGGCAAACCCGAAATCGAGCAAGCCGCCTCACAGCGCATGACCAGCACACGTAAACGCATTGAAGACGACCTTGCCTCGCATCGCACCAAGCTCGAACTTGCATTGCGTGAATCGCGCTACGACGAAGCCTTTGGCGAAGCCGACGATCTAAAAGATCTGGTTGCACATCGCAAGGGCGCCTACCTTGATTGGCTTACCACTTTGCAACACAACCTTGAAGCCACCCAAGCCACCGCCAAATAACCATGAAGCACCAAGCATTATTTCTCTTAACATCAATCGCGCTCACGCTAAACGCCTGCGGCGCCGCCACCGAGCAACACCAGGTCGTCAACAAGCCACCACCCGACCCGCTCAAAACCGCCAAGGCGCAAGCGCTTTATGATCAAGGTGTGTCGCTCGCAAAAGACGGCGACTATATTCGCGCCGAGCAATATTTGTCGGCAGCCCACGAACGCGGTTACCCCGACGAAAAAGTAGTTCCCAAACTCATTCACGTATGTTTGCGTGCTTCGCGTTTTTATGCCGGGCTAAAATATGCTCGACCTTTCTTAGACCGCCATCCGCGCGACTGGCATCTGCGTTTTGTCGTCGCCACACTTTATCAGTCACTTGAAAACTACAGCATGGCCAAGCGCGAGTTTGAACGCGTTACACTCGACGCACCCGAATTTGCCAATGCCCATTTTTCATTGGCGATGTTGCAGCGCGATCATCTCAAGAACAACGACGCTGCACGCGCACACTTTGATCGCTACTTGGCCTTGGCGCCGCGCGGCGAACACGCCGAAGAAGCCCTCATGGCGCTCGACGAAATGAAAGAAGGCGACACACCCCAAGCCGCGCTCAGCCAAACCAGCGCCCCGCCCGTCAAACAACCCGCGCAACCCATTCCCACACGCCTTTCGAACAAAAAAGCCAAGAAAGAAGGCTCGTTATGATCCCCGAGAAAGTTTTTGAGCAAACGCTACTTAGCTTTCTTGAACCGATCCGTCCGTTTTTAGACGACGCCTCCGTCAGCGAAATCATGATCAACGGCCCCGATCTGATTTACGTCGAACGCAAAGGTAAAATCGACAAAACCAACGCACGCTTTTCATCACACGAAGCGCTCAACACCGCATTGCGCAACTTGGCTCAGTTTGTCGGTAAACACCTCGATCACGAACGCCCCATCCTCGAGGCACGCTTGCCCGATGGCTCCCGCGTCGAAGCCGTGATTCCACCAGCCTCACCACTTGGCCCAAGCGTCTCCATTCGTCGTTTTGCCAAAGAAACGCTCACCATCGACAAGCTGCTAAAGTTTGGCTCGATGACCGACGACGCGGCTTACTTGCTACGCGGTTTGGTCGAAACAAAACAAAACATCATCGTTGCAGGCGGCACGGGTTCTGGAAAGACCTCGCTCTTGAACGCCTTGTCATCGTTTATGCCGGGCGACGATCGCATCGTCGTCATCGAAGACTCGCGCGAGCTGCAACTGCAGCAAGAACACGTGGTGCAACTTGAAGCGCGGCCGCCCGATCCCAAAGGCCGCGGCGAAATCACCATCCGCGATTTATTTCGCGCTACCTTGCGCATGCGCCCCGATCGTATCGTGGTCGGCGAAATCCGTGGCGGCGAAGCGCTTGAGCTTGTGCAAGCCATGACCTCGGGTCATGGCGGATGTTTATCGACCGTGCACGCCACCTATCCGCGCGACACCCTCTCGCGCCTTGAGACCATGGCCCTGATGAGCGACGTCGAACTACCGCTTGCGGCATTGCGCGTCCAGCTCGCCTCAGCCATCAACATCATCGTACAAACGGCGCGCCTGTCCGACGGCACACGTGCCGTGACCCATATTAGCGAGGTCAATGGCTACGACAACGCGAAGGGGTATATCATCCGTGATCTATTTGTGCGTGAAATTGTTGGCAAAACCGCCGATGGTAAGCTGCAGACGGTCTTCAAAGCCACCGGTGAGCAACCTAGTTGTATCGAAATGCTTGAAGCGTTAGGATACAAGCTCAAAGGTAATGGCCGATAACCTAAGTTTCCAAAGCTTACCCACAAAAATTCGCATCGCACTTGTGCGTGGCAATGCGCTCATTAAGAACTATGAGTTTGAAAGCAACGCACCACCGAAAACCTATCGCGTCGGCGCCGACCCAAGCTGTGAATGGGCGATTCGCGACGCGAACCTCGCACCCTTTCATTGTTCGCTAAGCTGGAACGGGCAAAGCCTCTGGCTTTTGGGCGAAGGTCACCCCATCAAGGCCGACGGCGTGACAATCGAAAGCAGTTACCGCATCAACAAAAACGGCACGCTCGAAGTCGGCGACGCCGCGTTTGAGGTCACCGTGATGCAAAGTGCAAAAGCGCTTGAACCGTCATCGGCGGCATCAACGCCAGCACAAGCAGCAGCCGAACCTGCCACCCGCTTGGCGGATCGAGGCCAGCTGCAACATCTGGTTGAACAGATGAAAGCCGCACAAGCAGCACAAACCCCAACGCCCGATGCATCCACACCTCAAGCACCTCCTGTGTCAAGTGAACCACTCACACGCGTGTCAACGTCCATTCGACCAGCCGCCCCCGGCAGCAAAATCGACATTCTTGCGCAGCTTGCGCCCAGCATCTCTCAGCCCAGCATCTCTCAGCCCAGCATCTCGCTCCCTCCACCAAACCTTTCACAGCCCGCGCCATCACAACCCACCGCAAGCGCGCCAGCGACAGCCGAGCCGATCCCCGCAGGACAAGCCCCCATCCAACCCACACAAGCCACGGTAGTCGTCGATGCCCCAAACGCGCCCAACTCGACACCACAAACGCCCTCAACACCCGCCCCCAACCGCACCATCACACAAACCCGTTTGGTTTCGAGCAGCCCTACGGCATTTTCTCTGCCACCCACCGATGCACAAGCACCGAGCGAACCGAAAAGTGCCCTTTTTGCACCACCGCCCACAGCCGCAGCAACGGCTGCGCAAACAAAACTATGGCAAGTGCGTTCTCTTGAAGCATTCGTCAATCACCCTCAAATAGCCACCCTCAAAAACCTGCCGCCGCGCACCATCTTCTTGCTCACGCTCTTACTATTAGGTTTGGTTTATTTGAGCGTGCTCTTTGGGTCATCGTCCGACGAGATCACACATACTGCCGCCAACACTGAAAACAAAGCGCCACCCGAAGCCGCCAACACCAAAACCCAGACAACTCAAGCCATCCCAACTCCCACCGCAGCCCCCACTACCGCCCCGGCACCCAGCCCTCAGACCCAGGCAACTGCGACCCTAAACAAAGATACACAAGCAGCCAACCTCTTGATCGCGGGTCATTACGAGCAAGCCATTGCCGTCTATAAAGAACTCGCCCAATCGTCGCCCACGCAAGAAGTCTATCAACACATCGTGCTTTACCTAACGCGCGAAGTGCGCCGTCGTTGTAAAGAAGCCAACGGAGGCACGCCATGTCCATAAGGCTGAGCGCAACGCTTGCGCTGCGCGTCCTGATAGCGCTGAGCGCACTGCCCTTCGCCGCGTGCCGCTGTGGCGACGAACCCTTGGCGCTCACGCTGCACTTTGAGGCCTTCAACGATGTTGACGAAGCGCTCGAAGGGGTCGCGATTCAACTTAACAAATCTGCGCTCGGTAAAACAGAAAAAACGGGTAGCCTTGAAACAAACATCCAGGGTGTGCAAGGCAGTCGCGCCACACTGCATGCCGAATGCCCCGATGGATATCAAGCCACGCAACCCGATAAAGAAGTGCGCTTCTCGGCGTTTCAACAAGCCGACGGCAAACAAAAAGCGCCTCGGCTAAATTTTCGCGTCGTCTGTAAACCGCTTAAACGCACCACCATTGTCGTCATCAACACGCATCGCAAAGCCGTCATGCCAATTTGGATTGATGGTAAAGCCGCATCACAAACCAACACCGACGGCATCGCACACTTGTCATTTGTGAAGAGCCCAGGCGAAAGCTTTGAAATTCAGCTTCGAACCGATGCTGACCCAACCTTGCGCCCACAGAACCCAACCAAACAATTTTCGGTCGAAGACCGTGATCAATTGCTGATGCTCGATCAACCCTTTGACGTTGCGGTGGCCAAAAAGAAAGTTCGCAGGGCTGCACGTAAGGGGCCAATCAAGCTGCCGATGCGCATCCAGTAGAGGAAACCGACAGTGTGTGTATGCACACACAGCGCCCTTTTTTGCGAGCGATGCGCCCGCCGTTTTACAATAGTGTCATGAGCGCGCCACAGGATTTAACCAATCTAAAACCTGGTGCACTGATTGACGATTACGAGATTATTCGCGCCTTCGCCCGCGGCGGAATGGCGACGCTCTATTTGGCCAAACGCAAAGGCCCCGCCGGTTTTGAACGACAAGTAGCCATCAAAGTGCTTAACCCAGAAGTCAACGAGCAACCCCACCTCAAAGCCTCGCTGATTAAAGAAGCCAAACTCTCAAGTTATGTTCGCCACCCACACGTGATCCACATCGAAGACCTGATCGAAGTGGGGTCAACCTATGCCTTGGTGATGGAATATGTCGACGGTTGGTCGCTTGAGCGCATGCTCGCCGCGCTCGCTGAAGATCATCGCAAGATGGCACCCGCATTGATTGTCGCGATCGCCGCTCAGGTGGCTCAGGGCTTGCATGCCGTACACGAAGCATGCGACGAACGCGGCACACCCTTGCGCATCGTACACCGCGACGTTTCACCCCAAAACGTGCTCATCAACAACCACGGCTTCGTCAAACTGATCGATTTTGGCATCGCCAAATCCGTCGTTGTGGGCGAGCAAACTGCTTCAAAAATCCTCAAGGGAAAACTGGCGTACATGGCACCCGAGCAAGCCACCGGACGTGCCCTCGATCGTCGCACCGACATCTACGCGTTGGGCATCTTGTTGTGGGAGATGTTCACCATGCGCGAGTTCATCGAATCAGACGATCAGGACATCATGCTGCTTGACGCGCGCAGCCCACAACTCAAACCAATCAGTTTATATAACCCAGACGTGCCGCTCGAAGTTGAACGCGTGATCATGCAAACCCTTGCGCCTGACCCCACTGCACGCCCTGCCACCGCGCTTGATTTGTCTGATCGTTTGCTCGCGGCACTGCCTGCTGCCAACGCGATCGACCCACAGCACATCGCCGCTCTGCTTGGTGCCCTTGCGGCCGACGAACAAGCGCGACAAAAAGCAGCGCAAGCCAACCAGCATCGCCCGTCGCGACCCACCGATGTAGATCCCTACCTAAGTGGCACCAACGGACAACGCTACATACTTTCACCCGCCAAGACGCGCTTGGTGATAGGTCGCGCCCCTGAATGTGATATCGTGCTCGACGATCCCGATTGCTCAAGGCAACACGCTGAGCTTGTAAGACAAGATAATCAGTGGCTGCTGCGCGATCTAGCAAGCAAAAACGGCATCTATGTGGCCCACCACAAAGTGCCCGAGATTGTGCTTGCCCACGGTATGAAGGTGCGTCTCGGTAAAACAGAATTCAGATTCGAAGCCGACGACACGATTGGCAACGCATCATTCACCGCTCACAAAGAACCTCTATAGGTCAAGCGCGCACGAATCCATACACAAACTGAGTGAGCGCGCGTCAGAAGGTCGCGCGAGGGTGCGGTCCGACGAAGGGGGGCGGGAGCGTAGGCGCAGTTCAGCCGCAGCGAGCGGGACCCGCCTGAGGAGGGCTGTACCCTCGCGCGACCTTCTGACGCGCGCTCACTCAGTTTGTGTTCCAAGCACTAGCTTGTGCCGTTCAAAGGTGGTGTCTGCCTCGCCCGGTGCCGCACGTACTCGATAATGCCCGGCAAAACCGACAAGAAGATCACCACGACAATCACCTTTTCAATATGCTGCACCAGCACCGGGAACCGCGTGCCAAGCACATACCCCACCAAGGTCATCGACAGCACCCACCCCGCACCACCAAAAACATTAAACATCGCAAAGCGCGCATAAGGCATCTTCGCAACACCCGCTACCACCGGAACAAAGGTACGCACCAGCGGCATGAACCGCGCCAAGATGATCGCTTTGCCGCCATGTTTGTCGTAAAAAGCTTGCGCGGCTTGCATGTGCGCGGGCTTAAAAAACTTTGAATCGGGCTTATTAAAAATCATCGGGCCACTTTTCGCGCCGATCCAGTACGAACACGCGTCGCCCAAAATCGCAAGCGGAATCAATAATAGGTTAAGCCAAAGAATATTTAGCGAACCCTGCGCCGCATACAAACCCGCCATCACAAGCAATGAATCACCAGGCAAAAAGAAAACCAGCGCGCCGGTTTCAAGAAAAATAATCAACGCGAGCGCAGGATAACCGCCCCAAGCGATAATCTGACCTGGATCACGAATAAACCCAATCAATGAATGTACAAGTTCCACGCCCTGGAAGTATCGCAGTTATGCCCATTAGTCAACCATGCAGCAGGGCATCAGATTTCAATACGAACGCCGATTTCAACCACTTGATTGTTAGGCAGTCGATAATAACTCGACGCCGGCCGCGCGGTGCGCATCAACATCTCAAAAAGCGCCTTACGCCACAAGGCCATATTAGTCTTCGCCACCGAGACCACGGTGCTATGCCCCACAAAAAGGCTTGCTTCGTCGGCCTTCAACGGGACGCCTTGTTTTTCGCAACGCCTCAGCACGCGCAGCGGATTGGGCGATTCCAAAAAGCCATAACGCGCAATCACACGATAAAATCCCTTACCCAGATCAACCACATCGAAGCGATCATCGGGCGAAACACGCGGAATATGTTTGGTGATCATCGTCAAAAGCACCACGCACTGATGCAGCGCCTTGCTGTGATTGACGTAATGCACAAGCAAAGGGGGCGCACCGTTGTCGTTGGGGGCTAAAAACACTGCGGTGCCTGGCACACGAATAATTTTATCGCGCTCGATCGCGTCCTGAAACTCTTCAAGGGGCGAATACAGGTCTTTAAGCTTGTTACGCACTGCGTCGACGCCATCGCTCCAACTCATCATAACGATAAGCAATGCCACCGCCACCGCAAGTGGAAACCAACCGCCCGACGCAAGCTTGGGAACATTGGCACCCAGAAACGCCAAATCAACCACCAAAAACGACAGCGACAATAGCAGCGTTTTCCACGTACCCCAAAACGCATACATCGCTGCAAAAAACAAGATGGTTGTCACCGTCATCGTACCGGTCACCGACATGCCATACGCAGACGCAAGTGACGACGAGTTACCAAAACCAAGCACCAACCCAAAACACGCAATCGCCAGCATGGCATTAATTTGTGGCAGATAAATACGCCCCTCAACATCGCGCGACGTATGCACCACCTTAACACGAGGCAAATAACCAAGCTGAACAGCCTGATGCACGAGCGAATACACACCGGAAATTAACGCCTGCGACGCCACCACGGTGGCAAGCGTTGCCACGATCACCATGGGATACAAAAGCATGTTCGGCACCATCTGATAAAACGGATTGCCAACGGGTTTACCTAAACGCGTTAATAAAAACGCGCCCTGTCCAAAATAGCTAAATACAAGCGAAGGAAACACCGCACCATACCACGCAAGGCGAATCGGAAGCTTGCCAAAATGGCCTAAGTCAGCAAACAAGGCTTCGCCGCCTGTGATGCAGAGCACCACCGAACCCAGCACAAAAAAATTGGCGTCACCAGCGAGCAGAAATCGCAATCCATAACGAGGATCAAGCGCATAGAGCACGCGTGGCTCGCGCACAATCCACATCACACCAATCACCGAAATCGACACAAACCAAATCACGGTTGCGGGGCCAAACCATGCGCCAAGACTGCCCGTGCCACGCTTTTGAATCCAAAAAAGTCCAAACAAAATGGCGAGCGCAATCGGCACGACAACGCTGTTGAAGCCTGGCGTAATCGTCTCAAGACCCTCAACGGCGCTGAGCACCGAAATAGCGGGTGTGATCATGCCATCGGCTAAAAACAACGCCGCACCAAAAAGCCCAATCCACATGAAAATCTTAAAACGACCGATATGGCTACCGCTGCCTTTACGATCGATCAGCGCCAAAAGCGCGAGCACACCACCCTCGCCGCGGTTATCGGCCTGCAAAACGAACGAGCAATACTTGTACGAGACCGCAAGCACCAACGCCCAAAAGAAAAGCGACACAACACCAAGCACATTGTTCTGTGTCACCGGGTGCTCAAGAAAGCACTCGCGCAACGCATAAAGCGGCGAGGTACCGATATCACCATACACAACACCCAGCGCGCCCAGCGCTAAAAGGGCCAGCGCGCGCTTGCTCGAGGGGGTAACGCAATGATTGACATGTTGATCAGCACCTTCTTCTTCGTGCTGATGCGCGTCGTCATGCGGACCCAGGATCGGTTTGTCGGCACTCATGGTTGTGTGAAGATTGGGTTGGAACCAAACATCGTTGTCCAACCCATCCCTCGTGAGTGATTGTACCCTAATTACCCGCGTAAGAAAGGTGCAATGACAAGCGCCACGATACCAGTCAATTTGACCAATGCATTGAGCGAAGGTCCCGCGGTATCTTTAAATGGATCTCCCACGGTATCGCCAACCACCGCGGCCTTGTGCGTGTCAGAACCTTTCAAAAATATCTGACCATCGGCGGCCTTAAAACCAGGGCCTTCAAATGACTTCTTAGCGTTGTCCCAAGCGCCGCCCGCGTTGGCCATAAAAATAGCCATCATCACACCGGTTACGGTCACACCCGCAATCAAACCGCCAAGTGCCTCGGCGCCGAGCAAAAAGCCAGCCGCCACAGGTGAAGTAATCGCGATCGCACCTGGCGCAATCATGCGACGAATCGCCGCACGCGTTGAAATATCCACGCAGCGCGCCGTATCGGGCTTTGCGGTGCCCTCAAGCAAACCTTTGATTTCACGAAACTGGCGTCGCACTTCTTCGATCATTTCCATCGCAGCTTCGCCCACCGCTTTCATCGCGAGCGACGAAAACACAAAAGGCAACATCGAGCCAAGCAGCATGCCACCCATCACCATCGGCTTGGTGACATCGATACCGCCCTGAATGCCAGTCTGCTGCGCGTACGCCGCAAAAAGCGCGATTGCGGTCATGGCCGTTGAACCAATCGCAAACCCTTTACCGATCGCAGCCGTGGTATTACCCACCGCATCAAGTTTATCGGTGCGCCGACGCACACTTGGATCTTGATGTGACATCTCGGCAATGCCGCCGGCGTTGTCGGCGATGGGGCCATAGGCATCTACCGCAAGTTGCATACCAACGGTTGAAAGCATACCAAGCGCCGCAACCGCAACGCCATAAAGACCAGCAACGTACGACGAGCCCAGTACACCGATGACAAGCACCACAACAGGCAGCCACGTTGAACGCATGCCCACCGCCAACCCCGCGATGATATTGGTCGCAGCACCTGTACGGCTTTGCTCGGCGATGCTGTTAACCGGCGCTTTGCCGATTGAACAATAATAAGAAGTGATCAAACCAATCGCGACCCCGGTAGCAATGCCCATTGCGATCGCCATACCCACTTGATTGGCAGTGATCAGCTTATCACCCGAAAACAGTGTTGCACCTTGCGCAGGCCACACCCAATGCGTGATCCAAAAGCCGGCCACAGCCATCGCGCCTGCCGAACCAAACGCACCCAAATCAAGCGCCGTTTGTGGATTGCCTTCTTCTTTGGTCTTGACCAAAAAGGTGCCCAAAATCGAACACATCGCACCCACTGCAGAAATCGCAAGCGGCAAGACGAGCGGTCCAAAATCACCTTGAGCGACCACATCAAACCCGGCGCCCAGCACGATCGCACCCACCATTGCGCCGATGAACGACTCACACAAGTCCGCGCCCATGCCAGCCACATCACCCACGTTGTCGCCCACGTTGTCAGCGATCACGGCCGGGTTGCGCGGGTCATCTTCTGGCAGTCCGCTTTCAATCTTGCCAACCAAGTCAGCACCCACGTCAGCTGCTTTGGTGTAAATGCCGCCACCCACACGTGCAAAAAGTGCAATCGAGGAAGCGCCCATCGAAAAACCAGTGATCACGGTCAACATGAGCCCGGTTTGACCTGGGAAAAGCACCGTCGTCGTAAAATAAAACACCAAACCCAAACCCAAGAGCGATAGTCCAACGATGGTCATACCCACCACGGCGCCACCCGAAAACGCCACATCCAGGGCGCTGCTTAAGCTATTGCGCGCAGCGGCGGTGGTGCGCGCATTTGAAATGGTTGCCACACGCATACTCAGGTAACCCGCGGCGGCAGAACACAAAGCACCAAGCACATAAGCCGGCGCAATCCACACAGTGCTGTCAGCAATATCGGAGCGGGCGTTCAGTAAATAAAGAAGCCCCGCCACCACGACCACAAACACCGAGAGCACCTTATATTGACGTGACAAATAAGCCATCGCGCCTTCACGAATGCTGGCCGAGATGTCGCGCATCGACGTTTCACCGTCATCTTGTCTGCCAATCCAAACTGTTTTAATGCTTGAGAAAACCAACGAAACGACAGCCGCGGCGGGCGCGGCGAACATCCAATACGCAGACATAACCTTTTTCCTCCTCGGGACTGCTAAGTAAACGTGGCCTTCGGCCCTTATTTAAGGCCGCTTAGGTGGCCAGACGATGACACATTTTGGCCTCAACGCAAGCGCGCGTATCACACAACGCAACAAAAGCACCGCTGCGCTTAGAGCCAGCCCTTGCGCCTAAAATACAGGGTCAACCCGAGCGCTACCGCGAGCATCACCGAAAGCGCAAAGGGATAACCCAAAAACCAATTAAGTTCGGGCATGTTTAGCGGCGACGCGTTCGGGTTAAAATTCATGCCGTAAATGCCCGCGATGAAGTTCAACGGAATAAAGATAGTTGAGATAATCGTCAACACTTTCATCACCTCGTTGGTGCGCGTGGCCACCGACGTATGATAGGTTTCCATCAAGCTGGAGCACAGCTCGCGGCAGTTCTCGAGCAAATCGATCAGCTGATTGACGTGATCATAACAATCGCGCAAATACACTGTCGTGGGCTCGCTAATAAACTCCACCTCTTCAGTGCTCATCATGTTGCTTAAGAGTTCACGCAGTGGCCAAATCGCTCGACGCACCGTCAACAAGTCCCGACGAATATCCTGCAGGTGCATGTAAAAGTCGCTAACCACATGCTCGGTCAGTTTATCCTCGATGCCCTCAAGCTGAATCGCAAACTTATCGAGCACCGGAAAATAGTTATCCACGATGGCGTCGATAATGGCGTACGCCAAATAGTCCGAACCCGCATCACGAATACGCCCCGTTGTCTTGCGCAATCGCTGACGCACCGGCTCCAAAAAGTCTGTATTGTATTCATGAAAACTGATGACGTAGTTTTTACCTAAAAAGAAGCTCTCTTGCTCCACACTCAATTTGTCGCTCAGCGCGAGCCGATGCATCACGCAAAATAGCTGCTCATCATAGGAATCGACTTTGGGTCGTTGATGAAGATGCACCGCATCCTCAAGCGCAAGCGGATGCAGATTAAAAAGCTCTCCCAGTTCGCGAATGCGAGTCGTGTCGCCAAGCCCCACCACATCGACCCAAAACATGCACTTCTTCTCGAGCAGCTCGCGCAGCGTGCCAATCGACACATTGGTGTGCTCGTAAACCTGGTCTTTATCGTAAGCCAGAACACGAATGCTTGTCGGCGACGCTTCGGGATCAACGGTCAACAACCCGGGCGGGCTGCCCGGCATTGTCAGCCGGCTCGTCATTGCAGTAATCGATTGTGATCTTTTACGTCTTTTGCTCATCTAGGTTTCTTCGTGGCTTGGCGTTCGAAATAAAGAACCCATAAATGAACATACCAAAACACATCGCGGCCACAAAGCCGATTGCTTCCGCACGAAGAAAACCCAAGTTGACCAGTCCGGGACCTGGGCATGCGCCCGCAAGCCCCCACCCAACACCAAACAAAATGGAGCCCACCACCAAGGCAAAACGCGAATAACGCCTAAATTCGGTTTTTGGCGTCTGAGCCGAATGGGTACACAACCAACGGTAACCCACCGCATACACCGCGATCGCGCCAAGCATGGTCCAAAGCAAACTCGGATCCCAGTTACCCGTCACATCAAGAAACGCCCGAACCTTATCGGGGTCGGTAAGACCAGACACCGCAAGCCCAGCCGCAAATAAAAAACCTAAAAAGAAAACGCCTATCACAATGTTACCTCCAGCGCATAAGCACGGGCCAGCCCAAGCCACTCAACTTAGGTCATGTGGTTCACAAACCAAACGGTCAACATCGCCACACCCACAAACACCAGCGTCGCAATCAGCGAACGCATCGAGCCACGCCCGATGCCACAAATGCCATGCCCACTTGTACATCCGCCACCAATACGCGAACCGAGCCCTACCAAAAATCCGCCCGCCAACATATACCTAAGGTCCTGCCCCGTATCATGACGGAAGGCAAGCACATGGGCACGCACCAGCAGCGCAAACACAAGTCCGCACGCCAAAAAGCCAAGGATGAACATCACGCGCCATAAGCGTTCGGTCTTCTTTCGCGCAATCAAACCGCCCATCACACCGCTCACGCCGGCAACCTTGCCATAAAAGGCAAGCATACCAATACTGGCCAGGCCAATCATGATGCCACCAATCAGCGGGTACATTGTGTTTAGAAGCATAGGCAGATGCAGTGGATATGGTTTTCTTTTTATAACCACGCAAGCGATAAAAATGCAATTTGTGTTAGGTAGCTCGGCACTGTATAACGCGATACACTCAACGTGATGCACAGCCACACAGTGGAAAAGCTCGCCTGCAAACGCGAGCCTTTCGAAGCCAGCAAACGTGAACGCGGGGTGCGTGGCGTAGTGATACTAACCACGCTCATGATGATCGTTGAGCTGGGATTTGGGTATCTCTCGCACTCCATGGCGCTCACGGCGGACGGTTGGCATATGGGCACACACGCTGGCGCGTTAGGATTGAGCGCGTTTGCATACTGGCTTGGGCGCCGTTATGCCCACCATAAACGCTTCGCTTTTGGCACCGATAAAATCCATTCGCTCGCAGGCTTTACCAGCGCCATTCTTTTAATGGTCGTCGCACTTTCGGTGATCGTCGAATCGCTGCAGCGACTCATTCGCCCTGAATCTATCAATTTCGATGAAGCGCTCTGGGTCGCGGGCATCGGTTTGGTTGTGAATCTTGTGAGCCTAAAGCTCTTACACCACCACGACGATCACGTGCACGATCACAATCACTTGGCCGCATACGTTCACGTGATGGCGGATGCACTCACCAGCCTGCTCGCCATCGCAGCCTTGATCCTGGGCCGCACCCTAGGTTGGGTCTTTCTTGATCCCCTGATGGGGATCGTGGGCTCAGCCATCGTGCTACGTTGGGGCGTGGGGCTATGCTACAAAGCGGGTCTGCAGTTGCTCGATGCCCAACGCTCCGACGACACCGAAGTTCAGGTGCGCGCAATGCTTGAAAGCGTCGACGACGTTCGCGTCGCCGACTTACATATTTGGCAGATTGGTCCCGCACGACGCATCGGCGTCGTGACCGTGGTCACCTCGTCGCCGCGCGACACAAACTTTTATCGCGAAAAAATCCTCGCGCTCTCGCCCATCGATCACCTTACCGTTGAAGTACAGCGATGTGCACATAATGATATTGGCGCATGTCCGTGATCACAAATGCACCGCTTCCAGCGATATCGGGTTGAAATGCATTTCTTTCGAATGTATGGTCATTCGGCGTTATAATACCGACGCGTAGCACAGAGGAAACGAGGAATATTTCTTGCATAGATAGTAATGCGTCCGGTCAGTTGGGGACCTTAGACCTCCAAAAATGATCCCAAGGCACCGCTCATAAGTATCCAATAAGTATCTAACGAGCATCGCTTAATTTGGTTTGGAAACGCTAATGACCTGTTTATACACTGAAAAATCCATTGTATCAAAAATCATCGGGCCGCTCCTCGCGGTGCTTCTAGCCAGTTTTACCGTATCGGCAGTGGCAGCTTCGCCGGGGTCAGAAAACCACACTGGTGGGGCCTTGCAACCCGTGCATGTCGGCAAAAAGTACCTCTTGCTCAACCCCTTCACCGGCTCAAAAGAAGAAGGCCGGGTCGAGAAGATCGTTTCCAACACCCCCCATCATGTTTCGGTTGCTTACGTCCGCTTCACAAGTGGCCACGTGCAACCCTACGCCACCGAATACCTTCATTTTGCAGGTCACGCCTCTAAAGAACTCGCCCACCTGAACCACATGCAAGACCAAGTCGTCAGTGCCATCCACAAGATTTTGCACCTTGATGCATCGATGGTTGCCGTACATGTGGCTGACGGCCCTAACGTCACACCCACCGCGTTCACCAGCTGGGAAAACGAAGGCGCATTTATTCAAGAATGGAAACGCCGCGGTCGCAATCGCCGTTTCCCGATGGCAGGTCTCACTGGGTTTGCGCCCGCAGACGACAGCACCATCTTCTTGCATCGCTACTACGGCGCCTACGACTACCAAACGCGTGTTCACGAAGTACTACACGTTCTGTCACAAGCCTGCGCCCGTGAAATCCTCTCAGCAAAACTTGATGGTCTAAACGAAGGCATTACGCAATATTTTGCGTATTATGTAACCAAGAAATCCTTCGGCATCACTCCCGACCGCGAGCACCCCTACTATCGCCATTTTCTCCTGGCTGAGAAGATCGCAAAAAAGATCGGCCACGAGAAATTTCTCAAGCTCTTTTTTGGTGAAGGTGTTGGCCTCTTTATCGAGATTCAAAAAGAGTACGACGGTGCCAACCGCGGTGCGCTGAAAAAAGAAGCACGCGCCCTTCCTGACACATCCATCTAACTTACGCCCTAGGGGGTGTCCTCAGTTAGCGGACCGAGGGAGCGGGGTTTATTTGAGTTTTAGAGACACTTTGTTCGACGACGAATGCCAAAAGGCATTTGAAGGAGAAGAAAGTGGCTATAAAGCTCAAATAAAACCCGCTACCGACGGGAGCTAACTGAGGACACCCCCTAGTCGGCGTTGCGCTGATTGGGCTCAGTCGCACTATATTCATGTAACTTGTATTGAATCTTGCGCGATGAAATCCCAAGAATCTTTGCAGCGCGTGATGTCGACCCGCCCGTGTGTTCGAGCGTCTTACGGATGGCATAACGCTCAAGCTCGGCAAGCGTTGCGCCTGGCACCACAGGCATAGCGTCATACCCACCGCGTTGAGCCGTTTGCACGATGCCCAAATCCTCGGCGCGGATTTTTTCGCCACGCGACACCACCACAGCCCGCTCTACCGTGTTCTCAAGTTCGCGCACGTTACCGGGCCACGTATATTGCGTCAACGCCTTGAGCGCATCGTCCGCAAAACCCTCAATGCGTTTGCCGTTCTCGTCTGCATACTTCTTCAAAAAATGCATCGCCAAAAGTGGGATGTCGCTCACACGCTGACTAAGCGTAGGCATTTGAATCGTCACCACGTTAAGGCGATAATATAAATCTTCTCGAAAGGTGCCCTGCCGCACCCGTTCTTGTAAATCGCGATGCGTCGCCGCAATAATGCGCACGTCGACCTTCATCGTCTGATTGCCACCCACACGTTCAAACTCGCGCTCTTGCAAAAAACGCAATAACTTCACCTGTACACGCTCGGAGATTTCCGCAATTTCGTCTAAGAAAAGTGTACCTCCGTGCGCTTGCATAAATCGCCCATCGCGACGAGAGACGGCCCCGGTAAAAGAGCCGCGTTCATGACCAAAAAGCTCACTTTCTAGCAAACTCTCGGTCAACGCCGCACAATGAAGCTTAACAAAAGGCCCTTGAGCGCGCGCAGATGCGTCATGAATCGCCGCGGCCACCAACTCTTTACCGGTGCCGCTTTCGCCTGTAATCATCACCGTGGCACGTGAGGGTGCTACCTGATTGATCGCTTCGATTACTTTTTGCATCGGCGCGCTCGAGCCCACCATATTGCTAAGCTTACGTCGCTCCGAAACCTCAGCGCGAAGTTGCTTGGCCTCTTGCCGAAGCGACCGACGTTCAAAGGTGCGCTCTAACACTACCAACAACTCGTCAAAGTTAATCGGCTTACAGAGATAGTCGATAGCCCCCTCACGAAGCGCCTTCACAGCAGTGTCAATGGCACCATACGCGGTCATGACAATCACATCGATGCTCTCTTCGCGTTCACGCACTTTACGCATCAACTCAAGGCCATCCATCCCTGGCATCTTCAAATCGGTCACAACAATTTCGGGATCAAACTCCTCGAGCTTGGGCAAGGCTTTGAATCCGTCGGCAGCAGTCTCAACGGTATACCCCTCCTCACGTAGCAAATCACCCAACGCTGTCCGCGCATTGTGTTCGTCGTCGACTACCAGTACTCGTCCTCGCAATGACATAATGCTCCTCAATCACTCAAACTATTCTGATCAACTTTGTCGATCGGTATATTCGTATGGGTCTCGCGCGTCAGCGGCACACGGATCGTAAAGGTGGTGGTGCCGTGACCGCTCTCAACCGATAAAACGCCGTCATGATCGGTGACAATCCGGTGCGCAAGCGCAAGACCCAGTCCCGTTCCCTTATCTTTCGTGGTAAAAAATGGCTCAAAAATGCGATCGAACGGCTCTTGAACGCCTTCACCGTTGTCGCGCACGCTCAGCTCCGCACAGCCATCGTTTTGCTGACATGCCACGGTAACCGACTGCCCCCGTTGGCTTGCGTCCATGGCATTACGAATCAAGTTGATCAACACTTGTTTGATCTTCTCTTCATCAAGGTCTGCCATCAGCGCGCTTGCACCCTGTAATTTTAGATCAATGCCGAGCGTATCGGCTTCTGGATGCATAAACTCGACCACCGTACGCGCCGTCGAACACAGGTCAACAAGCGCAAACTTGAGTTGTTGTGGGCGGGCAAACTCTAAGAACTCTTCTACCAACGATGCCAAACGACGAATTTCGGTGTCCGCGCGATCGACCGAGTCCATGACTGGATCGGCAGCCTCAGCGGCAAGGCGTGCCAGGCGACGCTGCGCCAGATTGAGCTGCAAGTGCGCCGCGTTCAGTGGATTACGAATCTCGTGCGCTAAACCTGCCGCCATGGTTCCCAACGCAGCCAAGCGACTCGCGCGCGTTTGCCTGACAGAACGTTCGTGCTGGCGAACCTTTTCAATGTACGCCTCGCGATAGCTTTCAAGCATTACGGCAAGTTCGATATCAATAATCTTATTCACGGCACCGATCGTCACCTGCTTTTGTTCGCCCAACACGTGCGTCCCTTGCGCAATCTGGGTCAGCGCACTGCGCAAAAGGTTCATCGCAGTAAACATATAACGTTGCGCAAGGCCCACATTAACGTGCACGCGGCCGATGCGCATACGCTTTTGAAAATAAGCGCTGTCCCAAGGACCTGAAAGCAATGTCTCAAGCCAATCGGCAAGCGACGATTTGAGTCGCTCCACCTGAGCGCGGTCCTTGAATACGCTGCGCGCCTCCTCGTGTTCGTCTAGACGCGAATAAAACTCTTCCGATAAGCGCGGAAAATGACTTCGCGCATGGGGCAAGAACGCCTGCAAACTCTGTTCATCGCTTTGATCGAATCGCACGTAGGTCTTGAGCTCTTTAAAAAGGTCCTGTGTCATGACGAAACCAGCTTTCCGGCCAGGTCGACGAGTAGATGCTTTGCAAAAACCCGGCCATATGAATTCGCAGTCATTTTGTTCAATTTCTGCGAAATTTTTGCGTACGCTCAAGTTAGCACGAAATTTTTGCGCACCCGATTGTTATCGACCGCACTACCGTAAACACCATCCACTTTTCGCTATATAAGGTGTCGAAAGTCGCCACAAGTGCTGGCACAATTTTTTCAAAGGCTTAGGTTGGAAATGAAAGAGGTGATCGTTATGCTGCAGATTCGAAAAATACTTGTTCCGACCGATTTCTCGGACCACTCAAAACAAGCAGTCAACGCGGCGCTTGATTTAGCGAAGCGCTACGAGGCCTCGTTGGCGGTGGTGCACGTGTTTCAGCCACTTGCCATGGCCTTGCCCGAGGGTGTTGTCGTCTATGGACCGGATTTTTATGCCGAGGTCACAAGCAAGCTCGAGACCTCACTTAAGGAAGTAAAGCAGGCAATCGAGAATCAGGGCTTTAAGAATGTCACAAGTAAGCTCGTCAACGGCGTGCCGCATGTCGAACTTGTCAACATGGCCAAAGAGCAAGGCATTGACTTGATCGTGATGGGTAGCCACGGACGCACCGGTTTCTCACATGCACTGCTTGGTTCGGTGGCCGAGAAAGTCGTACGCAAGGCGCATTGCCCCGTGCTCGTAGTCAAGAGTCCTGTCGCCAACTAACCAGACACTCTGTGTCAGGTTAGAATGTTGCCGCCGCCTTGAGCACCTGTGCTGCGTGTGTCGCTGGATCTACATCGCGAAACACCATGCGCAGTGTGCCCTGGCGGTCCCACAAGAAGCTAGTGCGCTTCGCGAAACCAAGGCGCACCGGCACATCAAAAGGTTTTGACAGCTGACCGCGTTCATCAGAAAGCAAACCAAAGGGCAAATGTTGTTCGCTGGCAAACTGCGCATGCGACGCTTGACCGTCCGTTGACACGCCCAGCACACGGACATTGGCTTTCTTAAAGTCATCCCACTGATCGCGAATACGTTGTGCTTCGATCGTACAACCAGGCGTGTTGTCGCGCGGATAAAAATATAAGAGCGTCGCGCGATAGCTCGCGTCAACCAGGCGTACCTTGCGCCCCATATGATCGCGCAATACCAACGCCGGCACACGCGCACCGATCTTCACCGATCCGACAACACCATGGGGGTTCTCTCCTTTGGCTGATGACCTGGCGTCGCACGAGCCTGCCAAAACCAGCAGACTCGCCGACACCACCATCACCGTCATCATCCATAGACGCAAAAGCGTGTCTACGTGGCGAAGGGTCATTTACGGTAACCGCAGGTTTTGCAGTTTGCCTGGCGTGTATTCGACTACTTGCGTCTGCACTCCCTGCGCCTTAACCGCCGCACGCAACGCATCGGGCGTACCTGCTAGCAGCGCAAACGTACCATAGTGCATCGGCACCACATACTTGGCCTGCAACAACTTGGCAGCCTTGGCCGCCAACGCAGGGTCCATTGTGTAATGCCCGCCGATGGGTAACAGCGCGTAGGTCAGACGATAAAGCTCGCCGATCAACGCCATCGACGAAAAAACATTCGTGTCGCCAGCATGATAAAGCGTGGGGCCGTTATCGATCTCAAGTACGTAGCCCATGGGGCTTCCTGCATATTGAAAATTCTTGGGGTCATCGCCAAAACCACTCGAATGCACCGCTTCCACAAGATGAATCGCCACATCCTTAACGCGAATGGTGCCACCCACGTTGCCGCCGTTAACATTAACCTTGGCTTCTTGTTGTGCGGCGCGTGCTGCTAACAATGAGGTCAGTTCATGCGAACCGATGATCGTCGCACCGGTCTTCTTGGCCAGATCAAGGGCATCACCAACATGGTCAGAATGACCATGGGTCACCAATATCGCATCGATCTTCGTGGGCCATTTGGCGTCTTTAGGCGCACGTGGGTTTTTAAGCCATGGATCGATGGCAATCGTCGTGCCTTGCGCAGTACGCAGAACAAACGCAGCATGACCCCACCACGTGAGTGCAGGCGCCGCTGCTGGGTTTACATCCTTGGCCGCAAGTTTCTCACCCAATAGCCAGGTCGATGCGCCCATCAAGCTAACAAACAATACAATCCATTTGGCTTTGCTCAACATAATCACCTCATCTGCCATAAGCTATAGAGCCAAAGGGGACAGGCTGACAAGGCAAAAAGAATCATGGTATCGGGGTATCGATAAAAGGCAAAATCCAAGGTTTTGCAAGCCACGAGTCATGCTCGCGGGCAAGGTCAACCTTCGGATCGACCAGTCGAGCATTCGCTCGACCATTCAACGACGCGTAGGCGTCCGCAAAAACCCTTACGTCTGTCACACCCCTACGCGCAAACTCATCGTGTAAAAAATGCGCAAACGCCAAGATCATGTCGGGTTGTGACGACATCATCTTCTCTTGATAGGGTGTCAAATAGTCACTCGGCGCCACAACCCAATGTTGACCCGTGCGCGGCGCAACCACGCGGTACTCCACCGAACCGTTTTTCTCCATCAACATCACTTTCCAAGCGAAACGAAACCCTTGTTCGGTCCAAAGCACATTACCAGGATAGAGCCAATGCCTCAGCGGAAAAACACACTGCACGCACAGGAACACGAGCATCCAGCGCGGCACCTTGGCGATCGGCCCGTCATTCGTCTGCGTCTGCACAGTGAAACGCTCAGCCCATCGCAACGCTGAGTTCACCTTCAAACGCCGAATTAGTTCAAGAGGCCAAGCGGGTTCAAAAAACAGTGTGGCATTGAGCATCATGATCCAAGGGAAAAGCCCAAGATGAAAAAGTCGCCATGTCATTAAGTGAAATACCAACACCACAACGTACGCAAAAGGTCGCGCGCGACGCCACAATAAAAAACCCACAATCGATAGATCGAAGACCGCACCAAACCAACTAAATGCAAAGGCCGTTTCGGGACGCGTAAACCAATGTCCAAACAGAGGAAACTCTCGGTTGGCATTAAGCCAAATCTTAAGCGGCTCAGCATGAAACAACCAATCGGTCTTAAGCTTAGCAACCCCCGCAAAGAAATAGACAAGTCCCACTTGAACACGAAGAACCCAAAGCGTCCATGCTGGCACCCTTGTCGCCGCGTCCGAACGCGAGCGCCAAGCATCGACCGACCACATCGCGTTGAGCGGCAATGTACTCATTAGCAACGTTAGACAGCTAACTAAGTAGTAGTGATTGAGGTAATGCACCTTCTCGAGCAAATGCACGTAGGTGAAGAGCACAAAAAAAAACAGACATGCGGCGCGATAAAACCAACCCAAGGCGATCAGCAGTGCGCAAACGCCAAGCAATGCAAAATGTAGATAAAGGCCAACACCGGGCCATGGTTTTATCCAACCAAAGCCGGTGTAAGTAAACAAAAACTTCGGTGCCAGGTAGTATTCGCGGATCCAACCGTTGACAAAAAAACGTGCGACCGCGAGCGCCATCATCAGACCAAACCCGATCCGATACACTGCGAGCGAAGCAGCACTGATCGAGTCGTAGGGCTTGGCGCTGAAGCGTAACATCAGTCGCTATCGCTGTCGCTAAACGTCACGGTTACACCCAATATCGATGCCACTTCGGTCTTAAGCACCGTTCGCAAATTCTTCGCGCTATCATAGGCCGCCTGCACATCGGCTGTACGATCAACCAATGCCTGGTGAAACGAAGGTTTCAACGCATCAAGTTTTTGCGTCGTGTCGTCAAACGCAGCGCGCGTCCGCATGTCGAGTTCTGCGCTGCGAGCGGTAATCAGTGTCGCGATACCCTCCTGGCCCACGTCGGTAACAACTCCTTCATACACCGCGCGCATTCCCGCCACACGTTCGCTCAAATCACCGAGTGAATTGTCACTTAACGCCGATTCTTCTTCACTGGGCTGAATCGCACCGCCTGCTTTGGTGCCTAGGGGTTCACCCAAATGTCGCACCACCGCCTCGGACACAAGCACAACGTAGTTCACCAAAACATCGATGGCGTTCTTTGATTTTGGATACGGGCTTGCGGGTGAGCCAGGCTGGCTCCATTGGGTCGCGTAATTGCCTCCGTCTGTTGACCAAGCCTTCTTGAGATCGTTCACATGCGTTAAGACGCTGTCACATAAGGCATTCACGTAAGCTTTTCGTCGATCGCCCGCGCCAACTTCCCCAAGTTTGAGCAACACCGAGTTATCGCCAGCAGCACCTGCAAAAATGAAATACTCAAGTGCATGAAAGCCTTTTTTATTAGCACCGAGGGCATCAACATACGCCGCGTTTAGTTCATTAGAACCCGACACTTCGCTCTCAATCTCGACGGTGTCGACGGGGCTCCAATCAATCGCATCGATCAAGCGCGCATCGTCGCCGGGCCCAAACAAGAAGACTTGATTCTTCATCCACGCCGCGCGCGCGTTTATCCACGCGAGCTGACAGTCGTCGAGACTTTGTGCTTGACTCATCGCCGTAAATGCCTGACACGAAGTGCGCAAAGAATCCGTCTTTAGCGCCAGATCCGCCAGTCCAGGTAGCGCCGAACCAGTCGCCAGAGCTTGAACAACCTTCAGCGCATCAGCATCGTATGTATTTTTCGAGGACGAACAAGCGCCCACCAACGAAACTACAACAGCCGTAACCAGGTATGTTGTCATTTTCCAAATTTGATTTTCTTTCATAGTGACTCCAAAAACTTTAGCATGACCTCGCGATCCTTGGCACTCAGTGTGCGAAAGGCTTCTTTAGACGCCTGTGCTTCGCCACCGTGCCACAAAATCGCTTCTGACAAATTGCGTGCTCTTCCATCATGCAAGAAAAACGTATGTTTATTCACCGTTTGGACCAACCCAATACCCCATAGTGGTGGCGTGCGCCACTCTCGCCCGTCTGCCAAAAAATCAGGACGGCCGTCAGCCAGACCTTCTCCCATATCGTGTAAAAGCAAATCGGTAAAGGGGCGAATGGTCTGGTGCGAAAGAGCATCAAACCCATCTAAGAAATCAGTGGTCATCTTCGGCAAATGACATGCAGCACACCCGATCTCGGAAAAAAGTTCGGCACCTCGCATCACGGCCGAATCCGACACGTTGCGCCGCATGGGCACCGCAAGCGTATGGTTATAGTTAACCACAGCGCTTAACAACACGTCGCTTAACTCATTATCTGCATCGGTGGCTCCACTTGGCGCCATGGCACAAGCCGTCTGCACAGTCGTACAGTTCTGCGTAGTGAAAAGCGACGATGTGATGCCTATGTCACCAATAAAGGCTCCGGCAACCTGCTGCTCGAGCGTGGGTTGATTGGCCTTCCAGCCAAAGCGACCAAGTTCGATTCTCTGTGTCTTCACATTCCAGACGCGGTTCGCACGTCCAGAAATGCCGTCGCCATTGGCATCTATTTCGTCTGCGACACTCAAGACACGCTCCTCGCTAACGGCTTCGAGTAAACCAAGACCTATCATCGTCGGCGCTACACGTGGCGACACAAGCACCTCAGCATTCATGGCACCAAAAGCCAGCTCAGAAAAATGATAGGTTGGCTTACGCAAACTAAACGGCTCGCCATCAGCATACGTGCCGCTCACTTCGTCGTAACTTACCTGCGCGTGGCCTTCAGCTGGCACATCCAAAATAGCCTGGTGGTTAAACTGCCCGCCATAGTTGGGCTCCTCGATCGGCGCACCATGCGCGTCAGTGCCCGGCACACTTAGACGCAACAACAACCCCAGAAAGCTGTCGTCGGGTTGTTGTGGCGGCGCGCCGCGCCCATCTTTGAAATGACATGCCGAACACGAGGTCGCGTTGAACATAGGTCCAAGCCCATCTGAACTTGTAACCGACGCAGGGGCCGTAACCCAGTTGCGATTAAAGAAGTCGTTTCCCAAGGCAAAGTCACTTTGAAGCATTGTGTTCAGATTCGGAGCAGGGAACGTAAACGCATTATCACTATCGTTAAGTACCGAGGTATCACCACCCAAGCGCTGTGCACCAACTTCATTTGAAACGTCAACGCCTTGGCGCTCATCGCCACATCCCGCCAAAAGCAGCACGATGAAGAGCATCCCAATGACCACCGATGTGCAGTAAAACACCAGTGGCCATCGGCCTTCTTCGTATGATGGACGACGAGGCATACCGCGTACTATTTATTGGGCGCAATGGACAGGCCAAGCGCTGCCGCGACATCCGCAAAGCTTTTGCCAAGCGCACGAACCGCATCGATCGTGCGTTTGACCGCCTTGCGCCCCGGTGCATCGTCCGCGCCCACAATCGCTTGATCAAAAGGACCTTCAATGCTCGCAATCGCCTCTTTGGCTGCAGCAAACTGCGCTTTAACCTGCGCATCAAGCGGCGCATCAACACGCATGACAAGCGCATCAAGCCCATCGCCATCGTCATCGCCATAACGTCCCAAATACACATTCTCGGCACCCAAAAGATTGTTCAACAAATCAACCTTGGTGTTATCGCTAAAACAAGAATGTTCCTCTTCTTGTTCTTTAAGGACATACGCATTGTTCATACGATCCTCGGCGAGCTCACCTGAAAGCAAATTGCCAACACCTGTAATCATTTTCGCAAGCGACGCGTCGGCATCGGCCTCAAGAAACATCATCGCATAGGTCGGTTCCGCTTCACCCGTTTCCCACTGATGCTCGACGTCTTCTAAATCCTCGATCAGCAGCTTGACAGTTTCTTGTAAATACGTGCGTCGACGCGATTGATGACCTGCCGTACCACCATCAACATAGTCTGTAAATGGTCTGCGCCCTGGCTCATTCTCATGCCCCGCATCGTTAAGATCTTGACCCCACAACAAAAACTCAATTGCGTGATAGCCCGCGGACAGATTTTTCTCTCCGCCCTTTTCGTTATTGTCCGCGATCAACTCGGCGCTAATCGTTGCAAAAGCGGAATCGTCGCTATTGATAATGCCCGCATTCGCATCACTCACGACATAATCGATATAGTTTTCATCGAGCGGCCAACCGTTGATGCGTCCTTCGGGGCCATCCACACCGTCAATCGGTCCAGCGTAAAAGCGAAATGCCTCGGTTTGGCCATAGGAAGGTCGCGCGTTGAGCCATGCAGACTTAGCAGCATCAAAGCCCATCTGCGTCGGATCGGCGACAAAAGCGTTAACCGCCGCTTGCAATGCCTCAGCACGCGCAATCGCTTCTTCGTAGTTATCATGCACGGTCGCAACATAACGTGTAAGCACACTCTTTTTGAGTGCTGCCACATCCGCGTCGATCGGTGTCACTTGATCTTGATGGGTTCCACTGCATGCAAACAATGTCAACCCCACCACTGAGCCCAACGCCCGTACCATCATTAAAGACGATCCCTTATACATCGTATTGTTCCTCCGCAAATAGCCAGTCATCTTCCATGACGCCCTCGGCGTTCTAATTGATATTGAAAATGGAAGTCAATATCATGTTAGCTCGACACCCAAAACCCGTCAAGCAAAAACACACTGGCCGCACCGGCCTAGGTTACAGGGGGAAGTGACACACCCAATATTTTGGCGATATCGCGCAAACTTTTGCCAAGGTCTTTTGTTGCGTCCACGGCCGATTTAATCGCTCGACGACCTGGCGCACTGTCGTCGCCGTCAGTGAGCGATCGATCAAAAGGCTTAGGGATCGACTGAATCATTAATCGGGCAAATGTGATTTGAACCTTGAACTGTACATCGAGCAATGGATCTTTGTACTTAACCAGTTCCTCAATCCCAACAAGATCTTGATCGTAACGTCCCAAGTATACTTTTTCGATTCCGTCCAAAATATTGAGCAAATCCGACAAGGTAGTGTCGCTAAAATTGGATTGCTCTTCTTGAGAGTCAGAACCCACGTACAAATCATTAAGGTTACGAAGATAAAGCTCGCCGTAGGTGGCGCCATAAAGGCCCCAAAACATTCTTTCGATCGCGTCTTTATGATTCTCTTGTAGAAAACGCTCACGATACGTGTTTGCGCCACCCTGCCATTGACTCGCAACGGTCGCCAAATCGCCCGCAAGTTGCGCGGTCATCTGCTGCAAGATGGCCCTGCGACTGGCTGCATGCGCGTTCGGTCCATCATCCACATAATCCGTAAAGGCGCGCTGCCCCGGCAACTTAGTTTGACCGTCACCGTTGACGTCTTGTCCCCAGAGCAAAAACTCAATCGCGTGAAACCCCAGGCTCACATTTCGCGAATCGTCCTTTTCGTTGAGCGACGCTACCCAGTTGGCAGAAATCGCCTTGGCTTGCTCGTTATCGACACTATTCACAAACCCGGCATGTTCGTCGTCCACGACGTAATCGATGAACCCGCCGTTAATGGGCCATGCATTAAGGCGCGCATAATAAGGTTCGATCGGCCCACCATTAAAACGTAAGGCCTCTGTTTGCAAGAACACCGCGTGACTCGCTGCCCATGCATTGCGTAAGTCATCAAAACCCTCCTGCGTTGGGTCATCGACGAACGCGATTGTGGCTTGATTCAATAAGGCACTCTTGAGTGCAGCAGCAACATACAACTGCGACGCCCCCACCGCGTACTGATCGATTGCGGCAAACTGCAAACGCAAATACGCTGAATCCTCCACTTGATCGACGTCGCGATGAGCCGAGCACGCACCAAGCACGACAGCAAGGACACACCCTAGCCACTTCATCGAATAACCTTCAAGCCCACGTCTACAGTATATCGTGTTCGCTCGCGAAAACGAAGTTGTGCAGCGTCACTGTATGGTTGCAAAGCCTATCGCGGCTGTTTAGGCCTTAAAAGGAGTGGTTTCACCAGGTTTGCGCAGCATCTTATTGACATCATCCAGATGCATCTCTTCGTTCATAATCATTTCACGCGCATATTCCTCGAGTAACACTGACTTATCTTCTGCAATCTTGAGCAACGCATAATACGAAGCGATCGATGCTTTTTCATGTTCAAGGCTTTCACGCAGGATATCGCCAATATCATGCTTTTGTGTCTCAAGCAGTTTACCGATCTTGAGTGAAGGGTGACCGCCGAGCAACGTCACCAGTTCGCCAGCCTTATGCGCGTGAACAAGCGCCTCATCGGCATTCTTTTTCAGCCAATCACAAATCGGTATTCGGTTATAGCCATAAACCATTAACGAATAGTGCGTGTAACGCACCACACCCGCGAGCTCAAGCTCCATAATTTGGTTGAGCACATCGATCGCCTCTTTGGTGTTTAGCTCTTTCATCGCGCACCTCGCATGGGTCTAGTCTTGAACGAATCGTATCGCATAACGCATGCGGCGCGCCACCCCTGAATCAATCGCATGGCAGGCCACACGCACCGCCTCTTCGGCGGCTCGCGCAAGCCCATACCCCGGATCATTCAATGCACGCGCGCTCACATCACCTTGCACACTTATCGTGATGTCCATCGTCACCACTGCCTGCGTCAAGCCTGCCTCGCGCGCGCGCTCCGGAAAGAAGCGCTGCATATGCTCTTCGTCACACGATAGCGCGCTGCCTGGGCCCCGCCCACGAGCTGAACCGTCGTCACCCTGTTGTACGTTGCCACCCACGCGCCCGTGACTCACCGTTGCCCCGCGCACAGCCAAACCTGACGCGTTTCCATAAACCCGTTCAAGAATCAAAGGCGCCCCGGCGGTCGCAGCAGTAGCCGACGGTGTGTTTGCATGCGATCGTTCAACTCCAGCCGAATCTTGATCAGCACGATGCACATGACTACCCCCGCCTGCATGAGCGATGCTTACAGCATCTGCATGCCCGCGATGGGCATCCAGTGAATGGTCGGGTTTCTCACCCAAGTGTTGTTCTAGGTGATCGCCGAGCGTGGCCTCAAACTCGACCATGGCCCCTGCCGGCATCGCCGGGAACGTGCGTGGCTTGGCGCCCTCGTAAAGCGCACTACCAAGACCGATATGAAACCCTAATGCCAAAAGCAGCGCACTTGGCAGGTCGATCGGTCGAATATGTTTGGTCCAACGATTTAGACGCACGGGCCAAATGTAATCGATTTGCAATAACTTTGCAAAACGCTCGTCCCAGCGCCCCTTTCCAGCCTAAGGCGCGGCGACCGTCGGTTCGCGCTCGGTATGCACGGTCACCGACAACAGATACATGCGCGGCATCCCCGCCGCAAAATGTCCCATCGGGTTCGCGCTGGTTGCCGCATTCGGGTCAAACTGCGAAATATAGTTAAACTGGGCCAAACGATAGCGGTTATCAAAGAGGTTTTGTACCGAAAGCCCCACCTCAAGCATTTGCCAGCGCACTCCCAACGATGCATCCATCAAAAAGATCGATTGACTTTGCGCATCATTGGCCAACACGCGCGGCGAGGTATAGCTCATCCCAAGCGCGGCCTGTCCAAACAAATCACCTGGCTTAGAAAGATGCCAAGGTAAACGTCGAAAGATCGCAGCATCACTTCGCAACACCCACGCTGGAACATAAGGCACCCGATCACCGGTGATATCCGAAAAACTGCTCTCGACACCCGGTTGATTGGGATCGCTTGCATTGCGATCAAAACGCGCATGCGCGTACGTTGCGCTGGACGACCAATCGAAACCTGTACCTGTTAGCCGCACCATGCCGGTGACACCCTGCCGACGTGTTGCGGGCGACAACACATTGCGTCCTTCCTCAGCGTCGTAAATTAAGTCTTGCTTAACATAAGTATAATAATAAAGCGCACGCGCATTCAGCACGCCCAATCGCATGCGGCGTTGAAAGTTCAGTCCACCCTCGGTTGCAAAAATACTACTAAATGCATTGCTGCTTTGGCCAAGTAAACCCGACGGGTCAACGCTACGCGCGCCGCGCCCCACGCTACCTACCAAGGTCAGGTCGGACTTGCGATCGATGGTCCATGGATTGAGCAACAACGTACCACGCGGTTGCATGACAAAACCCGACGCCAATCCTCGCTCCGACGTCGTACGATCGAGCACGTTATAGTTAAAAAAATCACCGCGCAAACCGCCGCGCAATGTCATCCATCCTGTTGGCTTCAGCTCCGTATCGGCATAAAGCGCAATGTTGGCGATCGAGTAATCAAAGTCGCCGTCACTTCGATAAGGCGTATCGCTGCCCGCGAGCAAGCGTTTTTGGCTACTACGCGCCTGATCATAACGCGTGTAATAGCCAAGCTCCAGCGCTTGCGGATGCTCCGCCCAAACCTGCTGCATGCGCACGCTGCCGCGTCCGCCTACGCTTACCGCACGGTAGTGCTGATCGAGCAAATCGCCACGCTGAGCGGCGTGTTGATCGTCGGGCGGGTCGTCAACGAAGCCTGTTGGATTGGCGCGAATATCTGAATCACGTAGCGTTGCAAAAAGTTGCTGCTTGACCACAAGATCCTGTGCGTTGTCTTCATAGTTGAGCGACACATCTTGACGACGCACGTCACCGCCTTGTTGCCGGTCATACGTGTCATAAAACCCAATGCGACCCGCCTGAACATCGTCTTCACGCACCACACCTGCGGCCTCGTACGTGGTGGCATACGTTGAACCAAAAATTCGCAGTCGCCGCGCGGCACCCAAATCAAACTCAACCTGCGACATCATACGCCCATGTTTGGCGGCGCGGTTTTGTCCAAATCCGTCGGTGCTGCGCACATCGGCGCCTGCAAACGTGTTGGCCGACGCCTGGGTTGGACGATACAACGCAACCAAACGTTGTGTGCCAAATGACCCCAGTTGGTATTTGACCTGTGCACCACGCTCTTCAAGGCCAAGGTCATACGCAGCGCTGCCTGCCACCGCATAGTTCCCTTGACGCGGATCAAAAGGCCCTTCAACCACCCTAAGCGAACGCACCAACTCGGGAATAATAAAGTTCAGATTTGCGAGCCCTTCCCCGTGAGGATGCCCCGGCTCATTGATCGGAATACCCTGAACGGTGAGTTCAAGATCCGAACCTTCGTGTGCATCGAAGCCCCGCAATAAGATACTATCTGCGTGCCCGTCACCACTTTCATTGGTCAGAAAAATACCTGGCGCAAGACGCAACAAATCAGACGCCGAGCGAAGTGGCACGTTGCTCAGTAAACCCACCGGTAGCTCAAAGTCGCTCGCAGCACGCAACACAGGCCTGCGCTTGGTGCGAACCGTCAACTCACGCAGCACGTCGTTTTTACCGCTCGCTCGATGCTCGACGCGCTTAACTTCAGAAGCAACGGGTTGTTTCTCTCGCGGCACCGCGCGCTCAACCACGGACACGTCATGCGCCTCAGCGGGCGTCGGTAATGGCGCAATAAGCATTCGATAACGAATGCGACTTGGTATCGGTGCACCGCCCTGCTGTGCTGGCTTGAATTTAAGCGTTCGAGCCGCCGTTAAGGCTGCCGCACGAAAAGAGCTATGTTCCGGCGCATTAACGGGTTCGATGATCTCAGCATCACTCACAAAACCCTCAACATCGATGGTTAACATGAGTTCAAGGTCCACCTGAGCACCTTGTCCATCCATCGGATAAACAATCGTCGGTCCGTTGAGTGGCTCGGGTGGTGCAATCGCCAACGTGTCTGAAGCAAGCGTTTGGGCAAACGCTTGCGTTGCCATCAAACATAGTCCGAGCGTTATGAAAATGTTACACCGCGATGTCATGAAAACAAGGCTTAACATTATTGCAATCCGATTGCAAATATAATTTTCAATCGATCACATCTTGCCCGGTGACATCAGCACGTTGATGGGCTCGAAGGAGCCAGTGCACTAAAACCACTTGAATCATAGCGTTGAGACTCTCCATAACCAACGACGCAATGGCCGCACCTTGTGTTCGCAAAACCGGCACGAGCCACAATGCGATCAGCAAAAACACCATTAGGTTAACCGTCGCGATTACTGCAAGCCAAATACGTCGCTCGAGCGCAATTAAGCACGACGTGCACACCTGACAAACAAGCATCGCTACGCTGGCCAAACTGAGCCAACGCAAACATTTTGCCATCTCAACCCAACCGGGTTTCCAAAGATGTACAAGCGGCGCTATCCAAACCGACACAACAATTGCAATCGGCACCAATAAAAGCACAGAACGACCAAGCACTCGCATCACGAACCGATGCAACTCAGCCCATCGTCGCTCGGCCGCAAGCGACGACAAATACGAAAGTGACGACTGCACAAAAATCCCTGCAACAAATACGATGGGTTCAACCAATCGACTTGCGGCACCTAGGTCTGCCACGGCATCCATGCCTTCGTATCGCTCAATAATATAAATACCCATACGGGTATATACGGTCGAAACAACCATCATATAGGCAAGCGGCAGCGCTTCTTGAATCATGCCCCAAGTGGTGGCGCGATCGAAACGCAGCCTTACTCCAACATGACGTTTGTACGCCGACCACAAAAGCAAAGCATTGACAAGCTCAGCCAGCGCGAGCGCTGCAACGCATACCCACAACGTCGCTCCATAAAACCATGCAACCAGAACAAAAGTGATCTGCGCAACGCTGACCCAAAATGGCACCCAAATGAGCCGGGTCATCTGTTGACGCGCCTGAAACGACAATTGAGCGGGGGTACTCGTCACCGAAAAAACCAACCCCATCAGACAAATTATAAGTGGCCATCCTCCGAGCGGACGATCTTGCCATACCGTCAACGACAAACTACCCAACGTAAGCAAAAGCACGCACGAGATAACCACGCGCACATAAAAGACAGATCCCACAATTTGCGCTTCACTTTGCGCTTTAAGTGGAATGCGCCGAAGTGCAACAGGTTCAAGCGCAAGACTCGAAAAACTTCGCAAGGGATCCATAAACGACTGCAGCGACACCAGCACGCCAAACTCATGTCGTTTCATTACTTGAATAAGCAGCAGCGTGACCACCGTACGCAAACCGCGACCAAACCCCTGCCCCACCAAACCGGCGAGCGTGCTTTTAAGCGCGCCCTTGGCGCTGAGCTCATCTCTCATAAGCTAACCGCGACGAAGCACCACGACTGCATCAAAGGCCTCGGTGTTCTTACCAAGTGTCAACAGCCTCAACAGCCTGCTGATCCAGTTCACCGGAAAGACTTTTTTTGATGCGGTATTCATGTCATCGAAACTGGCCACAACTTTCAAACCCAACTGCGTTGCAAACGCTTCGATGAGCTTGCGTGGATAAGGTCGCACATGTGTCGGGTCCAGCCAAAACGACTCACCCATCACTCGCGGATTCGATGGATTCGGTGTCACGAACATAAGCCGACCCTGCGAACGCAAGAGCTGTTGCATCAAGCCCAACATTTTAAGACCCTGCTCGGGGGCCATGTGTTCAATTAAGTGTGAGCAAAAAATCCCATCATAAACTTGACCCTGCGCGCAAAGGGTTTCAAGGGTTTCAATGGCATCACCCCGAAACACCGTATAACCCTTTTGCGTGCAACACTTCTCACAAAATTCGCTGCCATCGATACCTTCACCTTGAATATTGTGACTGCGCAGCAGATCAAGGAAAATACCGCGACCACATCCCACATCGAGCACTCGCTTAGCTCCCCCCTCGACAAAAAAGCGCACATAAGGCGCTTGTGTGCGTTTGACCAATGCCTCGGGGGCAAAGCTAAATAGAAAATCATCCATGGTAGAACATTTGAAAAATCACAGGCATTTTAGACGGCAAACCCCGCAATGCAAACGCATTTCGATCAGCTGTGGGTCTTGCTCAATCGACAAAAAAGCGTACGCTTAGGGTGTGAAGCACGCCTCAGATAAGACGCACGACGAGCTCAAACAGCTCATTCGCGACGCTGGTTTACGCGTAACGCTCTCACGTGTGTCAACCCTGGAGTTCCTGCGCAAAGCAAAAAGCCCCCTAAGTCACAACGACGTCGCCGAACAACTTGAGGCCCATGCGCTCGACAGGGTCACAGTTTACCGCAATTTGCTGGACTTCGTTCGTGTTGGGCTTGCGCGTAAAATTGACGTTGGCGATCACGTGTGGCGGTTTGAGCTCAATAGCCACAAAGCCAAGGTTTCAAATCACCACTCACATTTTATTTGCACCGACTGCGGCATCATTGAATGCCTACCCAATGTCGAGTTGAAAACCGCAAACGATGCACGAATGCCAAAAGCATTTCGCAAACGACAAGTCGAGGTTCAGATTAAAGGTCTTTGCGATGATTGTGATTAACAATGACTGATTCGACCAAAGCCCATGTTTGTATCGACCTGACCTCCAACGAAATGAAGGATCGTTTCGGCGGAATCGGACGCTATGGTATTCTGCTAACGCAAGAACTGGAAGCGTTGGTTGAACAAGCAAACTTGCCTCTCAAACTCAGCTGCCTCTATCGCTCGCACAAAGAACCCGCACCCGGTGCACTCGCGCTCGCTGACATCATGCGCGACACCCACCTCATCTCATCTCGCCGCCACCGTGCACAGCGACGCTTCCTTTCAGGCCGACGGCTCAACCAAGCACAGGTGACGCTCTTTCACGCCACACAACCGCAAGCACTTCCATTGCAAAAAAGTTATAAGATTGTTGCCACTGCGCACGACATCATTCCCATTGTCTACCCGCGCCATCGCGACGCCCGTAACATCTATCAAAGCGCCAGGCATAAATTGGCGCTGCGCTTACGCTATCGTTACGCAGATCACATCATCGCCATATCAGAGGTGACCAAACAAGACATGGTGCGCGAACTTGGCATCCAACCCGAAAAACTTAGCGTCGTCCACCACGGTGTTGATATGCAGGCATTTGCGACTCGCGCAGACGATCACGAACGCGCCTATGTCATTGGCACACACCGATTGCCCGAAAAATGGCTTATTTGCGTGAGCAGCGATCACTATCGCAAAAACCACCTACGTCTTTTTGAGGCCTGGGCAAGCGTCGCCGACCAAATTGACGAAGGACTTGTATTCGTGGGCAAAGCACTTTACGAAAACACTCTTGAGTCGATCCACACGGAGGTTAAACGCCGCGGGCTTGAAAAACGTTTTCGCTGGCTCGACAACATCAGCGACCTCGAGTTGCCAGCGCTTTATCGTCAAGCCACCGCAAGCGTCGCGCCTTCATTCTATGAAGGATTTGGCATGACCATTTTAGAGTCGATGGCGTGCGGCACACCGGTCGTCGCAGCAAGCAATCCAGCTTATCGTGAAGTCGGAGGAAGCGATGCCCTTTATTTTGATCCTTACGACGTTGACGAGCTCGCCGAGACCATCGTGCGTATTACCCAAAGCACCGAACAACAAACTGCGCTTAGAACACGTGGATTAGAGCGCGCCAAACGCTTTAGCTGGAAGAACGCTGCGGCAAAGACGCTAGACGTTTACCGCAGCGTGCTCGGCATGTAGCTGACCTTGCTTACGCTCGCGCACCGATAGCGCAATTAAGCTCAACTGGGCGATGACATTAAAGCATTGCATAAAAAAGCTAGCCATCGCAACGCCTGCACCGCCGAGACTCGGCGCCCACCAATAACCCAGCACGGAAAACAAAACCAGATTTGCCGTTTCAATCCAAGCCAACGTACGATTACGACGCAGCGCCACCAAGGATGCAGTAGCAAGTTGGCAAACAAAATTGAGGCTCGCAGCAAACGCCAACCATAAAAACGAACTCGCAATACCCGTCCACGTCGGCTTCCAGCTCGGCATAATCTGATAAGCCGCCCACGATGTCGCGGTCGCCAACGGAATCAAAATCAAAAACGAGCGCGTGATGATGCGCTTATTGACTCGCACAAAATCATCCAGCTGTTGAGTTTCGACCAACTGAGCGACATACGGCGCATAAGACGACGCCATCGCCGTCGCCACCAGGAGTATGGCCTCAGCGATGCGCACCGCGGCACCGTAGTCGGCCAAAGGTGTAACACCATGGAAGTGTTCGATATACCAATATCCCATCCGATTGTACGCGACTGCCACCAAGGCCGTGTAAGCAAGAGGCAACGCTTCGAACCAAAGTCGTTTCGCAATAATGGGGTCGTATACCGATGCGTTGCCATGCGCCTGTTTATATAGACGAGAAACAAAGATCCAAAAAATGAACTCGTTGATTGAAAGCGCAGCAATGAACCATGGAATCGGCGCATCCAGATGCCAAAGCACAAGCACAATCGCAAACTGAAATGCTTGTGCGAAAGTGGGCACCAGCACCACACGATCCATTTGATGGGTCGCATGCAGCGCCACCTTGAGCGGCCCATTAAGCGACGTGGGCAAAAGCAGTAGCCCGCCCGCAATGAAAGCCCACGCACCGCCGGGAATTTGTTGATCGAACACAAAGGCGCTGATCACTACACAGATCACCAAGGTAAGCGAGATACCCAATCGTACACGGCGCAGGGTCGCCACAGTAGGCGCCACACCTCGCTCATCGAGGGGCGCGATACGCCTAGCCACCACGTCTAACCCAAACACCGCAAGCGCCGAAAGCGGATCCACCAAGGCTTGGATGGCGACCATGATGCCAAACTGCTCACGCGTTAGCACACTGATCAAGAAGAACGTTAGCCCGACACGAAACAGACGTCCAAAAAGTTCGCCCACCAGCGTCGCAACGGAATTATGCGCGGCACCTTTTGAACTGAGTTGTATGTGTTCTTCGCGAAAGTCCATCGACGTGCTTACAAAAGCCAAATATTGCTGACGAGCCTGGTTAACACAAGTACATCAGTGGTAATCACTTGTCAGCAAAGCGGAAGGCCAAAAAGGTCGATAGTCCTGGAAAAAACTCAAAAATGTACTACGAACTTCGTAAGCCTTGGCTAAGGGCACTTATGCAGGTTACACTTGATTTTCGCTACATACGAAAACACCCAAGCGGGATTGGCACCTATGCATCGGCTCTGCTGCACCGGCTGCCACACCTGAGTGGACAAGACTCCTTGCGCGTCTGGCTTCATCCCGAAGCGCCAAGTAACTTGCCCAAGGCAGACAATGTCACCTACGTATCAGTCAGCGCGCCCGCCAATGGCTTTCGCACGCTGATACGTCCTTATTCGCTTGACAACCTTTCGCAAAGCGATGTCTTTCACTCGCCCCACAACTTGCTCGGCTTCAACGTTCCCTGCGCCAGTGTGGTCACTGTTCACGACGTCATGTGGTTCGACCGCCCCGATCTAATCGACGCGTGGTGGGCCAAACGCATGGGTCGGCAACTGTTCTTTCGTTTCGGCATCAAGCATGCACTACATCATGCAAATAAAATCGTCACCGTATCCAAGGCATCGGCCGACGCCATCACACGCATTTCGCCAAGCTCGCTGCCGCGCGTTCATGTCATTCACAATGCCGTCGAGCCCGAGTTCAGGCCACCCGCTGACCGCGATCAAGCCAAAGCGCGTGCGGCTCAAATTTTGGCCAACCAGGCGCCCTATTATCTTGTGGTGGGCGCCAACCACCCGTCTAAACGCCACCAAGACGCCATTCGCGCTTTTTCCATGTTGCCAAACAAGCATGCACATTTGGTGATCGTGCAACGTCGCCACGCCAAGCAGGGTCTGACCGACCTCGTGCACGAACTAGGCATCACCGACCGTGTCGTGTGGAAATCCTGCGTCAACACAGCCGACCTGATCACACTCTATCAAGCTGCGGATGCCTTCATTCACCCCTCGCTTGCCGAAGGGTTTGGACTACCGGTGCTCGAGGCCATGGCCTGCGGCTGTCCCGTTATTGCTTATGACATTGCTGCAGTACGCGAAGTGATCGAAAAAAGTGGCGTCCTGGTCAATGTGGGTAACGTGCAAGCACTATTAGATGCGTGGCGCAAAGTCACCGAAAACCCCAATTATGCTAGCGAATTGCGCATGCAAGGCCTTGAGCGCGCACGTGCATTCTCGTGGGAGAAAAACGCGTCGCAAACCCTCGAAGTTTATCGCGACGCCGCCCGCGAAAATGTTCGGGCAAGTGCTAAGACGCAGCAAGACATAACACGTAGCGAACTATCCGATACGGTGCTTCGATCCTAATGTCGCAGGGTGAGCAACGTTCACATGCACCGAGTTTTGTTTGGCTTGAAGGAGGTCAAACACAGCGCCTCGTCACCTTAAGTGTGCACGAGCGCAACCGCCGCATCGTGAGCCGCGCATCCCACACTTTGATCGACACCCTCAGCACTTGCACCACAAACGCAATCGTTATGTGTGTGCCCGAACATGTCGCACTCGAGCGAGGTTTTTTCGAAACGCTCGATACCACGTCGTTCGATACGCCAACCCTCTTAACAACCACCGATGCGAGTACCGAAAAGCCATGGTTATTGATCGGACCCGCCGCACGCATGTCTGAGTTATTTCACCAACTCAAACAACCCGAACAATTCGCCCCTACGGCCGCTATACTGCCTACGCAAACCATCTCGAGTGAGCTAATTTTCTCGGTATCCACTGATAAAAATCGTGTCGACGCCGAACGGCGCATGATCAAACATTGCGGCAAACCCAACGACGGCGTTGTCGCCAAGGCCATCAATCGACCCGTCAGTCAGTTCTTAAGCTTCTATGCATTAAGGCTCGGCCTGAAGCCCATTCATGGCACCTATATTAACTTTTTGATCGGGCTTGCTGCGATCTACTATGCATTACAAACCGACTGGTATGCGCTGCCACTGGCCGGCATCTTCTTTCAACTTAACTCGATCGTCGACGGTGTCGACGGAGAAATGGCTCGCGTCACACTCGGCGAATCCAAGGCAGGCGCACGCCTCGACTCGGTATTTGACCATATCATTTACGTTGGGGGGTTGGTGGCCGTATTGCTCGGTTGGTGGCGCGCTGGCATGAACCCGCTTGAGCAACTCACTGCCCTCGTGGTCATCATCGGTGTTCCACTCGTCGTTGGCGTCGAGTTGCTGTTCGTCAAACGCTACCTGGCGGGTCCAGACGCGCGATTTGTCGACTTATTCACGCGCCTTGGGTTTTTACCCCACGCGATCGCACATGCCGCCAAAGCTGAAGCCACACCCTCACTTAAAGCCGCAAGTGCGATGTACTTCGCTCTCAAACGCGACGTCTTTGCGCTCGTTTTCATGTTTGTCGGCTTTACGGGAAGCAGGTTGCTTTTCGGCGCATTGACGGTGTGTATGGTGTTGGTGGTTGTTTATACATTTGCCGCACATCACAAAACACTAAGCAAACACTTGCAGACAGCCTAAAATGGATCGCCTAAGCGTGCGTCGTTCAAGAAGCGTTCATCCGTCAAGCTACGCAGAAATGCAACAACATCCATTTTTTCATCATCCGTGAGCGTGAACCCGCGCACCAGTTCGCTCTTATAGGGATTCTTTGAACCATCACCCGCAAATGGGCCAGCCCTTAGAGTGCGCCCTCCCGCGGCATAGTGATCAAGCACGCCTTCAAGCGTTGCAATGCTTCCATCGTGCATGTAAGGCGCGGTGATCGCAATATTGCGCAACGTTGGCGCTTTAAAACGACCCATGTCGCGGGCCCGACCGGTCATCGCATAAAGTCCGGTGTTGTCGGGCGGATATGCGCCCTTACCGTCAATATTATAAAGACCATTGTTATGAAAATTAATTTCAGTGAGCTTAGAGCCCACATGACTCACCGAGTCTGACAAGTTAAACCCGCCATGACAATGGAAACATTCTAGGCGTTCGGAAAAAAACAAGTCACGCCCACGCAGCGCGGCTTCACTCATGGCATCGGGTTGACCCTGATTGGTGTAACGATCATAAGGCGAATCACCCGAAATGATCGTGCGCTCAAACGAAGCAAGCGCCTTCAGAACTGAGTCAAGCTCGATCGGCGCGGGGGCGCGAGGAAACGCACGCGCAAACAACATCTGATAGCGAGGATCAGCCCTAAACATTGATAGAACTTCCTCAAATGCGTTTGCAAGCCCAAGTTCAATGGGCATCTCGTTAATCATGGGAACAAGCGCTTGTTCTTCCAAAGTCTTTAGTTGTAAATTGGCCCACGCCAACCGATTCGCGTAAGCCACGTTCGCAAGACTCATTGTACTGCGTGGATGCACCTGCGCCGTCGCACCCACCGCCTGCCCGAGACCCTCGGTAAACGCTTTACTTTGTTGATGACATGACGCACACGATTGAGTGTTATTAATCGACAACCGTTTGTCATAAAACAAAAACCGTCCTAACTCCACCTTTGCTGTGCTCATGGGGTTGTTAGCCGGCACAACAGGTTCCGGCATCCCTGGCGGTAATTGCCAAACATAGTCGACAACCGAGTGAGGTTCGCTTGATCCCGCACAAGCCTGTAACATCAACATGCATAAGATCGTCCAGATACGCACGTTCATTTCTCAAAACCGAAGGCCCGTTGTGTGCCAGCATTGGGTTGACCGGACGAATGGTTAACGCCCAGTCGTGCAAATACACTTACGCAATCCGGATCATCAAAATCAGACATACAGCCGGCAGGCCCTCCTTGGTTGATGCTCACGTCGTTATGTGCAAAAAGCGAAGCCAAATCGAAGACAACGGGGCTAAGCAAGGGGTCGCTCCCGTTCAAAACAATCTCGCCCACGTTGGGGTGCGAGCAGCCGTACGCGCCATTGTTCTGCTCAGCATCCACACAACCGGTGCTCCCAAGATGCACCAAAAACACATCGTTAGAAGCGTTCTTCACCTGCACATCACCACGGAAAAACTTATAGCCTAGGTTCCAACTCCAATAAAGCCCGAGCAAGTTCAATGGCGAGGGTGCCTTGGCAACACTTAAGTGGTTGAGTTGTTCAGGCACGCCGAGCTTAAAGCGAACCCCCGTGTAAACACCTGCTTTGACCTTTGCGCGCAATTGCGTGTGTGTTTCAGGTGTACCGTTGGCACACGTCCCACTTGCATCTTCAAAGTCAAGCAACGCGAGATTCTGATATTGCCAGATCCCATCTTGCTCAAGCGTAACAGATACGCTTGCACCATCGCTATTCGTTAGCGCCACGTCGTACACATAAAAGCGTAAGTCAAGCGGGGTGATGGCCAACTTGGTAGTGCCGATTGATGTAAAAGTCGAAGCGCAATCAAAGGGCAGCGCACCGACCCGTGCACTAAAGTTGACTACGACAGTTTGATCGCCTGCACTGGCGCGCTCGGGTTGTACATCGTCGCCCTCGCCACACTCTACGAAGCAAAGCACAACCCCAATCAGAAAAACTCTCATGACGAACACTCTGGGGCTCCATTGGGTGCTATCGCAGACGCATCTGTGATCGCTACAATGCGATAGTCGCCGTTGCTTTCGCGTGCGACAAACTGCACGGGTTTTCCCTTCAGCGAAGGCAATACGGCCTTTAGCGCGCTTGTCGTATCTGTTGCAAGTCCAAAGACCATACCGCGACACATCTTGGACATAATCATTTGACCAGCCGTGTTTTTAAAATCGCCGTGTTGAATATTCACGATGGGATCGTCACCGCTCAGATCGACCTCGGTCAGCACCCCGACAACGCACCCTTCATGATCACTCAACGAACCAACTGCAATGCCAGCACACGTGGCAGCCTGAGGTGCAGGCAAAGTGACCGGTTCTAGCACAGGGCCGGCACCCGACGTCTCGCACTGTCGCTCATTAAGCACTCCCTGATGCTTCAAACCGTCATGAACACTTTGCCCGAGCATAGCAATCCTCACATTCACTCCGTCGTTCGTTTCAAAACGTGCACGCTCAAAATATTGCACCCATGGACCTTGGGGATCGCTCGCGAGTTTGCATCGTGGCGACATCGGAAATCCCCAACGAAAAAGACGATCTTCAAAAGTGGGCGTACCGCCCCGTTGATAAAAGTCGATGGCCCCTGCATTCCACTGATCGAGGAATGATCGATGAATCTTGAACCCAAAAGGTTCGTCGACCGCAACGGGCAGACCATTTGCATCGGCAGAGCCCGTTGCATAGTTGGGCGCATAATTCGCATCGTTGGTATCGCATTGCGTCAGTACCGACCCATAAGTCGCTTCGGTCGGGTCGCTAACATCCGCCTTAAGATGCTCCTTGCTATAAAAAGCAGTTAACTCCGTCACGACAGCGTCACCATTCATCAAAAGAACAAGATGCTCAGCACCCAAGCGCCCCAACTGGGCCCGATAAGCGTAAGTATCCTGATTCTGAGCATGTTCAGGGTGATACTCAACACGCGCCTCATCAAACCATTTGACGGCCACGTCAGTGGCTTTCCACATACCAGCCCCGATATCACCATAGGGCAAGCTATTAATCCAAAGGGTGTCAACCAATCCTGAAGGCAATGCAAGAGCCGATCCAAAATCGGTCAAAACTGCCAACCGATCAATCTCATCATTGGCTGCCTGGCTGCACAACGTTGCCAAATCTTGGCCTGCTGATTGCGATCCCAGTTCAGTTGAGCCGAGCACAGAACATCCAAAGAAATTAACGATCCACAAGCATGTTAAAGCGTGTCGCATATTGACTCCTGTTGGGAGCGTAGTGCGACTCAAAGATTCAAGGTGTGCAATATTTTCGCACCCATGCTTATCGAAGATACGCGCCGACCTGCTGAGCACTTGGTTCTATGTCACCTATCGCAGCGCAGACCTTTCGAGTATGAAATCATTTACTAACTGGATTTTTGGCCAGCTTATATTGTAATGAGCGGCGCGGAATACCCAGTGTACGTGCAGCTTTTGAAATATTGCCTTCGCAATCTCGCAACACCCGCTCAATATGTTCCCACTCAACTCGCGCCAGTGACGGCGTGCCGACAATATCAGGCCCGCCCATTTCATGGGTAGACCCAACGAATGCCGCCAAAATCCGATCCACGTCGGAAGGTTTGGTCAAATAGTTCACAGCCCCCAAGCGCATGGCTTCAACCGCTGTCGCGATGCTGCCATATGCGGTGAGCACAACAATCCGCGCATCACGATGCAACACAAGCACATCACGCACAACGTCAAGCCCATGTTTGCCAGGCATTTTTAAGTCAACGATTGCGCTTCCAACGACTGACCGGCGCGCGAATCCAATCGCTTCTTGATAGCCAGACGCCCCATACGCATCGACACCGCGCTCGCAAAAAGCGCGAACAAGTCGCTGGCGATGTGCGTCGTCGTCATCGACAACCAAAAGGGGCAATCCCTGAACGAACCCCGCGTTCATACGTTCACCACGCGATCTAACGACAAAGGCAATCTTAAGCTTGCCCGCGTGCCCTTCTTCGGATCTGAATTGAGTTGCAGCGACCCATCAAGGCTCTGAGCGAACGCACGCGCGACAAAAAGGCCCAACCCCATGCCGCGTCCCACGTCTTTGGTCGTAAAGAAAGGTTCACCCGCACGCTCAAGCACATCGGCACTCATGCCTCGGCCACTGTCATCAACGTGCAAAACAAGTCGCTTTTCGTTCGCCTCAATACGCAGATGCACGACTTGTTCTTCATTGCTTGCATCGAATGCATTGTTCACAAGTGCACTCAGCGAATACATAAGCGGCGAATAAGCGATCGTAAGAAAGCGATCAGGAACACCTACACAGTGGACATGCAAACGCCTGCGCCGCGAGGCATCAAGCCGATTCTTCAGCCCCGCGATCAATTCGTCAACCTGCCATCCGGTCTGCGACTTGCTATCCATGAAGTCAGAACGCGCCGACATCTGATCGAGAATAACACGACAACGTTCAATCTCTTTTTGAATCAATGTCGTGTCGTCTTTAATAAGCTGGGCAATGCTTTCATCCGCGCGTTGAGATATCATTCGCTGCATCTCACCCGCCGCGATTGCCATCGTACCCAATGGATTGCCCAACTCATGCGCGGCGCCTGCCGCCAGAGTAGTCAACGATGCGAGTCGCGCATTGCGTGCCGCAACATCACGCATCGCCGCAATGCGCTCACGTTGTACGGAGATGGTTTTAGAAATGGTGCTCACAAAAAAAGACACCAACCCGGCCGCCACCGCAAACGCAACCCACATTCCGTAAAGATGCACCGAATAGTCACTATGATGTACGTGATGCGTCTCCATCGGCGCCGCGTCAATAAATAGCAACGCAAAACACACAACCGATAACGCGGAAATGGCCCACGTCCAGCGCCCATCGAGCATCACCGCCGAAAGGGTAATATGCACCAGAAAAAGCGTGGTAAACGGATTGGCAGCACCACCTGAGTAATAAAGCAAACACGTCAATACCAGGGTGTCAAACACCAACACGGCGCCCACCGTCCGGTCAAGTACTCCGGCACGACGTTCTGCAACCGACCGCGCGAAAATACTTAGCAGAAAATTACTCATCGCTGTCAAAATGACAAGTAACACAAGTGGCATAAGCAAAAGCTCTTGCCTAAGCGCGAATATCGCTACACCAATCGTGACAGCTTGACCAAACACAGCAAGTGATCGTAATCGGATCAACCACGATAGTGTCGGATTGGAAGACACACTTCGTATGTCATCAGTCCTTTCAACAGCTTTCATAATCCTAGATTAAGATGACACACACATTACGCGCACGCACGCTCGCCCAAAATGGCTTGTCATCACGAATCGCGAACACCAAACCGTTCACCAACTAAGCGTTGCATAAAATGATCGCCAAGCATCTGCAAGTGACGAGCTGCTTTGACCGGAATAAACCGCGAGCCAATACCGTCACGCGCGACCTCAAGCCAATGAACATCTGTTAACGTGGTCAACTCGCCAAGCAGTCGTTCAAACTGCAAAACAGTGCGCTCCTTATATGGACGCGTCACGACTCGCCATGGTAGTGCCGTCAGATCAGCCAATGCGTCGACATTCAACACCATCGAGTTGGTATTGAACCAGCAGTTTTGCGCCATACGATGTTGTGAATCAAAACGAAAACTCTCAAGGATTTGCACCCTTTCATCGACCTCAGCAACAATGCCGCCAGCATCATGGCCATGCCGCTTGACAACTTCCACGGTTACGGCGTTACCCGATAAAACGTGCGCGCCTATCACAACCGGATCGACCGTAGCGCCAAGATTGTCGATATTGCTGACAACCACATACTTAACATTCATCAACTTGAGTTGCTCCACCACACCGGTTCGATGAACAGCATCGATAAGATCGCCATGTCCAGTAGCGCAAAGTGAGGCATCACCGTGCTCATCATGAACAATGCGACCCTCGATATCAATGCGTGGCAATAACCTCTGCAAAAAAATGTGAGTGTGGGCAACCGAAGAAAGTTGCTTTACCGAGACATCAAGCGCGGGCGCCGACAGCGGGTTGGCCATCAACCAGGCGCTTTTCATATAACGCGCGATATCTCGTAAGCGTAGAGATAAAAATGTTTCATTACCCCAAACACATTCTGCTGCCTTTAACGTGGAACCGTAACGTGTACTCATGCCTCCTGCCAAAATGATCGGTGCGACACAACCCTTCGCTAACATCTCGTGGCCCAGCGCATCTGCCTGTTTGAAACGAGCATCACCCACGGACGGATAGGTTGCAATCAACGCGGTGGATGGCTGTGTAAAACGCTCAACGAACTGATTGAATACAGCCACACCACCTGCGACACGCAAGCGTTCGCAAAGCGATGCAAAAAGCCCCTCGTCCCACAACAACGAACGATCGCTAACCGTATCTTTGAAAGCCATCGCCTAGACCGGATTGATCATGTGCTTGCGCGGCAAAGAACCAAGTTCAAGCGCTTGCATGGCGCGCGTCAACCGCGTTGACACCTCACGCCTAAGTTCAGAGGGCGCAATCACCGCATCGATCGCCATTTCGCTCGCCAAACGATAGACATCAATGTCCTTGCGGTACTCGTCACGCAACTCATTAATATAAGCCTCACGCTCAGCGCCTTCAGGCTTTTCTTGAATCTTGTTAAAGTACACAGCGTTGACGGCAGCTTGAGGCCCCATCACCGCAATGCTCGCCTGAGGAAACGCAATGCAGGCATAAGGTTCAAACCCCGGCCCACTCATCGCATAAAGCCCGGCACCATAAGCCTTGCGCACGATCACACTGATGCGCGGCACGGTCGCGTGACTCATGGCCGCCACCATCTTAGCGCCTGCACGAATAATGCCCTGACGTTCAACTTTGGTGCCGATCATAAAACCGGGCACATCGGCCAAAAACACAAGCGGTATATTAAACGCGTCACAAAGTGTCATAAAACGCGCGGCTTTGTCCGAGCTATCGACGAACAAAATACCGCCAAGATGTTTGGGCTGGTTCGCGACGATGCCTACCACTTGACCCTCAATGCGCGCCAACCCTGTAATCATCTCTCTGGCAAAAAGCGCCTTGATTTCAAGCCAGCTATCCTTGTCGATCAGCGCGTGAACAACTTGCATCATGTCAAAGGCTTTGTTTTCGTCCGCGGGCACAACGGCTTCAAGGTCAACATCGGGCGCATGAGCTGCGCCGGCCTCCGTGCGCGCGGGTGTTGCCTGCGCATTTTGCGGCATATAACTTAAGTAACGCTTACAAAAAGCAAGCGCATCGTCTTCAGTCTTTACCAGCACATCACCACATCCCGACACCGAGCAGTGCATGCGCGCGCCACCGAGCTCTTCCAGTGTGACTTTTTCGCCGATCACCATCTCGGCCATGCGCGGTGAGCCCAAATACATTGACGCATTGCCCTCCACCATCACCACGATATCGCAAAACGCGGGCACATACGCGCCACCCGCTGCGCTCGGACCAAAAAGCAAACAAATCTGCGGCACCTGACCGCTAAGCTTGATTTGATTATGAAAGATATGCCCCGCGCCACGGCGACCAGGAAACATGTCGATTTGATCGGTGATGCGCGCACCTGCTGAATCCACCAGGTAAATCACCGGGCAACGCAAGCGTTCGGCCAGTTCTTGAATGCGAATCATTTTTTCAACCGTGAATTTGCCCCACGAACCCGCCTTCACGGTCGAGTCGTTGGCCAAAATCACAACCGTGCGACCCCCGATGGTCGCCGTGCCCGTGATCACACCATCAGCCGGCAAACTTGCGTCAGTGTTATTGGCAAGGCCCGCTTCTTCTACGAACGAACCAGCATCGATCAGTCGCTTGATGCGTTCGCGCGCAAAAAGCTTACCGACCTTGGCGTTTTGCTCGTGGTATTTGCTCTGGCCACCCTGCTCGACTTGAGCACGTTTATCTTTAAGCGTTTGCTCTGACATCTCGCTAACACCTTTCAAGTCACGCGAATCCAACGCAACACATCGCGCTCAGCATAAAAGAACGTCGTCGGGTGTACCACCACACCACCGGGTGTGTCCACCACTCGACCAGTCACCACACAGGGCGTCTGAGCCAATGCCCGCAATGTCTGTGAAATCTCTTCAGATTCCTCAATTGCCAACCTGAGTTTTTGCCCTTCTTTATCGACCAACACAAACCCCGCATCATGCTCGACGCCAGCCGCCCGTAAACAATAAACAGGTTCAATCAAGTCCGCTACAAGCAAGACATTGGCGCGATAATCCTCCAAAACACGCGCAAAATGATCGCGCGCGTGGATGTTGATGCGTTCCCAAATCTCGATGCCGATGTCAACCGAAATGGTATATTGCATTGGCTGAATGCGCGCGAACGCACCGTCGGACTGAACCTCGGCTAAGTTAACATGAAGCACGCGCGGGTGAGGGCCGAGCGAAGCGCGCATGCCATACGTACCAGACAGCCCGTCGTCAACACGCATGCATTCGCAGTAGATCATCCCGTTCTTCAAGTCGAGCAAATAGCGAACCTCTAAAAAGTTTGGCTTATGCGCAGCAAGCATTTCGCGACCCAACTCAACCAAAGTTGTGTCACTCGACTGCAATGTTTGCACACCCGGCCATATCATCCGCGTCAGCGGGCCCGCAGTGGCAGCACCTGATGCGCCCGCATCTTCGCCAAGGATCTGCTGCGCAAGCTTGGACGCGCCCCAAAGCAAGCGTGCAAAACGAACCGTGTCAACACGAACAATGCTGTCATTCAAGCGACCGATCCACCGTAAAAGTGCCAACGACCCTTCATCGAGCAAGACTTGAACAAGCGCATCGCGAACACGTTCACTCGACGGCGCTTCGGCATGGCTAAGTCCAACCCTGGTGAGCGTCGTCACGAGTTCACTGAGGGCGACGGCAAGCGCGTGATGCGGCGAACGTTGCATGGATGGATCTGCCAAGCGCTGTGCGTCGGATCGCTGAGCATCTAAAGGAGCAAGCTCGCTCATCCGCACGCCCCCAAGCGAAGTGCTGCGTATCCGCGCAGTACTGGTCGACTGCGACGCGCCATGCAACCACGCGAGCGCCGCGTCGACATAAATCTCAGGATCACGCGCCGACGTGCAACTGGTGACCAGTTGCCCATCTCGCTCTTTGATCACGACAGTTTCCGTTGCGCCCTGCGCTTCAACGTCGATCACCACGCGCTCGATACGAGCGTCTTTGGGCAATGCACCACTGCGCAGCGTGTAAGCACGCGCCAGCGTACGCAGTGTCGGTCGACCCATCGTCGCATCCGAATCGCGCTTAATATCACTCATCCGCTCGACTCCTCGTTGAGTTCGCCTAAACGACGTTTGAGTTCAAAGTTCAACGAGCTTGACGCACGCCGCAAATCAAGTCGGCTCACTTCTTCAACCAAAGCGCGCGCAATATCGTGGCGATGTTCACGCGTCATGTCTTCGGCGCGGCGCAAAAATGCCCGCAAAAGTGCGTTAATAAACCAAGGCTGAAGTTCAACGGTGCTGCGATCGATCAAAAGCGCACGACGAAAGGCCGGCAACGCCTGGCCATACTGCGCACGACCCACATGAAGCATCGCCAGCGCGAGCAAGGGTGCAATCCATGTGGGTCTACGCGCTGCGGCTGCCTCAAAACACTGTAGCGCCCGATGCCGCGCGCGGATGACTACATACAAATGACCCAACAAATAATCACGCCAACTTAAAAGACGCACCAACGCTGGATCGCGCTTGGCCGCCAGCGCCGCCACCGATGCCAAACGCGACGCCCTGAGCGCAGCCTCATCCGCAGGCGCTTCTTCACCCATCAAATCAAGACGTGCGCGAATCGCAAGTTGCGCCGCTTCAAGTTCAGCCAACATTTCAGGGCCACGACTCTGTAAGTGCGCAAGCGCCACCAGTGCTTTGGCATGACCGATATGCCCAAGCGCCCGTACTGCGGCAAGCGCATGGGTCACATCGCGTCCACGCGCCACTGCCACTAAGCTTTCAGTGTCATCCGCATTGCCCACGTTGGCAATCGCTTCAAGCGCGGCCAACCGCAATCCGCTATCTTCGTTGCGCAAGGCCTCGCGCACATAATGTTGACCGCGCAAATCACCAAAATACCCTAATGCACCCGCCAGCAGCACGCGCTCATGGTCAACAATACAACGCTCATAAGCTTGAATGATCGCAGCATGCGATCGGCTGTCCTCAATGCGACTTAGGTTTCGGATTGCCTCGATGCGCAACTCAACCTTCTGACTCGCGAGCAAACGCAAGAGCGAAGCAAGCAAGCGCGGATCACCGGCAAACTGCAGTGACGATAATAACAACATACGATGATGATCATCCGAGACACCATCAAAGCCTTCTAACACTGCACCCAAATGTGCAATTACCCGCTCAGGTAAAGCCCGCGCACGCACCAAGAGCTGAACACGCTGATCACCCGGAATGCTCGAAAAAGGCTCAACGTCGAGCGCACCATCCCAAAACCTCAGCACCGCCCCGTCAATCTGTTCGACCAATGACGAAAAACGCGTGGCCTCGGCGAAACGCCCGCGTTCGCTACCACCACGCAGTTCACCTTCGCGCATGGCATCAAGCTCACTGACCAGTTCAAGATCACGCAAACTGTCGATCTCGCTAATCACCAAGCGCTCGGTAGGCCCCGAAAATGCACTGTTGGCCAATAGTTGGCGCAAACGCGCCAAGGCACGCCGCCGCTGAAAAAGTGATCCTGCACGCACAAGGCCCAGCAATGTGCGCGCATCGGCCAAATGACCGATATACGCGCCCGTTTTTTCTGGCACGAGGGTGAAGCGTTCCAGCGCATCATGCGAGCCACGCTCGCCGGTCAAAGGTGGCGCCAAATCAGTCTCGGCAACCTTCGGCGCATTGGACTCACGGCGCGCTTCGAGCAGTTGGCTTAGCGACAACGTGGCAATGCGTTCGACGAGCCTGCGCGCTAGCAACGCATCGTCGTCGGTTGCTTCGATCCCAAGCCGCTCGAACACCGCACGATCGACCGCACCGCCCGTGCCTTGCTCTAACTGCGCCATCAGCGACGTCAGCAACGGGGCATCTGACGCATGCATACTGTCCAAACTTTATACCTCACGACTATTAACGCGTGTTTGCAGTGTTTTTGCCAGATTTCGACCGAGTACGAAGGTGTCATACCATGCTAGGCAGCAATGGCCTTCTTGCTTAACGACGCCGCCCACGTTCCAAGACACGACATGCGCCAACAACACCGTCAGATAGCATTGCGATGGCACCGCAAGTATTTGTTTTTATTTATATTTATTTAATAGAACATGACTGACCCACGGCATATATCTTGCATCCGTAAAAAGATATGCGGGCGCTCACGCTGTCGGTCCTAATAGCTTTACTTTGCTCATGCTCGGGCGTCATCGGCTCCGGCAACCAGGCGGCGCAAACGGACGCACTTTCGGTCTTCACGGGAATGCGCCGTCTCACCAATCGCGAATACCGCAACACGATTCGCGATCTTTTTGGGTTTGACGACACAACCTTGCAGCGCGTCACCCAACCCTTGCCCGCCATCTTCGCCGACAGTGGTTTCGACAATGCGGTCACAAAACAAAACTTCGCCATCGCACAAGGCATTGGCTATCGCGATACCGCCGAGCTCATCGCCGCAGAACTGGTTGGCAACACACAACAAACGCAAACCCTCCTGGGGTGCATCCCCAGCGGTGCCACCCGCGCTGCATGCATCCAAACGCTTTAGGCAAACTTGGTCGACGCATATTTCGTCGACCGCTCAGCAACACCGGAAATAATGCGATTCACCGCATTAGACGCAACCCAAACGGACGCGAACGAAGGGCTAAAGTTAATCTTGCAAGCGTTCTTACAATCGCCTTTTTTCCTCTATCGGGTTGAACGAGGAATAAGTACTCCCGCCGGCGAAAGCGACCCGGCAGGCTACAAACGTTTGTCAGGCTTTGAAGTCGCAGCGCGCCTTTCCTACTTGCTTTGGGTCACAACACCCGACGACGCTCTGCTTGATAAAGCCGAACAAGGCATTCTCGACAAACCTGAGGGCATCCAAGCGGTTGCCCAAGATATGCTCAACGACCCTCGATCCAGCGCAGCACTCAACAATTTCACCGAACAATGGCTTTTACTCGGTGCACTCAATACCGTGCAACGCGCGTCGGGCTCCTATGATCAAACACTCGCCACATCGATGCGCGCCGAGCTTGACCGGCTGCTCAAACAATACCTATGGACGCCCAATGCCAATTTTCTGGATCTTTACACTTTTAAATCAACGCAAGTCGATCGCACGCTGGCTACCATTTATGATGTACCCGCGCCAAACGGCACCTCGCTAAGTACAGTTGATTTTACCAACAATCCCAATCGCGGAGGTTTTTTTTCAACCGCTGGCTTTTTGACCCTATCCAATCGATCGCCTTATGTGTCGAATATTCAGCGCGGCGTGTACATGCGCAAAATTATTCTTTGTAGCCCGCCCCCTGCACCCCCACCGGGCATCGCACCCACCATGCCGATGGATGGCGAGAGCGCAACCGATGCCGAAACACGCCACACCTCCGATCCCGTATGTGCAAACTGCCACAAGCTCATCGACCCCGTCGGCTACGGGCTTGAGCGTTATGACGTATTCGGCAAACTTGCCACCAACGGCGGCGCGGCAACCAAAACTGGAACCTTCGACGGTTTAGCAACACCAAATTTTAATGGTGGCTTCGAACTCGGCCAGCGTATTCGCGAATCGGATCTAGCCACGACATGTGTCACACAAAAGTTCGTCGACTGGGCCACAGGTGGCGCGTACGACGACAACCAGCTCCGCACCACGCTCACCGCGTTCAAACAATCGAACAATAGTTTCGTCAAACTTGTGACCGCATATATTCAAGATCAAACCTTTCGTTACCGCAAAGACGACTAACAAAAGAATACCAAGGACACTCACTACGATGCCTCGCATAACCCCCGGACAGCCCAGGAGACCAGCCTATGCGCAACTTTCGCCTTAACAGACGTGCGTTGCTTCGATCAGCTGGCTTTGCCGGCATCAGCATTGCGCTTCCACCCCTCGAAGCGATGGTCAACAAAAAGGGTTTATTCTATAGCCCGACCAACGCGCAAGGTGTTGCAGCAGCAAAGAAATTAATTCTGTTTCACTGGCCTCAGGGGATCGCACGCACCAACGGCTTCTTTTACCCAAAAGAGCTTGGTAACAACTGGACAATGACCCCCGGCTTAGAGCCGCTTGTGGCTTACAAAAATCAGTTCAACGTAATTTCGGATCTTCATTACGGTGCACTTGAGGTACACACCGACTCACACGGACACGCTAAATCATTATTTACCGGTTATGCGCAAGGCACAGCCGGGCATAACGAAGGTCAAGCACGTGGCATTTCTGTTGACACGATTGCCGGTCGTTCAATGGGTGCGCTCACCAAATTGCCATCGATTGTCACCGGCCTATACGAATACGGCGAAGGTTGGTGGTCGTGGGAAGAAAACGTCCAAAACGGGCAGGTGGTCGGATATGTTCAAAAACCACCAGTGATTTTTCCGCACTTGCTTTTTGATAGTCTATTCAAGGGGGTGAATCTCGACCCGGCCGTGCAAAACATGCTCAACGAAAAACAGCGCAGTGTGCTTGATTTTGTTTCGACCGACATTCAATCGCTACAAAAAGATCTTGGCTCGAGCGATAAACAGCGCCTCGATCAGCATCTAAGTACAATCCGGGACATGGAAGTCGCCTTGAACACCACCTTTTCATCGGAATGCGTGTTACCCACCCGACCACGTGTCGTGCCATCGGTCGACCTTGGTGGATTTGGCGAATACGTGAACTGGGACAACATCGACTACAACAGCAACGCACAAGTGGTCGGGATACGCGACTATGCCAAACTGATGATCGATCTGGTGGTTATGGGACTACAATGCGACATTACCAACGTCGCATTAATAAGTTTGGGAGGATCGCAAAATTATAAGGTTTATCCCGTCAAAGATCCGGTCACGGGTCAGGAGCTCGCAACTGACTACCACAACATTTGCCATAGTGGGTTCAATGACATTGCAAGTCGTGGTCCTCGCCTTTCCGATCAGCCACTCATCGAACGTTTCTACAACGGCATCACAACGATTCACATGGAAATCTTAGCGCATTTATTTTTGCGCGTAACCACCAATGACATGAGCGGCAAAAACATGCTTGATCGATCGGCACTGATCGCATGCAGCGAATTTAAAGACGGCGGACTACACGAAGCACGCAACGTTCCCTTCATCGTCGCAGGCAAAGCGGGGATGGGCACACCGATGAAAACCGGCTATCACATTGGTGCATCGGGCAGATGTTTCAACGACGTCTTTCAATCTGCAATGATGGCAGTAGGCGCGCTTGCCGACGGACAAACTTATGGTGATCCGGGCATCGGCACCAAGCCACTGAATGGGCTCTGGATCTAGCGCGCCTTTATGTCTATCGCGATTGAAGCCGCTGCATGACCTTTTGCAGGTCTTCCCACACGGGTTTCTTTTGCTCGGGGCTGCGCAATAAGAACGCCGGGTGGTAGGTTGGCATCACGGCAATGCCTTCCCACGATCCCCACACGCCACGCCATCGCGCGCCGGCACACCCCAGGTTCTCAGCGGCGCAGCGCCCCAGCGCGACGATCACCTTGGGCTGAACAAGTTTGAGCTGTTCACTGAGATAAGGCATGCACGCTGCACTTTCAGGCGGTAGCGGCGTGCGATTTTCTGGCGGGCGACACTTGACCACGTTGCAAATATACACATCCGCGGGTTGGTAACCCATTGCGGCAATCATGCGATCGAGCAACTGACCCGCTTTACCCACAAAAGGCAGGCCTTGTTGGTCCTCGTTAAACCCAGGCCCCTCGCCCACGAACACCACCTCGGCAAAAGCGTTGCCTCTGGAAAACACGGTCTGTGTACGCCCTTTGTGTAAATCACAACGTGTGCATCCTTTAACTTCGTTCTCGATCACCGCTAATCGAGCGACACGTCCATCGCCATTCGCCGCCGCCGGCGCCAAAACAGGCGTCGGCACAAGCGCCTCGGCCACCGCCTGGGCAGGCATACTTACTTCTTGCTGGTTCAGGGCGATTTGGTCTAAGTTGGGTAGACCAAGTTCGCCTCGCGCAAGGGCAAGTTCAACATGCGCCTGTATCACACGTGTTAGATCCTCAAGTTCGTCCATGGTACCCATTTTGCTTAATAATTTGTTCAAGTCTGTAGCCTGCCCCAAAGCACACGTCTAGCAAGCCACTAGCCAGAAGCAATAGTGTTACGAATGTCTACGAAAAACATACCCCCCAACCCCACAGAGTTCATACGGCCGTCAAATTGCTTGGAGTCTGGAGCAACCAGCGCTAAACTGGGAACTATTAGTTTTTTGGTAGGCGGGGACGTATTAACCGGTTTTCATTCATTGGGTTCTTTTTTTAGGCGCATACGATGAGCAACGCTCGGGT
>JBGAKI010000013.1:0-61674 GCA_044224525.1 Polyangiales bacterium | reverse complement strand
CATGGTGTCAGCTGGCGAAGCGTCGGGGCATCTTGAAACGGTGCTCGTGCGCCTGGCAGACTTCCTTGAGAGCCAAAACAAACTGAAGAGCAAAGTGACCAGCGCCCTTGCCTATCCAGCATTTATGGCGGTGCTAGGAGTGGTGATTATTTGGATCATGATGGTGGTCGTGGTGCCCAAAGTCACTGCGATTTTTGAGAACTTTAAGCAATCGCTTCCATGGTACACGCGCTTGTTGATTTGGATTAGCGATTTTATCGGTGGGTATAAGTGGTTTTTACTCATCGGCATTGTGGGGGGCGTCTATGCCTTTAGGCGTTGGCGACGTACTGAAGAGGGCGAGCGAAAGTGGGATACGTGGGTCCTTTCGATGCCACAAGTGGGCGACCTGACAACCATGATCGCCGTGGCTCGTTTTGCGCGTACACTTTCTACCCTGCTTGCAGGCGGCGTGCCGGTGCTCAACGCGCTGGATATTACCAAAAATGTTTTGGGTAACGTTATTTTGAAAGAAGTTGTCGAAAACACACGCACATCGATTAGAGAAGGTGAAAGCATTGCTGCGCCACTTAAGCGCAGTGGAAGATTTCCACCCATCGCTACCCACATGATCGCGATCGGCGAGCGCTCGGGACAGCTCGAACAGATGCTTGATCACGTGGCAAGTGCTTTCGACACACGCGTTGAGAACCGCCTCACTGCCATGACGTCCTTGCTTGAGCCGGTCATGATCGTGTTCATGGGCGGCACCGCTGGCCTGATCGCGTTTGCGATTCTGATGCCCCTTTTGCAGTTCAACGAGTTTATTCAATAGCCATGTCACTGATACGAAAACGCAGAACGCAAAGCGCCATTGTTTTACCGTGGGAATCGCGCTCGCTCTGGTTTGGGCCTCGTTCGCTCTTTCGCCAATCCAAGGTGCTGCTTGGCTCAATCGCGTTGGGCCTGGTTTGGATATGGGCGTGGTGCGCTTATCGTGAAGCCGAGCGTGTGCGTGAAACCCAATTGACGATAGCCGAAGTCAAGAACGTCATCTTGAACTTCAGACAACAAATGGGGCGTTGCCCGCATAACGTGTCTGAGTTGCTGGCGCCGGCGCGTAGCAATCTGATTCGCCTTCGCTATCAGCCGACGGATGCGTGGGGGAAACCTCTTAAAATGATTTGCCCAGGCCACTTTCATCGCGAAAGCGTGGATGTGGTTTCTGCTGGTCCAGATGGATTGTGGAACAACGACGATGGCATTTATTGAAACATGCAAAGAGGAGGAAAAATGAAACGGTTTCATCAAAAATATGGTGCTTCGGCACCTGCGCGCCGTCATCTCGAAGGTTTAACGCTGGTCGAGTTGATGATCGTGGTGGTTATTCTGGCGTTGATCGGCACCGCAGTGACGGTCGCTGTGCTCCCTCAATTAGAGAAAGCGAACATCAAGACGACTGCAACCGACGCACAAGCGATTCGATCCGCTGTGACATTGTGGATCGCTGAACACCCGGGCAAATGCCCCAGCGTCAAGGAGCTGGTGGATGACAAGACGCTCGATAACTCCAAACGCCATAAAGACGCTTGGGATCATGATTTTGATATTAAGTGCGAAGGTACCGAAATCATGGTGGTGTCGCCTGGCCCTGATGGGCAGATGGGCACCGAAGACGATATTCATTAACAACCATGCTGCTTTTAACACACCATTTGCCTAAACCTAGGTCCCGTCGTGCGGGCGTCACGCTGATTGAGCTGTTGATCGTGATTGTGATCATCGCGCTTGCTGCGTCGGGTCTAGGTGTAGGCTTTGGTGCGTTGACGCGTTCTTATCTTAGATCAGCATGTTTGAAAGTGGTGGCTGCGTCGCGCTTTGCCTACAACCGAGCGATTTTGCGTGGCGTGACGGTGCGCGTGTTGTTCGATTTTGACAAGGGTACGCTATCGATCGAGGAGGCCGAAGGACCGGTTCTTTTGGCACGCGGCAAAGAGACAAAAACCAAGTCGGCGGCTGAAAAGAAAAAAATTGCCGACGGCGTGATCGACCCGTGGAAAGAAGCAGAAGGTCGGCTTAATAAGACCTTCAAACCGGAAACAGCCATTTCGCCATTTCAGCCAATTCGCGGTGAAACAGGTAAGGTCATCGAGCGTTATGCCAAACAGCCTATTGGCGATGGTATTTCGATTGCGAAGTTGATTGTTCCTCACGAGGCTGATCCTGTGACGCAGGGTCAGGCAGCGATTTATTTTTTTCCTGCTGGCATTACTGAGCCGGCTGTGATTCAGCTGCGTGACAAGAACGACAATGTTTATAGTGTTGAACTGGATGTGCTGAGCGGCAGCGGCAAGGTGTACACTGAAGCCTTTCAACCACGTAATATCGAAGATCAAGAAGACAACTCGCGACTGAGAGATGACGGATGACGCACCGTAAATTCATTCGGCAACAACGCGCGTTTTCTATTTTGGAGGTGATGATTGCCATTGCCATCCTTAGTGTGGCGTTGACTGCGATCTTTTCGAGTCAAGTGGGCGCGGTCAATACGGCCAAACGCGCCGAGTATATTAACAATGCAACCTTGCTTGCCCGATGCAAGATGGGTGAGCTTGAAGAAAAGATTGCCAAAGAGGGCATGCCGGCTGTTGTCGCTGAAGGTCACGACAGTTGTTGCGTGCAGAATACCGACCGCAACTATCGCTGTGATTGGAAGATAGAGCGCATTGTGCTTCCCGATGATAGTCAGAATCAAGGCGGCGCGGGCGACGGTGGAATGGATGATTTAAAGAAGAACGGTTTGCCGGGTTCGGCAAAGGATCTCGCTGCGAATCCGGCGGCTGCGGCCGGATCGATGTTTGGCACCAGCGGGATGATGGGCGATCCAACCACCGGCCTTTCAGCGGGCTCGTCTGGCGGTGTGATGAGTATGATGGGCAGCATGATGGGTGGTGGTGGCATTGGTCAGCTCGCCATGCAGTTTGCACTTCCGGCCCTAAAGCCCCTTTTTGAAGAGCAAGTGCGCCGACTTAAAGTTCACGTGAAATGGAAAGAAGGCAGTAAAGAGTATGGCTTTAAGCTGAGCCAATTCTTTGTTCAACAGACCGGTGCGGGCATGATGGACCCCACGCTTTTGAACAATATGGGTGCAGCGGGTATGCAGAACCCTGCACAACCAGGCTCGACATCTTCCAGTTCGCCTACCACCAGCGCGGTGCAATCGCAGATACCGAGGTTGTTCTAATGATGCGACGCGGACACATAGCGGTACTCGAAACGCAGGGCATGACGTTGATCGAAACATTGATCGCCGTCGCGGTAATGTCATTTGTCATGACATTGGTGTACAGCGGCTTTTCGCAGACTACGCGTGTCAAAGATCGTGTGATCGAACGCGGAGATCAAGAACACCGAATCTTTGCCGCCCTCACCCGCATGTCACGTGAGCTAAGTATGGCATACGTGTCGGCACAGGTGAACCCCAGTGAGTCGCTTCAAGTGGTGCGTTCAACATTCGTCGGTACCGATCGCGGTTCGAATGATCGACTCGATTTTACGGCGTTCTCACATCAACGCCTTTATGCGAATGCGCACGAATCTGATCAAGAGGAGCTTTCATATTTTCTAACAACCAACCCCGATAATCGCTCACACAAGGTGCTTGCGCGTCGATCCGCTCGGCGCGTTGATGACCGGCCGGGTCGTGGGGGCAGCGTGCAAATGTTGCTCGACAATGTGGTGGGACTAAATATTCACTACTACGATAATCAAACCAACGAGTGGGTTGGTCATTGGAATAGCGATCAGGGTTTTGAACAGCCCAATCGGCTACCGAGTCAAGTGCGCATCACGCTTGAAGTTAAGGATGGACGAAACGGATCCAAAACACGCAAGTATGTGATGCGAGCTACGCCGCGTTTAATCTACGCGCTTAATCATGCGGTGTATATGCCATGAACATGAATCAGCGCATCTCATTTGTGGCATCGGGAGACGGTCATAGCGCCGACAAACGCTTGCGTGTGCAGCGCAAGCTCGATAATAATGTGCCGCGGGTTCGCTCGTCACAACGCAAAGGTGGTTTGGCGTTGGTGAGCGCGATGCTTGCCATCGCCATCTTAGCGGTGATGCTCACCGACTTTCACGAGCATACCAGCACAAGCTTCGCAGTTGCGCGCGCTGAGCGCGATCGACTCAAGGCGGAGTATCTTGCCATCAGTGCGATTAATTTAACCCGTTTATTGATCGTCAACGAACCTCGTATTCGCGCCATGGTTGGGCCCATTTTGCAGGCCTTTGCCGGCCGTGCGCCCTCTCAACTTCCAATTTGGAAATTTGCCAATGAATTGCTGATCCCTTTTTGTGAACATGATAAAGAGACGCTCAAGCAGCAAATTAGTTCTATCAATCTGCAACTGGCCAAGGGGCTTGATGATATTGATGGCAGCTGTGAGATCATGGCTGTCGCTGAAAACAGCAAGATTAACGTTAATAAGGTTCCCGGTCTTGGTGGTGATGTAGCGCGTCGCGCGATTGCCGTACAACTTTATAGTCTGACGGGCGGTAATCTTAATCCGAGTCCTTACGACGATATGTTTTCGGGCAACTATGGGTCAATGAAGGCGATCAGTCGACTTGATGTGATTGCGAATTTAATCGACTGGTGGGATTTTGATCAGAATAAGACTACCTATGATCCAACCAGTGCTGCGATCGACACGTCGGCGCCCGAAGACAACAGTTATCGATCACAACGCGATGCATATTCAATTAAGAATGCGCCATATGACTCTCTTGATGAACTGCATTTGGTGTCTGGTGTGAGCGAGGATTTTTGGGCTACCTTTGTTCAACCCAAACCTTCTGAACCCGATAAAGACTTGATCACCGTATACGGCACGGCAGAAACAAACCCAAATGAAGCTCGACCTGAAGTGCTGCTCGCGCGTGTTTGCGCCATTTTGATTAACACGACGCTGTGCCGTGATCCACTTGAGGGTGCGAAGTTTGTTCAACTGATGACCACGGTGCGTGGCATTCTACCCATTCCTTGGTTTCGTACTGGGCAGGACTTCATCAACTTTATTAGTGGGAAAGGTGGGCCAAACGATTTGTTTAGCGTGCTCACTTCTTTTCTTGGGCAAGACACTACACTCATGTTTCGGCCGGTCGTGTTGACCAATGACTTGGTTCAACAGCTCGCGCCGCTATTCAATACCGAATCGTTCGTTTTTACGATTCAGGCGACATCGAAGGTGGGCGATACGCAGATGCGCATTCGTACCGTCGCGAACTTTCATAGTCGATGGGTACCCCCACCACCCAATGCGGGCACACTTCCACCTTTAGGGGTTTTACATTACTGGAGAGTTGAATAAGGTTAGGTAGACCATTATGGCCAATGTACTAGGTATCGATATTCAAAGTTCAGTATTGCGCATGGTGCTGGCGCGCACATCGCTTAGACAACTGCACGTTTCGGGTTATGCCGAGATCGATTTAAAAGCAACGCCCAAAAGCGACGTGGCGGAACTTATACGCAGCACGTTGACCGCGCTTAATCCTTCGACTGCGGGCGTTGCTGACTGGTCGGTATCGTGTCTAGATGGTCGCCACGCATCGCAGCTACTTGTCGCATTGCCCGCGAAGGCTGCGCGCGAAATTGGTGCAGTACTCCCCTTTGAACTTGAGTCGATCGTTCCTTATGAGGTTGACGAGGCCGTGATCGATTTTCAACCCACGAGCCACAAAACAAAAGATGAAGTGCAGATCCTTTGTGCAGCGGTTAAACGTACGCTTCTGGGTCAACACCTCGATCAGCTTGCTGAGCTGGGTTTTTCACCGAGACAAGTTGCCGTAGGTGCGTGTGCGCTCGACGGTCTGAGTGTATTTATTCCGGAGCTTAAGGGACCAGAGACGCGATGGCTCCTGCATATCGAACGTGACCATTCTGATTTATGTATTGTGCAGAATGGTGTGGCGCAGTTTTCACGAACCTTATCGGTAGGAACTCAAACTTTTATTCAGCAGACCGCGATGTTCGAGTCTGAGTTTCGGCAAACATTGCTTTATTGTAAGAATGCAAACTTGCCGGCGCCGACGGAGCTGCTCGTGAGCGGCGAAGGCGCGCTTTACCCACAGATTCTTTCGTGGATTGAGAATGAAACGCATTTTTCAACGCGTATTCTGCCCTTACCCGAAGCGCCAGGCGCCGGAAGCGAATCGCGCGCTGTCTTTGGTAAAGCAGCGGCGTTGGTCGCGCGGGCAGTGTTAAGTGGTCGCCATATCAACGTTCGACAAGGTGATTTTGCACTTAAGCAAACCGTCGGTGCGTTGCGGCAACATGCGCGACTGGTGGTGGTATGCGCATCGGCCATTCTGCTAGCGTTCTCCCTTTCGACTTGCGCGCAGGCTCTTGTACTAAAAAAGGAGCGCGAAGGTTTACGTAAGCAGTTGGGAATGGCGAGTGCCTCAGTGCTTGGCGAAAACACTGAAGACATTGAACGTGTTGAGGCGTTGATGAAGGGATCGGACCCCGGATTTGATGATCCCTTGCCCAAAGTGGATGCATTCGACGTGTTGAATGTTCTTTCGGAAGGTATCGCCGAGTCTATTAATCACGAAGCGAAACTCGTCTTGGTTGAACTTGGTACGAGCGAGCAAGCTGGACGTTTACAGTTGCGCGGGACGGTGGCCAGCATCGGTGAGCGCGATCAAATTGCAGCTGCCCTACAAAAACACAAATGCCTTCGCAAGCTTGAAAAAGGCGGTGTAACACCTGCGATTGGCGAGTCGAGGCTCAACTACGAGATTGAAGCCGGAATTGTTTGTGACAAAGGCTCAAAAGGCGAATAAGAATTAGAGGACATCATGGATCTGAAAGCGCTTAATAACATTCTAGACCCACTGCAGAGCATGTGGGACAACCTTAGCGAGCGTGAGCGCAAGCTCGTTATGTTGATGGGTGCAATTTTTGCCGCCATCGTCCTGGTGTTGCCGGCCTTTCTGGCACATCGTTTCGTGAGTGAGATGTCGACCGAGAACCAAGCGATTCGTGATGCCCTGCGCAATATGGAACTGCATGCGCCAGAACTCGCAGAAAAGCGCGCCTTACGCATGGCCGCCGAGCGACGCTACACGCAAAAACCTCCCGCGCTTGGTTCGTTCATTGAAGAGAAAGCAAAACAGTCGGGTTTGCAGCTTGGATCGGTAACCGACGAAGCGGACCGAAACGTGGGAAGTTACCTTAAGAAGAGCACCCGCGTGCATTTAGATAACGTCAACCTGCGGGCATTGGTCGATTTGATGGCGGCGGTTGAAAACAGCGGTTTTGCGATTGCGATTGATTTTCTTCGGATTGAACATTTTCGCTCGGGCGATAGTTACAACGTCGAGCTGGGTGTTACGTCGTACGAAAAAGGCGCCACGCCTGCTGCGGGTGACAGTGAGGAAGGCGGGAACGAATGATTAAGCGATTGCCACCTTTACCACGTTGGATGCATATGAGCGGATGGGTCGCCTTGTTCGTCTTTTCGTTCTCGGTCTTTTTTTATTGGAGTTTTCCATATGACCGATTGCGCGATTACTTGATGCAACGCTTGATGCGCGCTGAGCGAGAGGGTGACCCTTCACTGCAGGGTTTGCATGTTGAGGTTGGCGAGCTCGAGCCCTATTGGCTTACCGGCGTCAAACTCGCCAATGTGCGAGTACAAAAACTTAATCGCGCTCGCACGGACACCAAGCTTGACATGAGCTTTGATGCGCTGACCGTACGATTGAGTATTTTGCCCCTTCTTTTTGGCAACAAGAAGATTAAGTTTGACGCGAGTCTGGGTGCGGGGTCGCTTGACGGTTCCATCAGTCAAAGCGATGAGAGTTTATCGGTGCAACTGGAAGCTGAGGAGTTGCCCCTGCAACAAATGTTGCGCCAGGGCCTCGAAGGGCTCCCTCTTTTTGGTACACTCAATGGCGAAGTCGATCTTGATCTAAGTACCAAGCCCGACGAAACCGAAGGTCAAATCAATCTCAGTATAAAAGACTTCGCGATGGGGGATGGGAAGTCGGAGGTACAGCTTTTGGGTTCGGGGTTCGCCATTGACCACGCGAAAGCGGGAGATCTGTCACTTGTACTGGACGTGGTTAAAGGCATGGCGACCATCAAGCAGTTTGCGAGCAAAGGTCGAGATTTGGAACTCGCGGGCACTGGCACATTGCGTTTGGCGTATCCGTTTGATAACTCCAGCATCGATGCGTTGATGCGTGTTAAAGTAAACAAGGTTTATCGCGAAAAATATACCTGGGTGAATAGCATTATGGCGCTTGCGAAATTCAATCCGGCGCAAAAAGACATGATTACCCCGGATGAAGCCTTTCAGTTTAGACTTCAGGGCCTTTTTAGCGCACGTCTTCGCTCGACGCCCGCTGGGCGCGAGCGCTTGCCGCTGTAGCCGTCAACTGGCCCGATGCTATTGTTTTGGACCTTGAGCCCGTGTCAAATGCGGGAAATCTGCTATGATTCCCACTGCCTATGTCGACGCAACATGAGTGGAAACCGGATTCTTGGAAATCGAAACCTGCTGAACAGCTTATTGCTTACGATGACGCGAAAGAACTTGAGGCCGTGGTCGCGCGTTTACGCGTGCTGCCGCCACTGGTAACTTCGTGGGAGGTTGAACAGCTCAAAGCTTTGCTTGCACAAGCTCAGGACGGCAAGCGTTTCGTTTTGCAGGGCGGCGATTGTGCTGAGACGCTCGATGAGTGTCGACCCGAAATCATCAGCAATAAGTTGAAGATTCTGCTCCAGATGTCGCTTGTCATTGTGCATGGATCGTTGAAACCTGTGGTGCGTGTGGGTCGCTTTGCAGGTCAGTATGCCAAGCCTCGATCAAAAGCCACGGAAACGCGCAACGATGCCAGTGACCGACCGGTGTCGCTACCCAGTTATTTTGGTGATCTGGTCAATGATGCGGCATTTGATGAAAGTGCGCGCCGAGCTGACCCTCAACGTTTGCTTCTTGGTTACCACCATTCAGCGTTGACGATGAATTTCATCCGTTCACTCACAAAAAGCGGATTTGCGGATATTCATCACCCAGAATATTGGGACTTGTCTTTTTTGCAACATGCCGACTTACCGAGCGAACTGCGCCAAGAATACAAACGAGCAAGCGAGCAACTGGCAACCGCACTGAAGTTTATGGAAGCTCTGGGCGAAACATCTGTTGATGAACTGACGCGCGTGGAGTTCTTCGCAAGCCACGAAGGGCTTAATTTACACTATGAAGCGGCACAGACACGCACCGTGCCACGTCGCAGCGGTTATTACGACCTAACCACACATTTGCCGTGGATCGGCGAGCGCACACGTTCATTGGATGGCGCGCATGTCGAGTTCTTTCGCGGAATACGCAACCCTGTTGGTGTAAAACTTGGACCGGGCGTAAAGCCCGAGGACGCTGTGCGCGTATGCGAGACCATCAATCCAAGCAACGAACCGGGAAAGCTGATTTTAATTGTACGCATGGGAGCCGACAAGGTTGAGCAACATTTGCCCAACCTGGTTCAGGCAGTGGAAAAAGCCAAACACAAGGTGCTTTGGATGTGTGATCCAATGCATGGCAACACGGAAACAACACAAAGCGGGATCAAGACGCGCAACTTTGACAATATCCTTCGCGAACTTGAACACAGCTTTGAGGTGCACAAACAGCTTGGTACCGTGCTTGGTGGCGTACATTTTGAGCTGACGGGCGATGACGTCAGCGAATGTGTTGGCGGCGCCGCAGGGGTCACCGAGGCTGATTTATCGCTCAACTACACGACATTATGTGATCCGCGCCTCAATTACCGCCAGTCGCTCGAGATGGCATTTCGGTTGGCACGACACGTACCCAAATAACGGTGCCGTTACTTGGCGCCAAAACGGTGTTTGAGGTATTGAAAACACGCCCGCAGCGCCATCGCTTCGCCGCCTTCAGGTCGACCGGGTTCACTTTTGGTGTTCCACGCCATTAAGTCAAAATGCGCCCACGCGATTCCTGGTTTGATGAAATGTTCGAGGAAAAGCGCTGCGGTGATTGCGCCACCATAAGGGCTACTTGAATCGTTATTTAGATCGGCGATGGAACTCTCGATGAATCGTTTGTAAGGTTGCCAAAGAGGTAAGCGCCAGATCGGGTCATTGACCTCAAGCGCGGCTTGCGCAAGGTCGCTGGCCAGCGTTTCGTTGTTGGTGAAGAGCGCGGGCAGTTCAGTGCCAAGCGCCACCCTTGCCGCGCCCGTCAATGTTGAGAAGTCAATAATCAGCGCCGGGTTGTCGCGCGAGGCTTCTTCAAGCGCATCGCACAAAATCAGGCGGCCTTCTGCGTCGGTGTGGCCCACTTCAACGCTTAGTCCTTTGCGCGTCGCAAGCACATCACCCGGTCGCATGGCATCGGTCGCTGGGCTGTTTTCAACTGCGGGGATCAACAATCGCAGACTCACAGGCAGGCTTTCTTGTATGATTAGCTGCGCGAGCGCCAGTGCGTGTGCGGCGCCACCCATGTCTTTTTTCATGAGGCGCATCGCCTTGTCGGGTTTAATGTTTAATCCACCAGAATCAAAACATACGCCCTTGCCCACGAGCACAACTTTGGGTTTGCTGGCGTCACCCCAACGTAAATCGATCAGACGCGGTGCACTGGCGGCGGCACGGCCAACAGCATGCACTGCGGGATAACCTTCCTTAAGCAGCGCATCGCCCTCGATCACACTGCACTGCGCACCCAGTTGATTGGCGATATCCACACACGCTTGAGCGAGTGCAGCGGGATTCATGTCAGCTGCGGGCGTGTTGATCAAATCGCGCACCAAAGTGATGGCACTCACAATGCGCTCAATGCCTTCAAGCATTGGACTTGCTTCAACAAGCAGCGTTGCTGGTTCACACTCCGATTTGAGATAACGCTGAAATTTGTAAGCACCGAGGGCCCACCCTGTGATGGCGGCACGCTTCCAATCGTCGCTTAGTTCGGGATCAAGACGGAATGCACCCTTGGGTAAACTGTTGGGCAACTGACCAAAGGCCCATGGACTCGCCTTATCAGAAACGCCTACCAACACACCTGCAAGCGCGCCGTCGTCACCTGGAATAAGGCAGTGGCGACCTTCCTTGGGCTTGAACTGTTGCGCTACATACCAACGTTTAAACCAGTCGTTCTGCTTTTCAAGAAAGGCATTCCAATTGGCTTCGCTGACAATCTGAATGAGTGGAGCGCTGTCTTGTGAAACGTGGATGCCTTTGAGCATAACTTTAGATGATGTAACCCAATTAGCGAGGCACATCAAAGACTTATGTAAGCGCGAAAATAATTCCAGATCCCTTCTCATGCATCAGCGACTTATTCAAGTCCTGACACATTTGGTGTCGCTGAATCTTATCAATGGCACAGAATGGCACACATTCAAATTCGTCTTATGTATTTGTTATTATTAGTAATTATCTAATTTCTTGGGTTGGCACAGAAGTTGCTTTAGTGTAAAGGTGAACCCCCGCGGAGGATTTGACACATGGCTAAACAACAACTCGGTCGCGCCTGGCTCGTCTGCACATCGGCATCCATCATCATTTGGAGCGCGTGCGGTGGCGAGCACGCTAAAGACGGTCTCCAAGACGTATCGGCTCGAACAGCACGTTTGAGCAAGTTTCATAGCTGCGAAGAGCTTGAAACCTACATCAAGGCCAGCTCAGAAAGCGACATCCGTATCCAGATGTCAGAGCTGCGCTCTAACTTCAACAACTATTATTATGGATTTGCCCAACCGCTGAACGCGGCCGAGGCGGCGCCGACCGCGGGTGCGGCTGACAGTTCCACCAAGTCCTCGGCAGCTCCAGCGCATTCGACGACCAACACACAGGTTCAAGGTGTTGACGAAGCGGACATCATCAAAACCGACGGCAACTACATTTATGTCGTACAAGACAGCAAACTTATCATCTTCTCGGTGGCACAAGCTGATTTGGATGCGCCCGCTCAGATGACCAAGGTGGCCGAAGTCGCACTGATTCATCCAAGCCAAGTGCCGAACAAGCCCGGCAGCACCGACCCTGTAGACCTGCGCGGCTATGTGCAAGGAATTGAGCTTTTCATTCATGGCGACAAAGCGGTCGTGTTTGCCAATGTGTATGGCGACGCGGTGCCTGTGCCCTTACGCGTTGACCCAACGGATTCAAATAAGCTGGCCGCCGGTGCGCCTGCTGCCGACATCGCTTGTGTACAAGGCGGGCCCTGCGGCGGTGGTTATTACTACGGCTGGGGTGCAGTCACACAAGCAAGTGTCTTTGACTTAACGGAGCGCGCTGCGCCCAAGGTTGTGCATACCTGGGCCGTGCAGGGTGATTACGTGACAAGCCGCATGATTGGAGGCGTGGTGCATATCGTCACCAATGGCCATCAACGTGGGCCCGTGCTCAAATACTATCCTGAGTATTATGGCAACTCGAAGACCGATTTCATAAATGCGGTGAACAAGACCGAGAGCGACAACGTTCTGGCGATTCGTAGCTCGAAGCTTGACGATTGGTTGCCCCAATCGGTGGAAAGCATATTTGGCGACACCACAGACACGAGCACCGGGCGCGTGGCGTCATGTGATGCGATGTACCGTTCGTTATCGCGCGATGGTTTGAACGTGCTCACAGTGGCGACGCTTAACCTCGACAAAACAAGCGACAAGCTGCAGCAAACGGGCATCTTGAGCCATGGGGCCGTGGTGTATGCGTCGCAGAACTCGCTTTATGTCGCGACCCACCCGTGGAATACCGGGGAAAACTGGTGGGGTTGGTGGCAAGCAGACGTTTGGCGCAGCGAAAAAACTCGCATTCATAAGTTTGATATCGCAACAGACCCAACCCAAGCACAGTACGTTGCAACCGGTGTTGTGCCTGGGGCTGTCATCAACCAGTTCGCTTTGGATGAAAGCAATGGTCACTTACGCGTGGCCACCACGGTGCAGGCCTTCGGACGCTTTGCCACCATCAGTGGCGGCGTGGCGATCGACAACGTTGCGAGTTCACCGACCCCCTCAGGTTCGTCGGGCGGCACGATGGACGCAGTGCCAAAGAGTGCTCGTTTTGCGGTCGACGCAACCTGCAACAATCAATCGAGCAACAACCTGTTCATCCTAGGGCAAACCACCGATGGCGATTTCACCTATTTGGATAAAACGGGTGAGATCACCAATCTTGCCTGCGGCGAAACCATCCAATCGGCGCGTTTTGTAGGCGACACCGGGTACGTGGTCACCTATCGTCAAATCGATCCGCTTTTTGTCTTTGATTTGAAAGACCCAACAGCGCCAAAGAAACTTGCTGAGTTGAAGATTGAAGGTTTTTCAAGCTACATGCACCCGATCGATGACAACCATTTGTTGACCATCGGTTATTCGGGCACGGCGGCGGGTGCATCGCCGGGTGTGAAGTTGACCTTGTTTGACGTCACCGACAAGAGCAACCCCAAGGTGGCCAAAGAGCATGTAATCGCTGGCGGCTGGAGTAACTCTGAAGCGCTGTTCAATCATAAGGCATTCAGTTATTTCCCCGCGGATGCAGCCCTTGGTCGCCCCAAACCTGTGCTCGCGATCCCGCTTGAGCAATATAACTATGATAACTGGTCGCAAAGCACAGTGGGTTTGCGGGTGTTCAGTGTTGACGTTAGCGAGGGATTTAGCGAGCTTGCAAACATCAGCCACGATGCGACCAGTTGCTATCCAAAAAACGATGTGAACTCGGACTATTATGTCTATCGTTGGCAGCCCCAAGTTCGTCGTAGCTTGTATATCCAAAACCACCTGTATTCACTCAGTGAGCTTGCGCTCGTGGCCAGTCCCTTTGGCAACCTAACGGTGCCCAGTGACGTCGAATGCTTGCCATCACCTGCGTGGTTTGCCTATGCGAAAGGAATCTAACCCCAGAAAAACTTAGTCTTATACTTAGCTTAGAATAGAAAAACGCTGTTCTCCTCCCCACCGGCCCTGCCATGCTCTCCTCGCATGGCAGGGCCACTTTTTTAAGTCTGCTTGCGCATTTTATAGGGATGCTATGTATGTCACTTATGGTCTATCCCTTTCGTTTTCGTTCGTTGGTTAACTTGCTCTTGAGTACCTTTTTCGTTGGCGTGATCTCGACGCACACATTTGCCGACCCGAACGAGGACACCCTACCCGTCGAACCAACAGTCGAACGCAATCTGAACTGCACAAGCCAGACGATGGTTAGCGATTGTCATGGCGAAACATCGCTGCGCGCAAAGAAGAATCGCGCGCCCTGGTTCCACGACAAGCCTGGTCTGTGTCGAAAATCAATCGAAAACCTAAGAGACTGGGCGGCCAACGAGTATGCCAAAAGCGCTGCCACCTTGAACAATATCGAGAGTGCGACACAACTCTTGCTGGAACTTGATGCCAAAGGCGCTGCGGTTATCGGTGAGAACGAAATCAAAGGTATTTTTCAGCGTGTCATGGCGTCGACAAATGATATTTGGGCACAAGCACACGCTGCTGCGGACATAGAGGATTTTATGCTGCAAGTGCAAGCGCTTCACCGTTCGGTGGACGCCGTTGTGCTGAGAAACTATTTGAGCTATGCGCTCGAACGCAACTTATCGAGAACGACCAACACAACCCTTTACAGCTTCAGCAATCTACCGATGAGGCTCGTGGTGCCTCGGGGTCATGTTGACACCGCGGGCAGCCTGATTCACTCGTTGAAGATCAATTTTTCAAGACACACCATGGAGCATGACTCGCGTTTTTTGGTGTCTGACGACCAGGTGGCAAAAGATACTGTGCACGTGGGGACCGTGGTCGACGACCCTATTTATGTGTACGATCGCTCGGTCGATCAAAACCATTACTGCCCAGGTGTGGCGGTGATGGGTCCACAGCATGCGCTGCATTTTTATGAAAGTGTGTTGCGTCAGGTGGAAGATCTTTACGCCAGCAATTGCTTGAATCAACGCTGATCATGCTCGGGTCGTGTTCGCGCGCCGATGATACATGATACCTATTGAAGTTGACTAACGCTGGCTTATCGGCGATGACATAGGCATGGAACCTTCGCTCGGAAATATCAAAACGCCGCTGATGATCATCGTCATCGCAGCGGCACTTGGGTTTACGTTTTCTGCTGTTAGCACTTACGACTTTGCGCAGCATCTCGATCGGCAGGTGCACAGCATTCACTGTTCGTTCGTACCTGGCCTGGGTGCGGACGCAACCGGGAGCTCCGGGTGCCATACGACGATGATGAGCCCCTATTCGTCGGTGCTCAGGCAAACCATTTGGGGCGGCCTGCCCGTGTCGCTGCCGGCCATGTCGGTATTTGCCTGGATTGCGTGTCTTGCGTTGTGGATGATCATAAGCAAACAGGTCAATCAAGCCAGTGCGTCGGTGCTCGCCGTGTCGACGCTTATTCCCGCGGTCACGTCGTTGATCATGGCGTTCATCGCGTTTACGAAGCTGCACGCCGCATGCAAACTTTGTATTGGGATTTACCTCTGCAGCGCGGTGCTCGTGTTTTTTGCACTCAACCTGTGGGGTCGAACCAAAGCGTTGATCGTCACCGGTGAAACACCTACGCCCTCACTTTGGCCTGTCGCGATTACCCTACTTGGCTTGGCGGTGCTCATTCCAAGTATCGTGTATGCCGTGCGCATGCCAGATCATGGCAAGTTTGTCGGCACCTGCGGAGATCTTGAAGCAAGCCAGGGCCTCAACGACATGACCATTCATTTGGGAGGCAGCGGCAGCGTGAGCGCAACCGAGATTCTTGATCCGCTGTGTCCTGCGTGCCGCGCGTTTGAAGAACGCTTGCAAGCCTCGGGACTCAGTGATCAAATCACCCGGCGTGGACTGATGTTTCCGCTCGATAACACCTGCAATTGGATGGTTGACTCGGCGGTGCACCCTGGCGCGTGTGCAATCAGTGAAGCCGTATTATGTGCGGGAAACGACGCGGCGATGGTGCTCGCCTGGGCCTTTGAAAACCAAGACCATATTCGCGAGGCCAGCGCCGCCAACCCCAAGGCTGCCGAAAAAATGGCGCGCGAACGCTTTCCAAGCATTGGGTCGTGCATTGGTTCAGCGAGCGTGCGCGCGAAGCTGAACCGAAGTTTACGTTGGGCGGTGGCCAATCATTTGCCGGTGCTGACGCCTCAACTTTACGTTGGAAAAAAGAAGCTCTGTGACGAGGACACCGATCTGGGTCTGGACTATTCACTTTCACGTCTACTTGAAAAGGTGCGCTAACCATGAATACGAAATCACTCTTCACCCTCACTGCGACAGGCATTGTTGTTACCACGCTGTTGATTTTTGTATGGGTCGGCGCGGCCGACAGTCGTTTGCATGAAGCTGCGCAAGCTGGAAACCCAACGGGCGATGTGGCCAAAGCTGCAGCGGCCAATGAAGCCTATTGCACACCGGAACTGAAGCAGATCCTAAGACGCGTGCTGCAAAGCTGTGGTCTTTTGGGCCAAGGCGGTGGCCGTGGATGTCAGCCGCTACAAGCCAAACAAGTCGCCACCATGAGTGGGAACGATTTTAATGCGCTTTTTAGACCAATGAAAGATCGCGGCGGCATCGTACAGTTTGATTTGAACTCGTCATCGCTTGACGAGATGGGTCGGCAGTTGACCGAACAAATCTTTGCTGACCAGCGTGGCGCCAGCTACTTTTTTGTCGTGTCGCGCGCTTCACCGGAAGGGTCGGTAATTCATAACCGCGATTTGTCGCAACAACGCGCAGAATCGGTGCTCACGCACTTACAGACGAAGTTTCAAGATCCCGACCTTAACAAAGAAGTGGGCTTGCTGTGGCTTGGTGAAGAGTTTGCGCAGCTTGAGCGCGAGTTCTGTTTATGGAAACGCAGTCGACCCGATGAAACCTGCGAAGCCAAGGCGCTCAATCGCAGCGCATTTGTTGCCTGGATTGATTGTCGCTTATAAAACACAGGTCAATGATGAATACGAGAATGCTTGAGATAGGTCGCGGTATAACGGCACTGCTGGTGTTGTCTATGGTTGCCACTGGCTGCGGAAACGACAAAACAAGTGCGGAACCAACCCGCAGCCGCTTTGACGCCGTCAACGCTAAACCCAAGAACGACATGTGGGGTGATTTTTGTGATGTCCATGGTGCGAAAGCTGCACAACTGGCACCCTTTCAGTTCCCAGCATTGGCGTCCGGCCAACCTGCGGCGGGAGCCAACGCGTGGCGTTGGATCAATGTTTGGGCCACCTGGTGCAAACCCTGCATTGAAGAACTGGGGCTGATTAGCAAATGGCGCAAAAATTTTGGCGAGCAAAGTAAGCTTGGGGTCGAGTTTTTGTCGGTCGATAGCGATGCAAATGCTGTCAGCAACTTTGCCATGCAACATCCAGAAGTGAACCGCACGTTGCGAGTGCAAGACTTGGCCACTTTTGCGGCGTGGATCGGTGCGCTCGGTTTGCCACAGGATACGAGCATACCGCTGCAGGTTTTTGTAAACCCGCAGCGGCGTGTTGAGTGTGTGCGCGCTGGCGCCGTCGACGATTCACATCAGGACATCATCAGCAAGGTCTTCGAGCTCGCGAACTAATCACGAACGAACTAATCACGAACGAACTAATCACGAACGAACTAACGCGATCATGAATCCGATTTCTTCGCCGGCACTTTGAGGATCTGCGGGGGCAACGATAGCAATAAAGACGGAGATCGAACCGGCTTCGATGGCTGGGCCATCGTACACCACACTACGACCTTCGACCGTGGTCTCCCAGATATCAAGTTGCGCTTCAGCAGAGGTTGCGCTGACTTGGGTCACGCTAAGGACAAGCGCAAACACGTTGAAAGTGCTGCTGCCGCTATCGAGATCTTCCCACGAGAGTGTAGGCAACGAACCTGGGCTGACACAAGCAATGCCATTTTGAGCCCAGAAACTGAGCCAATCAATGTCTTCGTCATCGGACGAGAATGTGATCGCATTGACGGTACCGTTGCTGTTGCAGTTCAACCCGCCAAAACCGCCCCCTGCGGGAGTCAATGTTGGCGCGGAACCACCGGACAATGATTGACTCTGGCCGCGGACAAGCGTACCGCCTGTGCGGCCTTGGACCGTGAGGCTACCACCCGTTCGACCCGGCGGAGTTAAGGTACCGCCTGTGGAATGCCCACCTCCTACTTCACCAATGTTTTCAGAGAGTTGACTGACGTCCGGCATGCTGCCGGTGGGTGTTGCTTCGACGGTTGGATAGGTTGGATAAATGGGCGTTTGGGTGGTCCCTGCCTGTGCAACGCGCAGCGCGTCGATATGTGCCAATTTTGCGGCGACTTGGGACTTAACTTTGGCAATGGTGCTGCTACTAAGCTTAACACCCTGTGCATTTAACTGCTGCAGGGCGCGCTCAACCGCCGCTGAACCTTGCCTCGAGGAACTTGATGTTGGTTCAGAGCTTTGTTCGGAAGCGCAGCCAGCGCCGATAGATATCGCGACAACGCCGCTCATCGCTAACAAAACAAAACGAAAAGGTCGCTTGCATAATGGTTTAATAGTGTGGGGCAACACGGCTTCCTCCTTCAATAACTGGTAGCTATCGCTGACTACGCAGGGCTCTTATAACCCTGATCGCCTCGTCGACAGTGCTGCAATATATCGACGATCGGTATCCTGCGTCAACGGGAATGCACGAAAGGGTTATTTTTTGCTTTGCTTTTTTTTTCAGTTCGCATAGCGTAACCCAATCCAAAGGAGGAGTTAACATTATGAAGGTTATTCGCTATATCATTTTGGCAGTTTGTACGCTTTCAAGTGGCGTTGCTTTGGCGCAAGCACCCGCACCCGCAGCAGCACCCGCGACACCTGCAGCAAAGCCTGCACATCATCGCAAAGCCGCCGCGCCGGCCGCCGAGCCTGCAGCAGCACCCGCGCCAACCCCTGCGCCCGAGCCAGCTCCCGTTGAAGCCACTGCCTCACCCGAGGAAAACATGGCTGCTGAAACGGCAACCACCACGGAAGCTGCACCTGCTGAGACTGCGCCCGCTCCTTCTGATTCACCCGCGGGTGGTAGCGCCACGAACGCTGCTATCGGCAAATGGGGTGTGGGTTATTGGTCAGGCGCTGCGCCGATCGGTATCCGTCGTTGGATGAACGATAAGATGGGTTATGATTTGGGTGTTGGTTTGACGGTTGGCAAAAAGCCTAACGTCGATATGGATTGGTCGACCAATCTGGAGGCCGCGATCCTCTATTCACTCGCTCGTTTCGATAACATGGTCGTCTTTGCTCGCGGCGGCATTTTGTTAGGCCTTGACGATCCAGGCGCTGGCGGCGTTAACCTGCTCGTGCAGCCATCGGGGCATGTCGGCGGCGAGTTCTTCTTGACCGCGCTCGGCTTTCCTAACCTAAGCTTCACCGGCGGCGTCGGTGTGGCGATCCCCATCAACAAGCCTGATGGTGGTAAGACCTCGTTCGCACTTAAGACGGGCTCTGAGGCTGTGAACATTGTGGCCACCGGTAACGTTGGCTTTCACATCTATTTCTAAGCGACACGTTTAGAAACACGAAGGCGGGAACCGATTTTGGTTCCCGCCTTTTTGCTTTAACGATAAAGTGAGTAACCCCAAGGCTGGTCACTTTCGCCAAGCTCTTTGTCCCATGCACAAAGCTCACTCCAACTGGGCCGCACGAAATAGTAACCTTGTGGATGCTCTGCATCCATCAGGCGCAAAAACGCATAAAGAATACCGCCAAAGCGCGCGTAATCGGCTTCCTTCTTAATTTGCAGGAAGCGTAGCAGTGCAAGCGAGTAGACCTTCACCTGAAGCGTGTAGTTGTCAGCGACATAGCGCTCAAGCGCTTCACGACGCGCGTCGTCGACGCGATCGCTCTTCCAATCGACCACCACAAAACGACCTTCATGCTCAAACACCATGTCGATTGCACCGCGAATAAACCCGCGTTCTGATGGCGGTCTTGTGCTTCGTTTGGCGCGCGAGGACAAAAACGGCGTCAGCGCGAAGTTAAAAGGCATCTCGGCAATCTTGGTCTCAATGGCACATAGACCTTGCGGTAAATCAAATACGTCTGTTTTAACGGGCGTGCGTAGCGACGCATAGACCAAACGCTCGGCCATACCGGGTTCATGATCGGCAATCGCGCGGCGCTTGGCCGACGACTTAAAACATGCGCGTACATCCTCGCGTGCAACCCATTCGTCAACGTTTTTGCTGCTGGCCACGGAGCAAAAGTCGATGTGCTCGAGCACGTCATGCACGTAAATACCTAGGGTGGTCCCTTGAATAAGGTCTTTGTTCTCGAGGGTGGCCTGCAATACCTCATCTTCGCGCGCTGAACTCAGATCGATGTCATAATCGGTCGCGATCGCGCTAAGCGAGGCTTTAAGTTGCGAATATGAGGTCACCACAAAAGGTCGAGCCAGCCGCTGCATATGTTCGGGGTGCATGTCGACGCCCGCATATCCTGCATCAACGGAATGCATCGCAGACCCGTTAAATGACGATGTGTGTTCCGCAGAGCGCTTGGTCTTAAGAACGCGTAGATGTTCGAGCCCAAATAGATCGTTGCTAGATGAGTCGGCGCTCAGAACGCCTTGCTCGACTAAGCGAGCAAGGGTTTGATTCACTTGTAGATAACTACCTCTCAGATATGTGTAGTTCTCTTGCGGCGTTGGCTTTTGGCCCGGTCGAACGCTACCAAAAAAAGGAAGGTACACACGTAGCTTTGCACGGGTCAGCGCCACGTAGAGCAAACGCTGATCGTCTTGACGGTCCTCCTCTTCGACCAGTTGAGCTATCTCGCGAGGTATCTGACCGAGCCACGCGACGCGCTCGGCGCCCTGGTGACAGATGCGTGGCTTGTAGCCATCGCGCGGCGCGCGTGTTAAGCCACCCCCTACAAAAACCACCGCAGCTTCAAGTCCTTTGGCCTTATGCATCGTCAAGATGCCCACACAATCGCGAGAGGCGACGCTACTTGTTTGAGCGTCATCGAGGTGCTCGACACTTTGGTCTCCCACAACAGCACGCTCGAGTCGTTCAACGGCTTCTTGAAGCGGGTCCATCACAGTGTAGAGACGAGCCAGCACCCATTCAAGCACCGCCTGATACCGTTGCAATCGTTGTCCCGTAGGATCAAGGGCGGCAGCGCGGTGGGAAAGCTGGCTTTGATAAAATAAACTGTCGTAAAGCACGCCCAGGTGACGCTTGCGCATCAACCTTGCCCATTCATCCAGCTTCGCTTTTACCTGTGTTTGTACTGTGGCGTCATCGAGCGTGTCCACGTTTGACAGGTCTCCGGCAAAGAACAGCGTTAGAAAGACCCTTTTTAGGTAAAGGGGGTCATGGGTGTGTTGCAGTGCCCTAAAAAGCGTAAGGCATTCCTCGGCCTCGGTGCTTTGAAAGAGAGGCACGTCCCGAGCTACGCTGCAAGGGATTCCTCGTTCTCTGAAGACCTGCGCGTAATGTTCGGCTTCGCTTGCGCTACGCGTCAATACAAACACATCCCTGAAGTTTAGGCGTCGCGTGGCTCCACGTTCTTCAACTTGAACCGCCTCACTGTTGACAAGGCGTAAAATCTCGTCAGCGGTGCGACGCGCAAGGGTGCTGCGGATGGCGTCGATGGCCAACTTGGTATCGGCCACCAAATGCCAAACACACACCGGATTGGCAGGTGAATCGATCAGCTTTAGATCCGAACGGGCCGAATGTTGGGTGCGATATTGGGCAATGTCACCACTGAAGAACCCGTGTGAAAACACCTGATCGAGCGCCCGAACAAGCTCAGGTGTCGAGCGATAACACTCATCGAGCGTCACAAGCTTTCCGCCCTGCTCGATCACACATTTTTTTGCGCGGTCGTAAGCGTAAACGTCTGCTCCGCGAAATCCGTAAATGGCTTGTTTGGGATCGCCGATTAGGTAGAGTCGATGTGTAGCGTTTGGATACAAAAACAGCGTACGGAAAATCGCCCACTGTACGTCATCGGTATCTTGAAACTCGTCCACCACCGCAACTTGATAACGAAGACGCAAGCGATCAATGAGCACCGACGCACGTTCACCGCTCAGTGCGTGTTGTACACGGGTAAGCATGTCATCGAAATCAATGAACCCTTGTGTCTGTTTCAGTTGCGCCATACGCGCTTCGACTTTTGGCAAAAGGGCCGTGATGAGCTCGGCAAACAATGAACCGTCGGCGTCGCGAGGCTCCGGCGCCGCTGGGTCTGACGCCGTATCTTGCGCTGGCCCGCAAACGATTCGCGCACGTGCAATATGCCAATCAAACAAGCGTTGTTCGAGCGACTCAGTTGAACCAAAATGACTGAGCCTTAGCCAGCGTTCAAGCAAATGGTGTGTTGTGGTCTCCAAGGGCCCCAGTTGCTGCAACACATCGTGCAGGGCGCGTGAAAAGAGTGCTCGACGGTCGACCAAGGTTTGTTGAAAGAGCGTGCCCATCTCAAACGCGTACTCATTGAGTATCTTCTGGCAAAAACCATGAATGGTGAGGATATTGGCACGGTCAAAATCCTGCAATGCGTTCCACAGTCGACCTCGCTTGTCGCTCTCTTGCATGCGAATTAATTGCGCTAGGCTTCGGTATAAGCGGACGCGCACCTCTTCGGTCGCCTTTTCGGTAAAGGTAACGATGAGCAACTGATCAACAGGAACGCCTTCATCAATAAGCCGCAGCGCCAATTGTTCAAGTGTGTAAGTCTTTCCGGTACCGGCAGATGCCTCGATCACGCACGCGCGAGTCGATAAGATCTGCCCCACCAAATCGTTTGACGGACGGTCATCGACAGCTACGCGTTCAGTCATGACCATCCTGCTTGAGCGCCTGAAAGAAGGCTTGATAACGACGTTGCCACAGATGTTCTGCTTCGCTCGCCGAAAGCATGCGTAAGTGCCCGAGTAAATTCTTGTCCCACCAACGCCAGCCCGCTTGATTATCGTAGGCCTGGGTAAGCACCTCGCTGATCTGTTCGGGGGTATGCATCACGTCACGCACAGAAGCCGCTGCAGCGTCTGCCGGAAAAAAATAGTCATGAGGCTTCGTTAAGTAGTCTTCAATGAGCAATGTAAGTTGTCGTATTGCATCAGCTTTGCTGAGTGCATTAAAGCGAAATGTAACGTCGACCAAATCAGGCGTTCCCCCAAAACACACCCATTCACGCTCGAGTGGTTGGGTGTTATCTTGTGCGGACCATATCAGATGATCAACATAAGCATTCATTGCGCGCGTTAAGAAGAAAGCCTCACGCTCAGGTTTGCGTGGTGGTACACGGTAGGAAAAAGAAAATCCGGAACCTGTGCGCATGTCCATGGGCTCAAGTTGTCCACCTAACATCACGGTGGTGACCTTACCATGAAGCGGAAGCGGTATGGCGAGTGGCTCCAACGTGTGATCAAAACCAAGTGGATGACTTGTTGCGCCCAATACGCTTCGTTGCGGTCTTAGATCGCTGACACCACCCAATCGAAGGACAAGGTACCTCTCAAATGACTCTAGTCGCTCGAGATCATACGCGACAAGCATGCGGCTGAAGCTTTCTGTTGGCCACTCAGCGTTGTCTTTTAGACGGTCTACCCAACGCAGGTAAAATTCATTGGCAGACAAGCGCTGACGTGACGCATCAAAGAGGGCATGCGCCAGAATTCGTCCGCGTTGAGCGAGCGACACAACTTCAGGTCGACGCTCGGCTGGGTCTTCGTTGGGTCGTTTGGCTTGCGCCATCAAGATGCGCTGTAACCACGCTTTGGCGGGATCACGCATAAACTGTTTAAGATCGGTGATGTCGACTGAGGATACTGTAGACTCGTCACGACGATAAGCACTTCGATGTGCTGGCGCGCTTCGCGCTCCCTGGCCGCCAAATGCTACTGGCGCAGACCCCTGATGAACTTTGCCAAAAAGCGCAAGCTGATCGCGCGGTACCTGCGACGATGCTTTTGGGGGCAAGGGCATGCGACCCTTGGAGGTACGTATCTGGGCTGCGCGAACCACACCCACCAGTTGCTTTAATAAGGGTGATGCGTCGCGGGCTTGTCCTTGCTCGCTCGCCTGCGCCACAAAACTTAGCGTCAGCCTCGCGCGTGCAGAAAGGATACATTCAAGAAACGCGTACTTGTCGGCATCTTCACTTGCAAGATCCAAAAAGGTTCGCTTGGCGCTCGTTAAATCAAGACTGCTGCGTGAACTTTGTGAAGGGAACATGTCGTCCGAGAGACCCATCACAAAAATGTATGGGCGCGGCGTCACCTGCATGAAGTCGAGCGGCATCACGCTGACAGCATCATGCCGCGCAATCGCGCTCTCGAATGCGGTGTCATCAAGCTTATTCAGCACCAGCTCGGCGATGGCCGCATAAGGAAGCGTTACATCGCCCCACGGATGTTCGGCGAGCTCATCGATCGCGCGCAGCAGTTGTCGACGTTGCTCATCGTGCTCACGATTGGCAACCTCCAGGTAGGTTTGTAAGAGTGCGACAATAAAACCAAACCACTCACCCGCTTTGCACTTGGTTTGTTGCGCTATTTTGAGATCAGCAACCAGCGAGGTAAGCAGTTGCGCTGCCTCAAGGTCAAAAGTATTTGCGGCCGCCTCAGGTTCTAAAACACCCAAGCTACTCGCAAGACCAACCTGAGATGGCATAGAGGCGCGCATCCACTGTGAAAGGCCAAGGCGCAGCAGCGCCCTTGGCCAAGGGTCGGATGGCTCATCGGTCAAAAAATCGCTTTCAGTAACCCCAGAACGACGCAGCAGCGATCGCCACCTTTCAATATCGACAAGGGTGTCGCGATCAGCAGCCCCGGGTTGAAAGAAGACGGGCGAGGTCAGCAAATGACTCAACTTGTGTGCGCTTAAAACACCTAAGGGCGCACTGATCAGCGCGCGTGCTGCGTCGCGCCAAGCGCTTGGTACGTTCGTCGACACGTCCACGATATGCAGCGGGATACCGTAAGCACTGTTTAGGATTGCCTCGACGTGGAGCCGGTATTCTGCGATTTGATGGGACGCGACGTAAACCACAAAATCGCGAAAGCTAATGCTGCCCACGTGCTCGTGTTGTTGCATGATGCGCGTAATGGCCTCGGCCACCTGTTGCACCTCGCTACGCACATCAGCACACGCCACCACTGCAAGACTTTCATCTTCAATCCAAACGCGCGATCCTTTTTCGGGCATTGCGTCGGTCGAAGCATCGAGCCGCATGCCCATCGGAGCACGCTCTAGCAGATCATGTTGCAACCAAGACAACAGGTCGACAGGGTTGTCGTCGGCATCCGAAAACAGATCAACGAAGTCACCCTGCGTGAGTTCAAGCAATGCTTGAATAAATTCGCGCCCAGTGCGGCTCCACAATGCCAAGGCGAGGCAGTCGTCGTCGAAGTGTTGTTCTTGAACCCCATGCTCCGAATCGTTGTCATGAAGTGACGTCTGGGTAAGATGCGCAAGCTGCGACATGCGCGTCGGTGTGCGAATATCTTCCCAAAACTCGCGACATGGGTTGAGTGTGTAGATGTATACATCTACTTCTTGCGCGAGTCCTTGTAAACAATACAGCCAACCGCGAGGCATGTGACTAAAACCAAATACATGTAGCGCAGGCGACCGCGCGTTTGCCGCAGTCCAGGCACTTTGTGTTCTCATCGTGCGGGCGATGTTTTGACCCAACGCAACCCATGACCATGTATCGATTGCATTTGATTGCCCCGACAATGGGTTGAGTATCGCGTCTATCGCTCGCCACACAAGTGATTGGCCTTGCTCTGCAAAACGATATTGCGAGGGCACCTCGATATGCCCTCCCTCAATCCAACGTATAAGCCACTCAGGACGGTACGCTGCATAATGCGCAAATGTGTCGGCAAGCTTAAGTGCAGCGTGAATCTTTTTTTGATCGCGCAGGGATGGGTCGGTGCCCACTGAGTCAAGGTAGCGGGCGACGTAGCTTTGCGCGGGCGGTTCATGTTCAAAAAAATGACGAATTGCGCTCACTTTAATCGCATCAACGTCGAGCAAGGGTACAACGCTGGTACTGCCGATCCATTGCCGCAAAAGCGCGCCCCATCGGGTAACGCGAATGTTTGCCGCGATCGGTGTTTCGCGCGCTAGTGAAAATTCTAAAAAACCCGCCATACGGCGATTTGGCACGGCGACAAAGTGTGGCGCTAGGTCAAATTGGGCCCCTTTTAAAGTGCTGCTTGTTTGACGCGCAAGCTCGCTTGCAAGCGTCTCTAGACGATTTGAAAAGTAGAGCCGAAGCACAGCCTCGTTTCCTTTTGTGTGGGACCGCTCTTACACATTAGTGCGAATAAGGCTCATTGGCTAGGATGCTATAAGCACGATAGATTTGCTCGACCAATAGCAGCCGCACGAGGCGATGCGGCAAGGTAAGCGCCGACATCGAAAACTGGCGCGCCGCACGTTGACTGATCTCTTTGGGCAGCCCATACGCACCCCCGATAAGAAATACAAGCTCGTTAACGCCTTGATTTTGGCACGATTCAAACATGCTCGCGAGCGTGGGTGTCGACCAGGCTTGCCCTTGCACTTCGAGCGCAATCAAATGCGCCTTGGCTGGCACGTGTTTAGTGACATCTTCCAAGAGTTCTTTGGGTCCAGCATCACGCAATGAAATTTCTTCAAATTTTGTATAACGACGAATGCGCTTAATGTAATCGTCGATGAGCTCGCGTAACGCTGGCTCTTTAATCTTACCGACCGCCAGTACTTTGACCTTCATGCGTACAATGCGCGCGAGGACTTGCGGGGCTTCTCACCAGGAACATCAATGCGTTTGGCATCAAGCCAGAGTGAGTCAAGGTCGTAGTAGTCGCGTGTCTCTTCATGAAAAATGTGTACAATGACGTCGCCATAATCCATCAACACCCAAACACCCCGCTGCAGCCCTTCGATGCTAATGCAGCGCGCTTTTTGTTTATTCATCTCTTCATCGATGCTGCGTGCCAAGGCCGCCACTTGTCGATCACTGCGGCCGCTCATCACCACAACATAGTCGGTGTAGTCCACCAAGCCAATCACCTCGATGATCTCGATATTGCTGGCCACCTTATCCGATGCAGCACGAGCGATCTCAAGCGCGAGCGCCTTACCTTTTTCGTTGCTCAACGCAAGGGCAGCTTGCGGTCGCGTGCTTTTCTTTTTGGCCGCCGATTTGGCGATCACCCGACCACTTGGTTTGTTGGTCTTCTTGAGCTGGCCTTTTTGCAGCTTGCTCTTTTGTGTTTTTGTTTTTTGCACTTTTTTGTTGGGCGCACGAGCGGGGGCGGCTTTACGGGCCTTCTTTGCGGGCTTGGGTGATGCCTTCTTGGTCGTACGTTTTGCCGGCTTTTTGACGCTCTTTTTTGTTTTCGCTGAACTCATTCGGTTGTCCTTATTTCTTGATCTGTGCAGAGGTAGTACTGACGTACTACTGACGTACTTGCCCCTGACCCCACGCAATCCATTTGCGCGTGCAAAGCTCTTCAAGGCCCATCGGGCCATAGGCGTGCATCTTCGTTGTCGAAATGCCTACTTCTGCTCCGAGGCCAAGCTCTGCACCATCGTTGAAGCGCGTTGATGCGTTGACAAGCACCAAGCTCGCGTCAACCTCACGTAACCAACGTTGCGCTTTTTCGTAGTTACGCGTCACGATGGCTTCGGTGTGGTGGGTGCCATGATCACGCACGTGCGCAAGTGCACCATCAAAACCATTCACCACTGCCATCGAGCATTTCAGGTCGTTATATTCGGTGTCCCAATCTTCAGGATTGGCGGCTTTGGCGTCGTTGGTCAGCGCGCGCACTTGCTCATCGCCGCGCACCTCGACCCCCAGCCCACGCAAACGCGCAACAATGCGCGGCACAAACGCGCGGGCCACAGCGTGATCGACCAACAAGGTTTCCATCGCGTTGCACGTGCTCGGCCGTTGTACCTTCGCGTTGACGACGATTTGCTCGGCCATCTCTAAATCTGCATCACTGTCAACGTACACGTGACATACGCCTTTATAGTGCTGAATCACCGGCACACGCGCGTTCTCGGTGACCATACGAATCAGGCTCTCACCCCCACGCGGAATTACAAGATCAATCAAACCCGTTAGTCGCACAAGCTCAAGTGTTGCATCGCGATCGGTGAGCGGTATAAGACTTACCGCGTCCTCGGGAAGCCCTTCTTTGGCAAGCGCCTGGCGCACCACTTCCGAAAGCACCATGTTACTTAGGAACGCTTCGGAGCCCCCGCGCAAGATGCATGCATTACCGCTCTTTATGCATAACGCTGCCACGTCAATGGTCACGTTGGGGCGCGATTCGTAAATCATCGCGATGACCCCAAGCGGCACACGCATGCGCCCAACCTCAAGGCCACTTGGCACACGACGCATCTGTTCGGTGCTTCCAACGGGATCAGGCAATGCAATGATTTGCTCGACCCCCTTGGCCATCACAGCAACGCGCTCGGCGTTCAAGCGCAATCGATCAAGCATCGCGCCGCTCATGCCGGCCGCCTGCGCTTTTTCAAGATCGCGGCCGTTGGTCTGCAAGATTCGCTCGACGGTGTCAAGGTCTTGCAGCGCAGCGGAGATATGTGCGAGCACCGCATCTTTACGTGCGGTGGTCGCCTTGGCCATGGCTTGCGATGCGGATTTCGCATTCTTGGCCATGTCTTCAATTTGTTCTGCGACGGTGAGTCGAACCGTCTGCGCGCCTAACATGATGGGTGCCTCTCAGTGGCTCTGAGTGTAGCGGCAAACTAGCCTTCGGACCAGTCGCCAAATACCACCAAATCGTCGCGATGGACCACCACTCCGTTGAAAAATGCGCCAAAACGCGCTGTGATCTCGTCAGTGTTCAAACCTGCCACCTTGGCTAAACCCAGCGTGCTAATGCGCGCAAGCCCGCGTCCAAACACCTTGCCGTCGGCGTCGGTCAGCACAACAGCATCACCCACGTCAAAATCACCACGCACCCCCGCGACACCGGCCGCCAGAACACTCGTGTGGCGCTTGCCCACCGCCTCAGCTGCGCCCGCATCCAACATCACCACCCCTTTGGGTTTCAGCGTGTAGGCGATCCAGTGTTTACGACTAGGCAATCGCCTGCTTTGAGGCATAACCCAGGTACCCACATCTTTTTTGGCTAACACGTCCTCGAGCACCTGTGCGCGCTGCGCAGGCGCGATCACGGTCGTCACGCCGCGGTGCGCGGCTTGTGCAGCTGCGTTGACTTTGGATTGCATACCCCCGCGCCCCAACTTGCTGCGCGAGGGTTTGATCACCGCTTCAAGCTCGCGGATGTCGGTGACGCGAGCGATGCGTTTACCTTGCGCGTCTTGCACGCCCTCAACGTCTGTTAATAGCACCAACAGATCAGCATCAACCAAGGTGGTGACCATCGCCGCCAGTTGGTCGTTGTCGCCAAAGCGAATCTCGTCAACCGCGACGGTGTCATTTTCGTTGATCACTGGCAACACGTCCAGATTGATCAGCTCACCGAGTGCCGCTTTGGCGTTCAAATAACTTTCTCGATCACTGAAGTTGTTGTGCGTCAGTAAGATTTGTCCGACATGTAGTGCGTGTTTGCCCAGGGCTTCTTCATAAAGACGCATGAGCCATGATTGACCCGCGGCGGCACATGCCTGAAACTGCGCGGTGGTTTTGGCGGCACCGGTTAAACCAAGGCGAATGCGACCTAGGGCGCCTGCGCCAGACGATACAAGCACGACTGTGTGTTTTTTGGCCTTAAGGGCCGCAATCTGTGACGCCAAGGCCTTAAACACATTCAAGCGAGGCCCTTTTTCGTCGACCAATGAGCCGCTGCCGATTTTGACTACGATACGCTGCATGTTGAGTACTCGACCTTCAAGGCTGACAATGATAGCTTACTTTTGTGGAATTGGCGCAAAGCTATCAAGGCTTCGAGTGGCTCATTCGCGGATGGGCATTGTGTTTTGGCGCCGTCTGGGGCTCCTTCTTAAATGTTGCCATCTATCGGTGGCCAAGGGGGCTCTCGGTTGTTTCGCCGCGCAGCCAATGTGCGCATTGTCAAACACCGATCCAGGCGCGTTATAATATTCCCATCCTTGGTTATTTGATTTTGCGCGGACGCACGGCGTGTTGCCAAAAACCACTTTCACCGCGTTATCCGCTGATTGAAGCGTTGACGGCTTTTTTTGCCGTCGCGTGCGCCGAGATTTGGTTTTTGCATGGAAAAGAAAGCTGTCCGCTTTCAGCCAGCGTGTTTGCAACCTTAAGCATCTTTATGTTTATTAGCGGGTTGATCGTAGCCACCTTTGTCGATCTTGAGTGGATGGAGATCCCTGATGAGGTGTCGCTCCCCGGTGCGGCGCTTGGCTTTTTGAGCGCGCCCGTACGCGACATCGACCCTTACTCGGTGCTGGTTGGCGCGGGCGGTGCTTATTTAATCGTGCAGGTAATTTTTGTTTGGGGTTATGAGCATCTTCGCGGACGCCGCGGCATGGGTGAAGGTGATTCCAAGCTGCTCTTGATGATTGGCGCGTTTGTCGGCTGGAAGGGCGCGTTGTTCGCAACGGTGGTGGGGTCGCTGCAGGGCGTTATCATCGCGGCCATCTTGCTTTTAACAAAAAAGCCCCTGGCGCCGCAGGCCGTACGCAATGCTGAGCGCGAGACTGAGCGCGAGACTGGGCGCGAGACTGGGCACGAAGCGCATGTCGAAGAACAGGATGCGTCGATTGGCACACTCAAAATGCCGTTTGGCCCCTTTCTTGCGCTGGGTGCGCTCGAGTTTTTGTTTTTTGGCGACTATCTTGTCGCGCACTATTTTGCGCTGCTCGACCTTATCGCGCCCGCTTAGCTGTCGAGCGAGGGGGCGGATAACTTGGCGAAGTCGCGGCGCGTCATCAATGTGGTCGATTGTTCGCGGGTGTTATAAACGATGAGCGCGTCGCCCTTTTCAAGTTGCTTGAGCACGCGCTCAAATTTGGCGTCAAAGCTGACCTCAAATCCGTAATCAGTGGCCTCGCGCGTAATGAACTCTTCCACCACCCCTCGAAGCACGGGTTGGCTCAGCTCGGCAACAGGCACCTCGACGTACTCGGGCACGTCGTCCGGCACAGCAGCATCGATCTCGTCTTTATGATGCGTATCGCTCACAACCAAAGCATAGCAGACGTCTACATACAGCAGTGGTCAGTTAGGCTTTTTTGGTCGACTTTTTCGCGGCAGTTTTGGCGGCGGTTTTGGGCGCGGCCTTGGTCGCAGTCTTTTTGACTGGATTGGCAGCCGCCGCCTTGGCCTTCACGCGACGCGCAGCTGACTTGTAATAGTCAAACAAACGTGGCGTGCTCCACTCAGCAAAACGCCCTGCGTAGTCTTTGTCTTTGCCACGGTTCTCGGCCGCGACGATCTGCTCGATCAATTTCGCGCGTGAGCCAAACTGCTTTTTCACTTCGCTCAGCACATTGTGCAAACGCAGAAGCTTGGCATTGGACACATGGGCCAGGCCTTTGTCTTTGTTGGTACGATCGACCCACAAGTCAGCGGTAGCAAGTGCCTTGACGGCGCTGACGAGTTTGTCTTTACTTTTGAACTGTTCTAAAGCGGTTTTGAGAGGTGCTGCAACGGTCATATTTGCCTCAATTGTGACGCGCAAAGCTAGCAGACGAAGCCGAGCCGCGCAAGCGCTCTTCTCATGCTATATCTTCAGCCGACATGCCAGCTGATCCGAGCCCCAAGAACCCCGTCGACTACCCGATCCACCCGCTGATGGCTGAGCGCTTTAGCCCGCGTTCATTTGACCCGCGTTTGGTTGAACCCGAGGTATTGCGCCGAGTATTTGAAGCAGCGCGCTGGGCTCCATCGAGCCGCAATCAGCAGCCTTGGCGCTTTATTGTTGCAACAAAACAAGACATGAACGCTTACCAAACCTTGCTCGGTTGTTTGGGCGAGTGGAACCAGGGGTGGGCACACACAGCGCCGGTACTGGCTTTGAGTTTTGCGATGACACGCAGCGATGACGGCAAACACGGCAACATTCACGCTTGGCACGACACCGGACTTGCGACGGGGCAGCTACTTTTGCAGTGCTTCGCGGAGGGTTTGGTTGCGCACCCAATGGGCGGCATTGAACGCGAGAAGATCCGCAGCACTTATCAAGTGCCCGCGTTTGCTGAGCCGGTTGCGGCAATCGCCATCGGCTATTTGGGTGCGGCAAGCGTGCTCAGCGAAGCGTACCAAAAAGAAGATCGCGCGCCGAGGGTGCGTCAGCCACAAAGCGCCTTTGTGTTTGCTGGCACGTGGAGTAAGGCTTGGTGACCCATGCTTGAGATGGACGCGTTTAGCCAGTACTTGCTCAACCTTGGGCCTGTGGGGCGTGCGTTTATCGCCGGGCTTTTTCTGTGGGCGATGACCGGCCTTGGGGCTGCGGTGGTGTTTTTAAAACGTGAGCTCAGCGTCAAGACGCTTGACGCGATGATGGGTTTTGCGGCCGGGGTAATGATCGCCGCAAGTTACGGGTCGCTGATCGCGCCCGCGATTTTAGCGACCGAAGGTTCTGCCGGGCACAAGTGGTTTCCCGTCACCTTTGGTTTTTTGCTAGGCGCAGCGGTGCTCTCGGCCATCGATAAATTGCTGCCACACTTGCACTTGGGTAAAGCCACGCATGACGCCGAAGGCGTGTCGACGTCGTGGCATCGCACCACACTGCTTTTGCTTGCGATTACCTTACACAATATCCCCGAAGGGCTGGCTGTCGGCGTTGCATTTGGCGCTACGGTCGCCGATGCCACACCTGCTGCCCTTGCAAGTGCGATGGGGCTTGCGATCGGGATGGGCATTCAAAATGTGCCTGAAACCACCGCCATCGCCATGCCACTTAGGCGCGAAGGGCTTTCACCATCGAAGAGCTTTTGGTATGGGCAGCTCTCGGGCATTGTGGAACCGATTGCCGCGGTGATCGGCGCCATGGTGGTGGTTCAAGCGCGTTCGATTTTGCCTTATGCGCTGGGTTTTGCGGCGGGGGCCATGATGTTTGTGGTGATCGAAGAGATCATTCCCGAGTCACAACGCCATGGCGACACCGATTGGTCAACACGCGGCGCAATGCTTGGCTTTGCGTTGATGCTCGCACTCGATGCGGCGAGCTGGTAAGCATTGAGTCATGGACGCTGTTTATAAGAGCGAGATCAATCGCGACGTAACGCTTGCTCGCGAAGGCGAGTTCAAAGCGCTGAGCATCGGCCCGCTCAGTGTGTGGCCACCCGTCGTGCTCGCACCGATGGCGGGCGTCACCAACCCACCCTTTCGTTCATTGTGCCGTGAGTTTGGCGCGGGGCTCTATGTGAGTGAGATGATCACGGCGCGGCCCTTGGTTGAAAGCAACGCTAAGACGCTTCGATTAGCGAGCTTTCGTGAAGACGAAAAAGTGCGCAGTCTGCAGTTGTATGGCGTCGATCCGCACTATGTTGGCGAGGCCGTTAAGAAGCTGCGAGGCGAAAGCCACGTTGATCATATCGACATGAACTTTGGCTGCCCAGTGCGCAAAGTCACAAGCCGCGGCGGGGGCGCCGCAATCCCCCTCAAGCCCAAACTATTACAAGGTATTGTGGGCGCCGCCGTACGTAACGCTGGTAATATTCCTGTGACCATCAAGTTCCGCATCGGCATCAACGACACGCATCAAACCTTTCTGAGCTCAGGTCGCATCGCTCAAGAAGAAGGCTGCGCGGCAGTGAGCTTGCATGCGCGCACCGCGGCGCAACTTTACGATGGCGAAGCGCGTTGGGCTGCGATTGGCGAACTCAAGTCACGTGTTGAGCGAATTCCCGTGCTCGGGAACGGCGATATCTGGGAAGCGGAAGATGCGCTCAGAATGATGCGACAAACGGGGTGTGACGGTGTGGTGGTGGGGCGTGGATGTCTGGGCCGACCCTGGCTTTTTCGTGATTTGGCCGATGTGTTTCAGGGCAGGGAGGCGCAAAATCCGCCTAATTTAGGCGAGATTTACACGATCATGCGGCGCCATGCGCAGTTGCTTAGCGAATGGATTGGCGAAGAATACGCGATGCGCCAGTTTCGTAAACACGGCACTTGGTACACAAAAGGCTTTCGCGGTAGCGCAAGCCTGCGCGAGCAACTTGTGCACGTTAAAACGCTCGCGGGGCTTGAACAGATCATGCAGGGCGCCGACCTGAACGAGCCCTTTCCGGCCCTTGCCATGCGTGTACCGCGTGGAAAAAAATCCGGCACACAAACCGTAAGCTTACCTGAAGGGTATCTTGACCATCTGGATGACGCCACACCACCGGCCAGTGAAGAAGCGGGCGACGGCGGATAGAGTTATTGCGAAAGCTCAACCTCGGCCGCGAGCGCTTTGCGACGTTCCAGTTCTCTGCCGTTTTCAGCGAAGCGCACGGTGGTGGGTTGACCCGCAAGGGTTCCCTTCACGCTATATTCGATCGTGTGTTTGGCAGCATCCAGATTGCGTTCTGCGCGTGTCACGGTCGTGACCGTAAAACCTTTGATTTGAACCAGGGCTTTTTTTACCGGCGCAGGAAGTTCGGTATGTGAGAGCCCTTCGTGCTCAATATAAAGCGCTTTTTGATCATTCACGCGCAGTGCGAGCTCAAGCTCTTTGCCATTGACGATGCGCGTGATCTCGTAGACGTGATCGCCCGTGCCGTACTCTTCAACTTCATATTCTTTGTCATCGCCCGCACCGAGCATCTTGTCAGCCATTTGAAATGCCCATGTTGGAACAAAGCTTTTGTCGACGTACACGGTGGTCTTTTGCAATTTGCCGTCTGCACTTAGATAAAACTTGGCACGCGACGACGATTTGCTTTTGAGCGCCTGTAAAATGAACGCCGATGCAATTTGGCGCGGACCTTCACGTTTGAGCTCGGTCTTGGGCGCCAGAGCGAACACGGGCACAGAAACAGCTAAGGTAAGTAAGGTCACTAACGCCGGTATTATCGCATTCATAGGACCCCCTTGTTTTTCTTTTTTTGAAGCCGCTTATGTTATAGCAGACAAAGGCTCAAACCATGCGACCAAAGATCATGCTGCTTTTATTGGCTTTTTTGGCGGCTTGTTCAAACGCCAAGCCACCAGCGCCTCGCGGCAAAACGCAGCGTGTTCATCGCGCACCCTCCAGGGCCGAGCGCTTTTGCAAGGCACCATGCGATCAAGTAAAGCGTTGCAAACCAAGCGACAAGCTTTTGATCAGACAAGCATGCGAGGGCAACGATCGCTGCATGAACAGCGGACAAGCCGAAGCGGTGATCAAGTTTATGCGGCGTGACGTGTACGATGAACTCATCAAGTGTTTTGACACCACGTGCACGCGCGAAGATCAATGTTTTGGTACGGCGCTGATCAAGCTCGGCGTGGACCCTGAACGTGATCCGTTGACGCAAAACTGCAAAACGAAACAAAGTGCATGTGCCAGCGCGGGCTTTAGCGTCACCGATGCACAGTGTTCCGCTGGTGTGTTTTTGAACGATGATGGCAAAGTGGCGTTTGATCGATGTCTACAGCTTGCGTGCATCGATATCGGCGGGTGCTTGAGCGCTCTTTTTCCAAGCCATCTTTAAAAACGGTGACACAAAAAAGGTGACATGCACTTTAGTGCGTGTCACCTTTCAGCTTGGTGACATGCACTTTAGTGCGTGTCACCCTTGTTTGAGACAATGGTTACTTAAGCGTGGCTTGGCCTTTTTCCCAGTTCACCGGGCATAACTCGCCGGTTTGCAGCGCGTCGAGTGCACGCAGCACCTCGCCCACGTTACGACCCACACTCAAGCTATTGACGTTAACCCACTGAATCACGCCCTCAGGGTCGACGATAAACGTTGCACGCAGCGGCACGCCCTCGCCCTTATCAAGAATGCCAAGCGCATGGGAAAGCGCTTGCTTCTTATCGGCCACCATTGGAAAAGGTAGCTCGGCTAAATCCTTGTGATTGTTGCGCCATGCCAGATGCACAAAATGACTGTCCGTTGAAAACCCAAGCACCTGTGCACCGCGATCGGCGAAGTCTTTGGTCTTCTTGCCAAACTCGGCAATCTCGGTGGGGCACACAAAGGTGAAATCCATCGGCCAAAAGAAGTTCACCTTCCATTTGCCTTTGTAATCTTTGTCGCTGACCTCTTTGAATGACTTGTCAGCCATCACCGACTGTAACTTGAACTCTGGAAACTTATCGCCCACTGATAACATGTTTACCTCCTGAAGGTTATGTAGCGGCACTCTAAGGATGTTTGTGCGTGTGCGCAAGCGGGGAGGCCCTCGCCGACGCCCGATGTCCTTTGAAAGCTGAGGATTATTGACGCGCTATAAGAATTACATTTAGAATGTAATGATGTCGATACATACTGGCTCTTTCGTTCGGTTTGCACTCATCGCGTTGGCGGGCGCAGTCGCAAGTTGTGGCGGCAACAACACAGGCACGAGCAACGCCGGCGCGGGTGCACTATGTAAAGGCGCGAACCCACCGAGCGAATGTGGCGCTTCATGCAATGCAACGAGCGACCCCTGTAGCATCGGCTTTTATTGCGGCGGCGACAGCAAGTGCACGGCTGATTGTGACGTCAAGAACAACTCAGGGTGTGGTGGGGCTAATGTGTGCGCCATTAACGGCGTGTGTATCGACCCGAACAAAGACAACGGTCAAAACGAGATGTGTGCCAGCACGCGGCTAAGTGCGTCCCGTAAAACGCCCAACGTCATCCTCGTCATCGACCGCTCGGGCAGCATGAGCAACACGTTTGGCACCAAACAACGCTGGGACGTGATGAAAGACTTCTTAATCGGCGAACAAGCGCAACGCGCAAGTGGCGCTGGGATCGTATATGACTTTCAGAGCACCGTGCGTTTCGGTTTCGTGACTTTTACCGGGCTTGCCGAAAATATGAGCCACGCCAAAGCGTGCCCCCTTTTGTCACCTGCGTCGATCGTACAACCCGCCCTCAATGCTTACTCGCCGATTTTGGCAACCTACGGCAATCTTGATTTTCCAAGCGACGGCAACACGCCGACCGGTGAATCCATCGCAGCAATCACGTCGCAGCTTGGCGCGGTTGACCCTGCTGGCGATCCGACGATTTTGCTGCTCGCCACGGACGGAGAACCCGACACTTGCCAATATCCCGATGCCGATCAGGGGATGCCGACTCAGCAGGCAAAACAAGATGCCAAAGATGCATCGATCGCGGCAGTGACCGCGGCGCGCACTGACAAGGGCATTCAAACCTTCGTCGTGGGCGTGGCCACGAGCGGAGAAGCCAACACACACTTTCAAGCGTTGGCCAACGCAGGTGCCACAGGCGGCATGGGCACTTTTTATCTCGCGGACAATCCTGATAAGCTCAAAGAACAGTTCAATACGTTTATCAACGGGCAGATCAGTTGTATCGCGCAGCTAAATGGAAAGGTGGACGCCGCTCAGGCATGCCAGGGGACCGTTAAGATCAACGACGAAGCGACCGCACTGGGCTGTAATGACACCGACGGGTGGAAGCTGCTCGATGCCAGAAGCATCGAAATCCAAGGTGATGCCTGCAAGCGTCTGAAGGGCGCCAAGGCCAATGCCAAAATTGACGCCGTTTTCCCCTGTGGGGCGGTCAGTGTTGCCTTTTAAATATATTTGACGCGAAGGTATATTTTTATTTATACTGTAAGGATGCAACGTCTATTTCCGTTTTGTCCTTCTTCACTTCTTACCCTTCTCGCCGTTCCACTTTTTCTCAGTTGTGGGGGCAATAACACCGGAACAAGTAACGCCGGCGCGGGCGCCTTGTGCAAAAGCACGAATCCGCCTGCCGAGTGCGGCGTTGCCTGCAATGCAACAAGCAATCCATGCAATATTGGTTTTTATTGCGGCAGCGACAGCAAGTGCACCGCCGACTGCGATGTTAAAACAAACACGGGATGCAGTGGCGGCAATGTATGCGCAGTCAATGGCGTGTGCGTTGACCCGACCGCTAGCAATGACGGTGGCAACAACACTTGCGCCAACGTTAAGCTGACGGGTGCGCGTAAGACCCCCAATGTCGTGCTTTTACTTGATCAATCAGGCAGCATGCAATCGACAGATTTTAAAGACGCTAACAATGTCGATATCAGCCGCTGGGATTTGTTGAAGAACATTATGATCGGTACTACCGCTGAGCGATCAGGCGCGGGTGGTGGCTTCGTGAAGGCTTATGAAGATAAAGTGCGGTTTAGCCTAGAGATGTATAGCGGCATCAAAAACCCAAAACAATGCCCCGTGCTTACGCCCACGCTTACAGGCACGTTAACGCCGAGCTTAAATGCTTATACAGCGATTCGCGATGTGCTTTCGCCGGCACCGTGGATCGACGATACGCCTACCGCCGAAGCGATCGATGCCGTGGTGGGTAAACTCAACAAGGTCGACTCTGCTGGAGACCCAACCATTATTCTACTCGCCACGGATGGTGACCCCGATAGCTGCGCCGATCCTGATGCCAATGGACAACAGGGACCCAGGACTGCTTCTGAAATGGCCGTCACCAATGCGCTGGTAAATAAGGGCATCTTGACCTATGTCATCGGCATTAGCACCGAGCCGACAGGGGCTCATCTGCAGAACCTCGCCAATAACGGTGTGCCGGGCGGCGCGGGAACCTATTATCGAGGCACCAACCTAACAAACCTACAAGAAGCGTTTGACACGATTATTGGTGGACAGATTTCATGTAGCGTCTTTCTGAACGGCAAAGTTGATGCTGCACAAGCGTGCGACGGCGTGGTAACCATCAACAACGAAGGCACTCCATTGAAGTGTACGGATCCAGATGGCTGGAAACTGACAGACCCCACACATATCGAAATTCAGGGTCAGGCGTGCGACCGCCTCAAAGCAGCGGGGACGAACGCAGCAATTAGCGCTGTTTTCCCGTGTGGTGCAGTCACGGTTGCGTTCTAGAATACATTTGACATTACTGTATTTCTGAATATATACTGTATCAATGGAACGCGCGTGGGCTGCCTTTAACCGGGCGAATGGTTATTTGTTTTTAACGGTTTTTGCTCTAACAAGTTGCGGCGACGATGGCGGCAAAAGCACCGCCAAGGTTGTTCAGACGGCTACGCCTGGTGCGCTTTGCGCGGCATCACCTGAGTTGGCAGGCTGCGGCGACGCGTGCGATGCAGCTAGCAACCCGTGCTCACTTGGGTTTTACTGCAACACGGACAATACCTGCACCGCTGACTGCGATGTTAAAGCGGGCACAGGCTGCGCCGAGGGGCAAGTGTGTTTTGTGAACGGAACCTGCGGTACGCCCGGCATGTCACAAACGCCAACCGATGCTGGTATGAACATTTGCGCAAGCGTGAAACTTAAAGCTGCGACCAAAACACCTAACGTTGTGCTTCTGCTCGATCAGTCAGGCAGCATGAGCGACGATAACACCTTCAAGGATCCTACCGACATGACAAAGAAGATCAGTCGATGGAACTTACTCAAATATCTTTTGATCGGAACGCCCGCCGAACGGGCAGGAGCCGGCGGAGGGTTTGTATTCGACTATCAAAACAAAGTGCGCTTCAGCATGGAGATGTATAGCGGCATCAAGAACCCCAAGACTTGCCCTAGTCTAACGCCCTCTATCGACATGTTCATGCAACCTGCGCTCGACAGTTATGCAACTATTTTGGCAGCACTCAATCAGGCCAACGTTGTTGATGACACGCCGACGGCAGAATCGATCGACGCTGTGGTGAGTAAGCTCAATGTGGTGGATCCGGCGGGTGACCCAACCATCATTTTGCTGGCAACCGATGGCGACCCTGATAGTTGCGCTGACCCCAATAGCAATGGGCAGCAAGGACCCCGTACCGCGTCTGAAAACGCCGTCAAGAACGCGCTTATGACCAAGAACATTGAAACATTTGTAATCGGCATTAGCAATGATCCGTCCAGCGTACATCTACAAAACTTGGCGAACAATGGTGTGCCAAGTGGCGCTGGAACGTATTATCGCGCAACGGATAGCGCTGCGTTGGCCACGGCATTCGATACGATTATTGGTTCGCAGATCTCGTGTGACGCCAAGCTCGATGGCAAAGTCGATCCGGCTCAAGCCTGCACGGGTACCGTGACCATCAACGGGGAAGACATGGCGCTCATGTGCAATGGCACTGACGGGTGGAAGCTGCTTGATGAGACCCACCTTACAATTCAAGGAACGGCGTGTGACCGTTTGAAGAATGCGGGCAGCGCTGGCAAGATCGAAGCGGTGTTTCCTTGCAACGCCATCACCGGACCCGTTGCACAGTAATGGAGACTCGCACATCAGCTGTTTTGACAATGTTGTTCAAAGCAAACTGCCATTCAGGCATGTCGATTAATTCGAATTTCCAGAAGAATGGAGCTTTCAAATGAATGGAAGAACATTCGCGTTGTGGGCGACAACAACCGCATCGATGATGTTATTTGCGTCCTGCGGCGACGGTACAAAGACGAGCGCCAAGACAACGCAGCCGGGCGCGCTTTGTATGAGTGATGCACCCCCCGCTGCATGTGGAACCGCGTGCAGCGCAGAAAACACTTGCCCGCTTGGTTTTTATTGCAGCGCCGACAACACCTGTACTGCTGATTGCAACGTGGCCGACGGGAGTGGTTGCGCAGAAGGTCAAGCATGTTTCGTTAACGGCAAGTGCGGCACACCTGGCAGCGATGATGGCGGCACCACCATCTGCGCCAACGTCGAACTAAAAGCGACGACCAAAACTCCTAACGTCGTGCTCGTGCTCGACCAGTCGGGAAGCATGACCACGACCGACTTCAAGGACGAGAATAACGCAAATATTAGTCGCTGGGACGTGATGAAGAATCTGCTAATCGGTACATCCACCGAACGGGCCGGAGCTGGCGGAGGGTTTGTTTACGATTACCGTAATTCGGTGCGCTTTAGCCTTGCAATGTATGCGGGCACACCCATGTGCCCCAATTTACTTCCTGATCCATTCGTGCAGCCGATGCTTAACGCTTACAGCGCAATCACGGGCGTTTTCGGGCCGGCCGCACCCCTATCGGGTACACCCACCGGTGAATCGATTGCTGCCGTCACTGCCAAGCTGCCTGCTGTCACACCTGGTGGCGATCCAACGATTTTGCTTCTTGCGACGGATGGTGCCCCAGATACCTGTGCCATCCCGAACCCATCGGGTGGGCAAAATGCGACAGTACAACAAGTTGCGGTCGATGCGGTTAAGGCTGCTTTTACCAAAGGTATTGAAACTTTTGTGATCGCGATCAGTAGCTCACCGCCTGAGGCACATATGCAAGACATGGCCAATGCAGGCGTTGGCGTGACGCTGCCCACCAAGGCACCTTATTACCGCGTGACGGAACGCGCTCAATTGGCCGCTGCATTTGACGCCATCATTGGTGCTCAAATTTCTTGTGATGCCGAGTTCAACGGTACGGTCACGCCAGCCAAGGCATGTACAGGACCGGTCAAGATCAATGACGATCCCATGCCGCTAACATGTAACCATATGGATGGGTGGAAACTACTGGATGAAAAGCATTTGTCCATTCAAGGTGCAGCCTGCACACGTTTGAAAGCAGCGGGCAGTGCAGCCAGCATCAACGCAGTGTTTCCGTGCGACGCTGCCACCGCCGTCGCTCAATAAAAGAAGGTCAGAGACTGACATGTCTCTGACCTTCTTGATTATTGCGCGGTATTCAGCGAGCCGCGCTATTTAGCGACTTTACGGTAGTTCTCGTTGATGGCATCCCAATCGACGACGTTCCACCAGGCGTTGATGTAATCGGGACGCTTGTTTTGGTATTTCAAATAATAAGCGTGCTCCCACACATCCAGACCCATGATGGGTGTTTGACCGTCCATGAGCGGGCTGTCTTGGTTGGCGCTCGAGGTGACCGCGACACTGCCGTCGGCGTTGACAACCAGCCACGCCCAACCCGAACCAAAGCGAGCCACCGCAGCATCGTTGAATTGGGTTTTGAATGCGTCAAATGAACCAAGGCTCTTTGTGATCGCTTGTGCGACTTCGCCTTTGGCCTCGCCGCCTTTTTTCGCGCCCATCACGCCCCAAAAGAGCGAGTGGTTGTGATGACCTCCGCCATGGTTGCGCACCGCGGTGCGAATGGCCTCTGGCACAGTCTTGATGCCTTTGAGCAGTTCTTCAAGCGTCTTGTCTTTGAGCTCGGGCGCCTTCTCGAGGGCTTCATTCAGTTTGGTGATATAGGTTTGATGATGTTTGGTGTGATGGATTTCCATCGTTTGCGCGTCGATGTAGGGTTCTAGCGCGTCGTAGCTATAATTGAGTTTGGGTAATGTGTAACTCATGAAGGGTTCTCCTTGTTGATGGATTACAACTTAGGACGCATCGCGCGCACGTCAAGTCGCCAGTCGAGGCGACTCGGCATTCAGCGCTTGCGCTAGGTCCGCGATCAACGCGGCGTTGTCTTCGATACCCACCGAAAGGCGCACAAGGTTGTTGCGAATGCCCACTGCTTCGCGCTCCTCGGTGGAAAGTTCAAAAAAGCTCATCAAGGCAGGTTGTTCGACCAAGGACTCGACGCCGCCGAGACTAGGCGCAATTTTGGGAATGCGTAGGCGATCGATAAAAGCGCTGGTGCGTTCAAGGTCGCCCTTCACTTCGAACGAGACGACACCGCCAAAACCTCGCATGAGTTTTCTTGCGGTTTCGTGGCTTGGATGTGAGCTCAGACCTGGGTACCAAACACGTTCGATGCTTGGGTGCGCTTCAAGCATCGTTGCAATATTGAGCGCGCTGGCATTTTGGGCGACGACGCGCAATGCAAGTGTTTTGATGCCGCGCAATACCAGATACGCCGCATGCGGATCGCAGATACCGCCCATGACGTCGCGAAGCTCTCTGATCAATGAGATAAGCCCTGATTTTCCTGCCACCACACCCGCTAGCACATCGTTGTGACCTGCTAGGTACTTCGTTGCGCTATGAACCACAAGATCGACACCAAGATCCGCCGGGCGCATATTGATGGGCGTTGCAAACGTTGCATCGATAAGCGTTTTAACGCGTTGTTCTTTGCAGACGCCAACGAGTGCTGGAATATCAATCACATTCAGATATGGGTTGGTCGGGGCCTCACACACCACCAATCGGGTATTCTTACGCAGCGCACTGCGAAGACCCTCAATGTCGCCGGAAGCGACCAATGAATGTTCAATCCCAAAACGCGGCAGAACTTGCGAAACAAACTGACGTGTGCGTCGGTAGCAATCGGCATAAAGGACGACATGTGTTTGCGGCTGTGCAAGCGCTAGAATCGCTGTAGTCATCGCTGCCATACCGCTACCAAACGCGGCGCAGTCTTCGGTACCTTCAAGCGCGCTCACTTTTTTCTCAAGCACATCCACGGTGGGATTGCCGTAACGTCCATACTCTTCGCGTTGCGTGCGGCCTTGCATGTAAGCGATCAATGCAGCAGTATTTTCGAATGTATACGTTGCGCTGTGTGCGACTGGAGTCGCGATAGTATGATGCCAGGTTGGCTGATCTTCACCAGCGTGAACGCAGGCTTGCGAGAGAGCGTCGGTCGTGGGATCTGTCATCGCGACTAGCTTAGCCGAAAAGTGTGCGTTCAGCACGAATCACGGAAGGCGTGGGCCAAAGATAGCGCTACCGACACGCACAAGGGTTGCGCCCTCTTCGATGGCAACCTCGAAATCGTGGCTCATGCCCATCGATAGTTCATTCAATCCATGATGCCGTGCAAGGCGCCCTAGCGCAGCAAAATGAGGGCGACTGGATTCTGCATTGCCGACGGGTGGAACTGTCATTAGGCCCTTCACACTTAGATGAGAGAGCGCGTTCGTCTCTTGGAGAATGTCTTGCAGCTCGAGCTCGTCGCAACCCGACTTTTGTGGCTCGTGAGCAATATTGACCTGGACCAGTACGTTGCGATGCTCGTCCCGTTGGTCGGCTTTATCGTTGAGTGCCATGGCCAACTTTAACGAATCGATGCTTTCAATCAGGTGCGCCCAAGGTAAAACGTCTTTGATTTTGTTTCGTTGCAGATGGCCAATAAGGTGCCACTCGATGCCGGGCAAATAAGTGAGTGCTGCAGCTTTGCGGGCGAGTTCTTGAACGTAGTTTTCGCCGAATACGCGCTGACCGGCATTGTAAGCTTCGATGATCGCTTCGACACTTTGCATCTTGGACACGGCGACAAGTCGCACCGTGCCTGGGTCGCGCCCGCTGCGCAGACACGCTTCGCGAATGCGCTGCTGTATGTTTGCAAGGTTGGCTGCAATCGTTGACATCGGCGATTAGGGCCAGGTTCTCAGCACACCGGTCTCATGCATCATGTCTAAAAGCTGCGCGGTAGGTAAACCGACAACGTTGGTATAAGAGCCTTCGATCGACTCGATGAGACCCGTGCCTAGTCCTTGCGCCGCGTAGCTTCCGGCTTTATCGCGGCCTTCGCCACTTGCCACATAATGTTCAATGCTAGTTGGGTCCAGTTGCCTAAAAGTCACCCGCGTGACTACCGCCTTGGCATCGAGTTTGTTGTGATAGCTGCATGCGATGCCCGTGAGCACCTCGTGCGTGCGCCCAGCCAGTTGCGACAACATTTTGGCGCCCTCTTGATCATCGTGTGGTTTACCTAAAATGTGGTTATCGATCACTACCGTGGTGTCGGCTGCTACGATGCATGCGTCGTCTTTGGCGATCATGCTAGCGCCAACGCGCGCTTTTTCCTTGGCAAGACGCAACACGTAATCGATTGGCGTTTCACCCTTGTGCTCGCTCTCGTCGATGTCGGGCACCACGACATCGAAACGAAACCCGAGCTGCTCGAGCAGTTGCCTGCGACGCGGCGATGCGCTGGCTAATACGAGAGGGGCAACGAGCTTGGTCATGATCTACCTTCTTGTGTGTGTGGGTGCTTGGCTGCCCAAGAACAGATGGGGCACTGTTTTACCTCGTGCCGAAGCGCGGGGCAATGCTCGCGACCGAAATAGATAATCTGCAAATGCCGACGATTCCACGTGTTTTCTGGGAAACACTGCTTCAGATCGCGTTCTGTTTGTTCGACGTTTTTTCCGCTGGATAAACCCCAGCGCTGAGCGAGGCGATGAATATGGGTATCGACAGGAAATGCCGGCAACCCAAAGGCTTGACTCATGACCACAGAAGCCGTTTTGTGACCCACACCAGGCAAGGTTTCGAGTGCCTCGAAGGATTTTGGCACCTTGCCGCCGAAATCTGTTACCAGTTTCTGGCTAAGTGCTTTGAGGTTTTTGGCTTTGGTTGGGGCGAGTCCAAGCGTGCGAATCAGGCTGAGGATTGTTGCCTCGCTGAGTTTAGCCATGGCGTCCGGCGTGTGAGCCAACGCAAAAAGTGCGGGCGTCACCTCGTTCACTTTTTTGTCGGTCGTTTGAGCACTGAGCATAACCGCCACAAGGAGGGTGTAGGCGTCTTGGTGATGTAGCGGGATGGGCGGAGCAGGATAAAGCTTATCCAACACCTCACCTATTTTTTTTGCCTTATCCTTAAGTCGACTCGTCGCAGCTGCCATCGAGGAGCGGTCATACCTCAATTTGGCAGGCAAACCAAAGGTTTTATTCGATTGGAATCGAGCAGCGGCTTACACTAGTTCGTTGGGACGAACTGATCCCACGCCCGTGGTCCAAGACGGTGGGTCGCTTGCGGGAAATGACTCGTCCAGTGTCTCGTCGATGCTCGCTTGGACGCGTTCGGCCATAACATTGGGTCGTTCGCGATTAATAGTGCGCAGCACTTTGAGCGTGATCTTCAATGGCCACATCGACACATCGATCGCTGCATCGATAACTCTGGAAATGCTTCGCATCCATCAAGCCTACCCCCCTTGGAAGCGATGGCAAGCTGGCCTGTACGTCGCTATAACTGGGGCTAATGCAGCAGTTTTGCGGTGATCGATAGACAGGCGTCCGCCCAGTCGAGGTTCTCTTTGAGTTCTTGGTATTCCGCACTATCGGCGGGTCCTTGGAATGCAGCGAGTTTTTTGGCAGCTTCATCGCGCGCTTTTTCGACCTCAGCACGGTTAATCTCATCAGCCATGGCGAAGCGATCGGTGATGATCTTGACATAGTTCGCATCAACTTCGGCAAAGCCCGCGCCAATCGCCACGCGCTGTGTTTTGTTATGAGGATCGCTCGCGGGAACATCGAAATGCAACACACCAACCTTCAGCGCCGATAACAAGGGGCGATGATGCGCGAGCACGGTGAACTCACCGGCAGCACCTGGCACCGACGCGGCCTCGACTTTTTGATTGAGCTTGAGGCCAAGTGGTGTGGCCACTTCGAGTGTGAATGCACTATGGGATGACATGTTTTCTCCGCAAAAGGGTGACTGAATCGGTGTAAGTCGGTGACATGCACTTTAGTGTATATCGGTGACATGCACTTTAGTGCGTGTCACCGATATACACCGATTTGATTAATTGGCGGCTAGCATCTTTTCGCCGGCTGCCTTGACTTCGTCGATGCCGCCCTTGAGGTAGAATGCTTGCTCTGGGATGTGGTCGAGGCTGCCGCTGAGGATTTCTTCAAAACTGCGCAGGGTCTCTTCGAGCGGGACGTATTTACCTTCCATGCCGGTGAACTGCTGAGCGACAAAGAATGGTTGCGATAAGAAGCGCTGGATTTTGCGAGCGCGATCGACTGTAAGGCGATCGTCTTCGCTGAGCTCATCCATACCCAAGATGGCAATGATGTCTTGCAGGTCTTTATACTTCTGTAAGGTTTGCTGCACCTGACGGGCAATCTTGTAATGACGCTCACCAATGATTTGTGGGTCGAGCATGGTTGAGGTTGAATCCAAGGGATCCACCGCTGGATAGATACCAAGCTCCGAGATGGCACGCGACAACACTGTGGTTGCATCCAAGTGAGCGAAGGTGGTTGCCGGTGCGGGATCGGTCAAATCGTCGGCGGGCACGTAAATCGCCTGCACTGATGTAATCGAACCCTTGTTGGTCGAGGTGATGCGCTCTTGCAAGGCGCCCATCTCGGTGGCAAGTGTGGGTTGGTAACCCACCGCGCTTGGAATACGGCCCAAAAGCGCCGACACTTCGGAACCGGCCTGGGTGAAACGGAAGATGTTGTCGACGAACAAGAGCACGTCTTGGCCTTCTTGGTCACGGAAATGTTCGGCAACGGTCAACGCACTGAGCGCCACGCGCGCACGCGCACCCGGTGGCTCGTTCATCTGGCCATAAATCAACGCCGTTTTGCTGAGCACGCTTTCGCCGGTTTCAAGTTTTGACTCTTCCATCTCGAGCCACAAATCGTTGCCTTCACGCGTGCGCTCGCCCACGCCCGCAAAGCACGACACACCGCCGTGGGCTTTGGCGACGTTGTTAATGAGCTCCATAATGAGCACGGTTTTACCGACGCCGGCGCCACCAAACAGACCGATCTTGCCGCCCTTACGATAAGGTGCGAGCAAGTCGATAACTTTGATGCCGGTTTCAAAAATCTCGACCTTGGTGCTTTGATCAACGAACATGGGAGGTTCGCGGTGAATCGGAGAATAATGGGTCGCGGGAACTTTGCCGCGACCATCGACCGGTTCACCGATGACGTTGAGAATGCGACCCAAGGTTTCTTTGCCGACCGGCATCATGATGGGTTTACCGGTGCTGTGCACCTGGGCGCCGCGCACAAGACCTTCGGTGGCGTCCATGGCAATGGCGCGAACGGTGTTCTCACCAAGATGAGATGCTACCTCGAGGGTAAGGTTCCAATCTTCGTCGCTTACTGAAGGATTGGTCACTTTGAGCGCGCTCAAAATCGGTGGAAGGGCACCGTCGGCAAATTCGACATCGACCACGGGACCGATCACCTGACTGACTCGACCGTTCTTGTTCTTTTCTGCTTGCTCTGACATAGTCTTTTCCTCAACTTAGATAGTCTTAACTTACGGAATTGTTCGGCTGCGTGACACGGCGTTACTTGAGCGCCTCAGCGCCACCGATAATCTCCATCAACTCTTTGGTGATCGCTGCCTGACGCGCACGGTTATATTTGAGCGTCAGTTTACTGATCATGTCGGAAGCGTTTTTTGTTGCGGCATCCATCGCAGTCATGCGTGCGCCATGTTCGGACGCTACCGACTCGAGCACTGCCCGATAGATTTCAACGTCCATGTACATCGGCAACAAGCGGTCAAGCAGCTGCTTTTTGCTTGGTTCATAGATGAACTCGCTCGCGTTTTCTGTTGCGGCGATCTCGCGTGGTTTGATCGGTAAGAGTGGCTCGATCACCACTTGTTGTTTGATGGCGCTTTTGAACTCGTTATAGACAAGGTAAACCGCATCGAGTTGTTTGCCGACGTACTCGTCGATCACCACCGCGCCGATTTCAGCGGCTTTGTTGATCGAGATATTTTCGAAGACTCCAGTGAACTCGTGACGAATCGTCACACCGCGACGTTTGAAGTAATCGCGCCCCTTGCGACCAATCACCGCTACGCTCAGTTCGTTGCCGTTCGACTCAAGCTCTTTAAGAAAACGCAGCGCCTGCTTGTTGATCTGAGCGTTGAAGGCCCCCGCCAAGCCGCGATCGCTGGTAAGCACCAAAAGCATCACGCGCTTGGGTGTGCGACGTGCTAGCAAAGGATGCACGTTTTCGCCTTCTTCGATGCGCGCGGCAACCGACGAAAGCACTTCGTAGGTTTTGATGGCGTAAGGACGCATCTGTGTGATGCGCATTTGCGCACGACGCAAACGGGCTGCCGCCACCATTTTCATGGCGCGCGTGATCTTTTGCGTATTTTTTACGCTGCCGATGCGCTTACGGATGATTTTGAGTCCAGACATGGTTTCTCTTACTTGTTGGCAACGAACGCTTTGGCAAACTCTTTGAGTGCGTCGTGCAACGCGGTTTTGACTTCGTCGTTGAGCTCGCGTTTGGTGCGAATGAGCTCAAGCACCTGAGCACGCTTACCTTTGATAAAGCTCATCAACTCTTCTTCGTAGCGGCGAAGTGAATCGACCGGCAACTCATCAAGATAACCTTGTGTGCCCGCGAAGATGATCACGATTTGCTCTTCAACCGGGGCAGGCACGTATTGGCCTTGTTTCAAGATTTCAACCAAACGCTGCCCACGTGCGAGCTGGTGTTGTGTGGCTTTATCAAGATCAGAGGCAAACTGAGCAAAAGCGGCCATCGCACGATATTGGGCAAGCTCCAGACGAAGTGTGCCTGCCACCTGCTTCATGGCCTTGATTTGAGCGTTACCGCCGACGCGCGATACTGACAAACCGACGTTGATAGCCGGACGCACACCTGAGTAGAACAAATCTGACTCAAGGAAGATCTGACCGTCGGTAATCGAAATCACGTTGGTGGGAATATAAGCTGACACGTCACCGGCTTGGGTTTCAATGATCGGCAGCGCGGTCAAAGAACCACCCGAATCGGGAAGCTTTTTGGCGCTGTACTCGGCACCCTTGGCTTTGGCGGCGGCTTCCGCATGTTTGCGTGCTTCTTCGCCGCGGTAGATGTTGCCATCGACGCCCGGGCGATTGGGGTCACCATCGTTGCGAACGATGACCCACTCTTCGGCCATCTTAGCGGCGCGCTCGAGCAAGCGGCTATGTAGATAGAACACGTCACCAGGATACGCCTCGCGGCCAGGTGGACGACGCAAAAGCAGCGAGAGCTGACGATACGCGACGGCTTGTTTCGATAAGTCATCATAAATCACAAGCGCGTGCTGACCATTGTCGCGGAACCACTCTGCAATGGTGCAACCGCTGTAAGGTGCGATGAACTGCAAGGGTGCCATCTCAGATGCTGCAGCGACAACCACGGTGGTGTAGTCCATCGCACCATGCGCGCGCAGCTTATCGACGACCTGGGCAACGGTGGATTGCTTTTGACCGATGGCCACGTACACACAGAAGACGTCTTTGCCTTTTTGGTTGATGATGGTGTCGGTTGCAACGGCGGTTTTGCCCGTTTGACGATCACCAATGATAAGCTCGCGCTGACCGCGACCGATGGGGATCATCGCGTCGATGGCTTTGATGCCGGTCTGTAAGGGCTCTTTCACAGGTTGGCGGAACATAATGCCGGGGGCTTTAACTTCCACACGACGACGCTCGGCACTGTCGATCGGGCCTTTGCCATCGACCGGTTGTCCAAGTGCGTTGACTACACGGCCCACCACAGCGGGACCCGCAGGCACGTCCATGATGCGGCCAGTGCGACGCACGGTGTCGCCTTCTTTAATGGCGGTGTCGGAACCGAAGATGGCGATACCCACGTTGTCTTCTTCGAGATTGAGGACCATGCCCATCAATGCGCCTGGAAACTCGACCAGCTCGCCGACCATGGCTTTACTTAAACCGTGAACGCGCGCGATACCGTCACCCACGGTAAGCACAGTACCCGTCTCGAGCACCTGCACGACCTGGTCGTAGCTAGCAATGCGTTGCTTGATGATCTGCGATATTTCTTCAGCTCTGATTTGCATGACTCTTCTGCTCCGTACTGTTTAAACAAGCGCTTTAGATTGAGGTTAGATTTATCTCTCGATGATGGTTTGTTTGAACTCGCTTAGGCGGCCTTTGGCGCTGCCATCAAAAATCTGATCGCCCACCCGCGCCACCACACCGGCAATCACGCTCGGGTCTTGACGACACACAAGCGACACCTTCTTTTCGATAATGCGCTCGAGCGCGTCTTTGACCTGATCAAGGTAGGCTTGCGGCAGCGACTCTGCGCTTAGGATCTCGGCGGTGACGACCTTGTCTTGTTCACCACGCAGTTCGCGATAAAGCGCGCTTAGGTCGCTAAGCAGGCCTAAACGTTTGCCTTCTGCCAACACGAGCAGTGTGTTCTTAAGGGCGGGTTCAAGGTTCAGTTTGTTCGCCAAATCGGTAACAATGGCAATTAGTTCTTCGACGGTGATCTGCGGCGCATGCAGCACATTCTGCAAATCTTGATTGGCATGGAAGAGTTCGCTGAGCTCGCCAAGCTGCGCCTCGATTTGCGCGGTCTTTTTTTGTTCGTGCGCAACCGCGAGCAAGGCACGTGCGTAACGACGCGCAATTCCTACGACGTTGGCCATGACCCTTTGTCCTTATCTTTGGCTTGAAGTTGCTCGACTGAAAACAAAGCCTGCTGACTCAAACGCGCGCTGCGCGGGGGGCGCGAATGCGGCGCAGCCATCATCGAACCGCCGCCGTGATAACTTGGGCGACGTGACGGATTCACCGGTTGCTCGGCGATTTGCTTGAGCATGTCAAGAAAGCTCTTTGATAGGCGATCGCGATCGCTGGCACTTACCTCTTTAACAAGCACCTGCTCGGCGGTGCTCACGGTCTTGTTGGCAAGGTCATTCAGCAAATCAAGACGCACCTGCTTGACCTGTTGTTCGATGGTAAAAGTGACGTCTTTACGCATGCGCTCCACTTTTTGCTCGGCTTCGTAAAGCATGCGCTCGCGCTCGGCCTGGCCTGCTTGCAGCATCTCGGCCTTTAGGCGCGAAAGCTCCTGATCCATGTTGGCAAGCCGCTCGCGGTATTGTGCAAGCTGCGCCTCGGCTTCGGCTTTAACCTCGGCAGCGCTTTTGAGCGCACTTTCGATGGCCGCTTTGCGCGACACTAAGAATTCTTTGAGAGGTTTACGCAGAACAAAAATCAACACCGACAATAAAACAAAGAAATTGACGAACGCTGCGCCAACCATTGTCCAATCAAGTGCATGTTCATCGTGTGCGCCATGTTCAGCGGCATCTGCCCACGCTTGCGCAATGACTGTTGCGTGCAGCGCAAGCGCGCACAAAAAGGCTTGGGCTTTTAGGGCCTTTAGAGCGGGACCGTTCATTTGGACTCGTTTCTGCCAAGCACGCGATAAGCGAGCTCTTTACCTAGGGTGGGCACTTGTTCGTTGAGCAAGCCACGTAAACGCTGTTCTTCGGCCACCAGCTCTACGCGCGCCGAATCGAGCAACGTTTGAGTTTCGCCGCGCACGCGCGCAAGTAGGCTGCGCTCAAGGTTGGCGCCGTCTTGCCTGAGGCGTTCGCGTTCCTTAGAAGCTTCGAGCATGGCTTCTCGCATTTTTTTATCGAAAGCTTCGCTTTGCTTGAGGGCTTCAAGCTTCATGCTCTCGGCTTCTTGACGCGCGCCTTCGGTAGCGCCTTGACGAGCCTCGAGCAATGCGTCGATGGGCGCAAAAACGAATCGTCTTAATATAAAGAACACCAACGTAAAAAGCGCCAACTGTATAAACAGTGTGCCGTCTAAGTCGATGATCGACCGCTCAGCCAAGAACATGCTCATCAGCTAAACCTTCAGCCTCCCAAAACGCTAGCCTATGTCGCTAGTTGAAACTCCCGATACGTGAACTTATCAAACGGATATCACACGCAAAAAAGCGAATTATTTGACGCGCTTACAACGACCTTACAACGCTCTTATTACCCCTCGTTGGCCCTCAAAATGACGGCCCGCGTTCGGCGCCAATAACTGCTCGAGGCGTAGCAGCCTACCCCGGCCTAGTCAAGGGTATCCCTAGCGGCTGCGGGCAAATTCCATACTGACATCGGTTATTTGGGCGTCACCAACTTGACCCGCATCACCGTATTCTTAACGGCTGTTAAAGCGCGTTCGCGTACTGACTCGACACTGCGTTGCGCGGTCTGCAAGTTCTGTGAAGAGATGAGTGAGCTTGGGATCGGTAAGTCGACGTCGATGATGATCTTAAACGCGAGTTTGGTTTTTCGCCCGTTCTCGACGGGGTAAAGCTCCCAACGCGCGGTGCCCTGTTTGACGTTGCCGCTGACTTTTTTCCCTTCGACGACGACCTTACCATCGGGGCTCTTCACGGTTTTGACACGCAACTGCACCCAAAACGCGGTGGTGTTGCGCAGCGCGCGAGTCTCGACGTATATCATCGCATCATCACCGCGACGAGCAAGCACCTTGGAGCGATGACAACGCGGAATAAACTCTGCATAGTGATCAAAGTCGGTGATGGTTTTTAACACCACATCGATAGGGGCAGCCACCACAGAGCTCGCGAACCCCCATTTCACTTCCATGCCTGGCTGCGCGATATAACCACTTTGAATACCCGCGGCAGGCGCCTTTTGTGCGTGGCTTTTTGGTGTAGGTAAACACACCAAGGTCGCAACGAAAACAAGCGCGTAATGCGTCGAGCTTAGAACTAATTGGGAGGCGTAGCGGGCGCAAAACATGGGATGTAAGGTCATCGTGTTGGACTTATCTTTTCGACGTTGGGTCTAAGGGCTTTATTCATCATGTCGCCTGGCCTAAGGCCTGCGTATTCATTGTACATCGACCTTCAAACGTTGCGCCCTTTTCGAGCGCAAGTTCGGGTGTTTCGAGTGTGGCATAAACTCGGCTTGGCTTGTAGATCTCAACGCTGCGCGCAGCACGCACATCTCCACGAAGCACGCCGCCGAGTACGATCAACGTGCCAACGGAAATCTTGGCGTCGACTTCGGCGCCTTCGGCGATCACCAAAATGTCATCTGACATCACCTCACCACTGACGCGTCCTTCGATGCGTACACAACCTTGAAAAACTAACTTGCCGCTAAACTCACCTTCTTTGCCGATGAGCGTGGTGAGCGTCTGAGCGACGGATGGATGGTTTGGTGTAGCCATGCTTATTCTGCATCTTCGATCGGCATGACCACGGTGCCCTGATGCACAGCCTTAAGTTGACCAAGCGCCTGTGCGGCACGCGCCATGTCGGCATGCACAGCATGGTGAGTGACCATGACCATGGTCACAGGTTCTTGTGTTTCGCTATGGTTTTTACCTTCTTGCACCATGTGCGCGATCGAGATGCCATGCTGACCAAGCACGCTTGCCACACTGGCCAGCACGCCGGGTTCATCGCTGACGATCAGGCGCAAATAAAAACGACTGCGGCATTTGTCGAGACCTGCAAGCTTAATTTCTGATAGATGCGAACCTTGAAAGGAACGTACGGGCACACGGCCTTTGGCACCGCTGAGAAGGTTGCGGCCTACATCGATGATATCGCTGACCACACTGGTTGCGGTGGGCAAAGCCCCCGCGCCCTGCCCGGACAACAAGCATGGACCCAGTGTTTTGCCTTCGATGTACACCGCATTGAGTGCGCCGTGCACGTGTGCAAGCGGGCTGTCTTTGCTGATCAGCATCGGCCCTACACGCAGTTCGAGCTCTTGTGTCGCGTTGTAACGCGCGAGCGCTAGCGGTTTGATCGCATAACCAAACTTGCGCGCAAACTCGATGTCGGCTTTGCCCACTTGGTCGATGCCGTGCACTTGGATTTGTTCGGTGCGCACGCGCACGCCAAATGCAAGCATCGTCAACAAGGTGAGCTTGTGCGAAGCGTCGCCGCCTGACACGTCGAGCGTCGGGTCAGCTTCGGCATAACCGGCGTCTTGGGCTTGCTTGAGTGCGTCTTTAAAATCAAGCCCGTGCATGCTCATTTGCGACAAAATGTAATTGCTGGTGCCGTTGACAATGCCACGAAGCGCGATCACTTGGTCGGACGCGAGCGCTTCGCGCAGCACACGAATCACCGGCACGCCGCCTGCGACCGCTGCTTCAAAGTACAAATCGACGCCGCGCTTTTCCGCAAGCTCGATGAGCTCGTTACCGTGTTCGGCCAAAAGGGCCTTGTTGGCGGTGACCACCGAATGGCCTTGTTCAATGGCCGCGCGTACGTATTGAAATGCGGGCTCGACACCGCCCATCACCTCGACCACCACATCGATGTTTGGGTCACGAATGACCTCCATCGGGTCGGCCGTCAGCGCGCTTAAGGGCATCTTGGCAAAGCGCGTTTTTTTGATGTCGCGCACGGCGACTTTACGCACTTCAAGGCTCGTGCCCAAGCGTGCATGAATGCTTGCCGCATTGGTTTCAAGCAGGCGCAAAATACCCTGCCCCACAACCCCCGCTCCAATCATACCTATTCGAATGACACGCTCAGCCACGGCGGCAGGTTAGCAAACCTCGGCCCAAAAGCCATGCAATTGCCTATGTCGCGCTCGCCGATGGGCCATTGGATTAAAAAAATGAGCGCTTCAATCTTGAAAATTGTCACAGCTATGATACTATACTGACTCTTAAACTTATGACTTATTTTGCTTTAAACGCGGGGGCACTCATCGCTATCCCCATTTCATTGTTTGTCGGTTGCGAAACACCCGAACAGACGCAGGGGCTCAGCCCTTTGCGTCATGCGTACCTGCAGCGTGCATGCTCAAGCATTGTTTCTTGATGTAGCTGCCTTTATGCGCGTTGTACAACAGTGTGGTGTTTGGCGTTTGTTGTTGGGGGTTCCCCTCTTGTGGTTGGGAGCCTGCGAAGCCGTGTCTACGGGGCAAACCATTGGTGTTGATATAAGTGCCGAGCAAGATGGTGAGCGTTGTGCGGTGATGGCGTCAGCGTGGGTGCAGGTCGACTTTGAATGCATGAATGCCGATCCGGGGAAAGCTGGAATTCGAACGCCCGCAGAGGCGTTAAGAAAGTTGACTATCAACGAGGGCGAAATCATTTTCGATCGCGATTTTGAAGTTGGTTATGACGAGGTTAGTGAGCAAGCTGTGTTAATGCATCCCGTTGAAGCGCTTCGCAGCTCAGTCATTCGCGGTTATCGCAAGGCACTGCTTTATCGACTGGCGACCGATCGGCGCAGGCGACTGCGCATTGAACGGCAACATTTCAGCTTTTATGATTGCAATGCCGACGAGCGAACCCAGCCAACTTGCAAGACGACAACAGTCACAACCATGCTCGACGGGTCGCAAAATAACGAAACGCTCACTCATACTGCGCGCAATGAACTTCGTCGCGATGTGCTTGAAACCCAAAACTTTTTACGGCACCTGTGTAGCGAGGTGCTCGGTGGTTTTTTTCGCAGCCATTCTGGATTTGATGACGAGGAATTTCCGCAAACGCGATGTAAACGTTATCGACTCGGCGCTGGTCAAACCTTGCCAACCTTTTGCCAAGCGACCACCGACTCGCAGACCGAAGACGTTGCCGAAGACACGAGCACTTACGAACAATGATCGGGGTCATCAAACCCGACGAGAGCACCCCTTAGACGCGATGGAAGGTGGCAATGAATCTTCGCTGCGGCGGCGTTTCGTCGTCGATCACGTCTTCAAACTCGACAAGTTTTAGGCCTTCGTCCTCGAGCGCCACCACTTCGTCTTTGGTCAACGGCCACGGCAAATCGCCCAAAGGCTCGTCAGGTTCACGGCCGCGGGCGATGAGCACCAAGTTGCCCAGCGCGCTAACGGCGTTGGCAATATTGCTTGCCGCTTTTAGCCGCAGGTCGGCGGGTAGCGCCTGCAGTGTATACACCTCAACCACAAGGTCGAAAGCGTGTCGCCATTCGATCGGTGGTTTCAAGATATCACCCACCACAAAGCGAATATTATTTGTATTGCCGGCGCGTTCACGTGCCATGTCGATCGCACTTGATGACAGATCAAACGCGGTGACGTCAAAACCCAGCTTGGCGAGTTCTTGCGCATGTCGCCCAAGTCCGCAGCCCACCTCGAGCGCACGCGCACCTTGGCCGCCCTCGGGATAATGCGCGTTGAGCCAACGCATCAAAAAGGGATTGGGGTAGCCATCGTCCCAGGGCACATGAAGTTTGCCATGTTTGGCTTCTTGATAGAGCGGCTCAAACCAGCCGGTGGGCTGGTGGGCTTTATAAGCATTGCTCGCAAGCTCGCGCACACGCGCGCGGCTCTTTTCTTTGTCGATCGCCATACCAACAACATAGCACGACGGACGGGCCCGTGTTGCGCCGCGACGTGCTATAGTGCGCAGCGATGATGTCGTTTGGCCTATGGCTTGTTTCAATCGTCACGCTCTTGGGCGCGTGCTGCTTGATTTTCTATGCGTGGTTGATTTGGCGCGTGGCGTTTTCTGAGAAGCTTGCGATTTGGCAACGACTGATTGGGGTAATTCCGGTGCTGACGCCGATTGTGGCGTGGCGGGCTGGGATGCGGATTGAAGTGATTGTGTGGGCAGTGTTGCTGATTGCTTATGCCGTTCTTGCACCGCGGCTTTTTGCTTAATGGTAGGTGACAAAAAGGTGACACGCACTAAAGTGCGTGTCACCTAGAGTAAGTGGTGACATGCACTTTAGTGCGTGTCACCTAAGAGGAACCAAGTTAATGAATACTGAGGCGCGTTATCCGATTGTCGTATTGCAGTGCTCGAATGAAGAGAGCGAAGATGCGGCGGGGGCCTTGTGGGATGAAGGAGCGCTCGGCATCGAAGAGCGTGATGCAGGCAGCATGCTCAAAGCAGAACGCCCGGATGCGGTGACGCTGGTGGCGCATTTTGAAGATGACGATGCGGCGCGCGCGTGTGTTGATTCGCTAAAAGGCATGTGGGCGCTGCGCGCCGATGCTGTGATTGGCGATGCTTGGCGCGATGCTTGGAAAGCTTTTTTTAAACCAATTAAAGTTGGCGAGCGTTTATGGGTGTGCCCATCGTGGGAAGAAGTGCCCACCGAAGCGAAAGCAGGGATTGTGCTGCAAATCGACCCGGGGGCAGCATTTGGCACTGGCACGCACGAAACCACACAGCTTGTTTTACGAACGCTTGAGTCGCTGGTGAAGCGTGACATTGAGGCTCTTGACGTGGGGTGCGGCAGCGGCATTTTAGCGATTGCTGCGGCAAAGCTTGGCGCGCGCCATGTGGTTGCGATCGACAACGACCCGCAGGCGATCATCGTGAGCGATGAAAATGCTGAAATCAATCGTGTCAGCGATCGCATTCAGGCTTCAACCACCGATGTTGCCGAAATCAATCAAACATTTGCATTGGTGCTTGCCAATATTGAGTACAAAGTGTTGAGCGTGATTGCTCCTGCGCTAACGCGCGTTACCGAGGCCGCGGGCACCTTGGTGTTGAGCGGTTTACTCGCGCATCAGCAGGCTGATATCTTGGCGTGTTTCCCTGCGTTTAAGTTGATCGAACGACAACAAGCAGCCGATTGGATCGCACTTGTTCTGTGTAAAACTTCTGCATAAATCGTCGCGACGTTACAGGTTATGGGTAAAGAACACTTCTTTTTAAGTAAGCTGCCCGCAGACGCGCAACCCTTTGTGCTCGATATGGCGTCAAGTGCGCACATTCGCGCGCGACGCATCGGCGAAGGGGCGCTTGTTTCGGTCTTCGATGGCGAGGGGCAGACATGTGTGCTGCGCATCGTTGCGGTCAATAAAGACCACGTGATGGCGGCACGGACCGAAGACGTGCTGGCCCAATCTGATCGGACGGATCTGCCGAGGCTGCATCTCATTCAAGCCATGCCCAAAGGGCTTAAGCTTGACGATATCGTCAAAATGAGCACAGAACTTGGGGTCGATGAGGTGCATCTGGCGGTGACTGAGCGCACGATCGTGCGCCCCAAGTCGGATGAAATTGCGGCGCGGGTGGCACGCTGGCAGCGTATTGCAGCCAGCGCCGCCGAAGTGGTGGGACGCACCCGCTTGCCACACTTTCACGCGCCCAAGCCGCTTTTAGAGATAGCAAAACTCGCACCACAACCTGGCGTGTTGCGTTTGGTGTGTTGGGAAGAATCCGCATTACCTTTGATCCATGTTCAGCGGCCCCAAGATCGTGTTGAGCAGATCTGGATCGTGATTGGTCCCGAAGGTGGATTAAGTCTATCCGAGGTTAAGGCGCTTGAAGCAGAGGGCTTTATGCAATGCAGCCTGGCGCCTTATGTGATGAGGGTTGAGACGGCAGTCGTTTGTGCACTTGCACAAGTCCACGCTTGGATTAAGTTGCACGACACCTTTGCCCACCCCCATTGATATCGAATCAGTTGACATGAACGCCTTAGCCTTACCAGCCTCTTTTGCGGCGCGCGGCACACTCAATCTTGATGAAGCGTCACGCTTGATCGACGAAGCCACAAGCGTGCTTGCGCTTGGGCATCTGGTTGAGCGCATGCTGCACACGTTCTTTGGTAAGCAGGCGCGGCTCTTTGCAGTGCGTAAGTACGGGTTGGTTAGTCATCTGGGGCCAGGTCATAACGATGCGCCATGGTCAAGTGTGGCGATCGATCCGCGCGCGTCGATTTTGCTTGAACGTGTGCTTGCAACCGGAAAAACAGAGGTTGTTCGCGCCCAAACTGCTGGCGAGCTCTCGGGCGAGCTTGAACTTGACAGTACGCTTTATGCCTGTGTGCCGATCAGCGCCCAAACCAAGATTGTGATGTTGTGCTGGATTGGTCTATCGGAGGTACACCCCAATCGACTTGGCCATCTCATGAGCCTTACAGCGCATATCGAGGCGCGACTGACCGCGCTCATTCTTGAGCGTAAGCGCGCACTGAGTCAGGAACGCACGGTAAGTGAGCGTGGTGAACGTGCTGGTGCGGATGACGCCTTCATGGGAGAGTCAGTGCATTTGAAACCTACACTACCAAGTATGCCGCTTGTGGGTACAGGCGCAGCGTCGGGGCGAACAGCTGAAACCCGACAATGGCTCAACGTGCTGGGTGTGCCTCAGCACGCGCCGCCACCGCCCTCGCAAAACAACACACAGGGTGAGCAAGCACGCCCCATCACACAAACGATCAATCGATCGATGCTGCGCGGTGAAAGGGCGACAGGACCTCGAGCGCACTCTTCTGCCGCTGAATAAAGGCCCGTTCGTGCTCGACAAAATCGCTGACTGCGCGATGCAACATGTTGTGATCTAATTTGTGAGCACTGTAACAAAGAGCTGGCAAAAAGCCGCGCTTGATCTTGTGTTCACCTTGTGCGCCCGCTTCAATGCGCGTGATGCCATGTGCCAGTGCCCATTCGATCGGTAAGTAATAACACAGCTCAAAATGTAGCGAATCCCAATCACCCAGCGCGCCCCAGTCACGTCCGTAAAGCGCTGCGCCTTTTTGCAAAAATAGCGACGCAGCGACCGGCTCCCCTGCTTTATGCGCCCAGGCAACCAGCACGCGCTCGGGCATGTGCACGCGCAATTGTGTAAAGAAAGCCTGCGTCAAATAAGGATGCCCCCCGCGTTTGTCGACCGTGGATAGATAAAAGACCCAAAGCATGCGCCACTCGTTATCATTCATCTCGGTGCCCTGTTTCATAGAAAGAGTGAACCCATGGGATTGAGCGCGGCGGCGTTCACGGTTGATTTGTTTACGCGCAATCGAACGCATGTCGGCTAGATAGTCAGAAAACGTATGCCACTCTGGTGAGCGCTGCCAATGGTATTGAAGCGAATCACGCACAATGAACCCATCGCGCGCAAAGGTAGCCTGCTCGTTGTCAGCGATGAACAGCGCATGAACCGAAGAACATGCGTGCTTTTTTGACAGCATATCAAGCGCTTGAAACACAGCGTGGTGCACATGATTCGCAACACTCTTAGCATCACATAAAAGCTTGATTACGGTGACCGGTGTAAAAGGGACCGCGCTTACTAACTTTGGGTAATACGCGATGCCGGCGCGTAGGGCTGCCTGCGCCCACATAAAATCAAAGATAAACTCACCATAAGAATCAAACTTCAGATAAAGCGGCAATGCAGCCACGATCTGCTTTTGCGCGTTGCGGCACACCAGATGTTGTGGCACCCAACCACTTTGTTCATCACCGACACTATGACTTGATTCAAGTGCCAGCAAAAAGGCGTGTTCGATGAACGGGTTATCGGCTGGAATCAGCCTGTTCCAGTCGCTCGCGTCAACCTCAGCGATGCTTGAAAGGACTTCAACGTCAAACGACATGGAGCGGTCTATTCGACTTGGTTGGCAAGTTGATTCGCAGGCGACGCGAATGACCGAGGCAATGCGCCCGCCACATGTGTTGAGATATTATTCATTACGGTGCGCAGTCCCTCGATGGGCTGATGTTGTTTTAATGACTGCGTTAATAGGCGTATCTGTTCGCTTAACGTCGCTTCACCCAACGCCGCAAATGCTGCACGGTCGACCATGATCGTGACACGCCGTTCAAAGTTTGAAAATAGGATCAGCACACCCGTGCGATCTTTGGTGTTAAACACCTCGCGCTCAAGAAAAACTTGTTCGGCCATCTGGTGAACCTTGGCGGCTTCGTACGCATCGGGTGTCAACGCCAAAAGCACCCACCGTGTGGCGCACACGAACCACGCGACAAACGCAAACGGCACCTGAAGTAAGATAACCCACGATGTTGAAAGCTGCGGCCATATCCAATGTGTTAGTGCCGCAAGGGTCAACGTCAAGGCTGCCACGCCAAGCGCACGATATCGCCCATAGGCGCCACTACGCGCCACTTCAACCACAACGAACTCAAGGGCGCTTTGTTTTTCTATCTCACCAATCAGCGTTTCGATCGCTTGTTTATCTTTTTCGCTGAACATATCACCAGCTCCCCGATGCGCCGCCGCCGCCTGAGCCGCCACCACCCCCTGAAAAGCCGCCGCCGCCAAAGCCGCCCCCCGAGCCCCAACTGCTACCACTCGACCAACCGCTGCTGCCATAGGATGACCCCCAGCGGTAACTACGCAAACCGCGCTGCGAAAACATGCCGACGCGTTTGAAGGCAAGCAAAATAAAGAGGACAGGCACGCATAGAAAAATCAATACGAACCACCATGGGGCTTCGCCTTGCTTACGAGGAGGCGTACCGAT
>JBGAKI010000097.1:0-8346 GCA_044224525.1 Polyangiales bacterium | reverse complement strand
GCTTGGGCGGCCCCGGCGGCGGCTTCACCTGAACCGGAGCAGCTTTGCTCTCTTTTTTGGGCTTCTCACCTGACGGACACGCCACCATCAAGAGAAGCAAGCACACCCATCCGTATCGCGTCGCAGCCATGTCGTTCGCCACGGATGTAGCGCTTGTGCGAAAATTCGCAAATTGACTTATATGTTACCAGCCATGGTCTTTGGCCCACGTCTGAAGCGCGCTCCCCAAGCGACTGGTGATAAATGATAAAGCAAGTCCATCAACCGCAAATGCGGCAGCCGCACTACAGATATTGACAGACGAGCTCGCTAATAGTTGCTTCGACTCGTTCTCTAAAAGTGCCACGTTCGCATCAAGGTCCACACTGTTGGTCCAAGATCCTGCGCCTGCAGCGTTCAGATTGCGACTGGAGAGGTCGCGCAGGATGTCACCGTCCATAACAGTGTTGTCCTCGATCGAACTCACTTTCTGCAACGAGTTAATCGCGGCGCTAATGTAAGGTCTGCTCGTATCAAGCACCCTTTGGTCCCAAGGCTTAGTGCCAACGCTGCAATGCACCTTGGATAAGTCTGTAGGTGCCATCGAATCATACGTACACAGATTACCCGCGGACGCGACCCCTTCACTCGCATCGATGGTCCAATATTCCGAAGCGGTCGGAATAGACGCATCCAACAATCGTGATGAGTAGCTGGTCCACGATGAAACCGCGCCACGTTCAAAATCGGTGTCAAAACACAGGTACCCATCGATCACATTGCCGTAACCGCCACGATTGCCGCTCCTGTAACTCAACGAACCCGCTGTTTTGTTCGGATATGATTTCGCCAACAACGCCTCAATCGTCGCGGTTGTAGCGGCATCTGCCATCTGTTGTGTATCGGGGTCGAAATAAGACCGATGCCACGCGTTCGCACAGCGCTTTGAAAAAGGCAAATCGTATTGGAGCCCTACCTGCATCCCATCAAGTGTCGGATCCAGAAAAAAACCTGCAAACACGCCCGCAACATAATCCAAGGGACCGGTGGGTGTTTGAACAAGCAAATCGGTAGTTCGGTATAAACGCTTTCGAATGTGCGCCGTGCGGCCATCGACTGAGACAGAACCAAAAACACGATTGGCTAAAGCGTTACTTTGATCGCCCGTGTCCATCGCTTCGAAAATGAAGCTCGCAGTATAATCGCGGCATTGCACGCCTTGTGAGGCGTTTTGTTCATTCTGTGGTTCGGCGCTTTGCGTCGCGCATGCCGCCGACAACGTAATAAACCCTAAATAAGTCACAAGACGCATAAGCCACCCCTAAGACCATTAAAGGTATCACAATAAAAACAGCAGTCAAATCCGCATATTAGCCACGATGGTCGCAGTCCTGCGTTTATTGTGCACTTGAGGTTATACTATACTTTCAGGCACGCTTTTGATTTCATCCCGTCCTCAGTACTCGCTCAGCATAGCGATTTTTGCGTCAACCCTTGTGCATGCATTGTTAGCCATCGGCTTGATGCAGTGGTTCAAGGTGCCCAAATTCGAGTTTGAGCTAAAGATGCCAAGCGAAGTAGCCATCGGCATCGACGAAGGCGAACCCGCGCCCCAACTACCCATCCCCCCTGCAACACCAAGCGCGTCGCCACCCACACCACCCGCCGAACCCGCCGCAAAAGACCCTGCTTCAAGCGGTGATGGCAACACAGAACCACCGCCTACGAAAACCGCACCCCCAACGGATATTGCCCAAGCGCCATCCGTAGCCGCCTACGATCAAAAGATGGCCGAGGTGCTCAGTCCACGCGGAGGCCTACTCACATTACGTGTAAACATGGCGCGAATTCGCGGCTCAGCGTTGCAAAATGATGTGGCTGCTTTGCTAACAAGCATCCCTGACTGGTCGCTCCTTTTGCACGGCTCTGACGTTAGCCCAATCGACGATCTTGATTTGCTGGTGATCGCAGCGCCCACTTTGTCACGCGAAACATTGATTCTTGCAGGACGTTATACAGGCGGATCAGAAAAGTTACTCAATGCCACCGACGCGATCAATCAAGCACATGGCCAAAACACCGAATGGAAGGTGACCAACGGCCTTGCCACCGCAGCGTGGCATAGCGATGATCCGACCCCACGCATCATTGCACGCCTGGGCGAGAGTTTTTTTGTCATCTGCCGCGAACAAGACCTCAAGCCTTTCTTGACCGTGCTTGCCAAACCAGAAAAAAAGAAGACCAAACTCGATAAAGCCCAGTCGTTTGACGCATTACTCAAGCTCGACGACAACGAACTTTTGCGATTCCAAGCCGAAGGCGTGCACAACTATGCCGCAGGTGATATTTCAGCGGTGCCAAACGATCTGTTTGCGAGCGCCAAACGCACCAGTGAATCGCGTTATGAACTTGTGATCGAAGGCAGTTTCGATTCCGAAGAGATGGCGCAAAGCTCGACCGCGTACTGGGAACGCAAACGTAAACGTTTTGCTGGCCATCCGCTTGTGCAACTCAGTGGTGTGTCAGAACCCTTGCAAAATGCCCAGCTAACAAGCGAACAAAAACGAATGCGCATTCAGTCGCGCTGGACCGACGGGCACTTACGCGCGCTCTTTTCTTTCGCCCAGGGTTATTTCACCCGCTGACTAGTGTGGCGCTCAAATGCGTTGAGCGTGAGCGCGCCCGCAGCGCGTCACCGGAGCCTACTAAACGTAGGTGAGGATGACGCGCGAGGACGTAAGCCACGCTCAACGCATTTGAGCGCCGCACTACTGCGCGGGGGGAATGCTTGGCGCTTTGACCGTAATCTCTGCAATCTGACGCGCCGTTTGTTTGGTCGACGCAATCCAATCTTCGATCGCTTTCTTGCGCAGCTCCTGCAGCTCGGCCGACGCACGGCGCGCGTTCGCCAAGGCGATCGCCGCTTTGGTCCAATACGCCTGGAACATGCCGATGTCTGCATACCCATCACGCAAACGGTTCTTATTCAAGATGCGCTCAGGAGGCGTGTGCAGATCCCACACCAAGCCAAACCAGCTCAATACCTTGAGCACGTAATAGGAGCCATCAAACTCCCACCAATAAAACCCCTGACGCGTTGACGCCTGATAATAGTGGTGGTTGTTGTGCCAGCCTTCGCCCAAGGTCACAAGCGAGAGCAAAAATGAGTTGCGGCTGGTGTCGGTGGTCACAAAACGACGGCGTCCAAACACGTGGCTGAGCGAGTTGATAGTAAAAGTGCCGTGATAAAGCAGCACGGTCGACAAGAAAAAGCCTGTAAACAACGCGCTCCAACCACCCCATAAAAACACGCTAACGCCGAGCACAATCGCCGGGAAGAAATGAAACTTGTTCAACCAACGTAGCTCTGGGTAACGCTCGATGTCTTTAATCAAGTGCCACTCCGTGGCGTTGTATTTGGTACACAAAATCCAGCCCACATGGCTCCACAAAAAACCACGCAGCGGCGAATGCACATCTTGCTCGGTATCTGAATACTTGTGATGAATGCGGTGATGCGACGCCCACCACAATGCACCCTTTTGCGCCGACATCTGGCCACCAAAGGCCAACACAAACTGCATAAAACGGCTGGTGCGATAGCTGCGGTGCGCAAAATAACGGTGAAAGCCCGCGGTGATAAAGAACATGCGTACGTAATAAAGCACAATGCAACAAATGACGTCGCGCAGGTGCACGCCGGCCCAAATCGCGCCAAGCGGCATCAAGTGCATCAAAAAGAAGGGAATCGACTGCACAAGGTTGATGCGCTCGTCCGGGGCGAACTGGGTTTCATTGGTAAGTGTGGGTGCTTGGGACATAATTTTCCTGCCTCAACAGTAGCTTAGGTTTGCCTTTTAGGCCAACAAAAAGTGCCCTATGGATCACCATAACCACCTTTGTAGACCTTGTCCTTGGGTGTGCTAAAAAAGTCGAACTTTCGCTCAGACAACTCAGGTTCACTCAACTTCAATGGATCTTGCAGCCAGCAGTTCGACCCCTCGGACGCCACCCCCATCACGCACTTCGCGCGAGCGCTGGTACGCGCTCGACTTGTTACGCTGCTTTGCCCTGGTCATCATGGTGCAGGGGCACACATTCACTGCACTCTTAAAACCATCGTACGACAACCTTACCTGGTATCGCTGGCATAACTTCCTGCACGGATTCACCGCGCCCATGTTCTTGCTCGCCGCAGGCCTGGCCTACGGGTTTACCACCTTCTCCAACTGGGAGCGCCACACGCAGGTTGGCCCCACCACACGCAAGCGCCTCAAGCGTTATGGCATGCTGATCATCATCGGCTATTTGTTTCAGCTGCCGCGCGTGTCATGGGAAGAACTACTCGATCACCCCGGCACACTCATTCATCAGTCGTTCATTGTGGGACCGCTGCACCTTATCGGCTTGGTGCTCGGTTTTTGTGAGATACTCGTGTTGCTAACGAAAAAGCGTTCTCTTTTTATCACGATCGTCGCAGCGCTTGCAGCACTTAGCATGTTTGCCGCCCCCCATGTCTGGGCCTCGCATTGGTCAAAACACTTGCCCAAGTTTTTCGCGTCATGGCTCGATGAAAGCACGGGCTCGCTCTTCCCACTTTTTCCCTGGGCTTCGTTCATCTTAATCGCCATCGTGATCGCACCACTCACACTCAGCGCACTCAACCCTCCGCGTGTACGCCGCCGCATCGGCACCTGGTCGCTCGGCTTGGGTTTGCTTGTGGCGCTGATAGCCTACGTGGCGTGGCGCTTGTGGTGGAACAACCCCAAAGAAGCGGAAACTTTTTGGGAGGTGCATCCCGATTTTGTTGTGTTTCGCGTAGGCGTGGTTGCGATGGTGCTCTCAGCTTTTTGTGGCATCGAAGCCTTCTTGCGACGAAGCGCCAATCTCGATTTTGCGCCCCCACAATGGGTCGTGCGCGCGACGACCGTCGGTCAAAACACACTGGTCGCGTATCTGTCGCATCTGATCCTGCTCTTTGGCTCGCCGCTTACGCCGGGCATCAGCCAAATTTATGGTCGCAAGTTAGAACTGCCCGCAACAGCGATCATTTGCGTATGTGTGATCGCTGGTACGATCGCCATGACGTTCCTGTGGATCCGCTTTCAAAGAAGCATCGCCTCCACCCATCGGCACCCCTCAGCGGCCTAAGAGTTTATCCGTCACGATAAAACCAAGTGTCACCGCCATGACCAGAAGCGCCCCAAACACGGTGGGCGGCGCTGGCACCGGCAACTTGAGCCACCGGCATATCGCACCAAGCAAAAACGCAATCGCCACGCCTGCAACCATTTTTGTCATACACACCTCATGCGAGCGAGTTTAGCCTAGACCGCGCCAAAAGCTTCCTGCACAATAAGCTTTATGTCGAAATGCACTCGGTTCAACATCGTTTTTGTCGCTTGGATGCTTACGCTCGCTGCTTCGGTTCTTACGCTCGCCGCATGTGGCGACGACGACGCCACCATCAAGGCACAGCCCGTTGTCTACACCCTAAACGTGCCAATCGATTATAACGATCCCAGCGGCCCCTCGATCACCGTCGAGTTCGCCATCCAAAAAGCCAGCCAAGCCAGCCAAGGCCAGATCTTATGGCTCACTGGAGGGCCCGGCGGCAACGTGTTTGATTTTGACAACACTGTCTATCGCAACGCGGGTTCATTAAACCAAAACTACGATTACGTCTTCTTCAACATTCGTGGTGTCGGCGATCAAGCCACCACCATTAGCTGCCCAAGCAACGCGACCGACTTACCGGACTGTTTTACAAAACTCAACGCCCTTATTCCGCTACGCACGATCACCACCCGCAACGTCGCACGCGACCTTCACACGCTGTGCGAGCATATTGGCTGTAAGAAATGGAAAGCAATGTACGGCCAATCTTTTGGCACACGCGTCATACAAGAATACCTGCGCCTTTACCCAGGCGAAGTTGAGCGTTTCGTAATGGATGGTACCGACTCGCCGATGCGCAGCATCAGCCAACTCGGCCCTGACCTTAACAAAAGCTTCGCCAAATTGGTTAGCGACTGCCAAGGTTCATCCACATGCACCGCGCTGATCAAGCCCAATGCCTGCACCCCTGGTCAATGCAACGACCTAAACGACGTGTTAACAGAAGTGCTAAAACGCGCAGACGCCGGCACCCTAACCTTGCCGCAATGCTTCCTTTTTGGCGCCGACGATCCGATGGCCACATTCACAATATCAGGCGCGCGAATTATTTCGCTGCTGGAACTATTGCTACGCGACACATCAACACGACCCACCGTGCCGCAGTTTTTAACCCAAGCACTCGACACCTGTCAGCTCACCTGCGGCGCAACGTCAACGTGCAGAGCAACCTTCGTCAACACAGTCAGCTTTTCAACCAGCGGCGACTCGTTTTTTGGACGCTTCAACGGTTTTCTCAACCAAACCATGCGCTGTGTAGAAGACTTTCGTTTTGAACGCATGACCGATTTTACTAAGGTCAAAGCCGATGGCGGCGTGTTCAAAGACTCGGGCATCGAAGACTTCTACAACGCCTGCAAGAATGTGTTCGACACGCTGGTGCCCGACAATGAAGCCGATGTGGTGCACGAATACGTCATGAGCGATGCCAAAGGCTGCGTGCTCAATGGTATCGACGATCCGGTAACGCCCATCGATGGCGCCGAAGGGGTGGCCATGAATTTGCCCAATGCTGAAAAGTTCTTTTTGCCCTATCACGGGCACGTCGTGATCGACACCGAGTGCGGCAGCAGCCTAGTAAGCCAATGCATCAACCCGAACTCAAGCATCATCAACTCAAGTTGTATCCAGACGATCACGCCGCCCTACTATTACAATCCTATAAACAACAACGCGGTGGTTGCGTCCCTAAGCAGCACATTAAAAGCAAGCGACTATCGTAGCTATCAGTTGCTCAAAAAACTGTCTGACCCTAAATACTAAATGCGTGCAAAAGAATTATTGGCGGCGTTTTACCTGTTCGTAACGGTACAAACACAAGCCCAAACATCCTCTACATCCAAAGGCGCACCCAGCGACGGACTGATCGAAAACGCTTCCGCGCTGCCGAGCGAAGGCCCCGGTTTCAAACACAACCCACGGCGCCCCAACAGTGGCTCACGCTTTGCGACACAAGAGGTTATCGATGCGTTAATGCGTGCGGCCGCCGTGGTCGATAAAGAACTGCCAGGTGGCATGCTTTATATCAACGACATTGCACTCGAGCATGGCGGCCCGATCCCCCACCACGCCTCACACCAAAGTGGTCGCGATGTCGATGTGCTGTTTTATATGTTCGACAAGAAAGGCAGACCCATACCCAGTGTCGGCACCTTCATAAACGCAAAAGGCATCGGCTGGAATTTCAACGATCTTAAGATCCCCAAGGACGACGTCATGCTCAAGCTCGACGTCGCACGCACCTGGCGTTTTTTGCAAGCGCTGGCCGAAGACCCAAACGCTCATCTGCAACGCATTTTTATCGCCGAACACCTTCGCACGCTGCTGTTAGAACACGCCGAAAAAATCAAAGCCCCCAAAACCGCCATCGACATTATTTATAATTCCACCTGCCAGCCCGAAAACCCGCACGACGATCATTTCCATTTACGCTTTTATTGCACACCCGAAGACATCAAACTGGGTTGCCAAGACACGCCACCCATTTACCCTTGGCACGAACAATATCTCAAATCGATGAACACCGAAGTGGTGATGTACATCCCGCCCAAACGCGCCGTGCGTCACCCGAGCAAAAAGCCCCTTGCAAAACGTTTCCCCGGTTGGCACAAGCGCGCTATCGAAGCGATGCTCGAGCGCGACACATGGCTTGAAAAGCCACACCCCGGCCGCCCCTTTTGCAAATGACAACGCAGCCCGCCTAACGCAGTGGCCTCGTATCCCACGACCGATAGGGCGCGGTCTGTGAGGGTAACACCTGCTCACAATAAAGCTGAAAATTGTCACGTAGCCACACAAGGTCGTCGACACATTTGCTAACTTGCTGCAGCGACTTCGCCGCTTCACCAACATCACAATGCGGATCGTGTGCGTCTATAGGACGACCCTGCACATCTTGCATCTGCGCAGACGCAACGAACATCTCGTTGGTCGAATCGTATTGCAAGCCAACGCTCATTTTTCCATGAAATACAGAAAGGTCATCGCTGTACAGGTTCTCGATCCTCGCGCCATACATGGGTTGCAGCGACGCGCCCGCTTGCACGTCGGCAGCCAAGGCAAGATAACTCGCGCGATTGGCGCGACCGTAACGAACACCCCCGTACATGTTTCCCTCGACGCGATAATTAACAAACGCGTTAATCAACCGCGCACAGGGGCGCGCCTTAACCGTAAACCCAAACTCACACA
>JBGAKI010000012.1:0-62331 GCA_044224525.1 Polyangiales bacterium | reverse complement strand
GGAGGTCAAACGCGCTCACTAAGCGCTACGCCTTCGGCTTCGCGAATCGTTCGCTACTGTTTGACCTCCCCCAGACCACCTCCGCTCAACTTTTCTTTGCTCTAAGAAGCGCAGTGTTTAGCCGCGCTAATTTCTTTGGTGCGATCTTTCGCTTTTTTCGCAAGTGGTGAACGCGGGTACTTCTTTAGCATCGCTTGCAGCGCAGTTTTGGCGTCAGTGCATGCCTTCAACTTGTAAAAGGCTTCCGCCATTTGAAACAACGCCACGTCGCCTTTGTCGCTTTTGGGATAGTTGTCGATGACTTTTTTGTACTCACCAAGCGCGGTGGCAGGCTTTTCCTGAGCCATATAACAATCGCCGACCTTGACGAGCGCATCGTCCGCGCGCTTATCGTCGTTATAACGCGCCTGAAATTCGCGATAAAGTGTGCGTGCAGTGGTATAATTCGTTTGCGCAAAAGCTTGCTCGGCCGCTTGCCAGTGGGCTTCTTTGTCAGCAGGAACCGCTTCTTCTGCGCTCGCGCTTTCAACGCCCACTTTTTGCTCTAGGCGTGCAATGCGTTTTTCAAGCAAGTCCTTACCTGGACCTTGTTTGTCTTTCTCCAGCTCGCGTCGCATTTCTGCGATCTGCCCCTCAAGCGCACCAAACTGATTGCGCAGCTCATCAACGGTCACGCCCAAATCTGCATTATTGCGTGTCACGGCGCGTGTTGCGCGATCGAGCACCGCTTCAATTTCACCTAACTTTTGCTGAGCTTCATCAACCTTGGCCTGCAGGTTCGACTCCAGCTGATTGAGTCTAAGTTCGTGATTCTGCGATTGCTTCTTGAGTGTTTCAACATCGCTATGCGATGCCCACACACAACCGGAAACCACATTGATGAGAACTGCCAAGACAACCGCGTTCGATAGCTTGGTGTGCATGGTTAGTTTTTACCTATGAACTCAACTTTGCGATCTTGTGAGTAGCTGGCGTCGTCCGTGCCGCGCGCCAACTCTTCGCCCACCGACGATACTTGCAGCTCGGTGCTTGCGCCCAATGTCTTTAGGTACTCGCTGGCTGAGCGTGCCCGTCGCTCGCCCAGTGCAAGGTTATATTCTTCGGTGCCGCGTGGATCGGTAAAACCTGTCACTTGCACGCTCTTAACGCTGCGCTTTTTGATGCACGACGCGTTGCGACTGAGCATGTCGCGCGCCTGCGTGCTCAACACTTCGGAATCAAAATCAAAGTAAACCGCATCAAGCGTGCAAATGCTCGACGCGTCCTTCTCGTCAAGGTTCCACTTGTTGGCGTTTGGATCCCAATTCTTGATATCTTTTTTAGTGCAACGATTCGACTTACAGTATTCGTCCGCCCGGCACTCAAGATTGGTTTTGCAGTAGCCCACAGGCTCGCGGCAGAAACCCTTGTCGCACTCGAGGCCCGCCTTACAATCTTTAGTGGTGCGGCATTGCTGGCACATCCCGTTCACGCAATAGTCGTGCAATGTGATCTTGGTACCTTTTTTGGGCCCATCGATCTCGTGAACGCAATCATCGTCGTTGTCGCATTTTGGGTAACTCGACCCACAACCGGCAGAAAAACCAAGCGCTATCAGCGCTGTTCCCAATATCCAAGCATTGCGCCCACAGGTGGACCCAGCATTGGCTAGAAATGAAATATTGAATACGCGTTGCATAGTTTGTCCGTAGTGGTGTTAAAGGAGGTACCCCACCTTTGGGTGCTTGTCAAAGCCGCAGGCCCAATTAACACATTCAGAAACAGTGCGCGGCGCATCGACGGGGATGCCTAAATTGCAAACATAGGCTACACTCTGCGTTGATCAGCAAATCGCTTTTTCTGTGGAGGAAATCATGTCTGCTCAGGCCGGCCTTTCGCGCCGACTCGATTCACTTAAACCCTCAGCCACGCTGGCGATCGCGCAGCGCGCCGCCGAATTACGGGCACAGGGTAAAAATATTATTTCGTTTAGTTTAGGCGAGCCTGACTTTCAGCCGCCCAAAGCGGTGATCGATGGTGCCCGCGCCGCGCTCGACACCAAGGTCTCGCATTACACCGCGGTGGGCGGCATCAAGCCCCTCAAAGAAGCGATCGTGCAAGCTTCAGCAAAGTTGCGGGGCATCGAACACGGTGTGGATGAAGTTTTGGTGTCTGTGGGCGCTAAACATTCCCTTTTCAATTTGGCGCTCGCGCTTTTTGATCCCGGTGACGAAGTGATCATTCCAGCACCTTATTGGGTCAGCTACCCCGAGCAAGTGCAAATCACTGGCGCCACACCCGTGATCGTCGAGACCAAAGCCGAGAACAACTTCATTTTAACCGCTGACGAGCTTTCACAGACCCTCAACGATAAAACCAAGGCGATCATTTTGTGTTCGCCCTCGAACCCAACGGGCTCGGCTTACACACGCAAAGAACTCGAAGCGCTGGCCCATGTGCTCAAGCAGCACAATTGTTGGATCATCAGCGACGAAATCTACAGCCGCCTTGTGTACGATAACTTTGAGTTCACCTCGTTGCTCACAATCGCGCCCGAACTCAAAGATCGCATGTTGATAGTTGATGGCGTTAGCAAAACCTATGCGATGACCGGTTGGCGTATCGGCTGGATTTTGGGGCCCAGAGCAGTGGTCGAAGCTGCTGAGGTGCTCCAAGGGCAAAGCACCACCAATCCGACAGCGATCGCGCAATATGCCGCACTCACCGCGTTGACGTGTGATCAAGCGCCGGTCGAGGCGATGCGCAAAGAGTTTGAAGTGCGCCGCAATTTGCTCATCGATGGCCTAAATAAAATTGCTGGCGTGCACTGTCGCATGCCTCAAGGCGCTTTCTACGCCTTTGCCGATGTGCGCGAGTGGGTAGGACATCGGCACAAGGGCCAGTTGCTCGAAGACGACGTGGCCATTGCACGTTGGTTGTTAGACGCTGCTGAGTGTGCTGTGGTGCCTGGGTCTGCCTTCGGTGCGCCGGGTTTTTTGCGATTGTCCTATGCGACCTCCCGCGAGCTTATCCAAGAAGGGCTTGCGCGCATTGCACAAGCAGCCAGCGAGTTCGACTGATCATCGACGGTCGATCAGTTAAGCGAAAAGTCTTTTGTGCGCGTGGGCGGCACGCTGCGTTGCATGACAAGCGCACGACCTTGCATTTCAGCAACGCCCACCAGCATCACAAAACCGATGACCCATGCGCTCATTTGTAATGGCGTCGTAGGCGTGGCACCCGCCGCCACAAGAAGTAAGACAGCCCATGCAAAGCGCCGCGCTGAGATGCGGCCAAACGCCAAAACGCCACAAGTCAACACCGTGCAAGTGACGACGATCAACCAAGGCTCGTGCGTAAAACGCAACCGCGCCAGCGCATAAGCTAAATCAGACACCCGCTGTCCTGAACCCAAACCAAAGCGCAGTACCAATGCCAGGGTAAGCCCGCATAGTGCCAAGGCAGCTCGCTTGGCTTTGTTATCGACCATTGTCACAATCGCCTCGATCCATACCACCACTAAAAAAAGCACATACAGCAACTCGGCCAGCCCTTCGAGTGTGTAGCTTGCGTCATCAGCCCACGTGGTCTGTACCAATGGCCCTGCATAACGCAGCAAGATTACTGCGGTGCTCAAGAGCGCGTGACTTAACGCGAGGCTAACCACCGCCATCCAACGCGAACCAAGCGGGTGACGTAACGCCAATAGGGCGAGCGACGCGATACATAACCCCCCAACCAAACACATGTAAACGCTAAGCAACATATTAAGTCGCGAGCGAGAAACGAGCATCAAAATCACGAGCGAGCCGCCGAGCAACAAAAGGGCGCTAGCGCTCACAACCCGCCGCATTAATCGCGCAAAACGCGAATCGTTAAAGAAGCCGATGGCGCTGCTGATAAACGCCACAACAAAACCACACGACGCAAGAAACCGTAGGCCCGCAAGGCGTTGCAGCACCTCAACCGAGGGTGGCGTATCTGACGTTTCGCTCGCCCAAATCATCCAAACCCTCACACCCTGCACCAGAATCAAACCGATCGTCGCCAAAGCAACCAGTGTTGGCTGACGCCAGCTGAACAAGCCAACGCTCTTAGCTGCGACGTCGGTCGCTGCATGCTCTCGCGCATCGCGCGGGGTAGGGATGTTGGCTTGCATTGGGCGGGCTTTGGTCAAAGAGCACTATCCTTACAAAAACTCGACAATTGACAAGATCTTTTCGTCAGACCCGTTGACAAAACCCTTTTGCGGTCAAATATTGCCGTGCGCATGAAACCAAACCTCAAGACGGGGCGACTGGTCTGTGCTGCTACTGCTCTGGTTGCGCTGGTGTGGGTAGATGCACATTCGCTGCACGCACAAGAGATTGGGCCTGCACCGACCAATCCGCTAGACAACTCACGCTCCACGGGCGCTGCAAGTCGGGCTCCCGCGTCGAGCATTCCCACTGCCGCACCTGTGGTTGCCCCAAACGCCACAACGGGTTCAGTCTTGCCAGCAGCCACGCTAGCGGGCCGTGTCGATACCCGACTCACCGTCAATGCTGTCGGCGGCGACGCTTTGGCCGATAGGTTGCCCGAGAGTTTGCGACCCGTCGCCAAAGGTTTGGACGCACAAGGATCAGCAAAACTCGCGGTCAAGAATCATCCCACAGTCCTGGCGTCCAAAGCGCTTGCCAAAGCCGCCGAAGCCATGGCCTCCGAGAACGGCCGTAGACTGATCCCAACGCTTACCTTCACGGCGCGCTACACAAGACTCTCAAGTTATACCCAGGGGTCGATCGCATTCTTCAATCCAAACCGCTGTTTTACCGATTTCGCCAACTGCCAAACCGATCCCAACGCGTTTTATGACAACCGCATTTTGCAACCGGCGTTCCTTAATCAATTTCTCGGTCGCGCAACCGTGTTGGTTCCTCTTTCTGACATCGCGTTTAGGTTACGTTCATTTTCCAATGCGTCCGAGCAGCAGTCGCGCGCTAGCAAGTTTGATCTTGAGGCGGCCAAACACCAAGCCGCATTGATGGGCCGCGAAGCATTTTACGAATACCTTCGCGCACTCGGTCAGGTGGGCGTGGCCGAGCAATCGCTTAAGTCGGCGCAAAAGCAACTACAAGACATCAAGCATGGTTTTGAGCAAGGCACCGCCACCAAAGCCGATTTAATGCGCGCTGAGGCAACCGGCGCCGAATTCCAACGCGTCGTCCTGTTAACGCGTTACGCACTTGAGCTGACAGAGGTTCAGTTGCGCCAGCGGCTTGGTCTAAAACCTGATCATAGCGTCAAGTCCTCAGAAGACTTGGTACAGTTGCCTGTGATTCCCGATAAGGTCGAGCTCTTGCTCGAGCAGGCCTATGCGCAGCGCACCGAACTCAAGTCGCTCGACGCGCAGGTGGCTGCCATGAGCGACAATATCAGCGGCACGCGTGCAGGCATGTACCCTTCGCTCAGTGCTGTGGGAAACTACGACTACGCCAATCCCAACACGCGCTATTTCCCTCAGACGCAAACCTTTCGCGGCACTTGGGATGCCACGTTACAACTCGCTTGGTCGCCCACCGACGCGCATATTGTCAGCGCAACGGTCGACAAACTCAAAGCGCAGCGCATGCAAATCGAAGCGCAACGCCTCACCACCAAACAAAACGTTGAGCTCGACGTGCGCGGTCAGTGGAACCAAACACAAGTGGCTAAACAGCGCGTGGTGGCCACACGCAGCGCATTGCTTGCAGCAGAAGAAGCCGCACGTGTGCAGCGCGAAAAGCTCGCCGTGGGCGCCGCAACTGAAACCGATGTCGCCGTGTCGCAAACACAGCTGATGCAAGCGCGTATGGACTTGGTCAATGCTTACGTTGACATCAAGCTAGCCGCTGCTCGCCTGAAGCGCTCGCTCGGCGAGGGCATTTAATTTGTTCGCATCCCCGCGTAGCCCGTACAAAAAAGTGGCCGCTACAACAAGTGGCACGTACAAAGAGAAGGGGTCCATTCTCATGACACGTTGTCTTTTCTTCAGCTTAGTCGCGGTTGGTCTCGTTGTACTCAGCGCATGCGACCATGGCGGTGGAGCGCAAAAGGTTGCCACCAAAAAAACAGCCCCCGTGCCCGTGCAAACGCTGACCTTAAGCGCAGTGAACGAGCCGCGTTCGCTTGAACTCACTGGCACACTTGAACCTGGACAAAAAAGTGATCTGACGCCGTTGGTGGCGGGACGCGTCAGCAAGGTGTTTGTTGAACGTGGCGCGGTTGTGAAAGCGGGCCAAATCCTCATCAAGCTGCGCGACGTTGATTTTCGTAACTCCGCCGAGGCTGCGCAAGCCGCACTTGAACAAGCCCAGGCGCGCTTAGGTATTCCTAAAGGCGCAAGTCTCGACGCCGTCAAAATCGATCAAACGGCCGATGTGGTGTCGGCACGCAGCAACTGGGAAAACGCTGAAAAAAATGCCAAACGCGCACAAGAACTCAAAGCCTCTGGTGTGCTCAGTCAGCAAGAGGCCGAGCGCTTGCTGACGCTCGCTACCACTAGCAAAGAGCAATACAACATGGCGCGCCAAAATGCACAGGCCGCACTTGCTCAACTCAAAGGTGCCAAAGCACAACAGTCCCAAGCCTCGCAGGCGCTCACCGATTCGTCCGTCACGGCTCCCTTCGCGGGCGAGATCGCTCAGCGCTACGTTAACGTAGGCGAATATGTGTCGCCGCAAAAAGTGGTCGTCACATTGGTGCAGACCGATCCATTACGCCTTGAAATGCGCATTCCACAAGAATACATCCGCGACGTTAAACCCGGCCAAACCGTCGAGATCACCCTCGATCAACTCTCAGATAAGCCCTATCCTGGGCAAGTGCGCTACGTCAGCGCCGCACTCGATTCAAAAACCCGCACCCTCACCGCCGAGGCGATCATCGCCAACCCGAACGGTGAACTTCGGCCCGGGCTTTTTGCCCGCGCCAAACTTGTGCTCGGTGGTGAGCGCGAGCTCGCCGTGATCCCCAAAACCGCCACATTCAACGTCGGCGACACCGTGCGCGCGTATGTCGTGTCGGGCGATCACGCCGAAGAACGCATTTTACACGTTACGCGTGAACGTGGCGGTGAACTCATGGTCGAAAAGGGCATCATCGCGGGCGAGCGACTGATCATCACGCACGTCGATACCTTGGAAGACGGCGCAAAGATTCGTGCAACCAACTAACCCATCGGTAAAGAGGTCATAACATGCAGTGGCTTGCGGCGATATGTGTCAGGCGACCCGTCTTCACGTGGGTGCTCGTGCTCGCCCTTGCGGTGATTGGTTTTGCGAGCTACTCGGGGCTCGGCGTAGACCGTTTCCCCAAAGTTGAGCTGCCCATGGTGGTGGTGACTACGCTCTTGCCCGGTGCGTCGCCTGAACAAGTTGAATCAGAAGTTACCGACAAGGTTGAGGAGGCGGTCAACAGCATCGCCGGGGTCGATGAGCTACGTTCAGTGTCGTACGAAGGCATGTCAGTGGTTCTTGTGCGTTTCGAGCTTGAAATGGACGCACAAGATGCTGCGCAAGAAGTGCGCGATCGTGTTAACCGCATCTTAGCAACACTGCCCGAAGACGCCGAACAGCCCAAAATCGAACGTATGGACCCAGACGCCGCGCCAGTGATGTACATCGCGCTTTCAGGCAAAGGCACCTTGCGCGATTTGACCGAGTTCGCAACTCGCAAGCTTCGCCGGCAGCTTGAATCTGTAAGTGGCGTCGGTGGTGTGGCCGTGCTCGGTGGCCGCGCGCGCCAAATCTTCATTTTGATCGACCCGCTCAAGTTGCAAGGCCTAGGCATTACCGTCGACGACGTCAACAACGCGCTACGCGCCAACAACATTGAGCTACCCGGCGGCACCCTCCGCGAAGGCGCGCGTTCACAGCAAGTGCGCTTGCTTGGTCGTGTGCAACGCGTGGCCGATTTTGAAGACATCGAAGTCGCACAAAAAAATGGTGTCGCCATTCGCATTCGTGATCTTGCCAAAGTTGAAGATGGCGAAGAAGAAGCTGCTTCACTCGCAACCCTCAATGGCAAACCGGTGGTCATCCTAGCGCCGCGCAAGCAAAGCGGCACCAACACCGTTGCGGTCATCGAGGCGCTTAAGGAACGCGTTAAAGAGGTCAGTCCGCTTTTGCCCAAAGGCTACAAGATGAAGATCGTGCGCGACGAAAGCGAGTTCATTAGCAACGCGCTTAACTCGGTGAAAGAACACTTGTTTGTGGGGTCTATCTTCGCGGCTCTGGTGGTACTCCTTTTCCTTTGGAATGGCCGCTCAACCTTGATCGCGGCGCTCGCAATCCCGACCTCGATCATTTCTACCTTTGCTTTGATTCGCGCGATGAACCTAACGCTCAACGTGATCACGTTGCTTGCGCTGACACTGTCAGTGGGCATCGTGATCGACGACGCCATTGTGGTGCTCGAAAACATCGTGCGCTTCATCGACGAAAAGCGCATGAATCCGCGCCGCGCGGCGGTCGAAGCCACCCGCGAGATTGGCCTCGCGGTACTCGCCACCACCTTGTCGCTGGTCGCGGTGTTTCTCCCCATCGCATTCATGGGCGGCATCGTCGGCCGCTTTATGCAGAGTTTTGGCTTCACCATGAGTTTCGCGGTGATGGTGTCGCTTTTTGTGGCGTTCACGCTCACGCCGATGCTTTGCTCCCGCTGGCTTAAGCCCCGTCGCGGCGAAAGCGACGACGCAGCTTTCGCACCTGCCGAAGAAGATGACCTGGTGTTCAAAGATCCGCCGCCTGAGCCACGCGCCGAAGAAAAAGCGCGCTACCGCGAATGGCTCAAGGGCCTGGTCAGCGTCGAGAGCACCGATCATCACGATGGTCGCGGGGCCATTTATGGCCGCATCGAGAACCTTTACATCAAATTCTTGGCTTGGTGCATGGGTCATCGTTGGGCGGTTGGCATGTCGCTCGTGTTAACCTTTCTCTCGACCGTGCCATTAGGTGGTTTGGTAGCAAAAAACTTTTTGCCCATCGACGACGAGAGTCGTTTCGAAATCAACATTCGCGCGCCCGAAGGCACCTCGCTTGAACAAACCCAGTTGATGGCCGAACGCGTCGCACGCAAAACGCGCGCGCTTGCGGGTGTGCGCGACACGGTCGTCACGGTGGGCAGCCCACCAGGCGACGCCAGCGGCCGCGGCCCCAACCAAGCTGCGATTTATGTCGCGCTGATTCCCGCCAACCAACGCACCCAAGATCAGCAGGCCATCATGGCGAACGTGCGCAAAGAGATCCTTCAGCCCTTGGGAACAAGCGTGCGTGCCATGGTTTCGTTGATTAACGCGTTCGGCGGTAACGCGACCGACAGCGCCGCGATTCAGTACATCGTACGCGGCCCTGATATCAACCAACTTGCAAAATATTCAGATACGCTTGTAAACAAACTCAAGAAAATGAAAGGTGTGGTTGACGCCGACACCACGTTGGTCTTCGGTCGGCCCGAACGTGCGGCGCGCATTGATCGCGATCGTGCGGCCGATCTCGGCGTGAGCGCGGTGAGCGTGGGCAATGCGCTGCGCACCTTTGTGGGTGGTCTTGAGGTCACCAACTTTAGCGAAGCCGGCGAACAATACGAAGTCTACGTGCGCGGCCTGCCTGAATACCGCAACGATCCCACCGCGCTTTATTGGCTGCCGCTACGCACCAGCAAACCTGGGGAAGGCCGCGAAAACCAATACGCATCGTTGCGTGATGTGGTCACTTTTGATGACCGTCTTGGCCCTGCCACCATCAATCGGCTCAGTCGCCAACGCCAAGTGACAGTCTATGCCAACGTGGGCGTGGGCGCATCTGAGTCAAAAATCATTGCCGATCTCGTTAAAGAAAAAGACAAGCTTGGCATGCCCAAAGAGTATGGCGCCGATTTTGTCGGTCGTTCCAAAGAGCTCGGTAAAGCCAACCGCAGCTTCATGTTGGCCTTTGGGCTTTCCTTGGTTTTTATGTATCTGGTGCTCGCGGCGCAGTTTGAAAGTTGGCTGCATCCTGTTTCCATTCTAATTTCCTTGCCGCTAACCGTACCCTTTGCGCTTTTGTCCCTGATTCTGCTGGGCCAGTCCATGAACATCTTCTCAACGCTCGGCATCTTGGTGCTCTTTGGTGTCGTGAAAAAGAACGCCATCTTACAGGTCGACCACACCCGCGAGCTACGTCGCAAGGGTCACTCGCGCGCCGACTCGGTCATGATCGGCAATCGCGATCGCTTGCGCCCGATATTGATGACCACCATCGCTTTTGTGGCTGGCATGTTGCCGCTTATGATCTCAAGCGGCGCGGGCGCCGGCACCAACCGCGCGATGGCCTCGGTGATCGTTGGCGGCCAAACGCTGGCGCTTGTGCTCACATTGATTGCAACCCCCGTCGTCTACACTTGGCTCGATGACTTAAGCCACTGGCGCGCCCGCCGCCAACCCAGTCGGTGACACGCACTAAAGTGCATGTCACCGATCCCAAATCACCGGTCCCAAGTCACCGACTTTTCAGCAATGTTCGTTCACGATAGCGTTAACACGTTCGAGCAGGGGATTGAGCAAGTTACCTTCATTCAGCGCCTGATTAAACGCAGCGTCATCATCGCACTTGTACAACTTCTCATTGAGTATTGCGCCCACATTCAGCTCGCCAACTTCATAAAAATCTGCGCTGCGAAAGTAGTTCTCTTGGTTACCATTTTTTGCCACTGCCCAGATCGCAGCGCCTGTCAGTCCATCGTTCGGTAAATCCAAAAGCTTTACATTCAGGCTAGGAATCTCAGCAAACACCGATCCAGGTTTTGCCCGATAGCTTTTCTGCGCACTGCCTTCAACATCGCCCGCAAACTCGAGCTCATCGCGAATCGCCGCCACCGCCTCGCGACACCAAATCTTGTTGCCGGCAAACGCGCGCGTTTGTGATCGTTGGCACTGGCGCCCCGTGTTGTAGTTAAACCAATCCGACTCATTAATCGGATCGCCACATTTCCCGTTCTGGGCTGACACGATTTGCGCACTCGTCGCAGGTACGGATTCACACGCGCCCAACATCAGACCCAAACAAGCCAACACGTAAAACGAAATACAATTAAAAAAAGTCATCTTCGCAAACCCTTAAGGGTATCATAAAAGAAATATTCGCGCATCCGTTAGACACACCGCCGCGTTATTCGTAAGACACGCGACATCCCCAAGCGGGCCGCAACTGAGGCTAACAAGCCTCGCCTAAGCCGAAAACCGCGCGCAGCTGGGCCGTAATACCTTGAGTTTATTCATTTTTTCTCCGATGTTTTGCGCCAAGTTGCGGAATGGTTCTTGCATCACTTTCGCGCACTTATGCTTAATCGATTTCTCAAAACAGCTTCTCTCTGCCCCTGGCTTATTTTCGCAGCGTGTCCTGCCGCAAGCCCCGGCGACTTCAATCTTTTGGGCCAACATCAAGATGCCGATTGCGCTGGTGGCACCTGCATTCGCGTCATGACTTACAATCTGCAACTTTTCCCGCGTGTCGCCTGGTTTGCAACCAAAGGCAGCAGTGACATCGAATGTCGCGCACCCAAAATCGGTCCGACCTTGTTACCTCGTCTGCAAGACCGATCCCGAACCAACGCGCTGAGCATCGTCGCGGCAAAAGTTCAGGTGGCCTCACGACCTTGGCCAATCACGATCTATGCGCGCCCCCGCACGGGCAAACCGATAGCAACGCGAAGGTCACCTGCAAGTACGACGCGGTGACGTCAACATCTTTTAATGTGTGTAGCGACGCAAGCGGTTCTGACTGCCTGTCGAATAAAGGCACGCTCTACACGCTGATCACCCTCAACGATCAACTCAAGATAAATGTTTTCAACACCCATCTCGATGCGGGTAATGCGGCTGCTTCCAGTCCCAATGTGCTCAGCGACCGCGACGCACGCCATCAGCAAGTCGATAAATTGGTCGCTTTCATCAACACCACCGCCAACCCGGACTGGCCAACGATCATCATGGGCGATTTCAATTTTAGCGATGGGGTGGTGCTAAACCCCACGATAAGCGGCCCCGGTCAGTATTATCGGACCAATCTTGTCGACAAGCTCAACACGCTTTCTTTTGCAGCCCAGTCCAAACCGCGCGATGCGTTTCGCGAAGCGTTCTTGGCAGAGTTTTCAGGTTCGACAAACGACGAGGTAACGCAGCGAATATTTTCGGCTCTTGGTAACACACGTATCTGCACCAACAAAGACAACGCTGGCAAAGAGACGCTGACCGATTGTTCGCCCGACTCGCTCGCGCGGTATGACTACATTTTTATGATCGACTCAAAAAACGATGGTTCAGGCCAATATTGGCATATCGAACCCCTCGACGTGACAACACACGTCAACCCAATTACAGGCTGCAACTATCCAGCTCTAGGCGATCACAAAGCGCTCGAAGCCCAACTCAAAATCAGCACCGTTCGAAACCCTTAACCCTACCCTCACGTAAAAGATGTCTATCCTTCTTAGAACGCTGATATCAGTCATCGTCGCCCTTTGCACGGTCGCGTGTACGCCGAGCAACCCAACTTTCGATTCAGCGAACGTGGCGGCGCAAGACGACGTCGATATCATCACGATAAGAAAGACTCCGTGTACAATTCACCTCCAAACCAATTTCCCGCAAGTATGCCAACAAGTATGCCAACAGGTGATCGCATCAATCTCAACGCCGATCGATAAATCTACCTTCGTAAGACAGCTGATGAATAACACAGCGGTATCGCTTCGACGAAGAGTGCTTGCTAGAATGTGATGGTAGCGAAGCGATACATCCCTATAGCACCGAGGCAACCACCGCCATCAAGACCATGGTCAGCACCTTTAAAAGCCAATGTAGACGCACCTTACAACAGATGACACAGCAACAAAATTAGCTGAATTCGCGTTATTTTCATCGATTTGTCGACGCCACGAAAATCTGCGATACTCGAGCCGCCATGCAAGATCAGCAGAATCAACCGACCAGCGCATTTCAGCCTGCAAACAACACTGCCTTCAGCCCAGCCGAACTGGTTGAACCCGAGCGTCATGACTGGCGACTCGCTGATGCGCGCGCGCTTTACGATTTACCGCTAACTGAACTTATATATCGTGCGCAAACCGTGCATCGTGCGAACCACGCACCCAACAAGGTGCAGCTATGCACACTGCTGTCGATCAAGACCGGCGCCTGCCAAGAAGACTGCGCCTATTGTCCGCAGAGCTCAAAATACAACACCAGCGTCAAACCTGAAAAAATGATGAGCGCTGAAGACGTGCTCAGCGCCGCCCGTCGCGCCAAAGACAACGGCGCCACACGTTTTTGCATGGGCGCCGCGTGGCGCGATGCCAAGTCAGGCCCTGCTTTTGACAACGTGCTCACGATGGTGCGCGGCATTCGCGAACTTGGCATGGAAGCCTGCGCCACACTCGGCATGCTGAGCGACGAACAAGCTGAGGCGCTCGCTGAGGCCGGGCTCACAGCATACAACCACAACCTGGACACCTCGCGCGAATACTACGGCAAGATCATCACCACGCGCACTTACGATGAACGCCTCGAAACACTGGGTCGCGTGCAAAAAGCCGGTATCGGCGTGTGCTGCGGTGGCATCATCGGCATGGGCGAGTCGATCGATGATCGTTGCCGCATGCTTGTGACGCTCGCCAACCTCACGCCGCATCCCACCAGCGTGCCGGTTAATGCATTGGTGGCAGTGCCTGGCACGCCGCTTGAAAACCAGGCCCCCATCGACCCGCTGGAGCTTGTGCGCATGTGCGCCACTGCGCGCATCATGATGCCCAAGGCAATGGTGCGCTTGTCGGCGGGCCGCGAAACCATGAGCCGCGAGGCACAGATGCTCTGTTTCACCGCAGGCGCAAACTCGATTTTCTATGGTGAGAAATTACTCACCACACCCAATCCCGAGGCCGATGCTGACATGCAGCTCTTCGCCGACGCGGGTCTGCAACCTTATCGTTAACCCGAGTGCGGCGCTTAACGCATTTGAGCGCCGCACTAGTTCCACTTCCAGGCATCTTCGATCGAGCCACACAGGTCGTCGTAACGCTCGACCATTTGGTCGAACATGGCAAAGAACGGGTTGCCTTCGGTGCCCATCGGCTGCGCGACCATCATCAGGTTTTCCTGCGCCGGCTCAGGCCAATCCGCAGAACAATCCCAAACGTCGTCCTCGCGAAAGTTTACATCGAAAGGACGCAAGCTGTAACGCGTGCTCACCGTAAACTGCTGAAGCTTTCGATTATACATCAACTCGCGAACGACATACACAGGAGCCAAGGTTTCCTGTCCATTGAAAGCAAAAGATACTTCTGGACTCTCAAAATAAACATATTCAACCACATGGTTGGCTGATCGTTCGCTCGCGACACGTTCAAAAAAGCGTTTGGCGCCATGACCCCAGCGTTCACCATAACTCGCGGCAAAATACAAACCCTCTTGTGTGATGTCGTGGCAATCTAAATCCATTTTTACTCCGCGTTCGACCGCGCAGCGCCCCGCCTCCCAAAACGTAAAGGGCGTGCCGCACCCTGTCGATCGCTCGAAACCTTGGTCTCTTGGCGATACACCCGCAGAAAGCTTGCCCGTTCCAAACAAAAACACCGTCACCACCGCGCAAAATGCGGTAAAAAAAACGATAAGAGACTTCATTAGACAATTGCCTTTGGCTAAGTTTGTGGCACGACCTTTAAAAGCCCGGATTCAAACCCGCAAAAACGGATGAAAGAACCCATGCGACTGATAAAAAACCCTTGGGGTTTAGCAGCAATTATTATTTTGTCTTCTCTTTCATCAAAAACATGGGCCAACACCTCAGAAATTCCCACGTGGGCCGCTCCCCCAAACGCCGCAGTCAGCGCCGAGGAAGCGCCCATAGCACTTCCCAAGTTGCGCACTGAGTCAATCGCCAAAGATCCCAAAGACGCAAAGAAGCCTTTCTTGTTTCAGCAACCGATCCAAGTCTTGCAAGCCCCGGGCAACAACGACACGCTTTTTGTCGTCGAACGCGCAGGCCGCATTCTGCAAGTGCAGCAAGGTAAGGTGTTGACCTTACCCTTCGCTGATCTCAGCGCACGCGTCTGGATCCCGCCCCAGCAATACAGCGAAAACGGCTTGCTCAGCGTCGCCTTTCACCCCGACTACGCCAAAAACGGCCGCGTGTTTATGCTCTACACCGCCAAGCCGCCCGCGAGCAAAACCAAGCTCAACAACATCACTGTGCTGGCCGAGATGCATCGAGACTGGTTAAACCCCTTGCTCAAGGCCCAGCGAATCGAATACCGTTTGCTCGAGTTGGACGATCGCGCTGGCAATCACAATGGCGGCACGCTCGCTTTTGGTCGTGATGGGTTTTTATACATGACGCTTGGCGACGAGGGCGATCGCTGCGACTCGTTTCACAACGCGCAAAATCTTAAAGCCCCTTTTGGTAAGCTGCATCGTTTTGATGTAAGCAAACCCGGTGAAGCGAAACCTGCCAAAGGCAATCCCAACCTTGGGCCCGCGGCGCTCAAAAGCATCTGGGCTTATGGGTTACGCAACGTGTGGCGCATGTCCTTCGATCGCGAAACCGGCAATCTTTATATGGCCGATGTCGGCCAAGACAAAATCGAGGAGATCAACGTTCAGCCCTTTTCTAGCAAGGGCGGTGAAAACTATGGTTGGCCCGTTTACGAAGCAGGCTCGCCAGCCACCATCTCCAACTGCCCGGAACCCAAGGCAACGCCGAGCGATGTGGTTTACCCAGCCGCAAGTTATACCCACGACACGGGTGAGCGCGCCTTTGGTGTGCTCGCAGGCGGCAAGTCGATCACCGGCGGTTACGTCTATCGCGGCAAAGCCATCCCACAACTTTATGGCGTTTATCTCTTTGGTGATTTCGTCTCAAACAAAATCGGAGCGCTGCGCTGGTTTTATAAAACGCGCCAAGTGGTCGATATGCGTGTGGTCGACGACCTAAGCCACATCAAAGGCGCAGCCGGGTTGGCATCCTTCGGCGAAGACAACACCGGCGAGCTTTACCTGGTCTATCTAGCCAGCGGCCACGTGCTCAAGATCGCACCTCAGTTACGTCAACCGGGCGGGCAATAAGTCGCGTTGATGTTCGGCAGCGAGTGTTCCAGAATATAGGCAAGTTGCCAATGCATGGCGTCGTTGAGCTTCGCTAAATATTGGTAGCGTCGATTGAAAATATTCTGCGTCCAGTTGCAAAGTTTGTCCGGTACATGGATCAACAACTTAGGGCGACCATCATCCATCTTGATCATAAACTTCGCGCAACCCAGCGCGCGATACTGGCGGAAATAGTCCGCATCGGTACATGAGCCAAGATAGGCTCGCAATATCTCCTCTTGATAGCTCAGCGGCACCATCTGACGGTACGCATTGTTGGGATCGTGACCCCAGTTCGAAGGGTTGAGCAAGTATTTCTTAAAAAGATCGTTGCCGGGCAGAAAAAAAACGCTCGCAATCGTATCTGGCACTTGCCAGCCACCTGCCGACTGGCTTCTACCATTCGTCCAAATATGTGTCGTCGACCACTGCGGTGTAGTGAGCTGCGCAATCGCTTCAAGCGCCTCGGGACACGTGTTGATATCGCGCGTCGTTGCGTAACACTCCTTACCAATGCGCTCCCAGTTGTAGACCCTTTCCTTGTTCATGAACCAAGGAATACAACTGCGACTAACTTCGGTTGTGCTCTGTGTTGTCGTACTTGCACTCACCTCGGTATAAGGCTCAGCCTGGTCACAGCCACCAACAAGCAACAAAAGACAGCACGAAAAGCGCCTCAGACATGGCCTTAAAACGAACATGCGCCGAGTTGTATGACAAAAACTACATTCGTCAAATTGCCAACAACACGTATCTAGTTACGGCTCGGATCACTCGCAGGTTGACCCAGCACGAGCTTTGGACAAGCCGTTTTGTAGTTGTTCACAACAAAACCGATCAAAGCGGTTGTAAACATATGCGGATGCAATTGCGGCAAGATTTGCATTTCGTCTGACGGCTCCGCCGACGTGCTCTCACAATTGTCAAACATACTGTTGATGTCTTCTGCCCGTGTTGGCAGTTCTTTTAAAATGCGCGTCGACGCGATCAGTTTGCTCGCGACCCCATTGGGTTCATAGCCCAACGACGCAACCGCGTAGCGTCGATTGCCAGGCGCTATCAAGTCAAAAGGTATCGGAGGCAAGAAATCAAATCTAAAGACAGCGCTTCCTGAATCGAAATGTGATCGGTTGGCCGCGGAAAAAAAATCGAGCACCAGCTTGTTGCGCACAGGATTAACCCCAAACGTACGATCAAGATAGGCAATGGAAGATTTCTGCAGCGCGTCACAAAACCACCCAACGTGCGCCGTCGATTGATGTTCGCAGTGTCCCGGTTCGTCATGCATCCCAACTTCATCATCACAGAAGACAAGATGCTCGGGAATGGCACCGCCGCTGCCGCTGGCACGGTTACCATAAAGTGCGCCGATCAGAAGAACCAGGGCACATCCTTGCCACAAGGGTCGCTGCTGTACGGCTCGAGATATCATGCCGGAAACATAGCTGAAAATACCACGGTGTCAAAAAAGAACTCTACCCTCATCTAAAATTTAACAAATATTATCAATAAGATATCTCGTTGCAATCGCCACCCTCGCTAGTCTAATAAGGACGGCCATGCTACAGTAAAACTAATATCTTATGCTTAATATGTATTTCGCTGCGGCGCTGGTTGTGTCGATAACCTTCGGTGCCTGCGAGCAAACACCGCCTACCGACACGCCTGCTGCATCGAGCGCCGCCCAAGAAGGCGAGGGCATCGAATTACCCACCGACCCAAACACGCTAAGAGAACGCGGCATGTTGTGTGAAGACGAGATCAAGCGAGCTAAGAAGAAGTGTCCAGTTACCCTCGATATTGAAGCGCAAACATCGCGCGCTTTTTGTCAGCTTTCCGCAAGGGTTAAGTTAGGCAGATTTAAATACGTCGCTAGGCGTAAGTTGCGCTTTACCTATCTATGCGGTGATGAGGCTAACTTTACCTATGTATGCAAGACGGCGGACTTGAACACGGTCGCCAACGCGTTTCTTCAAGCCACCCTTGAATGCACGCGCAAAGTGCTCGAGCAGCAAGCGCTGTGTTCACACAACGGGGGCACCCTCGTGAACTTCACCGATGCCCTTGAAGAGTGTCCCGCCACCGAGCGCTATTTATGCACATCAGACGAGCTCTATACCAACTACGGCAAAATGCCCCCTCTACCGCTGCCAAACGAGCAGCCCTGAAATAAGGCCATCACCATTCGACGGCTCCGAACACATGTGATACATTTTGCCCCATATGATGCTTTTCTTGGGTCGCATGGGCCGTATCGTGCCACCGCTTGTGGCGCTTATGTTTCTTGGGTGCCAAGCACAAGACGCCCCTTTAACCAGCGCATACGCAGACCAAGATCCATCGAGCGCTCGCGCACCCAGCGGGATTGAGCCAGGCTTCGATCCAAAGGCGCGTCATTGCGAAATGTTGACTGAAAACCCGCAATGTTTGGCAACGCTGGTGGTTTCAACGATTGCAGTAACGGGTTGCAAGTTATTCAATCTTGAAAAAAAGCACACCATCAATGTCACCAACACGTCGAACATTAAGTTTATGTGTCACGACAACGAAAGCTTTCAGAACGCGTGCCGCACACAAGCCGCAGAAATATACAACGCGTCATTGGGCATTGAACAACGCTGCCTGATGGACGTTGATCAGTCGCGCAAAGAGTGTGAAAACGACAACGTCATTGAGGGAATGCCCACCCATTTTGATGAAGCAATACGTATGTGTCGTTCAGAACGCAATTATGTATGCGAGGAATGGCCAGCTGAAAAACTACAGCACCCGCCCTTTAGAAAGATCGGTCGACCCGCCATCTTAGATCCGTCGCGTCCTAACCCATGATTCGCCAGAACAAACCACCATGGTTCTTACAATACACCCAGCACATGGCACTCAATGCTGCCAATCCTCAACTCAACTTCCAGATGTATAATCGCGACATGACGTACACATGCACGTCTAAACGCGATCCTGGTTCTTCGCGCAGTGCGAGTGCATAAGCGCTCACCCATCCATAGGTGCTGGCGGCACATTTGTTGCGGCCAGTGCTTTTTCAGCAGGCTTTAAGCTTCTCGGTCAAAAACTCAGGCAACCTTCGAGCCCGGCGTTGGTCCAAATCAAAGCCCACCAGCACCACGCTCGACTCGGTCAACACGTCGTCACCGCGCAACATCCGTGCACCAAGCGTCATCGTCGCCGCGCGAATCTCGCTCACGGTTGTTTCCACAATCACGTTGTCATCAAAAAAGCTGACGCGCATACTTAAGCTCAAACTTCGCCGCGTAGCGCCAGCGTGTTCGCGCTCAAACTCGCAGCCGCTGTCCCCGCATCACGCAGCATTTCCTGATGCGTGCCCGCTTCAAAATAACGCAGGTACGACGCATGGTGCACGATGCCACCTGGTCGGTATCGCTACCACGAGATTCTAAAATGACAACGATGCATACTCAAACCAAGGTGACGCCTAAAGTGCATGTCACTAAACTAAGGTGACATGCACTTTAGTGCGTGTCACCCATAAACATCTCAGCTAGCAGCTTGTTTGGTCGCCAAGCGGTTCTGCACGTACTCGACCACTTTGCTGAAGCTGGTCAGACCCTGAACCTCAGTCTCAGGGATCTGCACTTTATAAGTGCGTTCGATTTCCGAAATAATCTCAATCGCGGTCATCGAGTCGATGCCCAAATCTTTGAATGACTTATCGTCGGGAATATCGTCGATCTCGCTAACCTCAGCGATAATCGTGCGAATGTTTTCTTTTAGTTCGTCAAGAGAACCACTCATATAACCTCTGCTCAAAAAAGCGATCAATGCGGCCGCTATCGAGCGACTCCGCTGCTCCTCTAAAGGCCGTTAGTGTACGCATAAAAGCATTTTTGTCCAGCAAAAAACGAATCGCTTATGATTCTATCTTGAACCCTATCGTACTGAATTGACGCTCCTTTTGCCCGCAAAGCCTACGTTGCTATTTACTAACCTCATTGTGTCGTGTCGGGCGCTTGCACTTGGCACATTCGGCAAGGTTGCGGCTAGCGCACAAAGAGATACGACCATGCTGCAATATTTCGATCATTCGGGTCGTTACACCCGGCAGCATTGCCGGCGAAGGTGTTCAGCGTCGTATTACAGGCAAGATAGCTACGCGAAAAGCCAATGCCGACAAACGAATCGGGCGACAGGCATTGGTTTTCGTTGTTGGCCAGAATACCAATACGCAAGTTGACCTGCGCAATGTTAAAGTCAGCTGCCACATTAATGCCTTCGCGATTACAGTTAGGGGCCATGGCCGAACCTGGCACCAGTGTTAGCCACGTGTCGCGGCCGACCATCGTATAGCGATTGGCGCCCATGCCAAATAAATCCCGCAGCGACGTCATTTCACCCGAAAACACACCCCCAATTCCGTTGCTATCGCCTAGCACAATCGAGCGCGTGTCGTTGCCTGTCACCATCACGACTCGAATTTGATGGAACGCGAGTAAGTTAAACGCGGCAAGTTTGGCCTCGCTCTTATCGAAGCTTGGCATGTTGTCGTTGAGGGTTTCGGTATTCGTCCAAAGCGCATTCGCGTAGCTAAACGTTTGCTGAGCACCGTCCATCTTAAGCGCAAGCGTCCAACCACCGCCGTCTGCCTGCATCTCACAAAAAGAAAAAAAGGGCGGTTGTGGACCACTGCCATCCACATCAAGCTGATAAACCCCAGAAGTGGCATCCGGCACCATCATCAAAAGCGTTTGGCAACTCTGTGCGACGGCGCATGCAGGGCACTCGCCGCCGCAATCGACGCCAGTTTCACCGCCGTCACTTATTTGGTTAAGGCAGTGATCAACAATCACCACGGGTGGATGATCCGTACCGCTATCGCTAGCCGCATCTGCGCCAGAATCACTCGATGGTAAGCGCGAAAAACCAAAGCGCCCGCAGCCAGCACTAATTAATAAGAAAAGTGCGCCGACGCGAGACCATCTTGGCCAACAGCACGACCAAACACCAACATCCTGCATCGACGCATGTTATCACGGGCTCATCGCTACAACGTAGAAACGCGCCTGCCAGTGTTCACACCTTTGCCTGCACAGCATAACCGACGCATGTTGCAGCAGCCAGCGCGATAATTACCAGTCGATCGCCAAGGTGCCCGTCAATTCAAAGTCGTCATTCGCATCAGTTTCGTTGGTCATGGTCACGCTAAGAGGCGCCGAAAATGTTGTCGCCGTAATCGTCGCGTTAAGTTTTCCATTATTGGGCGTCAAGTAGTTCTTATTCTGACGCGCATGCCCCGTATTGTTAAAGAACGTGACATAAAAGTTAACTTTGTCGGTGGCCGTAAACACACGTTCATCAGAAAAATTAAACTCTGCGCTTCCGGTGGGTTTGGTCTTGTACGACATCGTCACGCTAAATGTGCTGTTTTGACCTGGTTCTTCAGGGCACTTGCGAAACTGCGCCTCGGTGCCAAAGTTCATCTGCACGCGGTACATGTTGGGGTCGCCTTGCACCGTATTGAGCACCAAATAGTAGGTTGTCGCGTCCACTACGGCCTGGGTCGTAGGCAGGGCTGCCGATTTTGCATCGCAGTTGGCCGTCGTCGATGCGTCGTTTTGTGTTTGGCCAGCATCCGCTAGCGTTTTCGAACTGTCATCGCCACATGCCACATAAAGCCACGTTGACGCGCTTAAAAGAAGAACTTTTTGGGTCGCATTCATGCCGAGCACTTTATCTCGAATTGCAACTCCGTATAAAATAAATTGCAGACCTACATTCGCCCAACCATACGGCGCAGAGGTGACCGCTACACTTAGCCTTCTTTGGTGTGAAGCTCGAGCGTGTTGTTTAGGTAAAGCTCGCGTGTTTTGCGCCGTTGCAACTTGCCGCTCGACGTAAGCGGAATACCGCCCAGCCCAATCATTACCACCTCAGCCGCTGGCAACCCAGTGGCTTCATAAATCTTCTTCACTATCAAGTCGCTCAGCTCCTTAGCTTGCATCGACGCGCACTCGGCCACCACCACCAGTTGCTCTTCGTTGTTTTTGGTCACACCAAAGGCAACCACTTTACCCGCCCGCACACCCGGTACTTGGCCCACCGCCCACTCGATGTCCTGTGGGTAATAGTTCGCGCCTTTGATAATGATCAAATCTTTAGCGCGCCCGCAGATATAAAGATTCCCTTCGTGGAAAAAACCCAAATCGCCCGTATGCAGCCAACCGTCTTTCCACATTTCAGCGGTTGCTTCGGGGTTTTCAAAATATCCGTCGCATACGCTCGGGCCGCGCGTCGCAATCTCGCCCACCCTATCTTCACCGAGCACTGCGCCCTGATCGCCCACAATCTTTATTTCGTGGCCCTTCAATGCCTTGCCGCACGACACGAGCTCAATAGCATTCACATCGTCACTCTTTGCCATCTCGACGCGGCCTTCACTAAGCGCCGCCGCATTCACCTTCAACGTGCGCATCGGCTCATGCAAGGCATGAAACGAAATCGCAAGCGTGCCTTCGGCCATACCATAACTCGGTAAAAATGCTTCGGGCTTAAAACCAGCAGGCGCAAGCTTGGCGGCAAAATCGCGCAGCGTTTGCGCCTGAATGGGCTCAGCACCACAACCGGCGACGCGCACACAACTCAAGTCGAGCGATGCAACATCGGCATCCTTTAAACGCTTGGCTAACAGGCCATACGCGAAGTTGGGCGCGTAGGTGATCGTGCCGCGATATTTATGAATCGTCTCCAGCCACAGTTTGGGGCTACGCGCAAACGTGCTGGTGGGCAAAAGCACCGTTTTCATGCGATGCGCGATCGACGCCAGCACAAAACCGATCAATCCCATATCGTGATAAAGCGGCAACCAACTCACCGCCATGTCGGTATCAGGATCTAGATTCACTGTCTCGGGGGCAAGACTTCCGCCCGTGTTTGCAATCACATTCTGATGACGCACGATCACGCCTTTGGGTTTATTGGTGCTACCTGATGTGAACTGCAGAAAGCACAAATCCGAAGCGTCCACCTTTTCGGGGCTCATCGTTGCACTTTGACCAGCGAATGCTTTTTCAATCGTCAACACCTTGTCTAGCTGCTTAATCTTCGCGGTCGCGGGCTCAACATAGGGCAGGGTCTCTTGCATCGTCAAAATCACTTTCGACCCGGCCGTTTCGACGATATGCGCCACCGTGTCGGTATACGTGTCGATGGCTTTGAAGGTCGCACGTGGATACATCGGCACCGGCACCAGGCCCGCCACCGACGCGCCAATAAACGACAACACAAACTCGTGCGGCTCGGCGAAGATCAAGCTGACGCGGTCCCCGCGCCGAAGCCCCTGCTCGCGCAACAATGCCCCGCGGCGCAACGCTTCTTTATAAAGGTCAGCACTGCTAAAGGTGCGTTCGGTGCCGTCGAGGCCAAAAAAACAAAACGCATTTTTGATATCAACCGCAGCATTTTTTTCGAGCGCTTCAACGAGCGTCGCAACATTCTGAATACCCATAATAAGCCGCAACTATAGCCGTTATACACGCTACTTCAACTCACCTTACAAAACACCTGGCCTGGGTATCACAAGTCCCCAGTCTGCCAAGCCAAGCCCTTGAATTGACGCCGTTACGAGCTATAAGCCTGCCACAACATGGGTCGTGTTTACGTCACAGGCTTAGGGGTGGTTAGTTCAATTGGTTTTGGCAAAACCGCCTTCTGGAATTCGCTGCTTGAGGGCCGCATTGGCACGACGCCGGTCGAGTCCTTCGACACGTCCACCTTCGACCGGCATATCGGTGGCGAGGTCAAAGATTTTCGCCCCCGCGATTTCTTAACAGCCGGCGAAGCGCGCCGCACCGGCCGCTGTTCGGCGATGGCGCTTGCAGCGGCGCGCATGGCGGTCGAAGACGCCAAACTCAACGCGCCTCATCTTGCCGGTGATCGCACCGCGGTCATCATCGGCACCACGATGGGCGAGGCCAACGTGATCTCCGAGCTCAATTCGGCCTGGATTCGTGAGGGCTACGATTCAGTGCAAACCGAAAAGATCCCGCAATACGACTCGACGCTTTTGCCAATTCACCTGGCGCGTTCGTTCGGTGCCACGGGCATGGTGCAAACGCTGCCGGCAGCGTGTGCCGCTGGCAACTACGCCATCGGTTTTGCCTCCGATCAAATCCGCGCCGGACGCGCTGATGTCGCCATCACTGGTGCAAGCGAAATCATCGAACCTTTGCAATACGCTGGCTTTGTGCGTTTGGGTGCGATGGCGCCCGAGCGCTGTCAGCCCTTCGACAAAAACCGCCGCGGCCTGATCTTAGGCGAGGGCGCTGCAATCTTGATTTTGGAATCCGAAGAACACCTCACCGCACGCGGTGGCGTGCCGCTCGCCGAGATCGGCGGTTATGGCATGGCATGCGACGCGCACCACATCACGCGTCCGCATCCTGACGGCATCGGTAGCGTGATTTCGATGCAGCGTGCCATTGCAAGCAGCGGGTTGAGCGCAACCGACGTCGACTACGTCAACGCACATGGCACGGGCACGCCCGCCAACGACGCGATCGAATCCAAAGTCATGCGCGAAGTTTTTGGCGAGCGAAATGTGCCCATCTCAAGCATCAAAAGCAGCATTGGCCATTGCATGGGCGCTGCCAGCGCTTTGGAATCAGTGGCGTGCATCATGACGATTCAAACCAACATTTACCCGCCCACGCTGGGCTACGACACACCCGACCCCGAGTGCGAGGTCAACCTGATTCACACCAAGCCGCAAACCGGCAAAGCCGATGTCGTGCTCAACAACGCGCTTGCCTTTGGTGGCTACGACGCGGTGGTCTGTTTTGCCAAAGCCGGCCGTTTGCCTGAGCTACCCAAGGTGAGTACATGACGCCGCTTGCAATCACAGGCCTTGGCGTGGTGGGTCCGCTTGGCATTGGCAAAGCCGCCTGGTTTGAAGGCATGCGCGCGTTCGCCGAAAACGAGCGCAGTTTTTTTCAGGGTACACGCGAGGTGTTGACCGAAGACAAATTCCCCGACGCACGTGTGGCCGAAGCATGGGGTTTTGACGCAACACAATACCTGGGCACCAAGGGCCTGCGTAACCTTGATCGTTTCACCAAGATGCTCATCGTCTCAGCCAAGTTGGCGCTTGAAGATGCCGGCATTAAAAAAGACGGCGCGTTTATCGGCACGCTGCAACCCGACGATGTGGGGTTATGTTCGTCCACGGCCTATGGTTCGCTTGAAGCGATCACTGAAATGAAACTGGTCGCTGAACTTGAAGACCCACGTTACGTCAACCCAGCACGTTTTCCCAACACGGTAATCAACGCTGCCGCAGGTTATGTCAGCATCTGGGAAGACTTGCGCGCACCCAACGTCACCATTGTTGACGGTAATTGCGGCGCGCTCGACGCGGCGCTCACCTGCAGCACGCACCTTGCGCATCAACGTGGTCATGCGTTCTTAATTGGTGGCGGCGAGGGGTTGAGCGAGCCACTGTATCTAGCCTTTCAAAAACTAGGCATCGTTGCCAAGGTGGGCGCGAACTTCGCCCCCGGTGATCCCGCAAGCCAAGGCGCACGACTTGGTGATGGGGCCGCGTTTGTTTGCGTCGAACCGATCGCAAAGGCCGCCGCGCGAAAACAAAACGCCGTTGCGCTTCTGCGCGGTTACGGCACAGCGTTCGAGGCGCCAGACTCTGAAGCCTTGCTCGTCAACGCATCGCCTGGCGCGGTCGCGCGCGCCATCGACCACGCGCTCGAAGACGCGAGCCTTAAAGCGCAAGATGTTGATCTCGTCGTCAGCGCACTTTCAGGGTTGGCCGTATTCGATTTAGCCGAACTCGAAGGCATTCGCCGCGTGCTCGGTAAAGTCGCTGTGGTGGCGCCCAAGAGCATGCATGGTGAAACCTTTGGTGCATCGGGTGCGCTGGCCACGGTCGATGCGCTCGGCTGGTTAAGCGGCGTGCCTTTACCGGAACTGGTTGCGGGCAAAACCCCTAGTCAGCTGCGCCATGTGTTGGTACTTGCAGTTGGCTATTATGGCAACGTATCGGCGATTGTGCTTTCGCAGCCAAACCTATAATACTTGATACCACGCAATCAGCGTGCTAGGCCCAATTAAGCCTAAGTGAACCGGTCTGTCTTATTGCAAAGTATTAGCTGGATTTATGTCGTTGGCCTCATTGGGTGCCAGCTCGGATGTGATGCGCCTGCCAATGGTCAAAACGATGTTTCGGTCAGCACACACCTACCTGCAATCAACGGACACTGCCCCGACATCGTTGCCGCGACGCGACCCCTGCAACGTTCAAAAAATGCAAGCGAAGAGAATTTAAAAAAATGGTGTCGCGACGGCGTAGCAACTTTCGCCAACCGGGTTTGTATTCGTTATTTTCGTGATTTTGTCGCGAAAACTTTTGAACAGACACCTATTGCAGACGAGCTATTTCACATCGAGACCGAATACACCGACGCCACACACAAGCTCATTTTTACGAGGCATAACGACCATGGCCCGATCACCAAACTGCAAATCATCCACAACGATGGCTGGACGATCACCTGGAACTACTTTCCTGGTCCACGTAACACCAAAGCCAGTATTGTTCATATGGAAAATACAGGCTCAATCAACCAAGCGCCCGATCCGAAATTCTGCGAGCCGAGCGAGTTCGATTTTGGGCACCCGACCACCGCGCTTGGCTGGCTGCGCGTGCTCAACCTTTACTCGGGTACCAAATGCGAAGACCCGATGTTTCGCCCCGAATAATGATACAAAAGCGCGACATTCGGGTTCGTGCTATATAGCCGCACCATGACATCGAGCACATCGTGGATTGAAGAAAAAGCCGACCGAGAACTGGCCCGCGTTCGCGAAGCACGCGATCAGCAGGTGTATCCATTTTTTCGCCCCTTCGAAACGGGCGGTTTGCACACCTCCGTCGCCGGTCACGAAATCATCAACTTCAGCTCCAACGACTATTTGGGTCTAACCAACCATCCCAAGGTCAAAGAAGCCGCCAAACAAGCCATCGACAAGTTCGCGTGCGGTCTTGGTTCGTCGCGTGCGCAAGCCACCACCATCATGCACGTCGAACTCGAAGAGCGCCTTGCTCAGTGGTTTGGTTACGAATCATGCCTGGTCTTTACCACCGGCTATCAGGCGATGGTGGGTACCGTGATGTCTCTTGCCGACAGCGACACCTCGATCATTCTAGACAACCTTAGTCACGCTTGCATTCTTGACGGCACCTTCGTTGCGGCCGGCACACCACGCAGCGGCCCCGAAGTGCGCTTCTTTAATCACAACTCGGTCAAATCGCTCGAGCGTTGCCTAAAAACAAAAGAGCGCAAGAACGCACTTGTGCTTATCGAGGGCATCTATTCGCTCGACGGTGATCAGGCCAACATTAAAGAAATACTCGACATGTGCGATCGCTACAATGCAGTGGTCATTTGTGACGACGCACATGGCACTGGTGCACTTGGCAAACACGGCAAAGGTATTCTCGAAGAATATGGCCTTGAAGGTCGCGTACCTGTGCTCGTTAGCACCTTCTCAAAAACCTTTGGTGGCATTGGCGGTATTTTGCTCGGTTCAAAAAACGTCGTCGATCACATCAAACACACCGCGCGTTCGTTTTTGTTTAGCGCATCACTTCCCGCGCCGATCGTCGCCGCTGCATCCACCATCTTGACCATGCTTGAAGCAGACGGTCCCGCGCTGGTGAGCGAGCTTCGCCAAAAAGCCGAATACATGCGTAAGGGTCTGATCGACATCGGCTTTGATCTGGGCATCAGCAACACGCACATCATGCCGGTGATGTGCCGCGATCAACGCAAAGCACTGTTCATGCACGTGGGCTTATATGAAAGCGGCGTCAACATGGTACCTTTGACATACCCGGCAGTAAAAGTTGGCGAAGAGCGCCTGCGCCTAAACGTCACGCGCGGCCACACCCAAGAAGACATGGACAAAGCCATGCAGCTGCTAAAGACCTACGGCGAGACATTCTACGTACTCTCGGGTGAAGATTTGGGCGACATGGAAACCTGATTACGCGTTAAGAAGCTCGGTGAGTTTCTTGCTGTCGCTATCAGCAAACTTGTCTTGGTTGATGCCCATCGTGTTCATCATCGTCACATACAAATCCGCGAGCGGATACTGATTCTCGTAGTTTTTTCCATTGTAGTCCCATATCGGATTCTTAAAGCGCACAAAACGCCCGGTCTTGAGTTTCCCACCATTGCTACCGGTGATGATCACCGGTAAATCGCGGCGATTATGATTAAACGAAATCTCGCTGTTCAAATAGACCATCGAGTTGTCAAGCACCGTGCCGCCATCTTCGTTAATGGAATCCATCTGCTTAACCAGATAGGCATATTGTTCGATGTGCCATTTGCCGATCGCTTCATACTTGGTTGACGCGGTAGCATCACCCGCATCGCTTGAGTGCGAAAGGTTATGATGGTTGTCTGAAAAACCAAGCCATGGGTAGCTCATGTTACCGTCTTGAAAGTCAAAGGTCACCACGCGGGTGATATCGCATTTCAACGCGAGCACGATCAAATCCATCATGTCGTTAACACGTTTTTGCCGGTCGAAGTTGTTTCCGGGTTCATCCGCAGGCGTATTGCTGGGTGCACATTTATATGACGACTCCGCTTTTGCGACGCGCAGTTCCAGCTCTCGAACGCTCGAAAAGTACTCGTCCATTTTTTGCTTGTCGTCATTGCCAAGTTTATTCGCTAACGATTGCGTATCTTGAATCACGTAGTCGATCACACTTTTGTCGTATTTGCTGCGCAGTGCTTGTTGTTCGGCTGTCGCGGTTGGGTCATAGCCACGAAAGAGGGTATCGAAGACCACTTTAGGATTACCTACCGCTGGCAATGCCTTGGTTTTGCTGGCCCACGATACAGGTTGGCTGCCACCGTTGTACAGACCAAGTTGTAGCGATGGCACCACGGTGTATTGGCCGATGTTGTTGGCAATGATCTGATCGACCGTGGTATCGTTGACCGTTGCGCCATCATTGTCGGCGCACGACAATATACCCACCGTTTGCAATTCGTGGACCTGACCGGGCACAAAGTTACCAAGCCCCTGTAACACCAGCGACTTGGCGCGAATATCACTGAGCGGCGATAAGATAGGCGACATCGTCTGCGGCAGTGCAACATCGTTACCGCTTACCTTGGGGACCCAGTTTTCCATAAAGAACCCAGTGGGCTGAAAATAAAATACAAAACGTTGAGGTTTTGGCACGGCTTGCGCCTTGATGTCTTTGGGCAAAAGCGAATGTAGATAGGGCAGGGCCAAGATGGCACCCGCGCCGCCCATAAAAGAACGTCGTGACAAGGCAAACTTGCGTTTGATCTCCTCTTTGCGATTGCGCGCTGTCGATCGTGACATGCCTAGCCTCCCTTGCCTTGTTGAAATGTTGAATGCGTGACGATGTCCAAGATCAAGTCGCGCAAGCCCATGCCTTTGGCTTTATATCCTTCAGTCAGCGCGTCGATCGTTGCGGCGTCCTTCTCCTCTACCTTTCGCCCCAACGCATACGAAAACATCTTGGTCGGTACACAACGCGTATAACGCGGGTCATTTGTTAGTTTTTGAACAAGATCGGAAACCGTTGTGAAACTTTGGCCACTGTCCAGCGTACCTGACACGTCGACGTTGGCGTCGGTAATAAAGCCACCCACGCCGTTATACTTCTCAAACCCTAACCCAATGGGGTCCATCAGATTATGGCATCCAGCGCATGCCGGATTGGCACGATGCTCTGCCAGTTTGTCGCGAATGGTGGCATCGCCATCGGGAACTTTCGGAAGCGACGGCACATTGTTCGGCGGCGCAGGCAAGTTGACGCACAGTAAATCCAAAAGCACTCGTTTGCCGCGAAAAATCGGCGAAGAGCGATTGGAAAGCGAACCCAGCGTTAGAAACGATGCCTGCCTTAAGAACCCACCACGTTGATCTCCGTCAACGGTGATCTTCTTAAAATCCGATCCTGAGGCCTGCAACCCATAGTGCGTTGCCAATGTATTGTTCACGAACGTAAAGTTCGCCGTCAAAAACGTGTTCATGTTCAGGTTGTTCTTAAGAAACTCGCCAAAATAGAGTTTGGTCTCCTGAATCATCGAGTCACGTAAGGTATTGTCATACGACTTGTAAGTGCCTGTATCGACCTGGTGTTTGAGCAGTGCCTTCAAACCAAGCCACTGTGCGGCAAAATTATCGATAAGCGCATTTGCTTTAGGATCATTGAGCATGCGCAAAGTCTGTGCGCGTAACTCGTCTGCATTGCCCAGCTTCCCGCTTTGCGCCGCTGCCATGAGTTGGTCATCGGGAATGCTGCTCCACAAGAAATAAGAAAGCCTCGATGCCAACTCATAATTATCGAGGCGACCTTTGTTGCTACCAAGCTCCAAACGGAAAACAAAATTGGGCGACGTCAAAATCGCACGCACGGCCAAGTTCAATGCATCGCCTGCCGGTAAGGTTTGCGTGTCGGCAGGCTTACTGCCAGAAATAATCGATTGCGCTTCCTCGGCGGACACCGGGCGTCGCCAAGCACGCGATGCAAGGTTCATGACGATCTTCGGCAAACAATCGGCTTGATTGATATCACAGGTCAGCACCTTAGAACTCTGATTCGTGGCCCCCGTGATTTCGTCAGCGAGTTGTTTAGCAGCCTTCTGATAAAAATCTGCAAGTGTCGAAGAAACACTCAAGCCAATCGCGTTGTTATCAAAGCCACCGATAATGGGATCATCGGGAAACTGATCTGCTGGTGTGAGAGTGGTTCCGAGCAAGTCACGTACCGTGTAGTTGTATTCACTGACCGTCAGGCGTCTGACGCCCGTTGCGCCGGTTAGCGCTAGAGAGTTACCATTCGCATCGCCACCGATCTGCCCACCGCAACCCACCAACAGAGCCGCAAGAGAAAAAGCAACACATGCCAATGGTGACGTAAGGGTCTTGTGGTAACAGTCGTTCAGCGTATGCACCTAGGTCTCCTGCGCATAATACACAGCAAGATGTGTACCAACGCCACCACGCATCAGGGACTCAACACAAATTGGGCGAAGCGCCATAACACGCGTGCTTTACACGCATTTTCACCATAGACAGAACCCTCTCCCATTCGACGTCGAAGACGAGGAACCGGTGTGGTCTATAATCGCAGCGCCAAGAATGCGTTTTGTTCCACTGGGGCGAGTGGTTTTTGACAGCACGCGCAAGAAAAGCTTATGGTTTCCGTTGACCACACACGTGCGTTGGCAACTCATTTAAGGCATGGCTCTTGCTTAGCTAAAAGTGGGGTGCCGCTAACGCGCAGCAACTCCCTGTATATGCTCAGTCGCAAATTAGACTCGATACTCTGGGTCGCAGTGCTCTTTACCACCTTAACCGGTTGTGGAGGGCAAATCGCCCAGGACAACGTTGAGAAAGCCAAGGCGTGTCTGCCTGGCCGAGGTGGTGTTCCCGATGCGGCGCCTTTGCGACGTCTTAGCGTGCGCGAGTACGCGGCTTCCGTAAAGACACTTACGGGTGTTGATCCCGTGGACTACATGGCGGGGTTCCCTTCGGACTTCAATGTCAAAGGCCTATTCGATGTCGAGGTTGCGCAGCAAGAAATTACCAACAGCTTACAGAATGGTTTTAGGCAGGTCGCAGACGGTGTAAGCAAAGCGGTCATGGACCCGAGCAAACGCGCAACATTTGTCGGATGTGACCCAAGCGTCGCCGCACAGAGGGACACATGCCTTAAATCATTCATTAAGAAATTCGCAACTGCGGCGTGGCGCAGACCGCTTACCCAAGAAGAGAGCGATGATTTCTTTACGCTGGCGTCAACGCAGACCGATGGATGGGCGGCAGCAGGAACCATTGTGTATGCGGTGCTGCAAAGTCCAAGTTACATTTTCCGCCCCGAGTTTGGTCTCGATGCAACGCAAAACACAGAACGCCCTGGTCTTGTTCAACTGACACCAAGCGAGATTGCAGCGCGACTGTCTTTTTTGTTCTTCGGTGAAGCACCCGGCGGGGACTTACTCGACGCTAGTAAAATCAGCTCATTGAACACCGCTGAAGGCATTCGCACCATGGCAGCCAATATGTTGTCCGATCAACGCGCGCGCCCAACCAGCGACGAGTTCATTCGCCAGTGGTTCGCGCTTAACCTACTGAGCTCGCAAACGCGCTCGACAACCAATTATGCTAGCTTTGCGGCCAACTCTGTCGCATGGCTGAAGTCCATGGATACCGAAGCAATGACGATGGTGCACAACAACGGTTGGGACAACGGTTCGTCATTTCTCGATCTGTTTACGACAACGAAAACCGCCATCGATGCAAACCTGGCCAAGGTGTATGGGGTGAGTAACATCACATCGAACACGCCAGTGGATTTCGACTTCTCGACGCTGCAATACCGTGGCGGTTTCTTCTCAACGGCAGCCGTATTAACTGTCGCTGGGAAAAACCGCGACAATCCTTCGATTGTTGGAAGAGGTCGTTGGGTCAAAGAGAATATTTTCTGTCAGGCAATTCCACCTCCCGCGCCCGGAACTGAAATCAGCGCACCTGATCCAAACAGTTCCTCTGTTGAGGCTGCTAATAAACATCAAACAGATCCAACTTGCAGAGGGTGTCACGCGTTGATGGATCCCATCGGTAAGGGGCTCGAACGTTATGATGCCATTGGCGCACTACGCGACAAGTATCCCAACGGTTCGCCGCTACCAACCGATGGCAACTTGCCCATGCTCAATAACGAGCCTTTCAGCAGCGCCGACCAGCTTGGCAAAATAATACATGATAGCGACGATGCCCGTTCATGTGTCACGCAGCACCTAATTCGTTGGACATTCGCGCGCGCGGTCGACACCAATAATAGCGTGGATGCATGCAGCCTTGACGCGTTTAATACAACGCTCAAGGACAAGAACTATAATCTCAAAGACGCGCTACTTGAATTTGTCACGAGCGATGCGTTTAGGTTTCGTGCCCCAGTGACCGACTAAAAAGGCGACCGACTAACAATAGAGAGGACAGCGCGTGGTAAAATCACTCAAGCTAAATCGACGAATGGTACTTAGAGGCATGGGCGCGACGCTCGCGTTGCCAGCGCTTGAGGCAATGTTTGATTCGCGGGGGCACATGTGGCTGCCCTCAGGTAAAGCCTCCGCGCAGGTTGAGCCAAGTAAGTTCATCGTCTTTCATTGGCCTTACGGCATCCCACACTACTGGCAAGGTGCTGATCCAAACGAAACGCAACAGGCTGACTTTTGGTTTCCAAAAGCCAGCACCACCGTTCAAAATTTCACAACATCGCCGGTGGCTTTACAGCCCCTACTCGAAAGTGGGCCTTATGGAAATTTCCGTAGCGACATCAACATTGTAAGCGGTCTGACACTCTCACCTGCAGGTTATGATGGCGATGCATGTTCACATGGCCATTGCACGGCCGTATTTACTGGCATGAAAGTGCTCAGAACACCTGGTAGCTGCGACGAGCGTCCCGGGGGTCCGTCGGTCGACACGTATGCAGCGCAAGCGTTTGGTGAATCCGAGCCGCTAGCATTGTGCCTACCCAATGGTAATGGCACCTCGAAGACCAGCGCTAGTTATGGTGGTGACTATTGGCGGTGGTCTGCAGCCGCAGCAAGCAAGCCCAACAACATTACCTGGCTTCCATCTCAAATGCTAAAGAATGTGTTTACGCTCGCTGGCATGAGCGACGCAGACCGGCAAAAGTATCGCGCGCGCGAGCAAAGCGTCATCGATTTCATCAAACGCGACGCTGAGCGTTTGAAGAAGCGTTTGGGGTCGGTGGACCGCGCGCGGCTCGACCAACATCTCGACACGGTTCGTAGCATCGAGCAATCTGTGCTTGGAAACAGCGCTAGTGGCGCAACGTGCGGCATGCCCAACGTTCCGCCCGATAACTATGCATTTCTAAGCGGTTCTGACTATGAAGGTTACGATACTTACGTTAAAGACATGATTCGCCTCGGCGTGCTTGCTCTTCAATGTGGAGCACGTCGCACCTTGTTTGTCAGTTTAGGCTCGTCGCAGAATGACGACGGAAAATACCAGAACATCGATCCCAACTTCAAATACTCGATTCATTCATGTCAGCATGGCGACGGTGGAGGTGACATCGAGGGTCACAAACAATGGCGTAGGATCACACAATGGCAGATGGACAAGATGGCCTATGCGCTTTATCAACTGAAAGGTGGCGGCAACGCATCCGCATCCATTCTAGATCGAAGTGTTTTTGTCTCGACGTCGGAGTTTATTTCGGGCTATCACTATCCCACATATTTACCGGTGATCGTTGCGGGCAAAGCCTCGGCGATGACGACAGGTCGGCATATTGCCTATGCAAATACGGAAAACACATCACCAAGCTGGGCCAAGACTTTACCTGGTCGAAAAAACCCATGCATCAACGATTTGTGGCAAACGTCATTACGTGCGGTAGGCGCGCTTGGATCAACGGGCAAGTTTGCGCCAAACAGTAGCTATGCTGCGCAGTCGCTCAGCGAACTTTGGACCCTAACCTAGCAAGAAGCCCAAACTGTTTGCCTGTCACTTGGTAAGTGCAAGGTTACTCGGTCCAACCCTTTACCGAGTTCTGGTCACCCAAACGCCAACCGGGATCGCGGTTTAATCAGCACATGGCGCGCTCTAAAAGCCATCTAAATATCCGGCGCATTTTATAAGCGATTGAAAACACACATTTTTTTACAACGATTGACGATCGCATGGTGGCACGAACTTTGCGACGCAATGCCTGTATGCGTCGACAGTCGTCTCTAAAGATCCCGACAATGGTCGCAATCACTTTCTTCATCGCCGGGTGCCATGGGCTCATCGATTCAAACAAAGAGGTGATTGAGGGCGTCGATAAGTACTGCTTTGATCAAAGCAATGTGGGTCCTTCGCCCCTTAGACGCCTCACCAATGAAGAATATGCCGCCACGGTTAACGATCTTTTAGGCGTCGACGTTGCCGACATCGTTGTGGGTTTTCCAACCGACGGTTACGATCACGGGTTTGACAACAACGCCGACATCTTAGGCATTTCAAGCACGCGCGCTGCGCGTTATCAGGAGGCAGCAGAAAGCATCGCCGCGCGCGTGGTGAGTCAACCAGCACGTGTGAGTGCGCTTACCGCATGCAATCTAAAGACCGATGCAACATGTTTGGCAGACTTCATTACACGATTTGGTCGCCGTGCCTATCGCCGCCCACTTACCACCGACGAAGCGCAGGGTTTCAAGGATCTTGCCGCAGCCGCATCGAGTGATAGCGACCCCAATGCCACGCTCAGCTATCTTATCCAGGGTGTGCTTCAGTCACCTTCCTTTTTGTTTCGACCCGAGTTTGGTTTAGGTGCCGCCGACTCAGACAATCGCGTCAAACTGAGTGGTTACGAACTAGCGGCGCGTTTGTCGTATTTGCTTTGGGGTACGATGCCCGACGATGCTTTGTTAGATGCAGCTGAAACCGGGACGCTCGATAGCGACGGCGGTCTTGCGAGTTCGGCAGACCGGCTACTCGCCGACCCACGAGCCAAAGATCGTGTTCGAAACTTTTACGAGCAATGGTTGCGGATGCAAATGCTCGATGCCGCGACACCCGACACAACACGATTCCAAACATTTAGTGATGATTTGCGCAAGTCGATGCGCCAAGAAGTCGACATCATGCTCGATAGTGTAATTTGGAACGGAAAAGACTTGTTGACGATTTTCAACACAACAACAACGTCTATTGATGCCAGCCTCGCAGATCTTTACGACATGACACCACCCAACGCAGCGGGGTTTAGCTCGATAACGCTACCTGCAAGCGCGAATCGCGCAGGTATTCTGACCACTGCGGCTGTGCTCACACAAACATCAAAGTCAACGCACACCTCGATCATGCGTCGTGGTATGTTTTTGCGCGATGCCATTCTTTGTGATCCAGTCAAAGTTCCGCCAAACTTTATGGTAACGCCGCTTGAAGTTCCTGCAGGCCAAACCGAAAATGACGCCATTCTGCAACACGCCAGTCGCCCCGAGTGCGCCGCGTGCCATACACGTCTTGATCCCATCGGCCTCGGTTTAGAGAACTACAACGCCATAGGCGCTTATCGCACACAAGACGAAAACAACAACACCATCTCGGGCGAGGGTCATATCGAAGGTCTTGATGGTTCGACATTTCACGGAGGTGTCGAGCTAGGCAACCTAATGTCGAAGACACCCGCGGTTGCACAATGTGTGACCGAGCACTTCATGCGTTGGGCGCTTGGACGCTCGCTCGTTGAAGAAAACCAAAGTGCTGATGGCTGCACAAAACAAATCCTCCATAAGAAGTTCGAGTCAAAAACGCACGACTTTCGCGAGCTGATACATGCGTTTGTTTCAGACGAGGCGTTTAGATACCGCACGCCAAACTGAAGAAAAAGGGGCAAGGGTGATAAGATGCGATTGCTAAAAAAACATCGACTTGACCGCCGAACGGTTCTCAGAGGCATCGGCATTGCCGGAATCTCGATCGCGCTTCCTCCCTTAGACATCATGTTTAATGACAAGGGTCTTTTGCAAGGCCCAGGTAAGGCGCAAGCGCAAGCACTACCCAAGCGTATAATGATTTTCCACTATCCGCATGGTGGTCACCTGAACAATCTTATTCCCAAGGCGAATGGCGCCAACTGGTGGGGTAGCGACGCGAATCCAACGGTTCCGGTGTCCATGCAGCCACTTGTTCCACACCTTAAAGATATCAACCTGCTATGCGGCCTTTCGATGGTCAAGTCTTACAACTCCGGAGATGGCGATGATCACGACCGTGCCAACTCGACGTTCATGACCGGCGTTCCCAACGCCAACGGCAGAGCGGGAGGAGTTTCGGTCGATCAACTTGCGGCAACATTAATCAAAGGCAGTACACCCATACCCATGCTGCACGTGTCACCCACCGATCCAGTGCGTAACGGTCGCTGGCCCATGTCATGGAAAAATGTTAACGGTACAATAACAAGCGAAGATGCCGAGAGCGATCCCGCGAAGTTGTTTTCGCGACTTTTCTCCAACGCAAACGTCGATTCGGGTGCCGCTGCCAAAGCCATGGCGCGTAAACAAAGCGTGCTCAATTTTGTTAAGCAAGATGCGATGCGTTTGCAGGGAAAGCTTGGCACGAGCGACAAGAAGCGCATGGACGAGCACCTCTCGGCCATTGCCGATCTTGAACGAAACATTTCAAGCGGCGCGGTTCCGACAAGTTGTGCAGTGCCAGCCAATGAAGGTAACTCAGCTGATGTTGAAGAACGCACGCGTCGCCTTTTACGCCTGGTTCGCATGGCGTTCGTCTGCGACCGTACGCGTGTTGTGTCTTTTTCCATGGGCGCAAGTGGCGGCGATTTCATTTGGCCGATCGCAGGTATGACCATTGGTGATCATGAAACAAGTCACTACGGTGGCACCGGTAGTCGTGGTCAAACCTCAGGCAATATTCAGAAGTATACCGAGGCGACCACATTCAAGATGAAACAGCTCGCTTATCTGCTCGAGCTCTTTAAGGTCAACGAAGCCACCAACTCGCCTTTGCTTAACAATTGCATCGTCGCCATGGGTAGCGAGATGTCCAATGGTGATTGGCACTCAACCGAAGGTGTGCCGATGATGGTTGCCGGTGGTGGAATGCAAACAGGAAAAAAACTTGTGTTTCCTTGCGGCGATAGCACGGTCAGCGGTTTTCCAAGTAACGATATTCCCTACTGCACCAGTCCCGCCAACACATATACCGCGCTTGAGCGTTTATGGCTTACCATGCTGAAAGCAGCGGGTGCGAACGTAAATAGTTTCGGCGCCGATGGTAGTCAGCCGCTCAGCGGTTTATGGATCTAGTACATCAACAAAGGCCTGATCATATGTCAAAATCAATTGTTGTCGCGATGGCGCTGCTTAGCAGTGCACTTGTTGGTCGTGCCCACGCCCATTCGCGGCTCATCGTGCCTACTCCACGCTCAACCGAAACAGGTCTTGAGATGTCCCCCTGCAGTGGTGTGGCCAAAGGTACTACGCCAACCAGCTATCAGGCCGGCTCGCAAATCACGATCACAATGCAAGTAGACATCCCACACAACGCAACTTACAAGTTCTATTTGCTTCGAAATAACGATGCCGACGCGACGCCACTCACCTCGACCTCTATTCCCGAGGTTAAAGGCAATCATGACGCAATGGTCACCTTCCCAGCAGGTGTAACGTGCACCAACTGCACGCTGCAAATGGTGCAAGATAGTACAACTTATAAAGAGTACTACTCATGTGCTGACATCACATTGACGAGCGATCCCGTACCTGCGCAGATGGATGCGTCAGTGCCCTCAGACGCAAGCGTATCCAATAGCCCCAATGACGCCAATTCGACCGATGAGCCAGGGTCTGATGCCGGTAGTTGCGCTGTTCATAGTGTGTCATCACGGGGTATATGGGGCTGGTGCGTCGTATTTGCGCTTTTGATCTTACGTCAGCGCCATTATTACAAAAAATGTCGGTTAGCGTTTCAGATTGCCAAACGCCGCTAGTCTTCGTTAGGATGCCTACGAGGTATTCTAATGAAGTCTTTTTATCTTGGATCGCTGTTTAGCCTGTTAGTGATAGCAGTCACAGCAGCATTGACACATGAAGCCGCCGCACAAGCTCGCTTGACGTCGCCTACACCGCGCACGGCCGAAGATAACCTAACCACACCTCCATGTGGTGGCGTGCTACAAACCAACCCCGTCGCAACATATAGCGCGGGCGCAAGCATTCCGGTGAGCGTTGAAATCACACAGGCGTTCGCTGATACGTCCTCGGTCGGATTCTTTTTGTTAGTGCCGGCAAACAACACAGGCGGATACATTACTTATAACAACCTGGGTGCGGTGATCACCAACCCCAGCGAAGGCATACAATCTGTCACGTTGACTTTACCTGCGGGCGTGGTGTGTGATCAGTGCATCTTAGAAATGAACTACCACGTCAACAGCGTGCAGGTATACCCCGACTATTATTCTTGTGCTGACATTACGATCACACAAAGTGCAGACGCTGACGCGTCAACCAGTGGTGATGCAGGAACAACGACCACACCGCAGGGATTAACATGTGCAGTCACGTCAACGCCCGGCGCATCTAGTGGGAGCGCGATCGCAAGTCTACTACTGGTTGTGGGATGCCTATTTTTAAGGGGTTTTCGTCGATCTGAAGATTGAAGCCACCTCCAAGCTCAGGTAGAATGCGTGCATGGTAGTTGAAAGTGTGCACAAGCAGGTTGAACGCCGTGTGGTTCCATCACTGTTTGAGCGCGCGCTTCCTACGCACAACGCATCCGCGCCTTCACTAACGAACGACACGCTTGCTCGAGTGCCCGCGGGGCGCATCACCGAGTTTGTTAAAAGCCACGCCAGCGCCGCGCTTAGTTCCGCGATGCATGTGGTCGCAGAACTTCAAGCTCAAGGTGAGTTATGCGCGTGGATCCAACCTGAAGGCATAAGCTTTTATCCACCCGACGCAGCGCATAGCGGTGTTGATCTCAATGCGTTGGTGGTGATGCATATCCCCCAACGTGCACAAGGTGGCGGTTTTAATAAAGTCGCCGATTACGTATTACGCTCGGGCGCTTTTGCCTTGGTGGTCATCGACGCACAAGGCGTTAGCAAACCGCGCACATCGTCCGCGTCATCGTGGCAGGGTCGCATCGCTAACCTGGTGCGTCAATATCACTCGCGCTTGCTTGTGCTGCGCGATCAAGATGCACAGGCTTATGCCTATGAATCACTGGCAAGTGTACGCTGGCAACCAGTGCGCGTGCGCCACGAGCCAGGGCAATATCGCATTGATCACCGATTGCTCAAAAACAAAACCGGCATCCACTTTACAAGTTCATCAGATCTATATTTTGCACCCGAAGGTTTGGACACCTTCGCTCGCTTGCAAAATGCGATGAGTACAAAAAACGTGCTAACAAGCGAACCCCTTGCAGCAAGCGGCCGCACAAACGTTCGTCTGGCAGGTTAGGCAGGTTAGGCATGCCTAACATTGCCTGCGTCTGCGTTCACCAACTGGCCACCCAATCGGTCTTGCGTGCACACCCAACATGGCGCGGTCAACCGGTGGCGATCATCGATCGGGCGGGCACCAGCCAAGCCACATTGCTTGAAGTTAATCGTGCGGCGCAAAAACTCGGAGTGCACGTGGGCATGCGCCTAAGCAGCGCGCGCAACTTAGCCGCCAAACTACACGCGGAAGTCTTTAGCAGCGAAGAAGCCGAGCAAAACATTCAAACGCTCACCAAGTTTTTCGTGAACTTTTCCCCCGAGGTTGAAGCTTCCGATACATTGCCCGGGGTCTTTTGGCTCAACCCACAGGGTCTTGACACACTTTATGGCAACACCCATCAATGGGGCCAGCGCTTGCTGCGTGCCCTGCGCAAAGACAAGTGGCTCGCATCGATGGTCATCGGCTTTGATCGACACGCCACCCAGGTGCTCGCGCGCACGCGCAAAAATGTTTGGGTAATGAGCGATCCTCAAAGTGAACAAACACAGGCCATGCATGTGCCACTGAGCGTGATCGCGATCAGCGCTAAACTCAGACACGGCCTGACACGTTTGGGTGTTTATAAACTTGGTGATTTAGCGTGCATTCCTTTGGCCGAGCTCAAGCGGCGTTTGGGTGCCGAGGCCGCCGCACTGTACACGCAATATATCCAAACCAGCGTCTTACCGCTGCAACCCAGCGAAGTGATCGAGCCGGTTGAGCTGAGCCTAGAAATCGACCCACCCGACGATGATCTGACCAGGCTTATTTTTCGCATCAAACAAGGTGTCGATGCACTGCTCAAAGAAGTGCGCACACGTGCGGGGTCACTGCGCGCCCTGCATTGTGAGCTATGGCTTGATCACCATAAAGGTGAGCCGCCCAAACTGGTGATCGAACCCGCTACGCCCACGCTCGATAGCATGGCTTTGATTGAACTAGTGCGGTTGAGGCTCAGCACCTTTGTGCTGCCGGCCAAAATGATCGGCATCAAACTACACGCCGATATTACCTCACCTCTACGCGAACAGCTTGCACTCTTTGAGGTCGAACGCACGCGCCAACGTGCGGCCGCAGATCGCGCCCTGGCGCGCGTTCGCGCCCTTTATGGTGCAAACGCCGTGACCCGTGCCGAGCTCACCGAATCACATTTACCTGAATCGAGCTTTCAGTGGACACCCATTGCGCACGTTCCTTCTCCCAAGACGATACAAAAAAGCACACCCGCCAAACGCGAACACGCATTGGTGAGAAGATTGCTTACAAAACCAACATCGTTTAGGCGCCCCACACACAAAACCACGCAGCTTCAATTAGATGGCCCCTTCAGGGTGAGCACAGCCTGGTGGCAAGGTGCTGACATCGCTCGCGACTACTATTTTGTCACGCACCCCTCAGGCGACATCACATGGGTGTATTATGATCCGAACCAACGTCGCTGGTTTGAGCAAGGTTCACTCGGGTAAGGTGCATCATGTCGTACGCGCCATTATGGGTCAAAAGTAACTACAGCTTTCTTGAAGGCGCAAGCCATCCCGATGAGCTCGTTGCTCAAGCGCATGCGTTGAATCTGCCCGCGATCGCCCTCACTGATCGCGACGGTGTGTATGGCATTGCGCGCGCGCACCTTGAGGCAAAAAAACTTGGCATTAAGCTCATCGTTGGTGCCGAGCTCAACGTTGACATGGGTCAAGGTCAAGAGGCGCGCGTATTAGCGCTTGCGTCGACTCGACAAGCCTATGCTGCACTATGTCAGCTCTTAACCCTCGCACATCGTGACATGCCCAAAGGCCAAGCGCGTGCCACGCTCTTACAACTGCAAGCGCATCAACGCGATATGCTGTGGCTGAGCAGCTCACCCATCGTGCTGCCCAAGTTAAAGCTCTTTGCCCCCAGTGACGTCTACGCACTATGCGCAAGGCAGCACAAATCAAGCGACGTCGACAGCGAAGTGAGATTGCGTCAAACAGCGCGTCAACTTGATATCCCTGTCGTGGCCGCAAGCGAAGTGCTCTATCATCAATCATCGTGCAAGCCTCTGCAAGACGTGCTGACATGCATTCGTCACAAAACCACGCTCGATAACGCTGGGCGCGTGCTCACCGCCAACGCCGAACACGCACTCAAATCTGCAGATGAAATGCGCGCACTTTTTCGCGACGACCCGAGTGCGCTTGTGCGTTCGCTTGAAGTCGCTGAACGTTGTGCTTTTTCGCTCAGCGAGATTCGCTATCGGTACCCTGCGGAGCATATTCCAAGTGGCCTTAGTGAAAGTGACTGGTTGCGCGAACTCACTTATCGCGGCGCCAAACACCGATACGGTGACATGGTACCCACTGCAATTAGCGCACAAATTGAAAAAGAACTCGATCTAGTCAACGAGCTCGATTACGGCGGCTATTTTTTGACGATGTGGGAGATCGTCGAGTTCTGTAAACGTAGCAACATCTTATGCCAAGGTCGCGGCAGCGCGGCCAACAGCACGGTGTGCTATTGCTTGGGCGTCACCGCCATCGATCCGATGCGCATGGATTTACTTTTTGAGCGCTTTTTAAGTCGTGAGCGCGCCGAGCCGCCCGACATCGACCTAGACATCGAACACCAACGACGCGAAGAAGTGATCCAATGGGTCTATCAGCGCTATGGTCGCACGCACGCCGCCATGGTCGCCAATGTGGTGCGCTATCGCGCGCGTTCAGCCGTGCGCGAGGTGGGCAAAGTGTTCAGTCTGCCCCCAGGCGCGATCGACTACTTATCTAAGATGATCGGTTACGATGCCGACGCGCTGACATCCGAGCGCATGCAAGAGGCAGGGCTTGATGTGAACGCACCGCAGGTCAAACTTTTACCCTCGCTGGTGCGCCAGATGGCAGACACGCCACGGCACCTGTCGGTGCATCCGGGCGGCTTTTTGCTGGGGCACGAGCCCGTTCACACGCTCGTGCCCATTGAACCTGCGACGATGACCGATCGCACCGTCATTCAATGGGACAAACAAGATGTCGATGATTTGGGCTTATTCAAAGTCGACTTGCTTGGTTTGGGCGCGCTCACACAAGTGCATCAATGTTTTGATCTGCTCAAACAGCACGAAAACATTGAATACACGATGGCAACCGTGCCCGCCGAAGACGACGCCACGTATAACATGATCGCCGCTGGTGACACGGTGGGCGTCTTTCAAATTGAAAGTCGCGCGCAAATGGCGATGTTGCCGCGCCTCAAACCCCGCAACTTTTACGACTTAGTGGTCGAAGTGGCGATCGTGCGCCCAGGGCCGATTCAAGGCAACATGGTGCATCCATACTTGCGCCGCCGCAACGGCGAAGAACCGATCGAATACCCACACGAGTCCCTCAGACGTGTGCTCGAAAAAACCATGGGGGTGCCCATCTTTCAAGAACAAGTGATGCGCATCGCGATGGAATCGGCTGACTATAGCGCCGGTGAAGCCGACGAGCTGCGCCGCGACATGGCCGCCTGGAAACGCAGCGGCCGCATCGACCGCCATCACGCGCGTTTTGTTGGGCGCATGATCGAAAAGGGCATCGACGCCGAGTTTGCCGAACGCGTGTTCTCACAAGTGCGCGGCTTTGGTGAATACGGCTTTCCCGAAAGCCACGCCGCCTCGTTTGCGTTGATCGCCTATGTGACGTCTTATTTAAAATGCCATCACCCCGCCGCATTCGCCTGTTCGCTTTTGAACGCGCAGCCGATGGGCTTTTATTCTGCCGCGTCAATCATCGAAGACGCCAAGCGCCATCGCGTAAAGGTGTTGCCGATCGACATCAACCACAGCGCGTGGGACTGCACCCTTGAATCACAAGCGTTGCGGGTAGGGTTGAGATACGTGCATGGGCTGGGCACCAAAGAGCGCGAGAAAATCGAAGCCAGCGCCGCGCCATACAAAACGGTGCGCGAAGTATACGAGCGCACACAATTAACCCACCCAGCGATGTTGCTGCTCGCCGAAGCCGGCGCCTTTGAAAGCATGGGCTATGATCGGCGCGCGGCTTTATGGGAAGTGCGCGGCTTGATGAGCAAACGCGACGACGCGCTAGGCGTCTATGACAACGCACCTGCGCGCGCGCAGTTCGATGAACTATCGCGCGGCGAAGAAGTCGCCTGGGACTACCAAACCAGCTCCCACAGCGCGCGCGGTCACCCGCTCGAAGCCTGGCGCCCCAAGCTCAAGCAAAAAGGCGTGATCAACGCCGAAGAACTGCGCGCCACCGCGCACGGCAAGCCCGCTAATTATGTTGGCATTGTCATGACGCGCCAACGCCCCGCGACGGCGACGGGCGTGGTGTTTCTCACCCTCGAAGACGAAACCGGCATGGCCAACATCGTGCTCTGGAACAACGTCTTCGCTAAATACGAAGTCGAGGCGCGCACCGCGGGCGTGCTTGGCATCAAAGGCAAAGTGCAATCCGTCGACGGTGTGGTCTACTTAATAGCCGAAGAGCTCTACAACATGTCCGCCGTAGAGCTCCCCATTCTTTCTCGTGATTTTCATTGAAAATCACCTAATCTCGCGACCTAGATATTTGTGGTTGGATTCGAAATGGGCGGTGCTGTGGGCAAGCTACCTGGCATGGCCGGGCTGGCTTTCAACGCGCCACTAGGAATACAGAAATGCGAAGTTTTACTCGAGTTATCGACCCATCGTACGTTAAGCGAATCAACTTGTGCTTGAGACAAACCATGAAAATCTAAACGAAGCGCTTTAGACTGATTCGTTGGCGTAAACAAATATTCGCTAAAAGCGGTTGAGTTGGTTGCTCTGCAGTCAACGCATACCAGATTAGAGTTGTTGTTAGCATCCACCACGCTTAGTGAATAGTTAACCTGAGATGATATATTATTGGCAAAACGAGCAGTCCAACGAACATATTGTTGCTGACCTTCACGACTGCAGTTTTCAGCATCGAGGGGGATGGTAAACGAAGTACTCAAACCTTTCTCACCTGCAAATGCATTTGCCTTAGTGATGACACTCGAATCAAGATTCACTGTCGAGTTATTGTAGCAGCGCGCTACAACTTGTCGGTCCTTAATTTGAGGTTCAAAGATTAGAACAGCCTCATATCCCTGAGGAATGGTCGCTTTGAGGTTTGAATACTGTCTGAAGGGTGCAACCGAAAGCGCACCACCCCACGGAAGGTCGCGTGAGCTCTTTTCAGCAGCAACGATTGTCCCAGACCACCTGACATCCTCACCATTATAAACGACTTGTCCGTTACCCTGACCGCGATTGTCTTGATTAAGTGCGGTCGTAATCTCTTCAGTGGTTTTGATTGTCTCGTAATCGGCGACCGAATTGTAAACGTGCGTCCAATCAAACGCCACACTGGCATTTACTGTGGCCGGCATTAGCTCAGCTGAACCCTTGGTTTCAAGTACAGCCCTCACAATCACGTTGTCACCGGGTCTTCCAACCATCACAAGTTTAGCTTTAACCACTTGGTCTTGCTCGCGATGGCAAAATGGAATGGTCGGACCTAGATTTTCCGCTGCGGAATCGTTGGCCAACTCTTCTCCTTGTGTACAACCTATGGTCGTTAGAAGAGCGCCAACGGTGAATGATAAGAAAAAGCGATCACTAAAAAACGGAATGTACTTCATATAAAAGTCCTTTGAGACGTTTCATATCAAGTACATTGCAAGGCACGTGCCAATTGCTTGCATATCCAATTTGATGCGCTAAGGCGTTGATTTAAATGGCATATATTTCACTGTGACAAACAAGAAATGTCCTTTTATGGGGTCCGCGTACCCCACTATTTTACAACTCAACTATAATTGTGGCGCTCACTGCGACCGCCAATCGACTCGATGGGGTTTCAACGAGCGTTGATCAACGACAAGTGGCGACCCGCCCTATCGCCATCGCGACGAAACGAGAAATACTTATCAGCGTGGCATTTCGTACACATTCCCACGCGCTCCATTGCATCCGCAGCCACCCCCACGTGTACGAGCTGTCCTTCAACGAGTGCACCGATATCCGGGTGGGGACCGGCTCGCGAAGCGTGCCTGTCCCCTAACGCTACATATGAAGATTGCCAAGCGTCGATCTGAGCGCGCACATCGTCACCGACTTCAAAGCAACATGGCCCAATATAGGGCCCAATCGCCGCAATCAAATCTTGAGCGCGGGTGCCGTAGCGCGCGCCCATGGCGCGAACCGTCTCACCGACAATATTCGCCACCGCCCCGCGCCATCCCGCATGCACCGCTGCCACCGCACCATTCACCTTATCGGCCAGCAAAATCGGCACACAATCTGCCGTGCGCACGCTCACGGCAACACCCGCGACGTTTGTCATCAGCGCGTCGGCTTCTTCGTTCAGCCACGCGTCGCGCGTTGCACCGGCTTCGATGCACACCACACGTTTGCCGTGCACCTGCCGGGTCTCAAACACCTGCGCCCGCATAATGCTTCCTCCCTCAGCCGACAGATCGCGAAAATCGCCGTCGTCGCGCGTGCTGAAGCCGTGGTGGAAGTCTTTGAGGAGTGTAGATTGTAACATTCTTAGTCGGCTGGCCAAACCAGCATAATTGCACTATTAACTAGCACACCCAAAGAGGCAACACCCCATGACAAACTCGGCATACGACTTTCCATCAGAAGCCTGGACCAGCGCTTATAAAGACGCGGTCAACGGCAACGCAAAATACCGCGAAGCAGGCAAGGCGTGGACCTTCGGCCCCGTCGCGATGATCATCCAAAAAGATGAAAGCAAAGGCATCGCCGAAGACGTCGGCATGATTTTAGACGTGCACGAAGGCCAGTGCCGCGGCACCAAATACATCCGTGGGCTTGAGGCCGCCGAGCAAGGCAGCTTCGTCATTGTCGGCACCTACGAGCGTTGGAAGCAAGTCATTCAAAAAGAGCTCGAGCCTATCAAAGGCATGATGCAAGGCAAGCTCAAGCTGACCAAAGGCCATCTGCCAACGATGATTCGTTTCGTCGACGCCTCGCGCGAGCTCGTCGAAAGCGCTTCCAACGTCCCCACCCAGTTCGCCGATTAAACCGGTGACACGCACTAAAGTGCATGTCACCAAGTCCTGAACGGTGACATGCACTTTAGTGCGTGTCACCAAATCGCCCCCAATCAACGCATGTCACAATCCCCCATAGAACTCGCACCCGACGCCGAAGACAACGGGCTTGCGTTGATGATGAGCACGTTGATTCAGCAGTATGTTGAAGACAGCGCCGAAAAGCGCGCCGTGCTCGAACAAACGCAAGGTCGTGTCGCGCTGATCAGCGAAGACGGCGACGTGGCTACGACGCTGCATTTTGCGGATGGTAAGCTCGTGGTGTATGGCGGCCTTTACGGTATTCCTGATCTAACCATTCGCGGGCAGTCCGACGACCTCGTCACACTTGGGGGCATGCCTACACATCCGCGGTTTCATATTCCCGACTACCGCGACAAGGCAGTCAAAGCGCTCTTCAACTCGCTGCGCAAAGGTGCGCTCAAGATTTACGGCCTGCCCGCCAACCTGCGCTTGTTCCTAGCCATCGGCAAACTCTTCGAAGCCACCCACTAGCCCCAGCCCTTACCCGCAAAAGCCTTATGACTCTTGCGAGTTCGAAAACGAACAAGCCGGATGCCAGCCCTAAAGCAAAAGTCCTGGGACTTTTGCGAGTAACCGTCGAATCAACCGTTAAGCAAAAGTCCTGGGACTTTTGCGAGTATGAGTGCGGACGAGAGGAATTGAACCTCCAAGGGGTTTCCCCCACCAGATCCTTAGTCTGGCGCGTCTGCCAGTTCCGCCACGTCCGCGAATTGGCCCCCGGAAGGTACCTATAATTAGCAATAAGTCAAGCTGCCGGCCCACAAGGCAGGGCCACAGAGTACTTGATGCCAAGGGCCATCTCATGTTCAGATAGCATTTGGAGACTTCCCTATGTTTAAAGACGTTCTACAAGCTGTAGTCGATCAGACCGAGGGGGGCATTGCGGCCCTTTTGATGGGGTTTGATGGCATTTCGGTCGATCAGTACAAGCGCTCAGGTGTCGATTTCAATGTTGAGAACGTCGGCATGGAATACAGCGTCATCCTCACCCAGGTCGCCCGCGCGGCCGAGTTATTAGACGCAGGCCACGCACGCGAGGTGTCGGTGCAGGCCGAAAACATGATCACACTGATGCGTTTGCTCAACGACGAGTATTTTGTCGCAGTTGCGCTTAGGCCCGATGGCAATTTGGGTAAAGCGCGCTTTTTGTTGCGCACGCAAGTCGACAAACTTTTGCGCGGGCTCACCTAACGGAAGTTGTTTGATGGCCACGACCAAAAAACGAGTCACCAAAAAAACAAACAAGAGTAACACCAACAAACGCAAACGTGTGTTGGTGCTAAGCGGTCCTAACCTGAACTTGCTGGGTACACGCGAGGTCAAGATCTACGGCAAAACCACGCTCGCGCAGATTCACCTCCAGCTGGGCGATCTAGCCAAAACGCTCAACGTCGACATCGAGTGTCGCCAATCCAATCACGAAGGCCAGCTGATCGATTGGATTCAAGACGCCAAAGGTCAGTTCGATGGTGTGCTTTTCAACTTGGGCGCGCTCACTCACACCTCACATGCGCTTGCCGATGCGATTGCTGCCACGGCACTCAAGTGCGTCGAAGTACACGTATCGAACATCTACGCCCGCGAGGCGTTTCGTCACGAATCCCTCACGGGCGCCGAGTGTGTTGGTGTCCTCACCGGTTTTGGTCCAAACAGTTACCTGCTTGGCCTACGCGCACTCTCAGACCATCTCAAACAAAAGGCTCTCTAAATGAATATTCGGCTCGCACGTTCAGCGACACTCTTGCTCTCGATTACATTTTGGCTATCGCTCGCAGCGTGTGGCGGAAAAAACAAAGGCACGCCTCAAGATGATGCGGGCACGGATGCCGCGACCGGATGTTTGCCTAAATCCAAGATAGCTGCCTGTGGTGACAGAGAATGCGGCATCGCAAGCAATGGGTGTGATGGTGTTTTCACTTGCGGCACAGGCACCTGCGCCGATCCAAGTAAACCCGAATGTGCCAATGGTGTGTGTTCGCCAGCAGGAACTTGCACGCCAAGCTGCGAAGGCAAAACCTGCGGCCAGCCTAACACCTGTGACACCGCCACGTGCCCAGGTGCATGTCCAGCCAACCAGATGTGTAACGACCAAAATCAATGTGTTGACACCAACATGTGCAGCAACAGCTGCGACGGTTTATGCGGCGGTGCCCTCAACGGTTGTGGCATGACCTGCGATGCACCCTGCGCAACCAATTGCCAAGGCGTCATCTGCGCACCCGACTGCCCCGATATGTGCACCGGTGGCAAGGTCTGCGACATTTCTAACAACACCTGCGTCGACGATCCGTGCATCGGCAAAGTGTGCGGGTATTTTGGTCCCAACGGTGGCGCCTGTGGCGACTGTTCAACGTTTCCTTGTGGTTCCTGCGCATTTGGCAACTGCAGCGAGCAGGGGCGCTGCGATTGTGGTGTATGCTCGGCGAGCGCGCCTACCTGCTTCGACACAACCGGTGCATGCGGATGCGGTACACCAAACAACGTCTGTCCAAATGGCAAGACCTGCCAAAACGGCAACTGCGTTTAAGCAATTCACTCAAACGTGTGCCAACCTTTTGTTGGATCGCTCATCAAAGTGGGATGACACCAGGCTCATAGTCGGGCGGCAACAAAGGGTGCCCTGGATAGATGTTGTTGTACGTTCCAAACCGAGCGCCGTTGACGCTTAGGTTGTTTTCCTCAACGCAGTAGTTGTAGATAACGGTGGAAAATTGATCGGTGTCGATGACGCCCGCACTTGCTTTCACCACGGCAGCGATATCGACGTGTTCAATAGGTTGCCCAGCCTGGCCAGCGATGAAGTCAATATCGACGTAGCCATCCGCAGTGTTGTGTGCGATCGATGTACAGCCGCGTTGACCATCACCCTTGACCCCAAGCGGACAAAGATCGAAGCCGTTAACACTCACCGCAAGATCAATGTCTTGCGAGCCTATGTTCAAAATGTGTAGCGATGCACCTTCTCGCTGCGACGCCGAGCATCGTTGCCAGAGCGGAGGCTGAGTGAGGTTGCCAAGATTTCTTCGCGTAGGGGCGCTTGAATCCAAACAGACGGCGCGATAAGTCGCGTCGCTTGCGCCAATACCCTTTGCATTGTCGCCGATGACATGTGTTGCGATGGCTTGTAATCTTGCGTCGCTTGGTGTCAGCGTAAAGTCTTCAGCGATGCGTGTTGTGTCAATCTCAAATCCAGCGTAACGACCTACAAGAGGTGGTGGCGCGTCAAAATCGCCACTCACGCTCGTGCACGAAATATCCGCGCCTTCACGCTTAATGGTGACGTCGGCGGTGTTATATTGCGTATCGATAATCGCAATTCCTTCCGCAGGATCGAACGCACGCTGCCATAGAATGTCGACATTTGTACGAACAACCGTGCTCGTCCTATCGGCAACTTCGCCTAGAGCACGCTGCTTGAACGCCGCAGTGCAATCTAACGAGAGCGCAGGTCGAAGCCGCAAGGTTTGCTGATCACCTGTACACGCCCAGTAAGGGATTGTTGTATTGGTCTGATCTTGCCCGGCTGTTTCTGTCGAAAGATTGCTAAGCTGAGTGCACGCCGCTGTGCTCACCATAAGACAACAGCCGAAAACAATCTTCAATGATAAGTGTGATGACACGGATTGCCCCCATTAAGAAAAATTCGATAAAATGTAGCGAGTTATATACCACGCCTACGGCAAACTTCAAGCGGACCAAAGATTTGAATCGCTTGAGTTTTATTTGGCAGAGGGTATAACCGACCTCTGCATATGGACATTGACCTCAAACAAATCAAAGAGCTGATGCGCGCGATGCGCCAGTTTGAAATGAGCGAGCTTGAAATTGAGTCAGACGCGGGGCGTATTCGTCTCGGTCGACCTAACGACAATGCGGGCATGACGTCCAACGTGATGATGCCGGCGTATATGCCTGGTATCGCAGGGATGGGCACACCGAGTTCGGTTCCTCCTCCGCCAGATTCCGACCGCAGCGCAGCGCCCGTGTCGGCGCCCGCCGATGACCCGAACATGGCGTATATTACGTCGCCTTTCGTCGGCACGTTTTATCGCGCGCCAGGCCCCGACGCGAAGAACTTTGTTGAAGTGGGCGATAACATCAAACCCGGCCAGACCTTGTGCATCGTTGAGGCCATGAAACTGATGAACCACATCGAATCCGAAATTGGCGGTCAAATCGTCGAAGTCCTGATCGAAAATGGTCAGGTCGTTGAATACGGCGACCGGCTCTTCAAAGTTCGCAAAGGCTAATAATAAAGGGATTAGTCATTGCTTATGTTTAAAAAAGTTTTGGTCGCCAATCGCGGCGAGATCGCGCTCAGGGTCATCCGCGCCTGTCGCGAGCTGGGTATCCCAACCGTGGCCATTCACAGCGATGTTGACTCGATGGCGCTGCATGTGCGCTTCGCTGACGAAGCAGTGTGCATTGGTCCAGGCCCCGCTCAAAAAAGTTATCTCAACATTCCGCGCATTATCGCCGCCGCCGAAATCACCGGTGCCGATGCAGTGCATCCAGGTTATGGCTTTTTGTCCGAGAACGCCGAGTTTGCCGATGTATGTAAACAATGTGGGCTCACCTTCATTGGGCCTACTTCGGCCGACATGAAAAAGTGGGGCGACAAAGTGCGCGCCCGCAACCTTGCTAAATCGCTCGGTCTGCCGCTAAACAAAGGCAGCGAGGTGCTTAAAGACACCGACGACGCCGTCAAACAAGCCAAAGCGATCGGCTTTCCCGTCATGCTCAAAGCCTCGGGCGGCGGCGGCGGGCGCGGCATGAAGATCATTCGCAACGAAGACGACATGCGCAATGTTTTTGACAGTGCAAGCGCCGAAGCGTTGGCCGGCTTTAATAACGGTGACTTATTTTGCGAGCGTTTTGTTGAAGAGCCACGTCATATCGAGTTTCAGGTATTGGCCGATGGCGACGGGTTTTGCGCCGTATTGGGTGAGCGTGAATGTTCAATTCAACGCCGCCATCAAAAGCTCATCGAAGAGGCTCCCAGCGTTGCCATGAGCGCCGAAAAGCGCGAGCAGATGCGCGAGGTGATCACCAACGCGATGCGCGAGAGCGGTTACCGTTCGCTTGGCACGCTCGAGTTTCTGATGGACGAGAAGGGTGACCTGTCATTCATGGAGATGAACACCCGTGTGCAGGTCGAGCATCCCGTCACAGAAATGGTGACCGGCGTTGATTTGATTCGCGAGCAAATCATGGTCGCCGCGGGACAAAAGCCTTCGATCTCAGAAAAGGCCCTGACCCCGCGTGGGCACGCCATCGAGTGTCGCATCAATGCCGAAGACCCGCACACCTTTGCTCCGAGCCCTGGCCTGATCACCGAATACCACCCACCCGGCGGCCTCGGCATTCGTGTCGACAGTGGTGTGTATGGTGGCTGGAAAGTACCCGGTAACTACGATTCACTGCTTGCCAAGATCATCGCCCATGGTCGCGACCGCGCCGAAGCGATTTCTCGCATGCGCCGGGCCCTCGAAGAGTCGATCATCACCGGCATCAAGACCAACATCGATCTACACAAGCGCATTTTGGCCGACGAAAAGTTTCAAAGTGGCGCAATCTCCACACGCTTTTTGGAGCGATTACTGGCTTAAGTTCACTTCTTCTTATGAGCAAACCACTTGTTGCGCTCGGGTACCCGCAAGTACTTGCTCAAGTACTTGCCCAAGTCGAGCACTCAAGGGTAACGTGCTAATATTGTGAGTACTGCACCGTGAGTTTTGAGCGCACCAAAATCCAGCAGCTCGCCCAAAAGTTTTTGGCCAAGGGACAGGTCGATAAAGCGATCACTGAATTTCAGCGGATCGTGAAACACGACCCCACCGACACCCGCACTTGGCTCAAGATCGGCGACCTGTATACGCGCGGCGGGCAAAACCGCGAAGCGATTCAAGCCTATGAAAAGGTTGCAGATTACTATTCACAACAGGGCATTTATCGTAAAGCCGTCGCTGTTTATAGCCAAATCTTAAAGCTCGATAACACCCGCATCAACGTGCAGCGTCGCTTGGCTGACGCCTACGACAAGCTTGGACTCAGTAGTGATGCAGTTACCACCTACGAAAAATGCGCTCAAGCTTATATGAAGGCTGCTCAGGTCGATCCTGCGCTCGAGGTTTACGAGGCTATCCTCAAGCTGGATCCCGTGCATATCGCCGCCCACGTCGCCTGCGGTGAGCTGCTTTCGGCCAAAGGTCAAAAAGAGCAAGCCTGTCCGCATTTTGAAAAAGCAGCATGGGAACTCAAGAAACTCGGTCGCTTCGACGAATTTGTCAAAGTCTCTGAGCGGCTGCTTTATCACAACGAAGATTACCAAGACATCAGTCGTGCCCTGGCGCGCGTATACCTGTCGCGTAACCAAGCGCAGCTTGCTCTGGCAAAGTTGCAACCATGCTACCAGCGCAACTCCAAAGATTGCGAAACGCTTGAACTCTTGGCCCAAACCTTCGCAGTGCTCGAACAGGTGTCGATGTCAGCGTCGATTTACCAAGAAGCCGCGCGACTTTACGCCGAACAGAAGAACTATGAAGGTGAAGCACGTATGTGGCGTGCCCTTCGTGAGCTTGACGCCGACAACGCAGCAGCAACAGCGCGGTTGAATGAACTGCGCAGTCAGCGTCTGATCAAAGACGAACCGGCAGTGCCCGACATCTTGCCCGAGGTTCCAGACGACTACCTAACGGAAGACATTAGTGAAGAGATTTCCGTCGAGACGAATGGATTGATTGACGACAACGAAGGTGACAGTCAAGGGGGCGTCATTTTCTTTGATGAAGAACCCGACAAAACCGCCGCTGAAGTGTCACAGGTGGAAGTGGCCGAGGCCGTGGCTGCGGCCAATGGCACAGCCGATCCAATGGATGGCCGCCGCGAAACTGTTCAGCTCGACACCGATTCAGATGACGCCTCGGGTGCGGCTCAAGATCCGCTGACCTTGGGTGCCGAGCGTTCGTCCTCGTCGATCATTGGTGATTTAGAGCTGGTACTCGAACACGTGCAAGAGCTCATCGCGGGCGGGCAGGTGCGCGCAGCGCAGCAAATCTTGCTACAAGCCAAGCGAGATTTTCCAACCAACATGCTCGTCAAAGAGGCCGAGATAGAAATCGCCTCGCTGATCCGCAGTCGCAAACGCTCGGGCTCATTCCCCAAAGTTAATATTGTCTACCGCGAAGGCCCGTCGCTGGCTGATAAGATTGCCAAAGAACTGCGCTCGTCGAGGCCTCCACAAGCGCTCGGTAGCGTGGCGCTTGATGCTAAAAAAGAATTTGCAGGAAGTGGGCATTGCCGACAGCGACACACATTTTGATCTGGGTATCGCTTATAAAGAGATGGGCCTGATCGACGACGCCATTCGTGAGTTCGAACTCAGCACTTCCAATCCGCAACGCGAATGCATGGCCAACACCATGATCGGCTTATGTTATATGGAGCGTGGCGATGTGGAGCAGGCGATTCGTTATTTCAAACGTGGGCTTTATGCCGACGTGAGAACCGATCAAGAAGAGCTCGGGCTTTATTACGAGCTTGGCTGCGCCTACGAACGCACAGACGATCGCCAAGAAGCCATGTACTATTTTCAAAAAGTACAAAAGCGCGACGCGCATTTTAGAAAAGTCGAAGAGAAAGTAGCAGCCCTCAAAAAGCTGGGCACGCTGCCTAAATCGGACGACTGATAAAAAAACTGGAGCGGGCAATCGGATTCGAACCGACGACTTGCAGCTTGGGAAGCTACCACTCTACCAACTGAGTTATGCCCGCCTATCGACCAAAAGGTGACATGCACTTTAGTGCGTGTCACCAAAAAAGTGACACATCAAAAAAAGGTGACACCAAAAAAAGGTGACACGCACTAAAGTGCATGTCACCAATATGCATTAACGCGTTAAGCGAAAGTCCTCGGACTTTCGCGAGTATCAGTACCGGTAGGTGTCAGGTTTATAAGGACCGTTGACCGGCACGCCCAAATACTTGGCCTGCTTCTCGTTCAGCTTGGTGAGTTTCACGCCAAGTTTATCGAGGTGCAGTCGCGCGACCTTTTCGTCGAGCGCCTTGGGAAGCACGTACACTTTGCCCGGCTCATAGGCTTTGGTGTTGTTCCACAATTCAAGCTGCGCAAGGACTTGGTTAGTAAACGAAGTCGACATCACAAAACTTGGGTGCCCCGTCGCGCATCCAAGGTTCACCAAACGACCCCGTGCAAGCACGATCAAACGGCGACCATCCGGGAAGATAAACTGATCGACCTGCGGCTTGATATTCTCTTCCTTGACTTCTGGGTGTTTTTCGAGCCACGCGATCTCGATCTCTGAATCGAAATGACCGATATTGCACAAAATCGCGTTGTGCTTCATCACTTTCATGTGCTCGCCGGTGACGACATCTGCGCAGCCCGTGGCCGTCACAAAAATATCACCGATGGGTGCCGCTTGCTCCATCGTCACCACTTCATAACCTTCCATCGACGCCTGCAGCGCGCAGATGGGGTCGATCTCAGTGATCAAGACGCGTGAGCCCTGACCTTTGAGAGCCTGCGCGCACCCTTTGCCCACGTCGCCATAACCCGCAACCACCGCGATTTTACCAGCAAGCATGACTTCGGTGGCGCGCTTCAAACCGTCTGGCAATGATTCGCGGCAACCATACAGATTATCAAACTTCGACTTGGTCACCGAGTCATTCACGTTAATCGCAATGCCCTTGAGCTTGCCTTCTTTGGCCATCTCATAGAGCCGATGCACGCCGGTGGTGGTCTCTTCGGACAACCCACGAATGCCGTCGGGGCCCTCATAAAAATGTGGATACTTCTCATGCACCACCAAGGTCAAATCGCCGCCGTCATCCAAAATCAGATTCGGGCCTTTGCCGTCTTTGAACGCCTTGAGCTGCTGCTCGATGCACCAGTTGTACTCTTCCTCGGTTTCGCCTTTCCATGCAAACACAGGAACACCCGTCGCGGCGATGGCTGCTGCAGCCTGATCTTGCGTCGAATAAATATTGCAGCTTGTCCAAGTGACCTCGGCGCCAAGTTCGGTCAGCGTCTCGATCAACACCGCCGTTTGGGTGGTCATATGCAAGCACCCCGCAATGCGCGCGCCCTTGAGAGGCTTCTGCGCACCAAACTCTTTACGCAGCGCCATCAAACCGGGCATTTCGGTCTCAGCGATGGTGATCTCTTTACGGCCCCAGGCGGCTAAGCTGATATCCGCGACTTTATAATTAGACATGGCTATTTTTCTCCCTTGGGCACTCGCCACACTGGCGGGTCCCTCTTCTTTTGGCTCAGGCGATGTGCCGAACCAGCGACGAAACAGCGGCAATATTAGAGTCTCAAGTGAAAACACGCAAACTGATAACCTCTGGTCTTTTTTTGCCCGTCTAGTTGACACCTAGTCTAAAACCCTTATACTGCTGGCGCAAAACAACGCAATATTGTTGCTTTTTCGATGGAACTGTAATCATAGTAACACGGTCGGGGCATTCGTTGACCAAAGAGTGTCAATAAAGTGTCTTAAGGCCGACAAGTACAAAAGTTTGGCGAGAAAATCTTGCAAAATTGCAAGAATGCCGCTAAGGTCTCTTCTCGCTAATCACTTGTGAAGAAAACGTCGACGTCAATTGAAACAAAGTGGAGGCATAGTCATGGTAAAGAAGCTTGCAGTAATGATGATCTTGGTTCTTGGTGTTCTCGCTACAGCGTGTGGCGATGATGATGGTGGCGGTGCTACCGATGCTGGCAAGACCGATGCTGGCAAAGACGCAAGCAACTAAGTTGCTCGTCGTTCACCAAGTTCACGAAATCTCATTTCAGAACTGCAAGAGGGGCCACGTTTACGTGGCCTTTCTTGTTTCTGTCGTATAACGACGTTGCCAAGGTAGGTCAGGGTGATTGAAAAAGAGATCGACGCGCTCGTAACCCAGGCCATGCGCACTGCCCTCAGCAACCAGCTAGAGGGGCAAGATGTCGCCATCACTGCGCTGGTGCGTGCTGCAAACGACGATAAGCACGGCGACTATCAGGTCAACGGCCTGCTGCCACTGGCCAAGCGCCTCAAACAACCCCCTGCCGAACTTGCGGCGGCCGTATTGCCAGAGCTCAAAGCAAGCCCCGTATTTGCCGATGTGAGCTTCGCTGCTCCCGGGTTTATCAATCTAAAGCTGGCACCCGAATGGGTCGCGCAAAAGCTGACGGCTCAGTTGCAAGACGCTAAGCGTCAGGGCGTGCCGCTTCACCCGCATCCAGAACGCATCATTATCGACTATTCAAGCCCCAACGTTGCTAAGCAGATGCATGTGGGTCATTTGCGCTCAACCATTTTAGGCGAAAGCCTTGCGCGCATTTTAGCCTTTGTTGGGCACAAGGTACATCGCGACAACCACCTGGGCGATTACGGCACCCAGTTTGGGTTGCTCATCGCCGGTATCGACGCCTTCTCGGCCACGATTGAAACGCTGGCTGATTTAGAAAACGTTTACCAACAAGCCAGCGCCAAGGCCAAAGACGATCCAGCCTTTGCTCAAACAGCGCGCCAAGAACTTGCCAAGCTGCAACAGGGTGATGCGCGCAACCGCCAGATGTGGGAGCGTTTTGTCGCCATCACGCGCGCCAGCATCGATCACGTTTATCAGCGCCTCGATGTGCATTTTGATTCGACTCTGGGCGAGAGTGCCTATGCCGCAAAACTTGAAGGTGTTGTCAACGGGCTCATCGATAAAGGTCTCGCTCGCGAGGATCAGGGTGCGCTCTGCGTTTTTTTCGAAGACATCCCCGAGCTTAAAAAAACGCCCTTCATTGTGCGCAAACAAGATGGCGCTTACCTATATTCAACCACCGATGTCGCCACCATTCAGCATCGCATCCACGAAGGTTTCGAGCGCAGCATCTACGTGGTCGATGCGCGCCAGGCTTTACATTTCAAGCAACTCTTCGAGCTATCTAAGCGTTTGGGTTATTCAATTAAACTCGAGCATGTTGCATTTGGTTCGGTACTTGGCGCAGACGGCAAACCGCTTAAGACCCGCGAAGGTAAACCCATCACGCTCGAGGCGCTGCTCGACGAAGCGATCAGTCGCGCGCGCGCCGTGATCGAACAAGAAGGTGTCGAGCTCGACGGTCAGAGTCTTGAAGACGTCGCACAGACGGTAGGTGTAGGGGCGGTAAAATTCGCTGACCTAAAACAAAATCGACTCAGCGACTACCGTTTTGATTGGGACAAGCTGATCTCGTTCAAAGGGCATTCAGGGCCCTACCTGCAATATGCATATGCGCGTATTTGCTCGCTATTTCGCAAAGGCGGCATTGACCTCAACATCTTCGAAGCCAAACCAATTGCGCTGAGCGACCCGCATGAACACGCGCTCGCTAGGCAGCTCTTGCGTTTTGCCGACGCCGCGCATCAGGCGGCAAATGCACTTCAACCTCATTTAATCGCCGACCACGCTTACAACATTGCCAAACTCTTCAGCGCCTTTTACGAAAACTGCCCAATCTTATCGCAAACGGGCGCAACACGCGATAGCCGCCTTGCGCTTGCGGTGCTTTCAGCGCGACAACTCAAACGCAGTCTAGATATGCTGGGGCTTCAAACCCTCGAACGCATGTAAAAGCAATGCGCGGCACGATTCAAACGGTTTCTTGGTCGAGCAAAACGCTCGCTGGCAATATGTTAGGCGCGCACGTCGAGCGCGAGTTGATGATCTATCAACCGCCCCAAGAGATATGGGGCGCGGCGCGCCTACCGGTGATCATGGTGTTAGCAGGCTATGCGGGCACACACCGCTCGTTGCTTGGCTTTGACCCCTTCAAACCCAATATCGCTGAACGCTTCGACGATCTCGTATGTTCTGGTGCGGTTCAACCCGCGATCCTCTTATTTCCGGATGGCATGACGCGCTTGGGCGGCAGTCAATACATCAACTCCAGCATCAACGGTGCATTTCAAGATTATCTTGCCGATGAAGTGATTCAATGGGCCGATCAGAATCTACCAACGATTGCCGCACCCGAGGCAAGGGCCGTCATCGGTCGCTCGTCGGGCGGTTTTGGCGCCTTAAGACTTGGCATTGAACGCGCGGATGTGTTTTCGGTAATTGCCAGCCACGCGGGTGATAGTGCCTTTGATCTAAGCATTCTTCCGTTACTTCCCGCGTGCGCTACAACACTCGATCGCGCCGGGGGCGTGACTGCTTTTTTAGAGACCTTCTTCAAACGCGAAGATCATCACGCCGCCGATTTTGAAACGATCATGATGCTCGCGCTCGCAGCGGCTTATGCGCCTGATATAAGCGCACCCTGGCCTCATCTGCGTTTACCCTTTGATCTTAAAACGGCAGAACTAGATCGCGAGGTGTGGAGTCATTGGCAGGCGCATGACCCGGTAAGCATCCTCGATGCCCGACCAGAAGCACTCAAAAACGCCCGCCTTGTTTTTCTCGATGCAGGCAACCGCGACGAGTACGGATTGCATTTTGGCGCACGCCGCATGCTCGCGCGGTTGCGCGCACGTGGTGCCAACGTTGTTTATGAAGAATTTGACGGCACGCATCGTGGCACGGGTTATCGGTACGCGCGCTCATTGACGCTCATATGCGAAGCACTTGCGCGCTGAAGCACGCCTAAGCTTAGCCTGCAAAATAGGTGCTCGATATGCAGTGTTTTTTTGCTGCGAATTTATTCTTTGAAAGAGCGGCCTCATCAGCCATTGTATGCTAGCCTTGGCTCGTTGATATGAAAGCCCCTGAGATGAAAGTGCTCAAAGCCAAAGAGAGTACAGCGCAAATCCACGATATCGTTGGCAGCGGTAGCAATGCTAACAGCGGTAGCAATGGTAACAGCGGCAGCAACGGTCATCTTGCTGCAAGCGACGACGTTCAACAATACATCGAACAGGCGCGTCTATTGCTTGATGCCCGTGAGTCCGTCGCCACCAAAGCTGCCCGCACGCTGAGTGCGGTGGCAGGTAAAGAGCCTCAAGTTTTGGCCGGTGCCGCCGATGTGGTAGCGCAAGCGATGGCCAGCAAGTTCTCACGTGTGGTCACTGTTGCAGCTGAAGCGTTGCCTACACTTTCAAGGCTTGCCCCCGCGCGTGTCGCTAAGCATCTTGATCTATTGATACAGATCTATCCCGAGGCTTCCGAAACCGGCAAAGATGGCCTTGTACGCGCCTTTGCGGCCTTGTGTGCGGCTTCCGTGGCCTATCAAAAGCGCCTTGAAAACATCCTGAGCTTTGCCCTTAACGAAGCCGACGGTAAAGCATTGATTCGCTGGACGGAAACTGTTTTGCCAGCACTCAAAGGCGAACCTCATGCGCGTATTCGCGCCGTGGTTGAGGCGCGCATTAACAGCGTGCCACGCCCTGTCGCACAAAAACTCGCAACCTTTTTGGGCATCAAGCTGCGACCCTCCGTTCGTCCCTAAACCTATGGCCGCCACCAAGCATTTTCGCAAAGTGCTTATTGCCAACCGCGGTGAGATCGCGCTGCGAGTCATTCGTTCGCTGCGCGAGATGGGCATCGCTTCGGTGGCTGTTTACAGCGAAGCCGACCGACTGGCCATGCACGTGCGCGAGGCCGACGAGGCGCAGTTCATTGGACCGGCGCTTGTGTCTGAGAGTTATCTCAACGTCGACGCAGTGCTGGCGGCTTGTAAACAGAGCGGCGCCGAAGCGGTGCATCCAGGTTACGGCTTTTTGAGCGAAGACGCCGATTTCGCGCGCGCCTGCGCCAAAGCAGGTATCGAGTTTATTGGGCCTGGGCCAGAGGCCATCGATGCCATGGGTCTGAAAATCGAAGCACGTCGCTTGATGCAAAGTGCCGGTGTGCCCACGGTGCCTGGCATGGAGCTTGGCGAAGGTGAAGACCTCAAAACCGCCGCGCAGCGCGCTGCCAACCAGGTGGGGTTTCCCTTGCTCGTCAAAGCCTCGGCGGGCGGTGGTGGCAAGGGCATGCGTCACGTGAATAACGTTGACGAAGTGGGCCCGGCCGTCGAACGCGCCCGATCAGAAGCGCAAAATGCATTTGGTGATGGGACGGTTTATCTTGAGCGTTTGCTAGTCAACGCGCGCCACATCGAAGTGCAAGTGCTTGGTGATGCCCACGGCAACTACGTGCATGTTTTTGAGCGCGATTGTTCAATTCAGCGCCGCCATCAAAAAGTAGTCGAAGAATCCCCAGCGCCTGCCGGCGCACTAAGCGAAACCTTGCGCGCCAAACTGCACCAGGGCGCAGTACAAGCAGCCCGCGCCGTTAATTATCGCTCGGCTGGCACCATTGAGTGTTTGGTCTCTGGCGACGACTATTATTTCCTTGAGATGAACACGCGCTTACAAGTCGAACACCCCGTCAGTGAGCTTGTCAGTGGGCTTGATCTAGTACGTGAGCAAATCCGCGTCGCACAAGGTGAACCCTTGGGCTTCACACAAAACCAACTCAGCCCGCGCGGGCACGCCATCGAAGTACGTTTGTACGCCGAAGATCCTGAGCTCAACTTCATGCCCTCGCCAGGACCCTTGACCTATTTTCACTTGCCCACAGGCCCCGGCATTCGTGTCGACACTGGCTTTGAAAGCGGCGACGTGGTCTCGCAGTTTTACGATCCCATGATCGCCAAGCTTTGTGTTTGGGCACAAACGCGCGAGCTCGCGGTCAAACGTTTACAACGTGCCTTGTCAGAAACGCGTGTGCTTGGTCTACGCAGCAATCTTAGCTTCCTGCGCCAAATCGCCCACCATCCAGATTTTGTTAGCGGTCATTACGATATCCAATGGCTCGAACGCACGATGTCGACTTTTGCGTCATCGTCGCTTAGCGAGGCCGACAAAGATCGCTTGGCTGTGGCCGCTGTGCTCGCAAGCCTCGATGCCAAGCGCAAATCGACGATCACCCATGTTGCCGCACCGATCGCAACCAACGTCGAGATCCCAGCCTGGCGCCAGCTCTATCGCTGAAATAAGCGTGCGCGTGAGTTGAACTGGGCTCGGGGAGGCCAAACCCGCTCACTAAGCGCTGCGCCTTTCGGCTCCGCGAATCGTTCGCTACTGTTTG
>JBGAKI010000096.1:0-8307 GCA_044224525.1 Polyangiales bacterium | reverse complement strand
CTTCTTTTAAACACATAAACGGCCCCCGATTGCGCGGCATCTTCGTTGAAGATGGCGCCACCAGTAAGGGTTTTGGGGTCGGTGTCTTCATGTGGAGAGCCCACCACCAAGGTGTCGCCATCTAAGTCGATTGAAGTGCCGAAGTTGTCGTAAAGGTCAGGATTAGGCGCCGCAATGTACGCCTGCTGCTTCCATTGATCGCCATCTTTGACGAATACATAGACCTCACCCTGATCAGAATTATCAAGGTCTTGCGGGTTGGGTTCAGGGCCATCGCGCCCGATATCGCCATTGGGTGCGCTGGCCGCGATGGTGTCGCCGCTGATCGCGACGCTATAGCCAAATACATCGCTGTTGCGCACGCCACTTGGAACAATCTTTTGCCTGTATTTCCACTCGGCGCCACTGCGTTCAAACACATAGATGGCGCCATAATCTGGGTAGCCATTGGGTGCGCCCTCAAGCGCGGGGCCATCGCGATAGGGTGCGCTGGCCACTAGCACATCCCCGTCGATGTCAACGCTCAGCCCAAAATCTGAGCCAGAGGCCGTGTCATGCGCCTTGTAGTAGTTAATTTTTGTGGCATCACCTCGCGTTGCAACAACGGTGTATGTCTTGGCGTGTTTGCCGCTACCAATGGTGATCGCAAGCTCGGTCATCGCATTCGAAGCAATCGCAATCGCCTCGCTCGGTTGGTTCGCGTTTGTCGCTTTGCCGTTCACGCTTACCGTTGTGTCGGTTTCGTCCGCCAATGCAAGCACGCGCACATCCGCCGCCCACATGGGCACGGTCAGTGTGTACATGGTTTGTTCGGGTGAGAATGCAGGGCTAAGTGCCCCCACGTCAAACTGAATGTCTTTGAGTGACTGCGGCGAACTATCAGAACCACACGCGCTGAGCGATATACAAGCCAGCATTAGGGTGAAGAGCGTGCTGGTTAGGTTTGTCGATGATCGAAACGTCTTAGCTATCATTGTATCCTCGTCCTAAATGGGTGTGCACGATGTGCGTAATAGACATCGCGCGCGTTGTAAATAAGTTGCGTACATTTTTGGGGACAGGTCAGTGACGCAACCACGACAACATTTCAAAAAAAACTTGCGCAACATTTTACGATAACGAACGATAACATTCTATGCGCTTTCTCCGTTGGGCAGGTCGTCTTGCCCTTTCTGCTACATTGTTGGCCATTGCATTCGGCTGCCAGCAGCGCACTTGTCCCGATGGGGCCACGCTTTACAGCAATCGATGTGTGTATGTTCGCGATTGTCTCGCTCCCAGCATCAGCGCAACGGCAAGTTGGAGCGTGCCGATGAGTCTCAGTCCAAGCACCCGCTTGTCGGCAACCGAAGCAACTATTATCGACCCGGTGCGCGCAGCGGTCGACGATCACGGCAAAGTTACCATTGCTTGGATCGAACACACGAGTCGCCAGTGGATGGTTTACGCGCGGCGTTTTGATCCCAACAACGGGTGGGACCCCAATGCCAAAGCATTGCAGAAATTACCTGTTGCTGCAGCCAATGTGAGCGTTGCAGCGGGGCCCGACGGTTCAGCGGTCGTCGCTTGGAATCGCGCCGCTGCAAACCACTGGGACACCGTCGCCGTGCGTTTTGAGTCCGACGCATGGTCTGAGGTTCAGCTGCTCGAGAGCGACGACAGTGGTAGCGCGAGCGCACCCACAGCCGCGATTGACATGCGCGGCGACGCCTACGTGGTGTGGCCACAGTTCGACGGCACGCACACCCGAACACGCGCGGTGCGGTTTCTGATCGGCCAAGGCTGGACGAACGTCGACACACTAAATCCCGACGCGAACTTCGACACAAGCGATGTGCGTCTCTTGGCTCACCCCGGTGTCGGCGCCTGGGCGGTTTGGCGTGAGGTGGGTAGCAGCATTCCTTTGCGCACGTCTGAGTTCTATGCCGAGCAAGGGTGGTCCGTACCCCAACCCATCAATGTGTCGCCTGCGTTCGTGACGCCGCCCAAGTTGGCATACGACACCGACGCCGTTGGTCTTGTCGTCGGTACGGATGGCGCTCAGCCTTTAGTCAGCGCTTACACCGCCAGTCATGCGACTGCATCAAGTTTTGTGGCCCCAGTGAGCGCAAGTCAGCAGCCTGTGACTCCACACGTGGCAAGTTCACTGGAAGGCGATGTGCTCGTCGCGTGGCGGCGGGTCGATGCGCGGGCGCAGACCATCGAGGCTGCACATGTGTCGGGTTCCTTAGGGTGGAGCGAGGCAACGGAGATTACGACCGGCAGCACCCAACTAGGCGACCCGACCGTCGCTTATGGTCGTCGTAAGGCCGCAGTCATTTGGTTGGCTTCGTTGAATGGGCACGTGGTGCCGCAGGTTCGCATGTTTGACGCTGATCTGGGCTGGTCAACGGTGGATACCATTAACCTTACCGCAAGCGACGCCAACGCAGACGCTGCACCCGTGGCGACCGTTGATTGCGCTGGCGGCAGCACGGCGGCATGGATCACACACTCCCCAGGCGCAGTTGGCGACACCCTCATGGTATCGCAACGTCACTGACACCCATGCCTCATTGACAGCAACAGCAAAGCGAGTAATAGTGATACTTTCTTATGCTGTACCGCTGCTTTTTGCTCAAATTTAGCCTCATTTTACTCACATCGTGTGACGCCCCTCAGAGCACCAGAAGCGAGACGATGGGTGAAGAGTTTCCCGCGTGGGAACGTTTCCGCTGGTGGAGCGTGACAAAGCCTGATGGCACAAGAACATGTCGAGTAAACTATTTTAGGCACCTCGCCGATTGCAATAAAACCACTTCAACAGATCGACAAAGTGTGCTGTCTGAGGTCGTCTGGTCGTTTCGATCGATAACTGAGGACTTTCTGGGTAACGATATTCGTCAACCCCGAGACGATGGCGCAACTGCTAGTTTCAAGTTGCTTACTAACCTCGACGGAACCGAAGCCACCAAATATCGCATGCACTGGGTGCTCTCCGAATCCGAACCAACCCGCCTACCTACTGAGGTGATGCGTTTCATCGACATGGGTTACGGAAACCGCAACGAGGACCAGCTCAATACATTAACCATTAATCTGCAAATCGACCTTCAACCCGAGATGTGTAGCGACGGCAACATGAGACCCATCCTCAACGACGTCAGAAAAGCGTTTATTTGGGAGGTCGATCAGCTTCCGCAGAAGTTTGGCGAACGCATTAAAAGAGTTTGTGGAGAAGCTCCTAAAATCAAACGTCTATATGACGCATTGACATGCCCAGTAAAAAAAGAAACCTAAGAGACGCATTGCACGTCATTGATCACCGTGCCGTCGACTTGCGACGCGCTGCGAGCTTTTGCAGCTTTGCGCCCGTCCAGCGATAGTAGGTGATTCTTGTCGACGGCGTCTCGTCCTCACCTGCAAAGTCGCCATTGTTATGACTTTCGCCAACCACAATTCCCTCTTTGCCCCAGTCATCAAAAAAGTAGCTTGTCGACACGCTGTCGGTCGCCGGAAGTACGACGTACACTACCGCGTTCTGTTTCCATACGGTATTGCTAACCGTAAACAAATAAAGTTCGCTGCCTTGGCCACCATTTGAATGGCTTGCGCCAAGCCAAATACAAGCATCTACCCCATCGCCCGCAGATTGAGCGTCGGAGTCGAAGTTCACCAATGCGAGGCGATTGCCTTTCGCATCAGTCCGTGGCGCCAACAACACACTTACCGAGCGCGCGCAACGCGATGAATGTTTGCAAGCGGCGTCGTCACAGCCCCACGGCGTGGAGTCCGAAGGTTTTAGCTTGATCGCGGCGACCAACAGCGAGTGAATCAGATCTTTGTCATTGAGGGTTGTCCAACCGCGCGCCTTAATTAAATCATCTATGCTTTGGCGCGCACGCCTTTTCTCAATCTCTTCTTTAGGCCAATATTTGATCAGCGTCGTGTGTGCGGCTTGCCTTAGATCTTGGCGTGAATCATTAAGATTGGTCACGAGCGCATCATAGGCCGGCGCAATCTGTTCTTTTGTGAATACTGCAAGAGTGCCTGTGGCGGCAATCTTGCGTTCGTAAGTGTCAGAACGCACATTGGCTAAGAGTGCTGGTAATGCTTCGTTCCGCATTCTACCGAGGTGAGGCGTAATAAGTAGCGCCGCAATGAAGGGGCCGTTTTCCTCACTCACAAGCGCTGCGCGCCAATATTTAATCGTGGATGGCGCGGGTTTCTTTATGGTGAAGGGTTGTCGCGTCAACTGGTACAGCGAATAGAGTGCCGTGTAGGTATAGCGCTGATAGGTCTTCGATCCGACGACGATGTTGAACAGCACCTCACTGAAGCGACCATCTGGATCGGTGGCATGGCCCAGTTCGCTAAGCGCAGCCTCAGGGTCTTCAAGTTTTCCCTCGCGCAGATTTTTGACCAACAGGCTGAGCGAAGAGGGTGAGCTTGATGCTTTTAGATTGCGGGCCAAAAAATCGGTTGCAAAGCTTTTTTCTTCTGGGGTCCCGCTTTGTGCTTTGTTTTCAAAAAAAGCACGCCCCTCTTCACCGATGGCTTGCATGGCCTTATACAGATCGTCGTAAAAGGCAGGACCCTGTTTTGTTCTAAAGCGCTCCCATGTTTTAAAGTAGCCACTCAGCAACGCATCGAGCGCTTTGGTTTTATACATGGTGAGCGCATAGGGCAGTGAAATATAGACCCTGTAGATGCGATCATCGTAAGGGTCGCTAATCTGATGGGTAAGCTCAAGCACGTGCGTTAGGGCCTGCAACGCACGCGGATCTTGTGCTGCGCCAAGCGCTTTGATTGCGCTTTCTTGCAAGTCCAGTTCTTCAGAGTAATCACGCGTTGCCTGTTCATTTGCGTCAAAACGTTTCTTAAAAAACGAAGCGTTTTGATCAAGGTTTACAAGCGCCGCACGTTCATACATCGCAATCACGTCCGGTGTCTTGATGCCGCGACGCATGAGCTCTGCAAAAACCACTCGTCGCGTCGTTAGACATGGATCCGCCTTGCCGGCTTGCACCATCGCGTCGAGTAAGTTGGCATCAAGTTGCAAAAGCGGTTTGACCTGCTTGTCGATAACCAGTGTGCGACCAAAACATGTCGTCGACCCAAGCTTCTTCGCAACATCGGCCGTGGATGCGGCCGCGTCCATGTGAGAAAAACAAGGCCATAAACAAAGAACCAACGAGACGTGTTTCCGCATGATTCGTCCAGCGTACGCACAATCGCAACCGACGTCAACAGTCGCAAAAAACATATGTTGTAACGAAAAGCACAATCAGTTTGGTCTACAAACAGAAGGCGCCAACAGTCGATGCGGCTGAAGTCACAACCGAATGAAGATTCGTGCCATTCGCATCGATTAACCAAATATTACTCGCGCCTGTCGCATTGACGTTATCCTGCGTTTGCGAACTTGTGAAGGCGACATGTTTTCCATCGGGCGACCACTGGGCGTTTTGTGCATCAACGACATCCTTGGCAGTGGTATGCGTTAGCGGCTTAAGATCAGAGCCATCGGCGTTGACGACCCAGATATTTGCGCCGGCGATAGCACTGTCTGTGCCGTCAAGCGATCGATAAGAGAGAGAAATAATCTGTTCGCCGTTGGGCGACCATTTGATCGCTACCATCCAGTTTGCGTTGCGACATGAACACCAGTCGTGTGCCATCATACGACCATTGCGGCGCGAAAGCGGACGCGTTGGCGCCATTGGTCACGCGCTTAAGTCCGGCGCCGTTGGCGCCGATCAACCAAATATTATAAGCAGCATTGGTGCCGTCGCTTCCATCGAGCGCGCGATTTGATGTAAAAGCAAGTCGAGTAAAAGCGGCCTTAACCGCTTTAGCATCGTCTAAGAGGTTGGTCTCTGACCGTCTCGTTGACAATAACCCCTAACATCTCAGGGCGTTGCCGGCTCAAAGCGCAACACTCAAACCGAAGCGTCAATGGTCAGAAAAGGTCGTTTATTGGTAGTCGACGTAGTAGGGCGTGCTTGCCGGAACGGGAAACAGATCAAAGCTTTCATCCCAACTGATTGCGCCATTATTCGCGCAATCGAGCGCCACCTTTAAGTTGATAAACGAGAACGAACCCGTCGACACACCCGCTGCCACCTTAAGATCATACCAATTGCTCGCCTCGTTAAAAAAGCCGCCCACAAGCTCATACTGTGATTGGCCAGATCCTGAAACGCGATCCCACGCCGCCATGACAACACCCGCGTTGTTGGCGGTGATGGCAACACTTTGTCGTTCTGGTGAACCACTATAAGCGAAATCATAAGCACTCTCAAAGGTGCCGTCTGTTCTTCGCAAACGCGAATAGACGTATGAGTTACTGTCATTGGTTTTGCCTTGCGCCCACAAAAACATCACTGCGCCTGTTGGCAATACGGCAAAATCCCACGCATGAGTCGAGGGTGCCGGCCAAAGATTCGACACCCAGCTGCTTGTAGGGACCGTCGATAGGTCACCCATTTTATACGTGCTAAAGCGAAAGCCACTGACTGAGTTGAACGCGTCGTAAGCACTCCATCCAACAAAGACGGCATCGGCTTCATTAACGGTGATGTTCTTGTGACCCGCAATGCCGGCAGCGGTAATCTGACGCGCATCGCCCCAGTCAGTGCCGTTAAACTCGCGCGTAAAAATCGAATGTGTCATGTCCGATTGATCAAACACCATCGCAACGTGCCCATTCGCATTGACGGCGGGCACCGGATTAATAAAAAATGCATCGGTCGGAGTGATGCGTTCGATGTCGATCCAGCCTTGCCCAGGCACAAAACGCCTCGCCCAGATAACCTTCTTCGATTCCCAAGTGAGCACCGCAAAGCCGTTGTTCGATGCCAGTACAAAGGGTTCGTTTTGATTGGACGAAGCGTCCATTACATCAGAAAGGGGCTCTTCGTCACTCCAAACCTGTGTGGCGCTGGCATAACTTCGGTAGAACAACTGCACCTGTCCAGCATTAGGGTATCGAATCAACACAATGATAAGATTGCCATAAGCGTCAATGGGAAACACGCGCACATAACTCGCGGTAAAACCCAGGGGCTGGTTCCAGCCTGTGTCTTTTGTGTTAAGTGCAACAAATTGATTCGGGTCATCCGCGTTCTTCACATCATAGCTCGAGTAAGTCGCTAAAAACGATCCCGTTGGTAAGGCTTGAATGGTTTGCCCCGTTTCGCGTGCGCGCGACGGCGATGCGATCACATGTCGCATCGACCACACACGCTGGCTGCGCTTCGTCGACAAACAAGGGATGGTTTGAGCAGCCGCCGGCGGATGGCTGCTTTCAAACCCTCGTGAAGGAAGGTTCGTGCACCCAACCAGTGCACTCGCAATTAAAAAAGAAGCGAGCTTCAGATACTTAGCTTCTGCCATGACGCCCTAGCGATATACCCTAGGTTACAATCTTTTCAAAACACAATCTGCCCAACATTATTGTGGGCAATCGTCTTTGCAGTATTTACGCGCCATGCGCAAAACATATTCATAGGCGTGGGCGCTGTGGAGTTGTTCGATAACCATCGCGCCGGGACATACGGCGCCATCGGACATGACAGGATCAAGCACCGGCGCACCGCGCGGTGGACGTTCCCGTGGTGCGATGAGCAATTTCGTACCGCTAAACTCCGACGAGTGCTTGATGGTGTTGTCGGCATGGTCGATGATCAGCCTGTCTTCAAGGGGCCCAGTGATGACATCCGTGCGGCCTTTGTCCCAGATATACAAGGGCGACTTATCGCACGCTTCCGTGCCCGCTTTAAGCGCCTCGCCTGCATAAAACAGCGCCAGCATGGCATTGAACACCATCGTCTGCTCAGGCCCGATGTGTTCGCGAATCCGCGTAACGTCGTAGGGTGTCTCGCGCTCGTTGTAGTAGTCGATGTTATGACATCCCCAGTAGATGGGTTTTGCATAGCGTTGCGTTAGCGCCGCGAAATAATCTTCAACCAGCGACACATTGGCAAACCGTGAGTAAACGATAAAACCGTGGCCTGTGCTGCATTAGGTTGTTCTCGCACAAGGATTCCATCGGTCAAGAAGGCTGCAAATGGGAGGTTTCCTCGAATCGTCGCAGAACGCGACCAAAAGATAGACACATCTATTTGAGTATCTTAGCCTTAGTGCATGGCAACAACCAACGTGCGAGACCCGTCAACATGGATCCCTAAACACATCTTCATCGCGTATTGTGGCGCTGATTCAAAAACGCCAGCCGCGTTTTATGACAAGGCCGTCGCAAAGAAAAACATGATGGCGTACAGTCTGAACTGGTTTGCTATCTTGGTGCTACCGGCCTGGTTTGGT